>JBJHAX010000044.1:0-17597 GCA_050480705.1 Nitriliruptoraceae bacterium
CGTCAAGCCTGCGAACCATCCTGGACCGACAGATACAGATCGACCGAGGTGTCCAGCAGGGGATCTACGCGTGCATCTTCGACCGCGCGTTCTCCTTCCGTGACTCATGGGGGGCGCCACGCAGCGGCGGACGCCAGCACAAGGGCTCGGACGTCATGGCCCCGTACAACCAGCCCGTCTACGCGTTCACGTCAGGCGTCATCAGCCGCAACTCGTCCGGCGGGCTTGGTGGCATCGCCATCTATCTCCGGGGCGACGACGGCAACGTCTACTACTACGCGCACCTGGCAAGCATCGAACCCGACGGTCGTGCCGGACAGCGCGTGACCGCCGGGCAGCTGATCGGCCGCAACGGCGCCACCGGAAACGCCGCAGGGGGCTCCCCGCACGTGCACTTCCAGGTCGCACCCGGCGGGGGCGCCGCGATCAACCCCTACCCGTGGCTGGCTGCAGCCTGCTACTGACGCGGGCGTTCGCTGCGGCGCGCTCAGTCGATGTCGAACACGGCTCGGTCGTAGATCGCCGGCGCGAACGGCATGCCGTCACCGCGGACAAGCTCTGCCCACAGGCTGTGCTGTCCCGGAGCAACGTCGAGGTGGAAGGTGACCTCGGTGCAGGGCGCGTCGATGGTGCAGGTCTCCAGGAAGTCGACCTCGACCGTCGCTTCGTTGACCCGCACATTGAGGATGCCAGCCTCCTCCGGGTCGTCGGTGACGCGATCAGGTGAAGGTTCCTGCCCGCCGAACGATCCTCCCTCGACGCTGACGGCGACGAGCAGCCTGCCGTCAACCGCCTGCGTGCCGTCCGGCAGCTCGACGCTGACGATCGCGTCATCGGCGAGTGGCAAGAACTCCACCGGATGCCAGGCGCGGGTGATCGGCAGATACAACGTGATCGCACCGAAGATCGCCAGCGCGATCGCGCCGTACGCAGGTGGCTCTCTGAAGCTGATGCGAACCGGTGTGAACGCGGCGAGCAGCAGCGTCACGAGCGTGACGACGCCGAGCGGGAAAGCCCATCCGACCCAGTCAGAGAGGATGTAGGAACCGAGGGGCGCGGCGCTGGACACGATGACGACCGCGGCGAGCGGCATGACGAGATCGTCAGCACCATCAAGCGTGATCTTGCCGATCAGGACCAGAACGAAGACGACCACCAGGGCCAGCGAGGCGACGGTCAGCATGGCCTGCCAGGTCGCGCCCGCACCAGCATGGGCGAGGATGAACGGCTGCGCGATCGCGAGCGTGAGGACGGGCAAGGTCGTCGCACGCAGGCCGTGGCCAGGTCGTGGACGCCGGTCCGTTCGCGATGGGACATCCGCGTCGCCGTCGGTGTCGTCGCGTCTGATGATCAGAAGACGGGCGGCACCGACCAAGGCGACCACACTGGTTGCCAGCGCGACCGCCACCAGGATGCGAGCGGCGCTGGTGGGCATGGTCGTAGGCACGATCGGCGCGGTGAGCGCGCCGACTTGCAGCACCGCCCAGACGAGGATGGGCACGCCGGACAGCGCGGCGACGAGCTCGGCGGTGGAGCGTCGTCGGCGCCGGATACCGGTGGCAAGCCCGACCAGGGCCAGCGCGATCCCCGGGAGCACGAGCACGAACGGATCGGCCTGCGCGCCGGCAGGCAGACCAAACGTCATCGCGGCACCGACCGCACCCGCCGCCACCGCCCCGACGGTCACGGCGAGAGGCACCGTTGTGGGCCGACGCAGCAGCAGGAGGCCAGCTGCGAGGATCAGCAGCCCAGCCGCCGCAGGCATGATCGGCGAGGTGGATGGCAGCCAGGTCAGCCGGCCGGCAACGCGGATCGGCTCGTCGTCGACCGTCAGGTCGACGGTCCACTCCTGCACCAGCTGCTCGCGCTGCGCGGTCACGTCGATGCGCCCGGAGGGGCGGGGCGACATCCAGTGCACGCGATGGTCATGCCAGGCGTAGGTGCCGCCGGTTGCCACCACCTCCCAACGGGGTGGGGCGTTGGCGCTCGCATCAGGCGGCGGGGTGACGTCAGCGGCGCCGTACCTGGCGTCGTTGAGCCACCGTGCCGGAGAGCGGACGTTGCGTTCGACGATCCCGTCGGCGTGGTAGCGCACGTACGGCTCACCCTCATAGCCGTAGACCATGGCCGAGGATCCCGGCGCGACCGTCAGCACGAAGAACGCGTCGCCGCCGAAGATCTCGGTGCGGATGGTCGTCGTGGCGGGCGTGACCGTCTCGATGTCCGACCGGTAGTTCGTCGGCCGCGCCGGGTCGGCCGCCGCCGGCACAGCGGTGAGCAGCAACGCCAGCAGCGCCCCCGTCACAACGGTCGCCGTTCGCCGGTGCATCAGTCGCCTCGCCCATCGGGTGTCGACGTGCGGCGTCGGCGCCGGAAAGTGACGATCGCGGCTACGGCAAGAGCCCCCGCCCCCAGCCCGGCTGCGCCCCAGGGACGCCACCCACCTCCGTCGGCTGCGGGTGGCGTCACGTCGGCTGGCGGGGGAGGACTCGCCGTGTCCGGTTCGTGCTCGTCGGGGTCAGGCTCGGTCGGCTGCGACGGCGGGGTCTGCGGGTCTTCCGTGCCGGGTGTGTCAGGCTCGGCCGGTGGTGGCGGCGGAGCGTCGGGGTCGGGGGCAGTCAGCGTGACGCGGACCGCCGGGTCGGTCGCGGGCTCGTCGGGCGTGCCGATCCACCGGTACTCGAACCCGTCGCAGCCCTGGAAGACCTTGAGCCACAGCTCGTCGCCCTCGTCGCCGTCCATCACGACGTCCATCGTCACGCTGGGGGCTGCCACACCATCACCCGTGGCGGTCCACACGACGGTCTCGACGCGTCCGTCCGAGCCGGTCTCGACGGCTGCGGTGTAGAGATCGGTGTCGTGCGGTTCGATGAGCCCGATCTCGGCCGGGACCTGCAGCGCGATCTCGCGTGTCGGGTCGCCACCTCCGCTGGTCTCGTCTCCGCACCCATGTCCCATGGCCAGGGTCATCGTGGCCAGCGATCGGGCGGGGACGGTGGCGCCGTCGGTGACGTACGGGTGCGCGAGGGCGGCACTGGCGGTCAGCACGACGATCGCTGCCGCCAAGCTGCCGGTGGCGAGCACGCGAGCGAGACGCATCATGGCCTCCGTTCGGCCGGTGGAGTCATGGGTTGATCGAGAAGGCGATCGTGGCGGAGGCCTCGTCGAAGCGGCCCACACCGCCGATGACGCGCATCTCCCACGGCCCTTCGAACCGCAGGTCGTCGATGACGGCGGTCCAGTGGCCCGGCCCGGCGACGAACGGCTCGACGACGATCGGTCCGATCTGTTCGGGCAGGTAGGTGAACTCCCACCGGACTCTCTCCACCTGGTCCGAGGGTTGTCCGGAAGGCTCGAGGACGTAGACATGCAGGGTGTTGGTGCCGGGCGCGGAGGGGTCGATCGTCACGTCGAGCGTGAGCTCGTCGCCGAACGGGACGGACGCGAAGGTCGGTCCCGAGAGTCCTGCGGCGACGGCGGCGGGTTGGGTGGTCACGAGGAAACCGGTGATGGCGGCGATGACCGCAAGCAAAGCCAGCTCGACACGGACCGTCCGGTGCAGGGTGCGCCACGCGTCGGCAGGGCCGCGTGACGGCCCGACCGGCGTGTCGACAGCAGCGTCGGGAGCTGCGTCGGCGTGAACCGGCGGTGCGGCGAGTGCGGGGACGAGTCGCCGCCGGTTGTAGGCGGCCACCCCGAAGACGACGGCCACGACCGCAAGCTTGGCGACGAGCATCCAGCCGTAGCGTGTCGAGGTGAGCGCGTCGAAGCTGCGTACCAGCGGCAGCGACATGGCGGTGCCAGCGATGGTCAGGATGACGACCGACCACAGCGCGAAGCGGCTGAAGCGTGCGACGAGCGCAGCCGCCGCCTCGTGGTCGTCGGCCTGGCGCAGGTCGCGGAACACGAGGTAGGAGAGCACCAGGCCGGCGGTCCACGCCGCCACGGCAGCGACGTGGATCGCGTCGCCGGTGACCAGCAGCCACGTGGGATCGATGCTGCGCGGGTGACCGTCGAGCGGGTACGACCCGATGATCACCAGGCTCGCCGCCAGCACGACCCAGCGACGCCGGTCAAGTCGCCAAGCGAAGGCCAGCACCACCAAACCGGCGGAGCGCACGAGCGCGCCTTGCCCGAAGCTCGACGTCAACGTCGCCTCAAGCGTCGGTCCGTCGGTGAGGGCTTCCAGAAGCCCGTAGCCGGAGATGGCCGAGGCCTGCACCGGGATGTGCGCCAAGGTCGCGCCAAGACCGACTAGCGCCGCCCGCATGCCCAACGGCGCTGCACGACGGTCCGTCACGGGCGACACGACACGCACGAACACGATCGCGCCGGCGGCCAGCAGCGAACCGACATACCCGACACCGCGAAGCAGAGAGCCGAGCACGCCGATCCAACCCGCGCTGACCCCCGCGATGCTCTCGATCGTCGCCCGATCCAACGCCGGCGCGTCCCCGACGGTGAACGTGGTCGTGCCTGCGATCGGATGCGCGTCGGCGGAGGTGACCCGATAGGCGACGACGTAGGCGGACTCGGCCAGATCCGCAGGCAGCCTGACCGCGATCTGGTTGCGCTCCCCGGTGTCGATCGCGCCCGCGTCCACACGGGCCCCGCCGGCATCGAAGACACGGAGCGCGTTGGGACCGGCCTCGATCGTCTCGTTGAACTCCAGCCGCACCTCCGACGGAGCCACCTCGAGCTGCTCACCTGCTGCCGGTGACGCGCTGACCAACGCGGCGTGCGCCGCCGCTGGCGCAACCATCACCAGCAACGCCCCCGCCGAGACGGCCAGGGCGAGCACCACCCGCCACAGCAGCGCGAACCTGCCGGATGCGAGCACGCGGACCTCCTCGACGCCCGGCAGGCACAAACACCGCCAGTCCGCCCACAGGTGTCGGGCCAGGACAAGTGCGGGGTCGCAGAACCTCCACGACCGAACTACTACGATACTGTAGTGACTAGGTTTGTGCTGCCCGACCAAGGTTGCTCACGTGTCCAGCCTCGTCGCCGTTCTTGCCGGCGTCGTGCTCTTGGCCGCAGGGTGTGGCTCGGTCAGTGCGACAGCGCAGACCGAGCCGCGGACAGCGGTGGGCTCCGACGGCTGGTGGGGCATCCCGCTGGAGGTCGAACGGCGGCGCGTCCTGCCCGAGGTGACATTCGAGGACACGTCCGGGCAGCCGGTGTCGCTGCGTTCGTCGTTCGCGGGCAAGCCGGTGCTGGTGTTCTTCGGCTACACGTCCTGCCCGGACATCTGCCCGATCCATTTCGCGTCGATCGCCTCGGCGATGGATCTCGCGGGCATCTCCACCCGGCAGGTCGAGGTGGTGTTCGTCTCGGTCGATCCCGAGCGTGACTCACGGCAACGCATCACCGAGTTCTTGGCGGCGTTCGACCGCGGGTTCGTCGGGCTTCGTGGCGATCTGGGAACCGTGCAACGCGCGCTGGACGAGCTGGATCTGCCCGGCCCGATCGTCGAAGCGCCCGACCCGCGCGGCGACGGCACGTTGATCGGCCACCCCGCGCAAGTCATCGGGTTCGACGCGGACGGGATCGCACGCCGCGTCTGGCCGTTCGGGACCAGGCGATCGCACTGGGTCGATGACCTGCCACGGATCGTCGAGCAGTGGACAGCACGCCGCGAGGCAGAGCCTGAGGAGGCAAACGCATGAGCACGAGTCTGAAACTGTCCCTGGCGCTGATCGCGGTCGTCTTGGGGGGTCTGGCCCTGGCGAACCTGCGCTCGGCACCCGAGGAGCCGCCCAGCGGGGACGGGGCGGTGCCGGTGGTGCGTGAGGACAGCCGCCGGCTGTCGTCGGCCCCGGGCGATGTCGTGCTGGTCGAGTTCCTCGACTTCGAATGCGAGGCGTGCCGGGCGGCGTATCCGCTGGTCGAGCAGCTGCGGGACGAGTACGGCGATCGGGTCAGCTTCGTCGCCCGCTACTTCCCCCTGCCCGGGCACGCCAACTCGATGAACGCGGCGATCGCGGTGGAAGCAGCGGCCCAACAGGACGCTTTCGAGGACATGTATCACCTGATGTTCGTGACCCAGCCCGAGTGGGGCGAACGGCAGGACTCCCAGGCACACGTCTTCCGCATGTTCGCGCAGGAGCTGGATCTCGACCTCGACGCCTACGACCAGGCAGTCGCCGATCCGGCCACGCGTGAGCGGGTCGAGATCGACCTCAATGACGGCCGGGCACTGGGCGTGACCGGCACCCCGACGTTCTTCCTCAACGACGAACGGCTGCAACCTCGCGATGCGAACGAGTTCCGTGCAGCGATCGAGGCCGCGATCGATGACTGACACGGTGCCGCCCAGTACGCCGCCCCCGCTCACGGGCGAGACCAGCGAGGCTCCCGATCCCATCCCTGACACGGGCGGGCGACCGTTGGCCTGGGTGCTGCTGGTCGGCGGTGTGGTCGGGCTCGCCGCGTCCTTCGCATTGACGGTCGAACGGTTCGCGCTGGCCGCCGACCCGGACTACCTGCCGAGCTGTGACATCAACCCGCTGCTCAGCTGCGGCTCGGTGATGAGCACCCCCCAGGCGGCGGTGTTCGGCTTTCCCAACCCGCTGCTCGGCCTGGTCGGGTTCACCGTGGTGGTCGTCACCGGCGTCGCGCTGACCGGCCGCGTCCGTCTGCCCGGCTGGTACTGGGCGGGCCTGCAGGCAGGGACGACGTTCGGCATCGTCTTCGTGCACTGGCTGGCGTTCCAGAGCATCTACCGCATCGGCGCACTGTGCCCCTACTGCATGGTCGTGTGGGTGGTGATGATCCCCATCTTCTGGAGCACCGCGATCCGCAACCTCGAGGCGACCGGACGTGCCGGCACGATGGTTGCTCGCGTGCGCGCGTGGCAGTCCCTCGCGCTCACTGCCTGGTACCTGACCTTCATCGTGGCGATCGCCGTGCGCTTCCGCTCATCGTGGTCACTGCTGTGACCACCAGACACGATCCACGCGTGCTCGCCACCCCGGAAACGGCGTCACGACCCCGATAGTCTCTAGAACCTGTGGTGGAGGAACCGATGGCCGAGCGAGGAAGCGGAGCGAGCGCCGAAGGGCTGCTCGGGAGCCTCGAGTACGAGGTGATGGCGAGTCTCTGGCAGGAGGCGCCTGCCAACGTGCCAACGGTGCTCGAACGGCTCAACGGCGTGCGCGGCAAGCGTGAGCAGCTCGCCTACACCACCATCATGACGATCTTGGTTCGGCTTCACGAGAAGGGCTTCCTCGACCGGGTACGTCGGGGACGAAGCTACGACTACTGGCCCCTGTTCGACGAGGCCAGCCTCATCGAGCACTTCAGCAAGCGCGACGTCGACGAGCTCATCGCGCGCTATGGCCCCGTCGCGCTGGCCCATTTCGCCGCGGCGGTCCAACAGGCCGACCCCGAGGTCGTCAAGAAGCTGCGGCAAGCCACCCGGCGGTCGAAGGATGCCTGACCGTCGACAGCTCGTGGCCGTCCTTTTCGGTGTTGCCGCCCTCTGCACGCTGAGCCTGCTACCGATCCACCACATCGGGTTCGTCGCGACGGGCGTGCTCGTCGTCGCCGCACCGATCGTCCCTGCCTTCGCCATCTATGCCTGGCGTCATCGACGCATGGTTCAGCTGCTGCACAACGACTCGACTCCGCAGCAACTGGCCGGGATCGGGGTACGCACCGGTAGCTTGAGAGACGCGGCGTTCGTCGCCGGACTCGCACGGCCCACGATCTACTGTGACCGACAGATCGCCGACCAGCTCACCGCCGCCGAGCTGAAGGCCGTCCTGCTGCACGAACAGGCGCATCAACGTGCGTGGGACCCGCTGCGACTGCTCGTCATCGAGGTGCTGCGACCCGTCGTGCGACACCTCCCGTTCGGAAAGCAGTGGCTGGCCTGGGCCGTCGCGCAGCGCGAGATCGCCGCTGACCGATACGCCATGTCGCGAGGCGCCGAGCACCGAGACCTGGTGGGTGCGTTGCTTCGGATACCGCCACTGGCCCAGGCTCACGTCGCCGGGTTCACCTCCGCCGTCGACCTTCGGCTACGTGCGCTGCTCGGCGAGGACATCGGTGCCATGGTCCCGCTCGCGGTCCGCCGAGCATCAGTCATGTTCACGACGACCGTGATGGGGCTCGCAACCAGCATCTGGTTCCTGCATCGCATGCTCAGCACTCCACTCGGTCACGTCTGCTGTTGAGTCGATTGCCTAGGTGTGCTGTCCCGCCAGGAGCTCTGACATGGCCGACGAGCGCGCCACCCGGACGCGGGACTTCGTGGCGTTCATGCACCGCAGCGGGGTGCTGACCTTCGGGGACTTCGTGGCCAAGTCGGGCCGCCCGACGCCGTACTTCGTCGACGCCGGCCGCTTCCGCTCCGCGGCCCAGCTCGCCGAGCTCGGCCGTTTCTACGCGGCGGCCATCCTCGACGACCTCGGCGGTGAGCTCGACGTGGTGTTCGGGCCGGCCTATAAGGGCATCCCGCTGGCGGTCGCGACCGGCATCGCCCTGGCGGAGCGCGGCGTCGAGGTGGGCGTGTGCTTTGACCGCAAGGAGGCCAAGGACCACGGCGAGGGCGGGGTGCTGATCGGCCATCGGCCGCGCGACGGCGAGCGGGTCGTGATCGTCGAGGATGTCACCACCGCGGGCACGTCGATACGCGAGACCGTCCCGTTGCTGCGCTCGATCGCGGCGATCGAGCTGACCGGGATCGTCGTCGGGGTCGACCGGCGCGAGCGGGGCACGAGGCCCGACGAGGCGGCGCTCGACGAGCTCGGTCGCGAGTACGCCACCCGCACGATCGCGCTGGCGACCATCGACGACGTCGTGCGCCATCTGAGCGACGGGTCGGTCGGCGGCGCTTCGGTGCTCGACGCGGACGATCTCGCCCGCATCGCGACGTACCGGGCGAGCTACGGCGTCGCCTAGGTGTCGAGGTCGCTCGTGACGTGTCGGTCCGTCAGCGTCGTTGTCCGCAGGTGCTGGGTCGTCAGCAGTGCGACCGCGACGGACAGCCCGAGCAGCGCCACCCCGAGCGGGATGTGCCATGCCGATGCGGCCGCGATCCCGGATCGTCGTCCGGCGTAGCCCAACCCGGTCTGTGCCAGCAGGCCAACGATCGTCAACGTCGCCAGCATCGCCGTGCTGCGACGAACGCCGAGTGCCCAGGCCAGGATTGCGAGCAGCACGGCGATGAGCAGCACGCCGTGTCCGATCCCGCCGTGTAGCCCGAACACCGATCCGCCGACGAACATGCCGCGTCCGGCGAGGATCGCCTGCACGAGGATCCCGGCGGGGATCAGCCAGGCCATGGCCGCCATGGCGACCAGGGGAACGCTGCGACGTTGCGGCATGGCTACCTCGTGTTCGGGCTCGTGGTGCGTCTCTCCAGCGAGACGAACCGGGCAACGGCGCCTTGTGGGAACGGCGCGTATGTAACACGCTGCCCCGAAGGTGTCAGCGCTCGACCGTCAGCACGCCTTCCATGCCCGAGGCACGATGACCGGGAATGCTGCAGAAGAACGTGTAGGCGCCCGGCTCCAGGGTCACGGTCCCGACAGCGGTTTGGCCGGCGCCTGCGGACACCACCTGCTCGGCGGTCTCGTCGATCACCACGTCGTGCGCAACCGCGCTCTGGGAGGTCAGCTCGATCGTGATCTCGCCGGCGGTCGCCACCATCTCGCTCGGCTCGAAAGTCAGCACGTCGGTCCCGACGATCTGCAGCGCACCTTCCACGCTCGACGGTGCAGGAGGCTCGTCGGGGGAGGAGCATCCGAGGGCGAGGCCGACGATCGCCAGTCCCATGACGGGGCGAACCGTGCGTCGACACCTACTCATCGGCCACCCTTTCCGTAACTACTACAAGAACATAGTAACTAGGTGGTCAGGTGGGAGCAAAGTGGGGGCGTGTGCACGGGCTCATACGTGGAGCGCCGCTTGGACGCTAGATCGGTCGAGGTGGAGCACCATCCCGGGCGAGCAGGCGGCGCATCTCTTCGACCTCCGCACGTTGACCACTGACGATGGCCTCCGCCAGCCGGCGCACGTCCGCGACCTCGGCGTGCTGCGCCGCGAACTCGGCCATCTCGATCGCCGCGAGGTGGTGCTCGAGCATCAGCTCGAGGAACTGGCGTTCGGCGTCGGCAGGTACGGCCTCGGCAAACGCGCGGAGCTGCTCGCGGGACGCCAGGCCAGGCATCGGTCTTTCGATCTCGCGTCCCATCCATCGCTGCCGTGGCGTGACGGTCGCTTGCGGCTGCTCCCACATGCCGAGCCAGCCCTGCATCCGACCGATCTGTGCCTGGTGCGTCAGAACGATGTCGGCGGCGAGCGCGGCGACGTCGTAGCTCTGCGCCCGCCCGCGGATCAGCTCACCGATCTCGACCGCCTGCGCATGATGCTCGATCATGTCCTGGGCGAACCCGACGTCGACCGAGCCAGCCCCCGGTGTGGAAGGTGCCGGAGTGCGCGTGACCGCCGTGGTGACGATCGCGGTGGCCGCGATCAGGACGACGGCAGCGGCGAGCATCCGAGGCCAGCTCATGTGGCAGGCTGGCCGACGCCGCCGGAACACGGTGCGCCGGGATCGGGTGTCGTCGGGCCTTGCACGTAGGCCTCGACGAACGCGTCGAGTGCGGGGTCGTCGGGTCCATCCAGCGTCAGCTGGGCCCCCCAGGCGGTGGCCACCACCTCGGTCGCGCTCTCCAACGGTGAGATCAGGATGTGCGATTGGCTGGCGGCGAGCCGGTCGAGCCGCTCGATCCAACCGTCGTGCACACCGGGCGGATGGGTGATCCACACCGCCCCATGCACGAGCGTGTGCACCGCGAGCTCGGTGGGCACCTCCTCGACGTAGCGCCCACAGTTGACCCAGATCGGTGCGTGCGCCCCGCCCAGCGGCGGGTCCTCGTCATAGTGGATGACCCCATCGAGATGCCGGCGGTCGTCGATCTCGACCGTGCGCACGCCCGCCAGAGCGCCGTGGGCGTCCTGGTTCATGGCGGTCGCGACCCCGCAGCCCGCCGTCGCCACCGCGAGCGCGGACAGCGATGCGGCCAGCCGGTGCGGTCGCGCGCACGCGCTCACCGGATCAACACCTCTGCTCGGAGGGCGCACCTTTCCCTGCCGCTCCCGCCAACCGACGCATGATCGTGTCCCATCAGCTGCTCCTATGACGCCAGCAGGGCGCGGACGGCTTCGAGATCGGCCACGTTGTCCCACCGGCCCAGCACCACGCCATCGGCTCCGACGACGAACAGCCACGGCTCGTGACCGTCCCCGTCGGCGGCGATCCATGCTTCCGCGGCAGGATGCAGTTGCCGCTGCTCGAAGTCCTCCCACACCTCGATGTGGATCGTGTCCACGTCCTCGGGCAGCTCGACCGCCAGCTCCTCGAGTTGCTCGGTGATCGGACCGCAGAACCGCGACACGCAATACACCGGCGTCGACAGCAGCACGACCGCACGCCTTCCGGCGGCGAGGCTGGACTCCAGCGTCGTCGCATGCAGCTGTGGGTCGGGAACCTCCCCGCCGTCACGCGCCCGCGAGTCGATGACCGCCGGCGCGACGTCGCTGCCAACCGTCGGGTTGGCCACGGTGGGCGCCACATCGCCCACGTCGGGCACCGTGGTCGCCGCGGCGACGTCGAAGGTCGTGGTGCCCTGAAGCGACTCCCCATCGACCTGCGCGACGACACCGACCCCGTAGCGTCCCGGCCGGTCGAAGTCGAAGGCCGTCTCGTACACGCCCACAATCGACCCGTCGCCCTGCTGGGGCCCGTCGACCGGCTGTGCGGGCCCGAGCCCCGGAACCACCAGGAACCGCGCCACCTCCGGCGACCCGACCTGCTCAGGCTGCTGGGTGCCGTCCTCGCCGAAGTAGAACAGCGTCATCGACACCTCCCCGCCGACGAGGAGCCCCCCGTCCGTCAGCACCAGGCCAGCGGTCAGCCGCCGCGCATCGCCGACGGCCAGGTCGTAGGAGGCCATCGCGACCTGCACGGGTTGATCGGCCGCCGATTGAGGGCCGTCATCACCCGCCGGCTCATCGACGGCGGGGCTGCACCCGGCTACTAGCAGTGCGACCACGCTGAGCGGCACGCCGATCGTCCTCGTCAGGAACCGACGCATCGACCATCCTCCTCTACCAGTTCGGCCAGCTCGGCCAGACGCTGCGCGAGATCGCGGCCGGTCATCTCGCTGCTGATCGCCTGCTCGACCCGATACTTGGCCTCGAACAGTCGTGCCGCACGCCCGCGGTCGACATCGAGAAGCTCGCCCGCCACGACGTGCAGCGGCTCGTGCGCGTCGATCATGAAACGCGCGCCAGCGGCCGTCGGGTCTTGCGGCGCCTGCTCGGCGAGTACGCACAGCCGTTGGGCAACTCCGTCCGTGTCAACGGGTCGCAGACCCCACCACGAGGTCAACACACCAGAGCCGAGAACGGCCACGACGGCGCCGCCCACGACCGCCCGTTGGAGGAGCTTGCTCGGCACGATGTGACCGATCGTGATGTACGGATGCTGTCGTGCCCGCATCGAAGCGCCGCGCCCACGATGGTACGACGGGCGTGTCGTAGATGCGAACGGCGCTCGGCTCCAGCCCGCGGGTGCGGGATGAGGTCGGTGGTACCGGTGGGGGGCGCGTCGATGTCGGCGATCCTGATCGCGCCAGCGGCCGGAGCCGACGACTCGAACCACTACGGTAACGTAGTAGCAGAGTCGTCTTGGGAGCCATGTGGCCGAGTTGTTCGGGCTCGCTGCGCTGGCGGTCGTAGCCGGCGTCATCTCGTTCGCTTCGCCATGCACGGTTCCGCTGGTGCCCGGCTATGTCGCGTACGTGAGTGGTCTTCGCGGCAGCGACGGACATCCGCAGCTGCGTACTGCGCTCGCAGGTAGCGCTCTTTTCGTAGGTGGCTTCACCGTCGTCTTCGCGGCGTTCGGCGCCACCGCGTCGGCGCTGGGATGGTGGCTGGCAAGCAGGGGGATCCTGCTCGAACGCATCGCCGGAGCGGTGGTCATCGTCATGGGCCTGGCTCTCGCCGGGATCCTCCGGTGGCCGATGCTGGCCCGATCGGTGCAGCTCGACCCGACACGGCTGAGCCGCGGCCTTGCTGGGGCCTTCCCCCTAGGGATGGCGTTCGGAGCTGGCTGGACGCCCTGCATCGGTCCGGTCCTCGCGGGCGTTCTCGCGATCGCCGCGACCGAGGCGACCCTGGGCCGCGGAGTGTTCCTGCTGGCGTTCTACTCCCTGGGGTTGGGTGTGCCGTTCCTGGGCGTCGCCTATGCGGTTGCGCGGGGCTACGACCGTTTCGCGTGGCTGCGTCGGCGTAGTCCTACGATCCAGCGCCTCGGAGGTTGGCTGCTCGTCGCCATCGGCGTCTCGATGGTCACCGGCATCTGGGCACAGCTCATGAGCGGCGCATTGTCGTGGTTCGCACGACTCGGTTGGCCTCCGATATGACCATCACACCGACGCTGACGTGGCTCCGGGCCATGAGCAGGCACGCGGCGCCTGCCCTTCGCCGGACCATTCCGTCGTGTGCCCGCACGGAGCCGTTCGACGGCGCACCTTCCAGATGAAGCGATCGAGCCCCCAGGAGCGGCCGTACCCGGTCTGGTTGGCGCTCCTGACGACGGCACTCTTCGTGTCGCCCAACCTGGTCGTCTTCGCCACAGGTGACGTCGCGTCACCCGAGCCTGGCTACGGTCCGTCGGTCGTTGCGCTCGTGGCCACACTCGTCCTGCAGCTCGTCCTGTTCACCGCAGCACTCCTGCCCTTGCTGCTCGCCAGGCGGCTCGATCGAAGACTGCTCGGACCCGCACGCCGCCGTTGGTCGACGAGAGCGGTTGCTGTCGGCGTGGCTGTGGGCATCATCGCGGCCGTCGCGTCGTACGCCGTCAACGCAGCCCTGGTGATACTGCTCGGCGCGCGTGAACCGGTGCAGCAGCGACTGCTCGACGATGCTGTTGCAGGCGGTCCAACGCTGCTGCTCGTGGCCGCGATCGCGGTCGTCGTGGCGCCGGTCACCGAGGAGATCGTCTTCCGTGGTGTGCTGTTCCGCTCGCTACGTGATCGCTTCGGCACATGGCTCGGCGTGTTCGCCTCGGCGGCCATCTTCTCCTTGGTCCACGTCGAGGTGCTGGTGAGCCAGCCCGCCGCCCTGGCCGGCCTGTTCGCGATCGGGGTGGTCCTTGCCGGCGCGTACGCGCGTACGGGAAACCTCGTCGTCGCGATCATTGGGCATGCGACGTTCAATGCGGTGTCGCTCAGCCTTGCCGTCATGCTCGACGCCGGATGAGCGAGGTTCGAGGCGGCTCGAGGAGTCGCACTACGGATCGGGTACCACCGAGAACTGGAACAGCAGCAGCGTGCCGAGACCCATCGCAAGCATTCCCGCCGGCGCCCACGTCCATCCGCGACTCCAAGGCCATACGGGTGCGGTGACGACGATCAAGACTGCGAGCACCGAGACGATGACCACGGTGCGCCACATGCTGCCCCCGATCGTCGAGGCCCCCGGCGGCGGGCCTGTCGCAGATCAGTGCGAGAGGTCCGAGCGCGGGGATCCGTCTACCGGCCGTTGGTTGACCAATGCCACGCCTCGCTCGCCAGAACGCGGAGGCCGAACCGGGATGCGTTGGACCTGAGCCAATCGAACGCGCGATTGCCGCGACAGCTCGACGCGGATGAGGGATAACAGAGCGTGCGTCCTTGATAGGTGAAGTCGATCGCGAGGCCCTGCTCATGCGCTGACTCTCCGGGCCGTGCCGTCGGGATGCGACACGAGCTTGCCGGCGATGCATTGATATCCGGGCAGCCGTTGGCTCGCCGAAGCGCCGCCTGCGCGTTCGAGGATCGATAGCCCGAGCCTCCGAGGACGATGCCGTCCTGGCGGGCCGCGTCGAGCAGCGCTTGCAGGGACGGGCCAAGCTCACTCGCGACGGTGATGCCACCCACGGTCACGAGCCCCGCCGCCGACCGAGCTGCCTGCGCTGCACGCGCGCGCTCCCGTTCGCGCGCACGTTCTCGTTCGAGCTCTCGCTCGAGCTCACGTAGCTGCTGCTGCGTCGCCTGTTGCCGGCCGGCCGTCTGCGTCAATCGCTCTCGCTCGGCGGCGACAGCGATATCGGCGTCCGCGACGAGCTGGGTCAGCCGAGCGTGAGCCGCTGCCGCGTCGTCACGAGCGACAGCCGCATCAGCGAGACGCTCCTGTTGCGTCTGCACGTGATCACGTGCGCGTGCGGCTAGGGCTTCGGCTGTGACCCGCAGCGCCGCGGCTTCCTCGACCGCACGCTGGCGTTCCAGCATCTCACGCTGGACGAAGTGCAGGGAGTCCGCCAGGTCACGTGGACCGCTGGAGCTCGTCAGGATCTGCAGCGTGCGCACCGATGTCGAGACCGATGCGGGACCGTGCTTGTACGCGTACGCGACGAACTCGGCAGTCCGCCGCTCATTCTCCCGAAGCTGAGCCTCGGTCGACCGCAGCTCGTCCGCTGCCGCGCGCGCCTGCTCGCCGGCGCGGGCTGCGTCTTCTTCCGCTTCCAGCTCGTCAGCCTGCTTGCGCAGCAGCTCCTCGGCCGCAGAACCCAATGACTGGTCGAGCGAGGCTGCATGCTGGCGGGCGGCCTCCACGGCCCGTTCAGCCTCGCGCTTCTCAGCCTCGAGCTCGCGAAGCTCTCGACGAACGTCGTCCATCTCGGACGTCTGGGCCGACGCCGACGACGCGCCGACAGCGAGGAACCCGAGGAGCGCGAGTGAAGCAACGACGTGGGACCGCGGCGACACGCTCGCTCCTGCGCTCGGACGATTGGGGCCACCATCAGGCGCCAGCCAGGCGGAGGCGACCCCAACGTAGTGCTACGGAAGCGTAGTAGTTCTTGGCGCGGAACCGGAGCGTGCGCTCCTGACCGCATGGCCGGTGTGCTTCGCGCCCCACCGACGACCGCCAGCTCGTTCCATGCGAGCCGCTCGATCCAGGCTGAACCGTCTCTATCCGCCGGGCTGAGTCTGGACTGGACCGCGCACGACCGACCGCGGGTCACGGCCCGCGAGCACGTCGTCGATCGTGGTGGCGAGCAGGGAGTAGTTCACCTCGCCCGTCAGCTTGGCGACGACGATCCCGTCGCGATCCAGGATGTAGGTCTCAGGGATGCCGAAAACGCCGAAGTCCATCGCGGCTCGCGATCCAGGGTCGGTGTAGTGCTCGTAGCCGCGGCCGAGCTCATCGAGGAACCGTATTGCGCTTGGCTCAGAGTCCTGGAAGACGACACCGACGAACGTCACTCCGTGCTCGCTGTAGGCGGCGGCCGCCTGGACCAGCGCGGGATGCTCGTTGCGGCAAGGCACGCACCAGGACGCCCAGAAGTTGACGACCGCGATGTTGCCTTCGAGGTCGTCGGGCAGCACCAGCTCGCCGTCGCCTTCCAGGGCCGGCAACCGCAGCTGGGGTGCGGCCTGGCCGATGAGCGGCGAGTCGACCGCACCGGTGTCGAACCCGATGCGGGAGCCGAAGATCGCGCCGACACCGATGACGAGCACCCCGGCGAGCAGCGCGAGCCGCAACGGCCACCGCGGTCGCCGTGCCGCCTGGTGCTCGGTCTCGGTCATCGACGTTCGCCCGGCTCGGAACCCAGCTGCTCCAGACGCGCGTCGATTTCGGTGCGTGCCGTCGGGTCGAGGTCGAACTCGGTGGTGAGCTGTCGGAACAGCTGACGGGCGAGCTCGTCATCACCCGCTGCCTCGGCCAGCTCGGCGCGCACCCACGTCGCCTCGACGTCGCGGGGTGCGCGCTCCAGGGCGGCGTCGGCAAGCTCGACCACCTGGTGGAAGGGGTGAAGGAGGGCCATGCGAGCGCGGTGCTGGCGGCGCTTTTGGGTTGGAGCATAGCCACTACCGGTCTGGTGGAGCATGTGTTCGCGATCGGCTGAGCACGCCAAAGTTGTGCCCTGTTGCCCTAATTCCGCCGGACTCGACCCCCAGAGTGCGGTCCCGCAGGCGCGCCCGTCGACAAGATTTGCCGCCAGGACGAATTTCGTCATAAACCATCGACGGAATTGGGTCGTACCATCGTATAGCTCTTGATCGAAACGATGACGGAGGATGGCCCTGTGCTATCCCTGACCCGACAGATATTGGCGGCAGCGTTGCTGATCGGCGTGCTTGGCGGCGGTTGGTGGCTGTTGCAGCCGACCGATGACGCCGGCCCGGCCGCCGGCCGCGGCTTTCGCGGCGGCCCGCCGACAGTCGTCGTCGCCGCCGTCGAAGCGGCACCGCTGGTTGAGCGGTTTCGCGGCATCGGTTCGGCCGGGGCGGTGCGTTCGATTTCGGTCTTCCCGCAAGCCAGCGGCGAGGTGGTGGAATTGGCCGTCTCGGCCGGCGACCGGGTCGCCGCCGGCGCCATGCTGGTGCGGCTTGACGATGCCGTCGAAACCCTCTCCCTGGAGCGGGCGGAGGTCGATGTCGAAGACGCCCGGCTGCGCTTCAACCGCATTCAGCAGTTGCGCCCGTCTGGTGCCGTTTCCGCCAGCCAGATGGATGAAGCGCGACTGGCTCTGGCCTCCGCCGAAGCCAGTGCGGCGACCGCGCGGCTGGCGCTGGAGCGCCGCACCGTGCGCGCCC
>JBJHAX010000045.1:0-17243 GCA_050480705.1 Nitriliruptoraceae bacterium
TCATCAACGGTCACGGGGATCGTCTCCTTCGAGGCTTTCGACACCAAGAAGGATTCTCCCCGTGACCACCTATGTCACGGACCTGTCACCTCTACCCGTGAACTCCTTGTTCTAGGGGACATCTAGCCAGCGGCCATGCACGTCGCCGGGGCCTGCGAACCCGGGTCCGCACAGCTGCCATCGGAAGCCGAACGGGTCGAGGAACGTCAGCGCATCGTCCTGGTCGACCTCGATGGAGGTGTCGTCCGGAAGGCGGCCACGTACCGAGGCGATCTCCTCGGCGGTGGCCACGACCGCGATGAGGAACACCGTCCCCGGCTGGGGGTCACCAGGGAACAGGGCCAGGAGGAGCTCGTCGCGGCGGAGCCCCACCATATGGATCTCGAGACCAGCGAGCTGGGCATCCTCCCACGTCGCCGTGTGACGTAGCTGCGCCCAGGTCGTGTCGTTCGCGAGGCTGCCACCTCTCAGCGCCTCGCGGGTCACGACGTCGAGGTTGAACACGTGACGGTAGTACTCCTCGGCGTGCTGAAGGTCGGGGACGTGCAAGGCGACGTGCTTGGTCCGCATGGGAGGCATCTCCGGCCGGTTGCAAGACGATCCCGGTACAGCGACACACGGCCAGCCGCGTGCCGACGGTGGCAGAGAGCGCCAGCGAACTCGACGGTCAGGCCCTCGTCCCGGCTGCAGGTGGGACGTTGTGATTCAGGCGGAACAGGTTGGTGTGGTCGTAGCGGGTCTTGATGGCGGCGAGGCGGTCCCATGTGGGGCCGGGGTACGCCTCATGCAGGCGGTGCTCCTCGCCCTCACCGAGGAAGTTGACGTACGCCCCGGTGGTGCCGTCGGCGAGCAGGTCGGCGGTTGCAGCGACCCACGCGTCGTGTTCGGCCGCTTCGGCCGGGTCGCCGTACATCGCCCCAGTCATGGCCAGGATCCGGCGGTCGCGGTGCGCGAAGGCGGTCGCGTCGGCGGGGACGCGCGCCATCGCACCTCCGAGCGCGCGGAGTTGGACCGCTGACATCGTAGCGGTCGACGTCTCGAGGCGGACGAGGATCCCTGCCGCGGTGTAGGGGTCGACACCGTCGAGGAAGCTCGTGCGGATCGCCATGCGGTGCGGCGGCAGCTCGTCCGCGAAGAGCAGATCGCGGTAGCGCATCGCAGCGACCATGTCGGCGATCGGGGTGCCGAGTGCGCGCAGCGGTGCGACGGCCCGCTCGCCGTCCTCGGTCGATCCGAGGTAGCACAGGGTGGCGATGACCACGGGCACGCCATGGCACTCCGGCGGGAGGAATGGCAGTGGCGGCGCGATCATGACGTCGGCGAAGGCGGTCAGCTCCTCCGACGCTTGCGCCGCCGCAGCGACGAACCCCGCGATCGTCTCCGCCGTCGCGGGGAGGACGAGCCAACCGCCGTACACCTCGTCCACCTCGACGAGACGCAACTGCAACTTCGTCACGACCCCGAAGTTGCCGCCGCCACCACGGATCGCCCAGAACAGGTCGGGGTGGTGGTCGGCGTCGACCTGGCGGATCTGGCCGTCGGCGGTGACGACCTCGGCGGCGAACACGTTGTCGATCGTCATGCCGTGCTTGCGGGTGAGCAGCCCGATGCCCCCGCCGAGGGTGAGTCCGCCGATCCCCACGGATGCGGTGTCGCCGAAACCGCAGGCGAGGCCGTGCTCGCTGGCCGCGTGCGTGAACTCCCCCGCGGTCAGGCCGGTCTCCGCCCAGGCTGTGCGGTTGTCCACGTCGATGTCCAGACCACGCATGGCCGCGAGGTCGAGGACGATCCCGTCGTCGCAGACGCTGTGTCCGGCCGGGCTGTGCCCGCCGCTGCGGACCGCCAGTGACAGTCCGGCTTCCCGCGCGAGGTCGATGATCCGTGCGACCTCCGTCGCGTCGACCGGTTGGACGATCGCTGCGGGACGGCGCTCGAAACCCGAAGCGACGGTGCGCGTGGCGTCATAGGCCGGATCGTCTGGCGTGATCACACGGCCAGTCAGCGACGCTCGAAGCGCCGCGATGGCATCGGTGTGCTGAATGGCGGTTGGGATGGCCATCGGACCCTCCGGTGGGCGCGAACAGCGGACCCTTACACCCTCGCCGCAGAGCCAGCGGCCGGCATCCATCGAAGGTCGCAAACGGAGAACGCAAACGGTCGGCACCGCGTCGATACTCGTCCCGCTCCCGCCTGCCAACTACCGTTCTCCATCGCTGCGGATGGGGAGGGCAGGGCTTGGAGGTGGTCTTCCCCTTCACGAAGTTCATCCCGCCACAACTCGACGAGCGGGTCGTCGTCGAGCGGATCTCCCAGAGGATGCGGACCGTCGTCGCCGAACACCCGCTCACCGTTCTCGTTGCGCCAGCCGGATCAGGGAAGACGACCGCGCTCGCCGCCTGGGCACGGGAGGCAGCGGGGCCGGTCGCCTGGGTGCGCATCGGCCCGGAGGATGATGCACCCGCCGCGATCGCCGCAGCGCTTCTCGCCGGCCTCCGCCGCGTCGTCGAGGGGTTCGGGCCGCGGCTGGAGGCGCTGCTCGGCGCAACGGGAACCGCGCCCAGTACCCACAACCTCGTCACCGCCATCACGAACGACCTGGGCGACGTCGAGCCGGTCGCCGTCGTGCTCGACGATGCCCATCAGCTCGCCGACCCCGACACGTGGGCGGTCCTCGACGGCCTTCTCGAGCACCTCCCCGCGGCAGCCCGGCTCGTCGTCGGCAGCCGCACCGAGCCCGCCCTTTCCCTGTCGCGGGGTCGCGTAAGGGGCGCGGCAGCCGTGATCGGCCTCAACGATCTCCGCTTGGGTGCCGCCGAGGTACGCGAGCTCCTCGGCGGGCAGACCGCCGACGACGGCGTCGTCGATGCGATCATCCGCGCCAGCGGCGGGTGGGCAGCGGCGGTCCGGCTGACGACCGCGAGGCTCTGCGCGGCCCCCCATGCGTCACGGCTCGGCCCCGAAGTCGCACCGGCCGAGGTGGATCCGGTCTGGTCCACCCAGCCCGACCTCTGGCGCTTCCTCGCTGAGGAGGTGCTCGACTCGCAGCCACCGGACCTGCGCAGCTTCCTGCTCGAGACCGCGATCCTCGACGAACTCACCGCTGAGGTGTGCGCCGCCGTCACGGGGCGTTCGGATGCAGCCGCTGCGCTCGACGAGCTGGACCGGCGGAACCTGTTCGTTGCCCGTTTCGCCGGCGAGCGGGGACCGGCCTGGCGCTACCACGACCTCTTCGTCGACTTCCTCCGTGACCGGCTCAACGCCGAGCGGACCGTGGATGCGGTCGTCGACCTCCATCGGCGTGCAGCCGACGCGCTCCCAGCGAGGCAAGCGGTGCCACACCTCTTGGCCGCGGGCGAGTACGACCGGGTCGCGCAGATCGCCCTCGAGACCTCGTTCGAGCGGTTGGACCCCGGATTGCTCGCGCTCGTCCTCCCATGGGTCGGCGCGCTCCCTGAGGAGGTCATCGACCGCTATCCGCGCCTCGCGTTGCTGCTCGTGTGGCCGGACGAGATGGTCGGACGGCACACCCCGGTCCTCGCCAGGCTCGAGCCGCTCCATGCCCGGCTCCTCGCCGCCGGCCAGCAGCTGGCTGCCGCGGAGGTCGGGGTCGAGATCGCCCTCGCTTACATGATGAGCGGTGACCACGACCGTGCTGGGCCGCTCCTGGACGAGGCACGGCGCCTGCCACTCGATGACTGGGCACGGGCCCTGGCGACCATCGTTGCGATGCACTGGTCCAGGGAGCAGGGGGACTGGACCGGCGCGAGCCGGGCCCTCGGCGACGCCTTCGATCTCGTTCTGGGAGCGCACACTTCCGGACCGGTGGAGCTGCTCGCCGCCGGGATGGGGGCACACCTGCTCTTCGCGGATCAGGGTCCGGCGTGGGTCATCGATCGAGCACACCGCCTCCGTGCGCTGCTCGATCCGTCCGACGCCGCCCTCAGTCTCGCTGGGCTTCGTCCGCTCCTGGCGGGGGCAGCGCTGCTGCGGCTCGACCTCGACACGGCCGCAGACGAGCTTCGACGCTGTCTCACCACCTCACGCGAGGTCGGTGGACTCGCGTGGACACATCAGGAGGCAGAGGTCCTGCAGTTCGCTCTGCACCTCGCGGCCAACAACCACGAGCCGGTCCGTCGCGCGGTCGACGCGGCGTACGCACGGATGAGCGACTCGCCGATCGATGCGTCGATGGTCTACGCCTACGCCTACGCCGACGCGCGCTCGGCGTGGCTCTGCGGTGACCGGCCACGCCTCGACCGGGCGCTCGAGCGGCTCTCGGGGGGCGGTCGCCCGGAGGAGACCGTGGTCCGGAGCGTCGTACAGGCGATGGTCGCGCGGATGGACGAACGCGGGCTGGACGAGGTGCTTGACGAGCTCGCCGAGGCAGAGGCCGCACAGCGCGAATTTCGGGCATGGTTCGGCGCCGGCCTCCCCGGCCTGGAGCGGGCTGCGATCCTCCACGAGCGGGGGCGGACCCGCCATGCGCTCGAAGCAGCCGAACCGATCCTCGCGACCGCGGCGGAGCTCGGAGCAGGCATCCTCCTCGGTGACGCCTCCTCGCATGTTCCGCTGCTCCGCCGATGTGTCACCGAGGATCTGCAGGCGGGAACGGTCGGCTCGGTACTCGCGGCCCTCAGTCGGCCCACCCGGCCCACCGCGATCGCCGTGCCAGGGACGAACGAGACCGTCTCCGCTCGGGAGGTGGAGGTACTCGCCCACGTTGCCGAAGGACTGTCCAACCGCGAGATCGCTGCCGAACTCTTCATCAGCGAGGTCACGGTCAAGTCGCATCTGACGCGGATCTTCCGCAAGCTCGACGCCAGCTCCCGCACCCAAGCGGTCGCCCGAGCCCGGGAGCTCCACCTCCTCTGATATCGCAGAACGGGTCCCGAACTCAGACCGGCGATTCCGACTTTCGTGCGACGCCCAGGCCCGCTCATCGGCGCATGGTCTCCGCTCCGGATCGCCGACACGAAGGAGCCCGCGATGACCGTACGCGTCCCGCCCGCCGAGAGGATCGATCCCGCGGACGTGATGCCGACCCTGCTCGCGGCGCTCGCGGACGACCCGCTGTGGCGCTGGCTCTACCCCGACGAGAAGACCTATGAGCGTGCCTTCCCAGAGGTCATGTTGCTCGCTGCCCGCGCCGGCTTCGACCTTGGCACCATCGACGTCGCAGAGGGAGGCAAGGCCGTCGCCGTCTGGGACCCACCACGATCCGACGTGGATCCGAACGAGGTCGAAGAGATGTGGGTCGCCCACTTCCAGACGTACTGCGACCCCGCACGCCTCAACGACGTCTTCGCCTGGAGCGAACAGTTCGGGCGCTACCACCCGACCGAGCCCCACTGGTACCTGGGCGGGATCGGCGTCACGCCGGACAGGCAGGGGCGCGGACATGGCTCGGCGCTCCTGCGTGTCGGACTCGAGCGGTGCGACCGTGACGGCCTGCCCGCCTACCTGGAGGCAAGCAACTCACGCAACCGGCCGCTCTACGAGCGGCACGGCTTCGAGGTCATCGGCGAGATCCAGGCCGCGGACTCACCATCGGTCTGGGCGATGCTCCGCCTACCCATCGACGAGAGGTAGCGGATCGTGCCCATCGCGAGCCACCCGGACCCACGACCAGCAGCGGCGATCAGGCACGTCGACACATCGTCGCCGTCGTGGACGATCTCGCGGGCTCGACGCGAGGGTCTCCGGTGACCGGGAGGAGTCAGCCCAGCGAACGGGGACCGGCACGGCCGCCCGGCAGGCAACCAAGATCCCCGAGCTGGCTTGCGACGACGGCGATCGCCGTGGTGTGGGGCGGGATCCTGGTGATCGCGCAGGTCGAGCAGTTGCTCGCTCCCGAACTGCGCTGGTGGGGCCATGCGTTCGTGCACATGTGGACCGGCGCCTGGACGACGGTCATCGCCGTCACGGCGACACGAGTGCTGCGTTCGGGTCGAACGGTGGGAGGAGCGCTCCGGCCGCTGGTGTTGACGACCGGCCTGCTTGCTGCCAGCGCAGCGGCCACCAACCTCCTCGAGATCGTGGGGGCCTATCCCACCCTTCGTGCGTTCCACGACGCCGTGAACCGTGTTGGCGCTCCGGTGGGATGGCTCCTGCTGGCCAACCTGATCCTGATCGTCCTCTTCGGCCGCCACAACCGCGTTGCCTCGCGCTGAGACCGATCCCCGCGATGCGGAGTCGCCCCGACAGCACGGAGGCCCCTGTCCCCGGCGGGGACCGTTCTCGGAAGCCGCACCTCCGAAGCCGAGTTCCATGCGACTGCCCCCCCGGTGGCCGTTCATCATGGCCGGTAGCGGCCCTCGGACCGAGCCCACGGAGTCACTGCGAGGATGACGGTTGGCAGGAAGCTGCAACGGCCGGATCCGCACATCGCCCCGAGTGTGCGCGGCGGAGCGCGACCCTCTACGAGGCCAGTTCCATGCCGAGCACCTCGTAGAGCAGCAACGTCGCCGCAACGAAGAGGAGGCCGGTGAACACGAGATCCTCAATCCAGTCGACGACCCCGGGTTGCCGCTCGAGCATGATCGTCGGGTTGTAGTAGAAGATCGAGTTGAGGACCCATCCGGCGGACAGCACGAGCCCGGCCCATGGCGCCCAGCCGACGTCGAGGAAGAGCGCCAGGATGACGGCAGCGCTGACCGCGTACAGCACAAGACCCCAGACGAGGTTGCTCATCGTGTCGTGCCGGGAAGTGCCCGCCTTCGCTGTCGCCCGCCACAGTTCGTACGCGACGGAGATTGCGAACGTCACGGTCAACACCCACGCGGCGTGCCTGACGAGGGTCGACATCACAACACCTCGCACTCGGGGAGTCCGGCGCGGCGCCGACCGCCTTCGACGAGCGACCTGCGGAGCGGAGGGTCTTCCCCGGAGCCTGCCAGCAGCGTCGCGACCGTCGGCTCTGGATCTACCCAGCCAATGGTCACGACCGAAGCTGCTGTGCTCACGCCTGTCACCTCTCCTGGAAGTCCGTGAGCCACACGATGCCCGGGAGAGCCACCGAGACCTTCCGTCGAAGGTCGTAAGCCAGGGTCGCAACCCGCACCGCATCCCTGCACCGCATGCTCGGTCACCATGAGGTGTGCTCGCTAAACCCGCACGACGTGCAATCCGAAAGCGTGACTGCCGAGCGGGGCCCAGCGCGGGCCTTCGCACCGGAACGCCGAAGTCACCGGGTACAACCGTTGCCTCATGACCGCTCCAGCGGAGCGTTCTCCGCGACTGCACGCGGGGACAGGCAGCTGGATGATCCACCAGACTCCGGCTTCACACGAGATCGGCGAGGTCGTCCGACCGCTCGGCGAGTTCGACCGCGGTGAGGCTGGCGTCGAGCAGTTCGGGGAACACGACAAGCACGCTGTCGACACCGGTCGCGGAGTAGGTACGGATGCCCTGGTCCGAGCGCATGCACCTCCGTTCCCGGCTACTGGCACACCGTCCGATCGTCAGCGACGAGCTCGTCCACGCTGATACCGATGGGTGCGCGTGTCCGGGCCGGTGAGGTCAAGCATCCGGTGC
The DNA here is from genome assembly GCA_050480705.1 of Nitriliruptoraceae bacterium. Lineage (GTDB taxonomy): Bacteria > Actinomycetota > Nitriliruptoria > Nitriliruptorales > Nitriliruptoraceae > JBJHAX01. The sequence goes on from JBJHAX010000045.1 coordinate 7,534, forward strand.
AGGTCGAACTCGTAGCCGTACAGCACCCGGGGCAGCAAACCTTCCAACCCGACGACGTGACAGGTGCCCTGCCGGGTCAGCTCCGCCACCACACACGGCTGCGTCTCGCACAGGTACAAGGTCGCGAAGCTGCCGGGAGAGTCCGCAAGCTACGACCCGCGCAGCGGCGAGGGCGCTCGTCTCAACAGAGGTCGGCTCAACCCGTCGCGCGCGCTAGCACGGCAGTGGGCAGGAATCTGGAGCGCCGCTCCAAAGTGTGTACTTCTGTGTACTCCGTCGAACGCCGAACGAAAGGTACTCAGCAGAAACGCCTCGTAGCGGGGGCTACGAGGCGTTCTCTGGTGGAGGTGATCGGATTTGAACCGACGGCCCCTTCGTTGCGAACGAAGTGCTCTGCCAGGCTGAGCTACACCCCCAGGGATTGCCAAGTCGTGCCGACCTCGTACGGACCGAGCGGTCCGTCGAGCGCGCAGAGCGTAGCTCAGCACGACAAATGCCCGCCAACGCGCAACAGTGTCAATGACACGCGAAGCGACGCAGCCGCGTGGTACCGGCCCGGGTCAGTCGTCCCAGCGACGCAGCCGCACCGTGGTGCTGGCGTACGCCTCACTCATCGACTCGGCTCCAGCAGCGCGTGACAGGCCGGGCTGCGCCCCGTACACATCCGGCGGCCGCAGGCGCAGTTCACGCACCACGCGGCGGGCCTCGTCGCGCTGGATCTTGATGCGGCGCATCACCACGACGTAGGCGATGGTCGTCGCAAGCAGCACGGCGAACAACGGCCACAGCATGCCGCCGAAGAAGATCGCGGCGCCGAACGCGACCACGGTGAGCAGCAGCAGGCGGAAGAAGCGCGTTCGCCGCTTGACGGTCATCGGGTTCTCTCGCAGCTTCACGCTGGACGGCTGCGGAACCGACGCCCGGTCGGCTTCGCCGACGTCACCGGAAGTCATCATCGTCCACCGCATCCTCGGGCGCAGCGAGCGCCTCGTCGCACCGTAACACGGCCAGGATCGGTCGATCCCGGCGCCTCGTGGCCGGTCAGCCGCTCCGACGGTAACACCAGTGCACTCGAGGACGAAGTAACCACACCACCGTCATTTGGTCACCCTCGGTTACCGGCCTCGCACGTGAACCACCGATCGGACACCCCCGTGCCCGGCGCCGGTCACTCAGCGCGATAGTCGCCCGAGCGTCCACCCGACTTGGCGAGAAGGCGCAGATCCGTCACGACGATGTCGCGCTGCACCGCTTTGAGCAGGTCGTAGAGGGTCAGCGCCGCCACGCTGGCTGCCGTGAGGGCCTCCATCTCGACACCGGTCCGGTCCGCGGCCCGCACCCGCGCCCGCACGTGTATCTCACCAGCGTCGGCGTCGACGTCGATGTCCACCGCGACCGAAGCGAGCGCGATCTGATGGCACAGCGGGATCAGTTCGAAGGTTCGCTTGGCGGCCTGGATGCCGGCGATGCGCGCCACGCCGATCGCGTCACCCTTGGGCAGATCACCGTCGACGAGCCGCGCTGCGGTCTGCGGCGTCACGATCACGCGGCATCCCGCGACCGCCTCACGTCGGGTGACGTCCTTTGCGCCGACGTCGACCATGCGCGCACGGCCACGGTCGTCGAGATGGGTGAGGCCATCGTCGCCTGGCCGGTCACCCTCCGGCGTGTCGGGGTCGTGGTGGCCGGCCATCAGTCGATGAGCAACTGGACGACGACCTGGGAGCCGGCAGGCACCTCGGTGGTGTCCTCGGGCACCACCGCGAGCCCGTCCGCGAGCGAGATCGATGAGATCACGTGGGATCCCTGCGGGCCGGTCGGTGTGGCGACCCAGCGGGCCCCGTCGCGCGACAGGCTCACGCGCGTGTAGCCACGCTTGTGCTCGGGCGCGCTCAATGGCGCCGTGGTCGTCGCCTTGACGGTCGGTCGCATGAGGTCGCGGCGTCCCTGCAGACGGCGGATCGCCGGACGGACGAAGACCTCGAACGACACGAACGCCGACACGGGGTTGCCGGGCAGTCCGATGACGGGAACGCGTCCGATGCGCCCGCGGATCTGGGGCATGCCGGGACGCATCGCGACCTTCGTCGAGACGACCTGGCCGAGCGCGCCGATGACATCGGGGAGCATGTCGCGTGTGCCCGCACTCGCACCGCCGGTGCACACGAACAGGTCCGCATGGCCGCTGTTGGTGTCGAACGCGTACATGAGTGCTTTGCGGTCATCCGGGACGATGCCGGCGGAGAACGGCACCCCTCCTGCGGCGCGCACCATCGCGGTGAGCATCGGGCCGTTGGTGTCACGGATCTGCCCGGGGCCCGGTTCACGATCGGCACGCACGAGCTCGTCACCGGTCGACATGACCACGACACGCGGCGGCGGCACGCACTTGACGCGGGTGACACCTGCGGCCGCGAGCAACGCGATGTCAGCGGCTGACACACGACGACCGGCAGACATCAACGCCTGCCCGGGTTGGAGATCCTCGCCGGGCCGGCGCACGTGCGCGCCCTGCTCCACCGGACGATGGAAGCTCACCTCGGCGCGGTTGCCGGTCGTGAGCTCCACCGGCACGACCGCATCAGCGCCGGACGGCAGCAGCGCCCCCGTCATGATCCTCACCGCACGGCCGTGCTGAATCTGGGGAGGGTTGCCGTCGCCCGCGACGACCTCGCCCGCCACGGCGAGGTTGACCGGGGCCTGCGGCGAGGCGTGTGCGAGATCGGAGGCGACGACCGCGTAGCCGTCCATCGCCGCGTTCGCGAACGCAGGCACCGTCACGTGGCAGGCGACGTCCTCGGCGAGGACCAGGCCGAGCGCGTCGACGAGTCGCAATGCGATCGGTTCGGTCGTCGGGACGAAGTCGAGCACGCCGGCGAGATGGTCGTCGACGCTGACGAGCTCATCGGGCAACGTGACGACGTCGCGACCCTGGCCGACGAACCCGCTCACCCGTCACGCTCCTCGATCCAGTCCCGCAACCACGCGACGAACGCGGGGCCGAGGTCGTCGCGTGCCGCGGCGAGCTCGACGGTCGCCTTGAGATAGCCGAGCTTGTCGCCGACGTCGTGTCGGGGCGCGTCGAGCCGCACTCCGACCAGAGGTTCGCGCTGGGCCATCGCGCGCAGCGCGTCGGTGACCTGGATCTCGCCACCGCTGCCCGGTTCCGTGCGGTGCAGTTCGGCGAAGATCGCCGAGGGCAGCACGTAGCGCCCGATGACCGCCAACGTGGACGGCGCCTCGTCGACCGGGGGCTTCTCCACCAGGTCGGTGATCGCGAACTGCCCGTCGACGTCGGTCGCTTCCACGGTCGCGATGCCATACATCGACGCCTGTTCGCGCGGCACGTCGACCAGGGCGATCACGCCGCGGCCGGTCTGTTCGTGCAGCGCGATCATGTGCTCGAGGAAACGCGAGTCCGGATCGACGATGTCGTCGCCGAGCAGGACCGCGAAACTGTCGTCGCCGACGTGCTCCTCGGCCATCAGCACCGCGTGTCCGAGCCCGAGCGGCTCAGGCTGGCGGACACTGTGGATCCTCACCAGCGAGGCGAGCTCGCGGACCTGCGCGAGTTGGTCCACCTTGCCGCGCTTGTCCAGGTCGGCTTCGAGGCCGGGCAGACGGTCGAAATGGTCCTCGATCGAGGACTTGCCGGTCGACGTCACGAACAGCACGTCGTCGAGTCCGGCGCGAGCACACTCCTCGACCATGTACTGGATGGCCGGCTTGTCGACGACCGGCAGCATCTCCTTGGCGACCGCCTTGGTGGCCGGCAGTGCACGGGTGCCCAGGCCGGCGACGGGCAGGACGGCCTTGCGCACGTTCGTGCACCTCCGGTCGTGCCGCGGGTGGAGCAGCGAGAATGACGGCGACACGCCGAGCCTATCGGCGCCCACCTCCGCTCCCATGGAGGTGAACGGCCGTTCGTTCGTGGTCGTTGCAGCCACGATTACGCTCGGTCGTCGCCTGCGACCAGCAGCCCGCACGCGACACGGGAGGCCTGCATGGACGAGCCGGACGTGCTGGCGGATGCGAAGGCGGCGTTGCGCCGACGTGTCCGTGCACGGCGCGCGGCGCTCGCAGCGCCACGACGCGCTGCAGCGAGCGCTGCGATCTGCCGGCTGCTCGATGAGCTCGACGACCTCGCATCGGCGCGCACGGTGATGCTCTATGGCGCGTCGTCCGAAGAAGTCGACGTGTCGGCGTACGCGGACGCACTGCGGTCGCGTGGCGCCCGGACCTTCTACCCGCGCGTGGCGGGCGACGACCTCGACGTCGTCGAGGTCACCGACGGCACGGTCTTCGACACCGGGTTCCGCGGCATCCTCGAGCCGCAGGGCCACGCCGTGGACGTGCGCGAGCTCGACGCCGTGGTCGTGCCCGGCATCGCGTTCGATGCGGCCGGTCGGCGCCTGGGGCAGGGCAAGGGCTACTACGACCGGCTGCTGCCACACCTCGACGGGCCGCGGGTCGCCGTCGGGTTCGCCTGCCAGCTCGTCGACGACGTTCCGACCGGGCCGCACGACCAGCGGGTCGACGTCGTGGTGACCGACGAAGGGATCCACCGCACGCATCCCCCCCGCCTCGACCGTGAGGGCACCGAATCCGGCGGCGGGAGCTGACCCGACCACGCGCAAGTCGCTTGCGGCACCCGGCAGGCTGCGGCATCATCTGCGCCGATCATGCCGGTGCTCGCGCGCCGGTCGTGGCCGAATCGCGACTGACGCGTCGAACCTGCGGAGTGTCCACGATGCCAACCTACGAGTACGTCTGCCGCTCCTGCGGCGAACATCTCGAGGTCGTCCAGTCGTTCAAGGACGACGCGCTCACCACGTGCCCGGGCTGCCAGGGCGAGCTGCGCAAGGTCTTCAGCGCTGCGGGACTGATCTTCAAAGGCTCCGGCTGGCACGTCAAGGACTACGCGACGTCGAGCCGGTCCTCGGCGTCATCGTCCAGCGAGACTGGCGAGGGTTCGAAGGAGTCGGCCGCTAGCGCAGCCAAGGACAGCTCCTCCGGCAAGGACAGCTCGGCGGGCAAGGACAGCGCTTCCGGCAAGGACAGCTCCTCGACGTCCACCGCGAGCTCATCGACCTCCTCGACGTCGACGACCTCCGAGAAGAAGTCGGCCTGACCCGGCGTCGGCGACGCCAGCTGGCCAGATCGAGCTGATCGGGCCGGGCCCGCCGTCCAGGCAGTTCGCTGCGGTCCTTCCACAGGCCCACACCACGCGGTCGACACGACACGGGCCGATGCGTGTTCGATTCGCCCATGCAACGACGTCGTCTGCGAGACCACCTGGCCGGCCCTCCCCCGGCGCTACCTGCCCTGCTCGATCGTGCCAGCGAGCGCTGGGCGTCGGCGACACCACGCCTGCGTGTGCTGGCCATTGCGGTGCTCGTCGCGCTGTTCGCGCTGGGTGGTCTCGTGCGGGTGACGGCGAGCCCGTACGGCCCGCCGACGACCGTGCTGGTCGCTGCACGCGACCTCGCGGTCGGTGAGCGACCCGACGCGGCCGATCTGCAGGCGCGACGCTGGCCGTCCGATCTGCTGCCCGCCGGCGCATTCGCCTCGTTCGCCGACCTCGGTGCTGAGACAACCGTCATCGCACCGCTTCCGGCGGGTGCTGTCGCGACCTCCCGCCACCTGGGAGGGCTCGGCATCGCCGAGCTTCTCGACGGCGAGGTCGTCGGGGTCCCGGTGCCAGCCGAGTCCGTCCCCGAGGTTGAGCCCGGCACTCGCGTCGATCTGGTCGGCCGCGACGCCTACGGCGATCCCGTCCGACTGGGCAGCCGCGCACTGCTCGTCACCGACGATGGTGTGACCGTGTGGCTCGCTGTTGCGCCGTCGGAAGCGGCGGGCGTCGCTGCCGCCGCAGCGGTCGGCACACTCACCCTGGTCGTGCATCCCGGCTGAAGCGTGACGTCAGCTGCCGATGACGTCGTCGAGGAACTCCACGACGCGCGGGTAGGCGTCGACGCGGTTGGCGAGCTTGGCCAGGCCGTGCCCCTCGTCGGGGTAGACGAGCAGGTCGCTGCGCACACCCCGGCCGCGCAGCATCTCGTGGATCTGTTCGGCTTCGCCCAACGGAACACGCGGATCGTTCGCGCCGTGGACGATCATCAGCGGCGCGCGGATCTCATCCGCGTGCGTGATCGGCGAGAGACGTTCGAGCAGATCGCGGTCGTGCTCGAGCGAGCCGTACTCGCGCTCGCGGAACCGCCGTCGCCACGGAGCAGTGTTCTCGAGAAACGTCACGAGGTTGGAGATGCCCACGATGTCGACGCCGGCAGCCCACCGCTGCGGCTGGAAGGCCAGGCCGGCGAGCACCAGGTAGCCGCCGTACGAGCCGCCGTACAGCGCGACACGCTCCTCGTCGAGATCCTCGTCGGCGGCGATCCAGTCGTGGATCGCCGCGAGGTCACGGATGGCGTCGAACCGTCGCTCGACGTCGTCGAGATGCTGGTAGCTGCGCCCGTAGCCGGTCGAGCCGCGCACGTTGGGGGCGACGACGCTGTAGCCGTTCGCGACCAGATACTGGGTGAGCGGCGCGAACGACGGCCGGTACTGGCTCTCGGGGCCGCCATGCAGCACGACGACGACGGGCCGGCGCCGCGACGCTCCCGGGGTGCGACGCGCCCGGAAGACGAACAGGGGGATCTCGAGCCCGTCGAAGGACGGTGCGACGCTTCGCTCGACGTCGACGAACGTCGCGGCGTCGACACCGCAGGGGCTCTCGGTCAGCCGTTGCAGCACGCCGGTGGCGGTGTCGACACTCCACACGTCACCGGGCAGCAGTGGCGACGAGTAGGAGAACGCGAGCCGGCGGCCGTCGCGGCTGAACCGCATGCCGCCGGCGACGCCGTCGCCGGGCATCTCCACGTCCATGCGACGCTCACCCGACACCGCATCGTGGAGCGCCGCACGGCTGACACCGCCTTCGTTCCAGGCCACCACCAGATGCTGACCGGTCCAGTCGACCGCGCATCCGGTCGGCCAGCCGGTGTCGATGACGTGCCGCCACGCCCCGTCGGGAGTTGCGCGCGCGAGGGCGGTGAACTCACGGCCGACGTCTGTGGCGAAGTAGAAGGCCTCGTTGTCGGCCAGCCATGACGGCGACCCGACGTGCGCACTTCCCTGGTGTGCAGCGAGTTCGACCACGGCGTCGTCACCGTGGCCAGCAGGTTCGTCACCGATCCGTGCCGTGTCGATCAGGACGAGCCGGTTGTCACCGGGCTCCTCGGTCAGTTCGCTGACAGCGAGCCAGCGCCCGTCGGGAGAGAACCCGGCCGGGCCGGTCCACCCGCCGGTGGCGAAGACGCGGCGTTCGGCTCCGTCAGCGAGCCGGCGCAGCCAGGTGTCGAACGCGACGCCGTCGTCCCGGTTGGTCGCATAGGCCAGCCACCTGCCGTCGCGGGTCACCCCGCCGGGACGGTGGATGTGGTCGGGGTCGACGACGAGCGGGTCGAGTTCGTCGGGCGAGGTGAACGGCTGCGGCGGGCGGTCGTCGGCGGCGGTGTAGATCTGGGTGCGTTCGTTGCCGCCACGGTCGGTCACGAGCAGCAGCCGCCCGACGACGGCGCCGTCGTCGGCGTCGGGCAGGTAGGCCGCCCCGACCGGCTCCTCCATGGACGTCACGACCGGAAGCGTGGTGGTCGCCGCGGGCGCGTCGGTCCTGTCGGGTAGTTCGAGCAGGTGCGCCTGGTGCGTTCCGGACAGGTCGGTGGACACGAGCAGGCGGGTGCCGTCGGGCGAGAAGCTCGCCGGCGAGGCGGTGCGGATCTCGAGGTAGGCGCGAATGTCGGGCCCGGATGGGGTCACGTGGACGGCCCCTCCCCGTCGACGGCATCCTCGTCGAGTTGTGCAACGAGTGCGCGCAGTCGTGTGATCCGCTCGTCGCGGTCGGTGTCAGCGAGTGCGTGCCCCGCCATGTAGGTCGTCAGCGGCGCCGCCCAGCGTTCACTGGTGTGCGCCGCGATGCGGGCGAGGTCGAGCAGCAGGGTGCGTTCCTCACCGTCGGGCACCTCGGCGTCGATCGTGCCTCGCCGTTGCTGCGCGCTCGCCCGCTCAGGTGCCGCCAGCACGTCGCTCAACTGCCGCAACCACACCTCTGGCGTCATGTCGTGCTCCTCGTGTGTGTTCGTCGCCTGCCCGGCGCCGCGCGCTCGGCCTGCAGGTTACGGTGGTCCGGTGAACGGATCCCGGGGAGCAGATGGACACGCGTGAGACGATCGCTGGCGCGGTGCTCGCCGGCGGAAGTTCACGCCGGATGGGGCGCGACAAGCGTTTCGTCGAACTCGACGGGTCCACGCTGCTCGAGCGCGCGGTCGCAGCCGTTGCGACACTCACCGACGAGGTGATCGTCGTCGGCGGCACGACGCCGCCCGGCGGCGCCGTTCCCGGTGCGCGACAGGTGCCGGATCGCCGCCCGGACCGGGGACCGCTCGCGGGGATCGAGACAGCGCTGCTGGAGACGGACCGGCCCGTAGTGGTCGTCGTCGCCGTCGACCACCCGTGGGTCGTTCCCGGAGTGCTCGCACGGCTCGCCGACCAGCTCGCCGCACACCCCGACGCCGACGCCGCAGTGCTCGAAACCGACGGTCCCCCGCAGCCGCTCGTCGCCGCCTATCGACGCGCAGCGGCAGCGACGGTCACCCGCCTGCTCGACGAGGGCGTGTCGGGCGCCACCCGTGCGCTGTCGTCGCTCACGGTCACGACCGTCGCCGCGCAGCTGTGGCGCAGCGACGACGCCGGCGGATCCAGCCTGCGCGACGTCGACACACCCGCAGATCTGCGCCGCGCAGTCTCCGGAGAGCCCGGCGTGCGGCCGGCAGGGACACGGTGATGGCAAAGCCGCCGGGCGGTACGCGCACCGAGTCCACCGGCAGCGCCGGCGAGGTCGACCCGGCGCTTCGCAGGCGACCCGTGACGGTCGCCCGCATCGACGGCGACGGCCTCGCCGACACCGACGATCTGGTCGTCACCGAGGAACCGCTCGAGATCCGGGCCGCCGGCCCGCAGCAGCAGCCGGTCACGCTGGTCACCACGATGCGCACCCCGGGACACGACGCCGACCTGGCGGTCGGCTGGCTGTTCAGCGAAGGATTGATCGACCCGGCCGACATCGTCGGCATCGAGACGGGCGATGCGGCCGCGCTGGCCCAGCCCGACGATCAGGTGACCGTGCGGCTCGCCAGCAACGTCGACGTGTCTGCCGCAGCGCACCGTCACACGCTCGCGACCGCCTCGTGCGGCATCTGCGGACGCGCGTCCATCGACGAGCTGGCGCTGAGGTGCGCGCCCGTCGACGCCGGCGCGCTCACGGATCCTGCCATCGCCTGGACGCTGCTCGCCGGGCTTCCCGAGCGGCTGCGCCATCACCAGCAGGTGTTCGGTGCGACCGGCGGGTTGCACGCGACGGGGGTCTTCGACCGTGACGGCGAGCTGCTTACGCTCCGCGAGGACGTTGGCCGCCACAACGCGTTGGACGCCGCAGTCGGCCGCCACGCACTCGACGGCCAGCTGCCGCTGGACGACGCGATCGTGGTGCTCTCGGGCCGTGTCGGGTTCGAACTGATCGTCAAGGCGGCGATGGCCGGGGTGCCGCTACTCGTCGCCGTCGGCGCGCCGACGAATCTGGCGGTGCGCACCGCCGAGCGGTTCGGGATCACGCTCGTGGGGTTCGTGCGCGACGGCCGCGGCAACGTGTACAC
>JBJHAX010000046.1:0-16353 GCA_050480705.1 Nitriliruptoraceae bacterium
CTCTGGTGCGCCGGTTACAGGGGCGCTCGGGGTCCTGATTCGTTTGTTTCGCCGCTGGTGTGGCCCCGCGCGGGCGCGGGGCGCCCCCCCGGGGCGGGGGGGCCGGGGCGGCGCCCGCGGCCGCAGACGCCTCGACGGCACGGAGCGGTCCAGGGCCCGCCCCTTCCCTCTGGGTCGTGGGCACGATCGACGACGTGCTGGTGGGGCAGGCGCCACCACACCTTGCGTCCACGGCCTGAGCCGACGAGGCTGTCGAAGCACCTGACGCGGCCTGGTGAAGCCGCCCCGTCAGGATCCGCAACCATCGATACGGACGCCGCATGATCGACCAGCGCGACACCATCGACCTGCCGGCGATCGGGTTCGGTACGCATCCGATGCGTGGGAGGCAGGCCGTCGACGCGGTCGCAAGCGCGCTGCAGGCCGGCTACCGACTCATCGACACGGCGGTGAACTACCGCAACGAGGAGGCCGTCGCGGGTGGAATCGACGAGTCGGGCGTCGACCGTTCGCAGGTCGTCGTCACGACCAAGCTTCCCGGCCGCGACCACGGCTACGACGCCACGCTGCGGTCGTTCGAGGGGTCGTGCCAGCGACTGGGCACCGACGTCATCGACCTGTACCTGATCCACTGGCCCAATCCGAGCGTGGGCAGATTCGTCGATTCGTGGCGAGCGATGGTCCAGCTGCAGCGGGACGGGCGGGCACGCGCGATCGGCACCTCGAACTTCACCGAGGATCACATCGGGATGATCGCCGACGCGACCGGGGTGCTGCCGGCGGTGAACCAGGTCGAGATGCACCCCTACGTTCCGCAGGCCGACCTGCGCGCGTTCCACCGGGAACACGGCATCGTCACTGAAGCGTGGAGCCCGCTCGGCAAGAACAGCGCTCTGTTCGACGAACCCGCGGTGCGCGCCGCGGCGCGCCGGCTGGGCGTCACGTCGGCGCAGGTCGTTCTGAGCTGGCATCTGCAGCTCGGCTCGCTACCGATCCCGAAGTCGGCCGATCCGCAACGCATCCGCGAGAACCTGGACGTCTTCGACATCGACCTCGCCCCGCACGAGATGGACGACATCACCGCGCTCGGGCGCAGCAACGGGCGCCTCTTCGGCGGCGACCCCGATGTCCACGAGGAGATGTAGGGCGCAATGTCAGCTGGCGTCGAGGGCGGCACTGGACGCCAGGGTCGCCCCGCACGGTGATCAGATGGGCCAGTGGTCGATCTCGGTGGCTTTGATCGCGACCCACAGCTCCGCGCCCTCCGCGAGCGCCAGGTCGGCCAGCGCGCCGGCGGTGATCTGCGCGACGATTGGGATCGGCCCGTCGAGGTGGACGCGGGCCTGATCGTCGTTGATGTCGATCGCGTCGATGGTCGCTCGCCAGGTATTGCGGGGTGTGCCGTCTGGCCTGTTGGGGTAGAGCGCGACCGCGCGGGGGTGGATGGCGACCAGCACGTCGCCGGGCGTCTCGGCGGCGTCTGCGACCGTCAGGCTCGCGCCCGAGTCGAGGGTGAGGGTGTGGCCGTCCACCTTGCCGCGGTAGTGGTTGAGGCCGACGAGCCGGGCCGCCCAGCTCGAGCGCGGCCGGCGGGCGATCACCGACGGGGCATCGTCCTGCACGACCCGGCCCTGCTCGAGGATGACGAGCCGGTCGGCGAGGCTGATGGCTTCGAGCGGCTCGTGGGTCACCAGCAGCACGGGACCGGCGAACGCGTCGAGGTGTCGCCGCAGTTCTCGCCGAACGGTCCGGCGGGTGTCGACATCGAGGGCTGCGAGGGGTTCGTCGAGGAGGAGCAGCGCCGGATCGGTCGCCAGTGCCCGGGCCAGGGCGATGCGCTGCGCCTGCCCGCCGGACAGTGCGCTCGGTTTCGAAGCGGCATGGTCGGCGAGCCCGACACGTCCGAGCCAGTCGTGTGCCCGCGCACGCGCATCGTGGCGTGCGACGCCACGTGCGCGAAGCCCGAACGCGACGTTGTCGAGTGCCGTGAGGTGGCCGAAGAGTAGTTGCTGCTGGAATACGACCCCGACCCGGCGTTGCTGCGGGCTCACCCGTATTCCCGCGCCGTCGTCCTCGAGGGTGCGCCCGTCGAGGACGACCCGCCCGGCGTCGACGGGTTGCAGCCCGGCGAGTGCCCTGAGCAGCGTGGTCTTGCCGGCACCGTTCGGGCCCAGCACGGCGACGACCTCGCCGCCAGCGGCATCAATGGCCACGCGAAGGTCCAGCGTGCCGAGCCGAAGTGCCACGTGCGCGTGCAGACCGTTCGTGTCTGCCCGCTCGCCACGAGCCGCCACGGCACTCATCTCGAGGTCAGGAACCGGTCGCGCAGCGCGACGAGCACGGCGACCGACACGGCGAGCAGAAGGAAACTGATCAGGTAGGCGGCATCCGGGTTTCGTTCGAGTTCGAGATACACGGCCAGCGGCATGGTCTGGGTCCGCCCGGGCATGTTGCCCGCGAAGGTGATGGTGGCGCCGAACTCGCCGAGCGCGCGTGCCCAGCACAGCGCCATGCCGGCTGCGATCGACGGCCACAGGGCCGGCAGCACGACCCTGCGCAGAATCATCCAGCGATCAGCGCCGAGCGTCGCAGCGGCGTCCTCGAGGCGCCGATCGACCATGCGCAGACCGGATTCGACCGTCACGATCAGAAACGGCATCGCGACGAACGTCGCCGCGATCACGACCGCCGCCGGGGTGAACGGCAGGGTGATGCCGGTTGCTTCCGCGAGCGGGCGGCCGACGATGCCGCGTCGCCCGAATGCCGCGAGCAGCCCGACGCCGCCCACGACGGGTGGCAGCACCATCGGCAGGACCGCGAGCGCCCTCACCAGCGGTTTGCCGGGGAAGTCGTAGCGGGCGAACACCAGTGCCAGCGGCAGGCCGAGCACCACCGACACCGCGAGTGCTGCCAGCGACGAGACGATCGACAGCCGCAACGCTTGGAGCACGACCGGATCGGTGAGTAGCGCTGCGAAGCTCGCCCATGGGGTTCGCAGCGCAAGCCCGATCAGTGGGATGACGAGCAGGGCGAGTGCGACTCCGCCCAGCACGAGCACCGACCTCGGCGGTGCGACCCCGACGGCGCGGTCGTGCGTGGCGGGCGAGGTCGTGTCGCTCATGGCGTCACGAATCCGTGGGCCGCCAGGATCTGTTGGCCGGCGTCGCTCAGCACGAACGCGACGAACGCGTCGGCCGCGCGAGGATTCGCGGCGTCGGTGAGGACGGCGACCGGATAGCTGGCGACGACGTTGTGCTCGTCCGGGATGGCAACGCCATCGGCGCGTCCCGCCGAGGCCACGATGTCGCTCGCGTACACGATCGCTGCGTCCGCCTCGCCGAGCTCGACCTTCGACACCGCAGCCCGAACGTCACGCTCCAGCGATGCCGGGGTGGCCTCGACGCCGGCTGCGGCCAACGCGTGCTGCGCGTAGCGGCCCGCCGGCGTCTGCTCGGCGGGCAGCACCAGCACGAGGTCGGGGTCGGCCAGGTCGGTGAGCCCAGCGATTCCGAGTGGGTTGCCGGGTTCCACTGCGATTTCGAGCCGGTTGGTGGTCAAGATCGCCGTCTGCCCGGCGACGTTGTTCGCGTGCTCGACCGCGTCCATCTGCACGACGTCCGCCGAGGCGAACACGTCGGCTGCTACGCCCTGGTTGATCTGGTGGGCCAGTGTCTGGCTGGGGGCGAAGTTGAACACCACGTCGACGTCGGGTTCGACCCGGCCGAACGCGTCGTCGAGCTCGTCGAACGCGTCGATCAACGACACTGCGGCGAACACGATCAGCTGCCCGGATGCCTCATCGGAAGCCTGCTCGGCCGTCGCCCCGCCTCCGCAACCGGTGACCAGCAGCGCCACACCGACCAACGCTGCTTTGCGTCGCGCCACCGTTGTCGCCCCGACGGGATCGGCGGAGGTCAGCTCGGCGCGGTCTGGGTGGTTCACGGCAGCGCGGATCCCGACCCGGCGAGGTCGTAGCCGCCGACGGCTGCCAGTCGTCGGGCGAGATCCGCCGAGGTCAGCACGTCGCCGATGCGGCGCACGCCCGGCTCGTCGAGCCATGATCGGTCGATCCACAACTGCGCGGCGTGGGTCTCGAGCGCATGGAACGCCAACCCGGCCGCCAGTGCCGCGGGCTCGATCGTGACCGCCGGAAGACCGACATGGCGGGCGAGCCAGGCGGCTTCGAGATGGCCGTCGACCAGCGGGCCGTCGGGGGTCTGTGCGCCTCGGGAACGCACCGCCCGCTCGAACGCGGTCTGACTGCCGGCACCCGGACGGCGCTGCACCACCCGGATGCGGCCCGTCAGCGCCCGGTCGACCCAGTCGCGCGCTGTGCCGGCTGCAGCGGCGAGCCCCACCTGCCAGCGCGACAGGTGGAAGCGCGCGACGTCCACTTCGGCGACCGGCAGCGCGTCGTCGAGGCCGTGGACGATGCACGCGTGTGCCCGGCCTGCCGACAGCGCGGCGATGGCGTCGGCGGTCGACGCGCCCACCGCCAGGACCGACGCGACGGATCCCGACGACGCCAGCCGAGCGGCGAGCCCCAGCGCGGGATCACAGCCCGCGACGACCACGCCCGGCCGCGCGTCGTCGAGCAGCTCCAGGCCGTCAGCCGTGACCACGCCGTGTGCGACGTCCCAGCCTACGAACGGCGACGTCGCGGGCGCGCACACGACCCGGTCGCCGACCCGGCCGGCCTGCACCGCAGTGCCCTCGACGGGCACCGCGCCCAGCACCGCCTCGACCGCTCGCGTCGCAGGACTCGCCAGCTCCTCGACCGACACACCGAGTGCGCTAGCCAGTGCGATCGCGGCGTCGACGCGCGGCAGGTGACGGTCGTTCTCGACGGCGCCGATCAGTTGGCGACTCACGCCGCAACGCTCGGCGAGCTCTGACTGCGTCAGGCCCCTGGCCTGGCGCAACTCACGGACCCGCTGTCCCAACATGCCAGGAAACTAGCGCGACCGCTTGTTTCCTGGCAACGAATACGGGTGTGTCGGTCCGGGTGCGTCAGTACGGGTACCACCAGTCCTTGCGGGACTGGTCGAAGTCCCAGTGCACGTGCTTGGTCTCCAGGAAGGTTTCGAGACCTTCCGGGCCGAGCTCGCGGCCGCCACCGGTCATCTTCATGCCGCCGAACGGGCCCGCGTAGTTGTCGGTCAGCGGGTCGTTGATCCACACCGTGCCGACCTTCACACGTTCGTAGAAGCGTTTGATCGCCAGCGGGTCCGACGAACGCAGGCAGGCGCCAAGGCCCATCGGATGCGCGTTCACGCGGTCGATCGCCTCGTCGAGGCTGCGATAGGTCGCAAGAGGGATCGCCGGCCCGAACGTCTCCTCCTGCATGATCGTCATGTCGTCGTCGACGTCGACGAGGACCGTGGGCGCATAGAAGTAGCCGTCGCGATCGGGCGCGTCGCCTCCCACGAGGACGCGGGCGCCGTGTGCGACGGCGTCGTCGACGTGGCGTGCGACCTTGTCCCGGAACCGTTCGGCAGCCATCGGCCCGACGTCGGTTCCTTCGTCGAGCCCGTGACCGAGCCGAAGCGTCGAGACCTTCTCGACGATCGCCTCGGCGAACGCGTCACGACGATCCTCCGGGACGTAGATGCGCTCGGAGGCGGTGCACACCTGGCCGGCGTTGAACAGCGCCGAGTAGGCCAGCGCGTCGGCCGCGAGAGCAAGATCGGCGTCCGGGGCGACGACGAACGCGTCCTTGCCGCCGAGTTCGAGGTGCAGATGCTTCATCATCGGCGCGGCGATCGAAGCGATCCGCTGGCCGGTCTCCACCGACCCGGTCATCGCGATCACGCGCACGTCGGGGTGGCGCACCAGCGCCTCGCCGGCCTCTGCGCCGGTTCCGGTGACGACGTTGACCACCCCGTCGGGCAGGTGGTCGAAGCAGTGGGTGATCCATTCGAGGGTCACCAACGAGGTCAGCTCGGACGGCTTGATCACCACGGTGTTGCCCGCCGCCAGCGCCGGCGCGAGCTTCCACGACAGCAGCAGCAACGGGAAGTTCCACGGCACGATCGCCCCGACGACGCCGTAGGGCTCCTTGAGGACGAGGTTGAGCTGCGTGGCGGGTTCTGCGGACGGGATCACACGTCCCGAACCGTTACGCCCCATCTCCGCGTAGTAACGCAGCGACGTGAGCGCCCATTCGGCCTCTTCCTGCTGTTCGGGCAGCGCTTTTCCCTGCTCGCGGGTGAGCAGGTCGACGAGTTCGTCCTGGACCGCGAAGCTGCGGGCGACGGCTTCGTGGAGCATCTCGGCGCGGTCGTTCGCGGCCGTCATGCGCCAGGGCTCGAAGGCGCGGCGCGCGGCGTCGACCGCGCGGTCGACGTCCGCGGCGGTGCCGGCCGGGACGCGTCCGAGCACCTCGCGGGTGGCGGGATCCTCACTCTCGATCCAGCCGTCGCCGTCCGAGGCGACGTTGCTGTTGTCGATCCACATCGCCCGGTCGCTGTCCATCTTCTCGCTCCGTGTCGGTGTTGAGGTCAGGACGAGGTGGGGAACGCCAGCCGCAGACCTTCGTCCGGCGCGCCCGGTTCGCTCACCGGCCAGCGCGAGGTCACGACCTTGCCCCGGGTGTAGAAGCGCACACCGTCGATGCCGTGGATGTGCGTATCACCGAACAGCGAGTCCTTCCATCCGCCGAACGCGTGGTAGGCCATCGGGACCGGGATCGGGACGTTGACGCCGACCATGCCGACCTCGACCTCGACCTCGAAGCGGCGTGCCGCGCCGCCGGAACTGGTGAACACCGCCGTGCCGTTGCCGTACGGGTTGGCGTTGACCAGCGCGAGGGCCGCATCGAGGTCGTCGACCCGAACGACGCTGAGCACCGGACCGAACACCTCGTCGCGGTAGACGTCCATCGTCGGCGTGACGTCGTCGACGACGCACGGCCCGAGCCAGAACCCGTCGGCGGCGCCGGCGACGCTCACCCCGCGCCCGTCGACGACGAGCGTCGCGCCCTGCGCGGCGGCGCCGTCGAGGTAGCCGGCGACCCGGTCACGGTGCTCCCGGGTGATCAGCGGTCCCATGTCGGCGGCCGGATCGGTCCCCGGTGCCACCGTGAGGCTCTCGGCGCGTTTCGCGACGGCCGCCACGAGCGGCTCGGCGACCGGGCCGACCGCGACGAGCACCGAGATCGCCATGCAGCGCTCGCCGGCGGAGCCGAACGCCGCGGAGACGGCCGCGTCGGCCGCCAGGTCGACGTCGGCGTCAGGCAGCACGACCATGTGGTTCTTGGCGCCCCCGAGTGCCTGCACCCGCTTGCCGTGTTCGGTCGCGGTCGTGACCACATGGCGGGCGACGGCGGTGGACCCGACGAACGACACCGCGTCGACGTCCGCATGGGTGAGCAGTGCATCGACGGTGTCGCGCCCGCCCTGCACGACGTTGAACACCCCGTCGGGCAGGCCGGCCCGCTGCCACAGCTGTGCGAGCAGCAGCGACGCCGACGGGTCGCGTTCGGAGGGCTTGAGCACGAAGGTGTTGCCGCACGCGATGGCCAGCGGGAACATCCACATCGGCACCATCGCGGGGAAGTTGAACGGGGTGATGCCGACGGCGACTCCGACCGGTTGACGCATCGACGTCGTGTCGACACCGGTGGAGACCTGCCCGGTGAAGTCGCCGCGGGAGAGGTGCGCGATGCCGCAGGCGAACTCGACGACCTCCAGGCCACGCTGGACCTCGCCGAGCGCGTCGGCGTGGACCTTGCCGTGTTCGGCGACGATCAGTGCGGCGAGTTCGTCGCGGTGCGAGGCGACGAGCTCGCGGAACGCGAACAGCACGCGGGTGCGTTCGCTCAACGTGCTGTCTCGCCATCCTGTGGTCCACGCGTCGCGTGCGGCACCGACGGCGGCGTCGACGGTCGCGGGCGTGGCGAGCGCCACCTGCCGTTGCACCGCGCCGGTCGCAGGGTCGTAGACGTCTGCGGTCGGCTCGGACGGCTCGGTCACGAGACGTCCGTGGATCCAATGACCGAGCAGGTCCATGCGGGCAGTCCTTCGTCGTCGATGGTCGTTGTCACGTCGTGAGGGTGCGCCCCGGGGCGCCGCGTGCGGCGCCCCGGGGTCCGTGCCGGTTCAGCCCTGTGCGCGGGTGAACAGGTCGGTGTAGAGGATCTCCGTCTCGCCCGTGTTCTCGAGGAAGAACAGCCCCGCACGGGTCTCGTCGTCAGGGAACACCGCGTCGTTCTCGGCGAGGTCCTCGTCGAGGAATTCCATCGCTGCCGCGTTGGGTGAGGCGTACCAGGTCCAGTTGGACAGCTGCGCGCCGTTCTCCGCGTCGAGAATGAAGTTGATGAACGTGTGGGCCGTGCACGGCGAGTCCGTCGAAGCGAGGATCGCCATGTTGTCGGTCCAGATGATCGCTCCCTCGGCCGGGATGAGGTAATCCCACTGCTCATCGTCACCGAAGCTGTCGAGGAAGTTACCGCTGTAGCCGTGGGCCACGTCGGTCTCTCCGGTCAACAACAGCTCGCTGAACTGATCAGAGGTGTAGGTCACCGTCCAGGCGCCCGCCGTGTCGATCACGTCGGCGGCCTGCTCGAGCTCCTCTTCGTTGGTGGTGTTGGGGTCGAATCCGAGGTAGAACAGCGCCGCGGCCATCCCCTCGCGCGGGTCGTCGAGGATCGACACGCCGCGACCGAGCTGGCCCGCCATCGACTCGTCGAACAGCCATCCCCAGGTCGGCTCAGGGTCGGGCCCGGTCGCCTCGAGGTTCACCCCGAGTCCGGTCGTTCCCCACTGGTAGGGCATCGAGTACACCAGGCCCGGGTCGTAGGGCGGGTTCTCGAACTCGCTGGCGACGTTGGCCATGTTCGGGATCGCGTCGTGGTCGAGTGCGAGCAGCAGCCCTTCCTCGATCATGATCTCGACCATGTAGTCCGAGGGGATGATCACGTCGTAGTCGGCGCCTCCTGCACGGATCTGGGCGAGCAGCGCCTCGTTGGACGTGAACGTGTCCTCGGTGGTCCCGATACCGAACTCCTCGCCGAACGCGACGAGAAGGTCAGGGTCCATGTACTCCGACCAGTTGTAGAGCAGCAGGTCGCCGTCGACGTCGCCGGGCGCGCATGCGGCCTGGGAGTCGTCGGGTTCGCCCGGCTCGTCTGCGGGCGCTTCGCCGTCGTCGTCGACGGGCGCCCCCACTTCGCGTCCGCAGCCGGCGAGCACGAGCAGCCCCGCGAGCAGCAGTGCGATCCACCTGAATGTGTCCATCACCATCCCTTTTGCGTCCGTGCGCGCCGGCCGGTGGCCGGCGGCTCCTGCTACCCGGTCCCCTCGCGCCGCCGCAGAACGGCGAGCGCCATGAGCACCAGGAGAATCGATCCAGCGAGCATCAACACCGACACGGCATTGATGAGCGGGGTGACGCCCCGTCTGATGGCGCCGAAGACGTACACCGGCAACGTCGTCGCACCGGCGCCGCTGACGAACTCGGCGATGACGACATCGTCGAGCGACAACGTGAGTGCGAGCAGCGCCCCGCCGGCCACACCGGGCGCGATCAACGGCAGGGTCACCCGCCGGAAGGCCTGCCAGCGGCTGGCGTAGAGATCCGCCGCCGCTTCCTCGAGCGCGGGGTCGAGCCCGGCGAGGCGAGCGCGGACCACCAGCGCGACGAACGAGATGTTGAACGCCACGTGGGCAAGCGTGATCGTGCCGACGCCGCGGGACAGCTGGATGCCGCTGGCGATCAGCACCAGGTCGAACGCCTGCACGAAGAACAGCAGCAGCATCACGGCCATGGTGATGTCCGGGATGATCACCGGCAGATACAGCAGTCCGTCGAACGCGCGCTGGCCCCGGTAGCGGAAACGTTCCATCGACAGCCCGGCGGCCGTGCCGAGCACCGTCGAGATCGCCGTCGACAGCACCGCGACGATGATCGATGTCCACAGTGCGTCCATCACCCGCACGTTGGTGAACATCTCGCCGTACCAGCGGGTCGAGAACCCACCCCAGACCCCGACGCGCTGGTTGTCGTTGAACGAGTACACGCCGAGCACGAGGATCGGCAGGTACAGGAACGCGAAGACCAGCCAGCCGTTGGCGGCCAGGATCCGATCGACGACCCTGGGTGGGCGGGTCGCGTCGTCGTCGGCCGCAGTTCGCGTCGTGGCGGGCGTGGCTTCGAGAATGCTCACAGCGTCCTCGCTCCGCTGCGGAAGTACGCCATGGCGGCGACCATCATCACCAGCAGGATCGTGACCGACAGCGCCGAACCGAACGGCCAGTCGCTCGCCGTGCCGATGAACTGGCGCGCGATGTAGCTGCCGAGCATCGTCGAGCCGCGTCCACCGAGGATCTCGGGCGTGACGTAGGTGCCGAACGACGGGATGAAGACGAGGATCGAGCCGGCGACGACCCCGGGCCGGGTCATCGGCCAGGTCACCTTCCAGAAGGCCTGCCAGCCGTTGGCGTACAGGTCGCGTGCCGCCTCCACGAGCGTGTGGTCGAGGCGTTCCACCGACGCGTACAGCGGCAGGACCATGAACGGCAGGAATCCGTACACCAGGCCGATGAGGACCGCCGACGGTCGGAACAGCTGCGTGGTGCCGCCGAACCCGAGCGCGCCGAGCAGGCGGGTCAACGGCCCTTCACTGGACAACAGGAATCGCCACGCGTACGTCCGCACCAGAAGGTTCGACCAGAACGGGATCATCACCAGAACGAGCAACAGTGCGCGCACGCCGGCCGGTCGTGTCGCCAGCCAGTAGGCGAACGGGTAGGCGATGAGCAGGCAGATCAGCGTCGTCGCCAGCGCGATCCACAGCGAGCGCCACGCGATCATGAGCACGAGATCGTCGGCCAGTCGACCGTAGGACCGCAGGTTCCAGTCACCGAGCACCGTCGCGCCCCGTGCGGAGCGGGTGGCGAACGAGTACACGACCACGATTGCGAGCGGCAGCGCGAAGAAGACCAGCAGGTACAAATAGCTCGGCAGCCCGATCAGAAGTCCCCGGCGCGCCTGCGCCCGCTCAGCGGCAGCTTCGGGTGTCACGGCGCGACGGGCCGACGCAGCGGGTGGCGCTGCCGGGGGGCCGGTCTGCGTCGAGGTCGCCACGCTCAGTCCTCCAACAGCGTGGCGCCGGCAGGCGACCATCGCACCCGGACGGCCTCACCGACGGCGAAGTGTTCGGTCCCCGGCGCGTTGCCCTGGCGCACCCGCAGGGTGAACGCTGCCGGACCGTCGATACGCACCTCGTAGGCCACGGCGTTGCCGAGGAACACGTTGCGCTCGACGACACCGTCGACGGTGTCGAGGCGCTCGTCGTGAGCGGCGTCCGATGCGAGCAGTGCGAGCCGTTCGGGCCTGAGCGCGACCGTGCGCTTCGTTGCGGCCGGGGCGTCCGAGTTGACGCGGATCGTCGTGCCGTCGGCCAGTCGCACCGTGGCGCGGTCGATCACGTCGACCTCGACCAGGTTGGTGTCGCCGATGAAGTCGGCGACGAACCGGGTGCGAGGACGGTCGTAGATCTCCTCGGGTGCGTCGACCTGCAGGACGCGTCCACCTTCCATGACCGCGATGCGGTCGGACATCGTGAGCGCTTCTTCCTGGTCGTGCGTGACATAGATGAAGGTGATCCCGACCTGCTCCTGCAGCTGCTTGAGCTCGGTCTGCATCGCCTGGCGCAACTTCAGGTCCAGCGCGCCGAGGGGCTCGTCGAGCAGCAGCACCTTGGGGTGGTTGACCAGGGCGCGTGCGAGCGCGACCCGCTGCTGCTGGCCGCCCGACAGCTGGCGCGGCCGCCGTGTCTCGTGGCCAGCGAGCCGCACGAGGTCGAGCATCTCACCCACACGCCGGCGGGTCTCCTCATGGGCGACACCGCGCATCTCGAGCCCGAACGCGATGTTCTCGGCCACGGTCAGGTGCGGGAAGAGGGCGTAGGACTGGAAGACGGTGTTGACGGGACGCTTGTTGGGGGGCTCGAGGCCCATCTCCTCACCGAAGATGCGGATGCTGCCGGCACTCGGGTACTCGAAACCGGCGACCATCCTGAGCGTGGTCGTCTTGCCGCAGCCCGAGGGGCCCAGCAGCGAGAAGAACTCGCCGTCGACGAGGTCGAGGTCGACGTCGTCCACCGCGAGCACCGACTCACCGCCACGGGGGGAGGTGAAACGCTTCGACACCGAACGCAGCGCCACGGCTGTTTCGGCGTGGCCGTCCTCGCCGCCGGACACGCCATCGTCGCGTGCCGCTCCTGGCGATCCGACGATCTGCGGATCGTCCGGGGTGTCGTCGAGGACGACGCCCGGTACGGGGGAGTCGTGATCAGCCACCACCGGCTCCGATCGTTGCGAGCGCTGCGTCGAACGCGTCCAGGCCGACGTCGGCCTCCTCGATGGTCAAGGTCAGCGGCGGCGCGACGCGCACCACGTTGCCGTGCAGCCCGCCACGCCCGATCAACACCCCGGCGCGTCGCGTCCGCTCAAGCACCTCCACGGCGGCCTGCGGGTCGGGGTCACGGGTCCCGGGCCGGACGAGCTCGAGGGCCTGCATCAGTCCCTTGCCCCGCACCTCGCCGACAGCGGGGCAGCTCGCGGCGAGCTTGTCGAGTCCTTCACGCAGGTGGCCGCCGACGTGCGCAGCGTTGGCCTGCAGGTCGTGCTCGAGCGTGTAACGCAGGTTCGCGAGCCCGGCGGCACACGACAGCGGATTGCCGCCGAACGTCGACAGCGAGTTCGCGGTCAGGCCGTCCATGATCTCGGCGGATGCCACGACACCTGCGAGCGACAGGCCGTTGCCCAGGCCCTTGGCGAACGTCATCAGATCGGGGGTGACACCGTGGGCGTCGATGCCCCAGGTGTGCTCGCCGGTGCGTCCCCAGCCGGTCTGGACCTCATCGCTGACGAAGAGGATCCCGTACTCGGCGCACACCTCGGCGAGTGCGCCGAAGAAGCCGTCGGGAGGAACCGCGAACCCGCCGACACCCTGGATCGGTTCGGCGATCAGACATGCGACGTCGCCTGAGGTCTGGGTCACGATGACGTCGCGCAGGTCGTCGACACACGCCTGGATGAACGCGTCGTCGTCGAGGTGGCCGAAGGGGCTGCGGTAGCGGTAGCCGGAGTGGACGTACTTGACGTCGACCGGGGACAGATGCGACGCCGACCAGCCCCGGTTGCCGGTGATCGCCATCGCCGCGAACGACCGCCCGTGGTAGCTGTTGCGCATCGCGAGGACCTGGCTGGAGCGGCGCGCCGTGCACGCCAGCAGCAGCGCGGCTTCGTTCGCCTCGGTTCCCGAGGTCGTGAAGAAGACCTTCGCGTCGGGGATCGGTGCGAGCTGCGCGAGCTGTTCGGCGAGTTCGACCTGCTGGCGGATCAGGTACAGCGTCGAGGTGTGGAGGATGCGCCCGGCCTGCTCGCGAACCGCCTCGACGACCTCGGGCAGGGCATGGGCCGTCATCGTCGTGAGGATGCCGCCGAACAGGTCGAGGTAGGCGTTGCCTTCTGCGTCCCACACCGTGCGGCCCTCGCCGCGGACCAGTTCGATCGGCTCGTCGTAGTAGAGGGCGAGCCAGCTCGGCATCACCGCCCGGTGGCGGAGGAGCAGCTCGTCGTGCACGCCCATGGTGGTCCTCAGGAATCGAAGCCGATGCCGAATCGGTCGAGCAGGCGCAACCACGGCCCGAACCGGCCGTCACGGCGGTCCGCACGTTGGATCGCGCGTCGTGTCACCGTCACGCCGAGCCAACGAAGCGGCTCGGGCGGGATGGGGAACGGGTGGGTCGAGGTCAGCTGGAGATCGAGCAGCGCCGAGTCGGGTGCGAGCAATCGGTCGCGCAGCACCTGCGCGGCGAACCTGGTTGCGGCCACCCCCAGCCCCGTGTAGCCCAGCGCATAGATCGCGCGGCCGCCGAGCATGTCGCCGAAGGTGACGGTGAAGCGGGTCGTGGTCGCGATCGCACCGCCCCAGCGCCGCTCGATCACCACGTCGGAGAGCTGGGGGAAGGTGTCGCGGAAGTGACGCTCGAGCATTGCGTGGGTGGCGGGGCGCTGGTCGTGGCGTGGACCCACACCGTTGCCGAAGTTGTAGATGGCGTCGTAGCCGCCCCACAGGATGCGATCGTCGTGGGTCAGGCGGTAGTAGTGGAACTGGTTGCCGGCATCGGCGACGCCCTGCCGCCCCTGCCAGCCGATTCGGGCGAGCTGTTCGGCGGTGAGCGGCGCGGTCATCAACACGTAGTCGTGCACCGGCACGTAGTGCCGGGCCGTGCGCTTCATCAGCAGATGGGTGGTGGCGTTGGTCGCGAGCACGGCGCGTTCGGCGACCACGTCGGCGTCGGCGCAGCGGACACGCACGCCCGTGGGGTGGCGTTCGAGGGCGCTCACCGGACTGTGTTCGTGCACGAGCACTCCGTGCGCCTCGGCGGCGTCGGCGAGTCCCCTGACGAGCGCGCCCGGTTCCACCGTCGCACCGTCGTCGGGACGGTGCAGTCCCCCGAGGTAGGTCGGCGAGTCGAGCAGCGCCCGGGTCGCGGGCGCATCGA
This sequence comes from Nitriliruptoraceae bacterium, assembly GCA_050480705.1. Lineage (GTDB taxonomy): Bacteria > Actinomycetota > Nitriliruptoria > Nitriliruptorales > Nitriliruptoraceae > JBJHAX01. The sequence goes on from JBJHAX010000046.1 coordinate 14,516, forward strand.
GCAGTTCCGCGGTCGTTCCGGCGGCGCGGTGCAGCGACGCGGCCTCCTCCAACTCGCCCAGGTGCCAGGGGGCGGTGGCCACCTCGAGCACGCCGACCTCGTGCAGGTGGCAGTCGATCCCGAACTGTGCGACGTCGTCGAGCAGTTCCCGGTAGTTGGCTGCACCGAGCCGGGTGAGTTCCTGGATCTCGTCGGGGAAGTGCTTGACGCCGTTGGCGATGCCGTGGGTGAGGGAGGGGTCCACGAATCCGCCGTTGCGGCCCGACGCGCCGTGGCCGACCTCGTGGGCTTCGAGCAGGATGATGCGCAGGGCGGGGTCATGGCGGGCGAGCGCCAGTGCGGTCCACAGTCCGGTGAAGCCGCCGCCGATGATGACGACGTCGGCACGCGCACTGCCTCGCAGCGCCGGGCGGGGTGGCGGCGGATCGTCCAGCCACGGGCTCGGATGCGCACTCGACGCGGTGCCGGCGATGCTCACGGGTCGTTTCCGTCGACGGCAGCGGGCAGATCGGTGAAGGACGCGGCGACCTCGGGGTGGACGAGCCTGCCGCCGGCGACGTTGAGGGCCCCCGCCAGGCGCCGATGGCCGGGGTCCTCGAGCAGGCGCAGCAGGCGTGGTGCAACTGCCGCCGACAGCGCTGCGGACGCGGTACGGGGAAACTGGCCCGGGACGTTGGTGACGCAGTAATGCACGACGCCGTGGGCAAGGTAGGTCGGCTCCGACAGGCTGGTGGGGCGCGCAGATTCGATGCAGCCGCCCTGATCGATCGCGAGGTCGACGACGACCGAGCCGGGCCGCATCCCCGCGACCATGTCTTCGGTGACCACGACCGGCGCGCGGGCGCCGGGTACGAGCGCGGCGCCCACAACGAGATCGGCGGCGGTCACGTGCGCGGCGACCAGCGCCGGTTCGCTGACCTGGGTGGCGTCGACGGTCCCATCGAGATGATGCTGATAGAGGCGCTGGAGATCGACGTCGATGCCGGTCGCGTGCGCCCCGAGGCCACGCGCGCCTCGAGCGGCCATCGTGCCTGCGACGCCGAGACCGATCACGACCGACTTCGCGGGCGGCACGCCGGCCGCGCCACCCATCAGGGTGCCGGAGCCGCCGTGCGCCGCGGACAGCAACGACGCACCGACGATCGCTGCGGCGCGCCCCGCGATCTCCGACATCGGCGCGAGCAGCGGCAGACTCACCCCGTCGGTGAGCGTCTCGTAGGCGTAGGCCCGGACACCGGATTCGAGCAGCGACTCGGTGAGTTCGCGTTCGGCAGCCAGGTGCAGGAAGGTGAACAGGGTCAGGTCGTCGCGGAAGAAGTGGAACTCCGCCGGCTGGGGCTCCTTGACCTTGACGACCACGTCGCCGGACCAGGCCTCGTCGGCGGTGCCGACGAGTTTGGCTCCCGCGGCTGCATAGTCGTCGTCGTTGAAGCCTGCACCGTCGCCGGCGCCGGACTCGACGACGACCGTGTGCCCGTGTTCGACCAAGGTGTGCACCGCCGCAGGGGTGAGCGCGACGCGGCTCTCGCGGTCCTTGACCTCCCGCGGGATGCCGACGGTGCGTCGCCCTGCGGCCGTCATCACTCCGCCATTCGCTTCGCGGCTTCGGTGAGCACCTGCGCGAGGATCTCGAGCATCTCGCCCAGCTCATCGCGGGTTGCGATCAGCGGTGGTGACAGCTGCACGACGGGTTCGTCGCGGTCGTCGGCGCGACAGATCAGGCCGAGCTCGAGCAGCCGGTTGGACAGGAAGCCGCGGAGCAGCCGTTCGGTCTCGTCGTCGTCGAAGCTGACCTTGCGGTCGCGGTCCTTGACCAGTTCGGTCGCCCAGAAGTAGCC
>JBJHAX010000047.1:0-16312 GCA_050480705.1 Nitriliruptoraceae bacterium
ATGTTGGAATGCCCGATCTCGCGCACTTTGCCTCCGGTGACGAGCTCGTGGAGCGCCCCGAGCGTTTCGGCGATCGGGACGTGCGGATCCGGTTGGTGCAGCTGGTACAGATCGATGCGGTCGGTGCCGAGACGGCGCAGGCTCGCCTCACAGGCGGCGCGCACGTAGTCCGGGTGGGCGCCTGACCGTTGATCGTCGAGTGGCATGCCGAACTTGGTTGCGATCACCACGTCGTCGCGCCGTGCCCCGAGGGCGGCCCCGAGCAGCTGCTCGGACCGGCCGTCGCCGCCGTAGACGTCGGCGGTGTCGAACAGGGTGATCCCGGCGTCCAGTGCGGCGCCGACGACCGTGTCGGTGGCAGCCGCGTCGATGCGCTTGCCGAAGTTGTTGCAGCCGATCCCGACCGCGCTCACCTCGAGCTGACCGATCATCCTTGTTTCCACCCGCGATCCTGTCTGCCACAGCATCTGTCGTCGCTGAGCCGACGCTAACGGCTGCCGACCGACATGGACAATGGCCAGGACCGGCGGCACACCGGTGCCGGGTGGCGCACTCGCGCGTGGGAGGGCCGGCGAGCCGGTGGTGGGTGTCGCCGACACTGGTGGGGGGTCGAGACGAAGTCGGCCCTCCCACCAGATCCGGTGGATGGACGCGTTGTCGCGCCCATCCACCGGATGTCAGCCTGAGCGAACCGCCGAGACCGCGAACTCGAGGGTGACGTTTTCGCTGACCAGGACTCCGCCGGCTTCGAGCGCGGCGTTCCAGGTCAGGCCCCAGTCCTTGCGGTTGACGGTGATCTCACCTTCGAAGCCGATGCGCTCGTTGCCGAAGGGGTCGGTTGCCGCACCGGTGAAGGTCAGGTCGAAGGTGAGCTCTCGGGTGACGTCCTTGATGGTCAGCTCACCGGTGACGCGGTACGTCGTGTCGTCGACCGCGCTGATTGCCGTCGAGACGAACTTCACGTGCGGGTGGTTGTCGACGTCGAAGAAGTCGCCGCTGCGCAGGTGCGCGTCACGGTCGGCGCTGCGGGTGTCGACGCTGCCGGCGTCGATCGTCAGCTCGACACGCGACGCACTCGGGTCGTCGCCGTCGACCCGTATCGTGCCGTCGACGTCGGTGAAGGAGCCGCGGACGCGGGTCACCATCGCGTGACGAGCGACGAAACCGATGTGGGTGTGGGACGGATCGACCGTGTAGGTGCCGGTCAGCTGCGTCGTGGGGATGTCAACTGCGGTGGTCATGGTGGGCGTTTCCTTGGTCGGTGCTGCTCATCGGTGCGCCGGCTATCCGACGCTGTTTATTGAAGCATCAACATAGTAGCTAGGATTGTTGATGCGTCAAGTTGTTGTTCGGCTACGATCGCGTCATGGATGAGGTCCGGTGGCTCGAAGACGACGAGCAGCGCGCGTGGCGTGCACTCGCTGCCGTGCTGTTGCGCCTTCCCGGTGCGCTCGAACAGCAGCTCCAGCGCGACGCCGACATCTCACATTTCGAGTACTGGGTGCTGGCGCTGTTGAGCGAGCGACCCGACCGGATGCTGCGGCTCAGCCAGCTCGCCGGCCAGGCGAACGCGTCGCTGTCGCGGCTTTCGCACGTGGTGAGCCGGCTCGAACGGCGTGGCTGGGTGCGGCGTGAGCGCTGCCCGGACGACGCGCGCGCCAATCATGCGGTGCTCACTGACGCCGGGATGGCCAAGGTCGTCGAGGCGGCACCGGGACATGTCGGTGCCGTGCGCTCGCTGGTGTTCGACGCCTTGACCCCGGACGAGGTCGCCACGCTCGAGCGGGTCTGCACCACGATCGTCGAACGCGTGCAGGCACCGGAGTCCGCTGGTGCCAGGGAGATGATCCTGACCGACACCGCCGACACAGACGGGTGACCGGTCGAGGCCCAGCGGCGCCCGACCAGGTCAGTCACGCCGGGCGAGTCGGTCGGTGCCAAGCAGCGCCCGAACAGGTCAGTCCCGCGGAGTGACCGACGTGCGCGGCATCGGTGCGACCACGGCCAGCACCGAGGTGGCGATCGGCAGGACCAACAGCACGCGCAGCACCTGGACGTAGCTTCCGGTCAGATCGTGGCCGAGCGACAGGGCCAACGGCCCGAAGGCTGACGAGGCGACCCCGATCGCGGTCACCACACCGCGTATCGAGCCAAGGTGGCGGATGCCGAACAGCTTGGGGAACGCCGCGGCCTCGAGCGTGCGGGCGGCAGCACCCGCAGCACCGAGTGCGATGCCGTAGGCGATGGCGCGGCCGCCCGGCGTGACGTGCGGCAACGCGAGCATCGCACCGGCGAGTGAGCCCATCGAGGCGAGCAGGACCCATCGCGGCGCGAAGCGGTCGACCATGGCACCCACCAACAGGGTCGCGCCCAACGCCGCCAACGTCTGGGGCACGAAGTTGGCCGCGGCCTCGATCGGCGTCAACCCCTGTTCGCCCAGCAGGTTGATCTGATGGAACGCCAGACCGGTCGCGATAAGCGCGGTTGTGGCGACCGCGCTGGCGATCGCCCAGAACATCGTCGTTCGCATCGCCTCGGCCCGGGTGAAGGCGGCGTATGCGACGGCCGGCGGCGTCGCTGAAGCCTCCGGTAGTGCGGGCGTGCCCTTGCGTCGCCGCGACCTGTCGATGCCGTCGGCGACCTGGCCCACGTGGTCGGGATGATCGATCATTCCGCGCAGCGCCAAGGGGAGCACGACGAGCCAGACGAGCGCACCCATCGCCAGCCAGGCGACCCGCCAGCCGAAGCCCTCGATCACGAACGCGGCGACGAACGGGACGAGCGAGAACATCGCGGATCCCGTCGCCGAGGTCACCCCGACCGCGGTCCCTCGTCGGCGCTCGAACCACGGTGCGACCGATGTGGTCGCCACGAGCGTCAGGCCACCCTGACCGAGCATCCGGATGCCGGTGAAGCCGATGACGAGGGTGATCAGACCCGTCACCCCGGCCATGGCGGCCAGAACGACACCGAACGCCCCGCCGATCACGAGCATGGTCGTGCGGGCGCCGAGGTCGTCGACGAACCGTCCGATCCTGGGCTGGGCGATCGCTCCCGTCAGGGTGCCCACGAGGTAGGCGCTGGACACCTGTGACCGGGTCAGCGCCAGCGCGTCGATCATCTGGTCGACGAACACGCTGACGCCGATGGTCTGCCCGGGGCCGCTCATGCCGAGCACCACCGAGGCGATCGCCACGATCCGCCAGCCCGAGAACCGGGTCGATGCGAACGGGCGCGCGGGATCACGCAGTGACACGACGGGGCAGCCTCTCGAGCGGGAAGTCCGGCCGGCACTCGGCGATGCCGGTACCGGGATCCGCAAAGACACCGGCCGGCGACGGTATCGCGCGATCCGACCGAGTCGGACAACGGGGGAATCGTCGTCGACGCTCGGTGGTTTCCGTCAGTACCCGACCGCGGCACCGCAGCCACGTTCCCGGTGGAGAACACGGAGGATGCGTGCAACACGACGACGTGCGGCCCGAGGGCCTGGCGCACCGGTTCCGCGCGCGGGTTCCTCCACCACTCGTGCGGGCATTCGCGTGGCGCTCCGCGGTCGTGTTCGTCGTCGTCGGCATCGTGCTGCACTTCGCCGTCAGCACCGCGGTGACCGAGCACTTCGCGTCGGCATCGGCGTTCCACGCCGAGTTCGTCGCCCACGCCGTGCTCGAGCCGATGCTCGCTTCGGACAAGCTCGGTGCGTCACGTGACGAAGCTGCGCGCCGGTACGTCTCTGAGACGATCCAGACGTTCGCCATCGACGATCACGTCGTACGGGTCATCATCTGGGACGAGGGCAACCGGATCGTCGCGGCGGACGATCCGGACCTCGTCGGTGTGCGTGTCGACGGGTACCTCGACGGTCTCGACCTGCCCGAGGACCACGCGGTGCATCTGGATCAGCGTGACGGGCTGCTGCCACCACCGCCGGGAGGTTCGCCCGTGGCCGGACCGGTGAGCAGCGTGGTCGTGCTCGACGTCGTGCTCGACACCGACCAGGTGCTGTTCGCCGAGATCCTGCAGGATCCGGCGCCCTCGATCGCCGCGGCCGCCCGATTCACCAGGCTCCTCGACATCGGACTGGTCGGCGGGCTCGGCTTGCTCTGGGCGTTGCTGCTGCCCATCGCCCGCCGTGCGTCACGCAACCTCGACCGGCAGGCACGTGTGGACGAGCTGACCCAGCTGCTCAACCGCACCGGGCTCCAGCGTGCGCTGGATCGGATCATCACGCGCAGCAACCGGGAACGCAGCGGGCTCGCGGTGATGTTCATCGACCTCGACGGGTTCAAACAGATCAACGACGCGGCCGGACATGCCACCGGGGACCGCATCCTCCGGGAGGTGTCGGCGCGACTGCAGGGTCATGTCCGGCCCGACGACGTCATCGCCCGGTTCGCCGGCGACGAGTTCGTCGTCGTGCTCGACCGTGTCACGCATCCCGCCGCGGCCGAGCAGATCGCGCACGAGGTCCTCGAAGCACTCCGACGACCCTACGCGGCGTTGGGCGCCTGGTCCCGCACGATCAGCGCCAGCATCGGGGTCAGTTTCGGGCTCGCCACTGAGAGCGACCTGGCTCGCCTGGTGCACGATGCGGATGCTGCCATGTATCACGTGAAGGCCAACGGAGGTGACGGCTGGCGCCTGTTCGACGACGGGCTTCGCGAGGCGGTCGCGCGCCAGCGCTGGATCGACCGGCACACCCACGGGGTCTCGTCCAGAGGCGAGCTGTCACTGGTCTACCAGCCGTTCGTGGCGCTCAGTGGTGACGCCACAGGTCGGGTCGTCGCCGCCGAGGCGCTGCTGCGATGGCATCACCCGGAGTTCGGTGCGGTATCGCCCGGGGAGATGATCCCGATCGCCGAGCGCAACGGGACGATCCAGGAGATCGGCGTCTGGGTGCTCGAAGAAGCCTGCCGTCTGGTGTGCGAGCTCGATACGACGCTGGCCGCCGAGCAGGAGTTCGTCCTGTTCGTCAACGTCTCGCCGTTGCAGCTGCGGACGGACCTGCCGGAGCAGCTCGACGCCGTTCTGCGACGAACCGGCGCTGACCCGCGCCGGCTCGGTCTGGAGATCACCGAGTCGGCGATCACCGGTGACGACGGCCGTGTGGTGACGTTGATGGAGCGTCTTCGTGAGCGGGGCGTGCGGGTCGCGATCGACGACTTCGGCACGGGCTACTCCTCGCTGGCGCGTCTGCGGTCGCTGCCCGTCGACCTGCTCAAGCTCGATGCGTCGTTCGTGCACGACCTGGACGACCGCCGCGAGTTCGTGATCTCGGCAGCGGTCGCCTCGCTCGCCCAGCAGCTGGGGATGGACGTGCTCGCCGAAGGCATCGAGACCGGCGACCAGCTGGTCGGCGTCCGCCAGCTCGGGTTCGACCTCGCCCAGGGTTACCACCTGGCGACGCCGGGCACTGCCGGCGAGCTGCGGCGCATGCTCGCCGGAGGCCAGCGCGAAGACGAGCGTGACGTCGCTGCGATCACCGCCTGAGCTTGCTGATCATCACCGCCTGAGCGCGCGAGGAGCGGACACGCGCCGGCGGACCTCCGTCGATCCCGGCGGACCCCCGTCGTTGTCTACGAGGTGACCACGTCGGTGTCCGGCCTGAACGCCACCCACACGAACCAGAACGAGTCGTCGTGGGGTATCGCTTCGAGCTGCTGGCCTTCGAGCGGCCCGTCGAGTGCGCGTCCCCGGAGGTCGAACGTCGAACCGGAGCGCGTGTCGACGAACGTGGACTGCGTGCCTCCGGGGGCCAGCTCCACCGGGTCGCCGTCGAGCTCGGCGATGAACGCCGCGGTCTGGCCGACGTCGCGACCCGAGTCGATCGAGGCCGTGTCGAGCGCCGACGCCTGACCCGGTGCCCACACCACGACGAGCGGCACGTCGCCGATCTCGATGTCGACGGCACGCTGGTCGCGCAGCACGTCGAGGAGGACGGCTGCGGCGCCCTGCTCGTGATCGATGCCGACGAGCCGGGTCATCGGCGGGAAGCGGCCGTCGGCCTCGTCGAGGAACAGGAACGGATTGTTGTCCGGCGAGTCGTAGGCCACGTACGGATTGCGGCCGTACTCGCGAACGTGTCCCGTCTCGCGACTGAGCACCTGTGCGTCGGGGTGCAGCTCGGTGAGTTCGGCGAATCCGAACAGCCAGGCCGGAACCCGTGTCAGCCGCGTGCCCAGGAACGGTTCCCCGACGACGGCCTCACCTTCGAACTGGGTCCACAGGTTGAGCGTCTGCCGGTCGTACATGACGAGGTTCGACTTGTGCAAGCGCCCGGACGTGCCGAAGTCGAGCACGGTCGCGCCGTCGGGGCCCGTGACCGCGCGTTCGAACACCAGTGCCGAGTTGCACAGTGGACAGTAGGTCACCACCAGCGGGACACCGCCGATCACGTCGTTGACGATCTCGTGCCACGTCAGGATCGCAAGCGGGTAGGCACGCACGTCGTCGTTGACGTCGACCACCATCACCGGGCTGTTGTCCTGAAGCCACACGGACGCGTCGTCGATCGATTCGTACACCGGGTTGTCGATCGGCGGAATGCCGTCCGGCGGCGGGCCGCCGGAGATGATCTGATCGAGCGGAATGGACCGTGCCGGGTCACAGCCGGACTGTTGCCAGTAGAAGGAACCCTCCTGGCAGCCGGTCGAGGTGGCCACGATGGGTTCGCGCGGTCCGGTCGCCGCGTCGCCGACCGACCCGCCGGCGGCGCCGTCGCTCTCGGTCGTCGGAGACGGTGCAGGATCCGATCCATCGGCGCAGGCGGCGAGCACCAGGGTGAGAATCGAGGCGACTGCGGCGCGGCCGAGGACGTTTCGCATGAGTGACTCCATACGCAGTTGACGGGTGCACGAGGAAACACCCATCGCGTTTCCCGCCTTCCATGCATCCAGGTCCGGCGCGACGGCTGGCCCGGGTCGATGGCTGGTCGTGTGCGATGGCTGGTCGGGTGCGTTCAGGAATGTTGTGGCGAGGGAAGAGCTGTACGGCCCGCGGCGTTGCCACGACGGATGCGACCGGGTTGCGGCCGGGGTACGACCGGGGCTTGGTCCGGTCCGATGGATCGACGGAAAGTTGCGATGTGGATGACTACGACTTCGTCGTCGTCGGTGGGGGCTCAGCCGGCCTGGCCGCGGCTGTGGCAGCCGCCGAGCAGGGAGTCCGGGTGCTGCTCGTCGAACGCGACCGCACCGGGGGCGACTGCCTGTGGACGGGCTGTGTCCCCTCGAAGGCGTTGCTCAGCGTCGCCGAGCGTGCGCACACGGCACGCACTTCCGGTGCCTACGGCGTCGAGACCGGACCGGTGACGGTCGACTTCGGTCATGCGATGGCGCATGTCTCGGGCGCGATCGCCAAGATCGCACCGCACGACGCACCGGACCGACTTCGCGACGCAGGCGTGGAGGTGGTCGCCGGCGCCGGACGGTTCGTCGCCCGCGACCGGCTCTCGATCGACGGTCAGGTGGTGCGGTTCGCGCGCGCGATGATCGCGACCGGTGCGAGCCCGATGGCTCCGGCGCTGCCCGGGCTGGATGGCGTCGCCCCGTTGGCGTCGGACTCGGTGTGGCAGCTCGAGGCGGCCCCCGAGCGGCTCGTGGTCCTGGGAGGCGGCCCGATAGGTGTGGAGCTCGGGCAGGCCTTCGCGCGCCTCGGATCGCAGGTCACGATCGTCGAGATGGCGCCGAGCCTTCTTCCACGCGAGGAGCCGGCTGCGGCAACGGTGCTCGAGGCGGCGCTCACCGACGAGGGTGTTCGTGTCGTGACCGGCCACCGCGCGGTGCGTGTGGAGGGCACCGGCGACGATGCCCAGCTGGTCATGGCCTGTGGAGACACCGAGCAGCGCCTCGCGTTCGACCGGCTGCTGTTGGCGCTCGGCCGGGTCGCCGCAACCGCCGAGCTCGACCTGGCAACGGCGGGTGTGGCCGTCGATGACCGCGGCGCGGTGATGGTCGACCCCCGGTTGCGCACCACCAACAGGCGCATCTACGCCGGTGGCGACGTCACGATGCAGCTGCCATTCACGCACACCGCTGCCATGCACGGTGCGACCGTGGTCGCCAACGCGATGTTCGGGCTGCGTCGTCGGGTCGACCACGACAAGATCCCGTGGGTCACCTTCACTGATCCCGAGGTCGCCCGGGTCGGCTTGACGGCATCGCAGGCCCGTGACCGCTTCGGCCACCGCGCAATCGTGCGCACCGTCCAGCACGACGACCTCGACCGCGCGGTGACGGCCGGGGCGACCCGAGGGTTCGCCACGATGGTGGGCGATCGCCGTGGGCGGATCGTCGGAGCCACCGTCGTCGGCCCGCGTGCGGGCGAGACCGTCGGCGAGGTGGTCGCGTGGATGCGTCACCGGGCCAGAATGGACGCGATCACCCGATCGGTGCACGCCTACCCGACCTGGAACACCGATGTTGCGGCGGCCTCGCTGGCCGAGCTGCGTGCCAGGCTGCGGCGACTGACGCCGGTGACGCGCACGCTGCTGCGTGTGCGCCGAGGAATGTGGCAGCTGGCCGCCGCCCTCAGCGCAGGACGCGTACGGCTGTTCGCAGGCGCAGGGCGATCGTGACCGACACCATCGCAGCGAACGTCCACGCCACGGCGGCGATGTAGTCGGGCATGAGCGCCATGAGTGCGTGCGCGACGATCGTCTCGGTTCCCTCGGCGAACTCCCGTCCCAGATCGATCGTCCGGTCATCGCTTCGGCTGCCGGGTTCACCGTTGTCGACGGTGGCTGCGTTCTTCGCTGCCGCCAGGGCGAGGAGCGTCGCACCGTTGACGTAGTAGGTGAACAGCAGGAACAGGCAGACGACAAGAGCATCCGGTTGGCCGATGGCGCAACCCACGACGAACGATCCGTAGGCCACGACGTCGGCCGCGATGTCGGCCCAGCCTCCCAGTCGTGTTCCACCGCCGGACGCACGCGCGAGGGGACCGTCGAGGCCGTCGGGGATTCGTGAGACCAGCCAGAGAACGAGTGCGGCGTGCCAGGCCCGGTTCGCCGCCGCCGTCGCCGCGGCCACGGCCAGGACGAGCCCGGTCAACGTCAGCATCATCGGGGTGACGCCGATACGACCCAGAAGTCTGGCCGACGGCTCCGTGGCGCCGCGCATGGCCTTGCGAATCCGATCGTCGATCATGAACGAGCACGTCCACGCACGCCGCTCTCGTCGACGGGAGCCTCGTCCGCCCCGGCCTGCCCCGGGACAGATCCGGCATCGGGTGGGACCACGCACACGGCGTCGTCGGGTATGTGCAGTTCGACGTGTGTGCCCGGGCCTACGTCCGCCAGCGAGGCGTCGCTCGCGTCGACGAGTACCTGGTGGCCCGCGACGTCGACGCGGGCACGCACGCGCGTGCCCAGGAACGTCGACCCGGTGACGGTTCCCTGCACCCGCGGGCGCCCGTCGCCGGCGCCGACGCGCAACCGTTCCGGTCGCAGCACGACACCGACCCGCCTGGCGCGGGTCACCGACGGCGCCACCGAGGACGGACGCAGACGGCCGACCGGTGTTTCCACGTGTGTGCCGTCGAACACGCCGGGCACGAGGTTCGGATTGCCGAAGAAGGCCGCTGCACGCGCCGTCGCTGGACGCTCGAAGAACGCCCGGGGTGCTCCGTGCTGTTCCAGGCGGCCGTCGAGCAGCAGTGCGATCTCGTCGGCCAGCGCGACGGCCTCCTGCTGATCGTGGGTGACGGTGATGGTGGTCAACATGTGCTCGTCGTGGATGTCGCGGATCAGGTCGCGCATCTCGTCACGCAGGTGGGTGTCGAGGTTGCTCAGCGGCTCGTCGAGCAGGAGCACCCGAGGCTTCAGCACCAGTGCGCGCGCGAGCGCCACACGCTGGCGCTGGCCACCCGACAGGCTCGCCGGACGCCGGGGCGCGAAGCCGTCCAGCCCGACACGTTCGAGCATTTCGGTCGCTGCATGCTCGCGCCGGCGCCGGTCGATCCCCTGCATCCGCAGGCCGAACGCGACGTTGTCGAGGACGGTGAGGAACGGGAACAGGCGATGGTCCTGGAACACCATCACGGCTTCGCGTCGCTCCGCAGCCACCTCGGTCACATCCCGGCCGTCGAACCGGATCGTGCCGACGGTCGGCCTGAGCAGGCCACCGATCAGCTTGAGCACCGTCGTCTTGCCGCACCCCGAAGGCCCCAGGATCGAGGTGATGCCACCACGGCAGATGTCGAGCGTGACGTCGTCGAGAGCCACGGTTCCCGGATAGTGGTGGGTGACTGCCTCGAGCCGCACGCGGGTCATCGCGGTCCTCCCGATCGAATGAACCTACCGTCGGTCACGATCCGGCTCGCGACCACCAGCAGCACCACGGCCGGAACGCCATGGAACAGGGCGGTCGCGGCGGTGAACGAGACGTCACCGCCGCTCGCTGCAGCGAACAGCAGGATGGGCAGGGTCACGACACGTCCACCGCCGATGACCAGTGTCGATGCGTACTGGCCCCACGACACCAGGAATGCGAACAGGCCAGCCACCGCCAGTCCGGGTGCCACCGCAGGCAGGGTGACGTGCACGGTGAGCTGGCGCCGGTTGGCACCCAGCGAACGTGCCTGGAGCTCGAGCTCGGTGTCCAGGTTCTCGAACACCCCGGCGCTGAGCAGCGCGACGTACGGGATCGTGGGAACCAGGTGCACCAGGACCACCCCGACGACGGCGCCGTCCAGGCCCAGCCGCACGAAGACGACGTGCAGGCCCAGCGCGATCGCGATCGGGGGAACGAGCACCGGCGTGAGCAGGGCGAGCTCGACCGCTCGTCGCCCGCGGAACGGCCGTGTGCCGAGAACACGGCCAGCCGGCACGGCCACCAGCATGGCGATGCCCGTCACCAGGAGGGCCACCACGACGGAGGTCGCCAGCGCGTGCCAGCCGGCCGAGCCCGTGCCGAGCACCAGGCGCCATGCACGCAGGCTCACGCGTTCGGGCACGACCTGCGGGTGGAAGTAGCCGTCGGCGAGGCTGGCGAGCACGAGCGGGACGAACGGCGTCAGGAGCAGCCCGACGATCAACGCCGCCGCCAGGGTCCACGGCCATGCCGACCGGGTTGCCCGTCGGTGGTGGCGGCTGCGCGTGGCGCCGTTCACCGGGGCTCCGGCCGGATCGTGCGGCGGGTCAGGGCGGCACCGACGACGACGACCAGTACCACGATCAGGGTGATGATCACGCTGATAGCCATCGCCGCCGGCCGGGCGGCCAGATCCACCTCGGTGTAGCGGCGGTGCGCCAGGACCGGCAACAGCGCGGGATGGCTCCGGCCGAGCAGCAGCGGGACCTCGAACGCCCCGAACGTGAACGCGAAGATGATCACCGCGACCGGCAGCACGCCGGGCACGACGACCGGCAGCACCACGTGGCGCACGCGCTGCCAGGGCGATGCGCCGAGGCTGCTCGCCGCCTCTTCGAGGTCGTTGCCGCTGGCGCGCAGGACGGCGAGGGCGACGATCCCGACGAACGGGATCTCCTTCCACACGTACTGGGTGATGATGCCTATCCCGTAGGGGTCGAACACCAGTGCGGGGAACGCCCCGGGCGCATCGATCAGCCCGGCCTGCGTGGCGAGCCGGGACAACAGCCCGCTCTGCCCGATGAGGGCGAGGACCGCCACGGCACCGACGAGGTGCGGCAGCGGCAGGCTCAGCTGGAACGCGGTGGTGATCATGTTGCGGCCATGGACCACACGGCGCAGCACGAGTGCGGCCGCGACGCCCAGCACGACCGACAACGCCGTCGAGGTGGCGGCTACGTGCAGGGTCGCGAGCAGCGATCGCCCGAACTCGGGGTCGGCGAACAGCGCGTGGTAGGCATCCAGCGACGGCCCGTCGCCGGAAGTGCCGACCGCTGCGAGTCCACCGACGCCCAGCGACCGCATCGCGGCGAGCACGACCGCCCCACCGAACAGGATCGTCAGCGTGATGAGCGCAGGTGCCAGGCCGACGAGCGCTGCGACGCGCCGCCGTCGGACCTGCCGGGCATAGGTGTGCTCGGGTGCGGGTCGCCCGCCGTTCGACCGGAGCATCATCGGCGGGGCAGGCGTTGACGCACGAAGCGGTCCCAGTCGCGGTCCAACCGCGCCGTGAAGTCCCCAACCGTGTCGGGCAGTCGGACCTCGTCGAGCCGGCGCTGGTCGACCGCGGTGTCGTCGAGCGAGTCGAACACCCGGGTGAACGCCGCGCGATCCTCGTCCTCCAGGTGTGCGAGCGAGATCGCCGGCCCGTCCCCCCAGCCGTAGGCGGGATCCAGCTTCATGACCTGCAGCTCGGGTTCGAGCACCAGGTCGGCGAACACCATCGCCGCGGCGGGCTCGCCGGCGTTGACCGGGATGGCGAGGTAGTGGTGGTCACCGATCGTTCCGGTGTCGAAGACGAACGGTCGAGCCGTGGCGGGTAGCACGCCTGCCTCGATGTTGGCGCCGATGCCCGCCGGCAGCTGGGTGAAGGTGAAGTCGACCTCGCCGTTGGCGAACAGCCGGTCGAGGTCGGCGATCTCCGCCGGGTAGGTCTCACCCTGGCGCCACAGGTCGCCACGCAGCTCGTCCAACAGCTCCCACAGCTCGTCGGCGACCGGCTCGTAGGCATCGACGTCGAGATCGCCGAGCCACTGGTCCGGATCCGCCGACAGCTCGTAGAACCACTGTTTGACGAACCTGGTGCCGTGAAACGCCGGCGGGGCCGGGTAGGTCACCCGGCCCGGGTGGGCACGAATCCAGTCAGCGAGCTCGGCGTAGGAACGGGGCAGCTTCGCTGCGTCGATGCGTGCGGCGTCGTACACGAACTGGAACTGCGCACTGCCCCAGGGCGACTCGTCACCGCCGACGGGGAGGCCGGCGTCGAAGGCGACCGAAGGGTCCTCCCAGTCGACGAGCGCCGCGTTCGGCAGGTCGCGCGCCCAGTCGGTGAGCAGGGCATCGGCCTGCCGCATCGTGGCGAAGTTCTCGCCGTTGATCCAGATCACGTCGATCGCTCCGTCGTGGTCACGGCCGGCTTCGAGCGCGCCCAGCACGGCGTTGACCGCGTCGGCGGTGTCGGCCAGCGGGACCCGGTTGAGGGTGATGCCCAGATCGGCCAGACGTGGTCCGTAGACGTCGTCGACGAAGGTGTTGATCTCGGTGCTGCCTCCCCACATGTGCAGGTCGAGCGTGCTGCCCTGCGCGGCGGCGAGCACGGCATCCCAGTCGTCGGCCGAGGTGATCGCCGTCGACTCGGCGCGACCTGGATCGGCGGCCGGCGAGCAGGCGGCGAACAGTGCTGCGGCCGTGAGCACGAGTCCGGCAATGCGTACGCTTCCCGACCTTCGTCGGCACGCCGATCCCGCACTCCGTGGGCGTACCGAAGCCGGCGTCGGTGGTCGCTCCGCCACCGGCGTCCGGGGACGCTTTGCCACCGGTCTCCGTTGGCGCATCGCCACCGGGGTCGACCCGGGGCGACGCAGGTGACTCCGCGGCAACGACGGCGGCATGCTGGCTCCTCGGAACTCGCGCTGGTGGACGATGGGTCGGATTCGGCGACTCGGACCCGGCGGCATGCACCCGGCGGGTCGGATGGTTCGTTGGATGGCAACGTCGCAACGGTGGCGATGCTTCCGTGGGCACGCCGCCGACCACCTTCGACACGATCGGCGCGCAAACGGAACACCGGGGGGCACACGCACGTTGGCATGGGTGTCGAGACGCTCGGCCGTGGCCGAAGGCTAGGCTCGCCCGCGTGTCCGACTCCGCGCGTGACGACCGGTTCCGGCAGCAGGTGCTTCCGGAGCTCGAGGTGCTGTACCGCGTCGCACGACGCCTCACGCGCGCAGAGACCGACGCCGAGGATCTGGTGCAGGACACGATGCAGCGGGCGTATCAGGCTTTCGGCCGCTTCGATGGGCGGTTTCCCCGTGCCTGGCTGCTGACGATCATGCGCAACCGCCACTACAGCAACGTGCGCAAGCGTCGGCCGGATCTGCTCGACGACGAGGTGGCCCAGCGTCTTCCCGGTCGGGGTCCTGACAGTCGTGTGGACGGTACGGCCGAGCGAGCGTTGCACGACACCTTCGATCCTGTCGTGCGGGAGGGACTGATGTCACTGTCGTCGAAACACCGTTCGGTGATCGCGCTCGTCGACATCGACGGCCTGACCTATCAGGAAGCCGCAGATCTGCTCGACGTTCCGGTCGGCACCGTGATGAGTCGTCTGCATCGTGCCCGCGGCCGGATGCGTGAGCACCTGAGTGCCCACGGGATCACCGAGGTTCCCAGATGAGGTGGCGACGTGCGGACAGGACCCCACTGGCCGATCCGCCCGACTGTGAGCAGGTCGGCGCGGTGCTCCAGTCCTACCTGGACGGCGAGCTCGGCGCCGACGACGGAGAGCTCGTTGCCGCGCATCTGGAGCACTGCCGTCGCTGCGGTATCGAAGCCGACACGATCCGCCAGGTGATCGACGCGATACGCCGACAACGACCGGATCTCGACGGCGCCGTGCTCGACCGGCTGCGTGCCGAGGTCGATCGACTCACCGGGTCCGGTTCGCCACCCGAGCCCAGATGACGATCAGGGCGACGGCAGCGAGTGCGCCGACCCCGACCGGCAGGCCCGCATCCAGCACGATGTTGGTCGCGGTCGCCGACGCGCGCTCGACCCACACGATCGGGGTGAACTGACTGCCCACGCTGCCGCGCAGCTCGACGACCCAGAAGGTGACGATGTAGACGCCGGCCACGATCAGCACGACGCCGGCCATGCGGTTGACCCAGCGCCCCGAACGTCGCAGCCAGCCCAGCATGGCGTGCTTTCCGAACGCCAGCGCGACCGTGACGACGAGCAGCAGCGTCGACATCCCCACCCCGTAGGCGATGAACGTCGCGACCCCTGCGGAGAACCCCAGCCGTGGGACGGTGCTCGTGACCACCGACAAGAACACCGGCAGCGTGCACGACAGCGAGGCGATCGCGTACGAGATGCCGAACACGAACACGCCCGAGGTCGAGTCGCGACGGCTGCGGCCGACGAACCGCGGCATCGGAACACGCAGCTCGAAACCGCTCAGCAGCGCGATCCCCAGGATCGTGACACCGATGCCCACGACGACCGCGGCCCAGGGCATCGCGGTGATCACCGTGCGGATCCCGGCGGTCAGCAGGATCCCGGCCAGGCCGAAGACGACCAGGAACCCGGCGGACACAACGGCGCCGACGCGCACCGCTCGGCTGATCGCCGCGGTCACGGTCGGCGCGTCGGCGTCCTCCAGGCCCATGAAGTACGACAGATACGCGGGCAGCATGGCGAACCCGCACGGATTGACCGTGGCGACGAGCCCGGCAGTGAACGCCAGCGCCAACGGAGCTTCCATCACGCACCCCTAACGCAGATGTTCGTCGATGGCGCCGCGTAGCTGGTCGGCGGTCATCAGGCCCGCGTGCCGGTGCCGGATGTGCCCGTTGCGGTCGACCAGGTAGGTGCTGGGCATCGATGCGACCTCGAACGCGCGGAACAGCTCGCCGTCCGGATCGAACCCCAGCAGATAGGTCACACCGGTCTGCTCCGCCACGGCTCGCGCAGCCTCGACCGCATCCTGGGTGTTGAGGCCGACGAAGGTGACCTCACCGGCGCGCTCCTGATGGACCTCCTCGAAGTCGGGCATCTCGGCCAGGCACGGCGGGCACCACGACGCCCAGAAGTTCACCACCAGTGGCTCGTCGTCGAACTCGGCCAGGGATGTCT
Organism: Nitriliruptoraceae bacterium; assembly: GCA_050480705.1. Taxonomy (GTDB): domain Bacteria; phylum Actinomycetota; class Nitriliruptoria; order Nitriliruptorales; family Nitriliruptoraceae; genus JBJHAX01. The sequence continues at coordinate 15,726 of JBJHAX010000047.1, forward strand.
CCTCGCCGTCGAACGTGGTGAACGCGAGATCGGGAACCGGCGGTCCGGCTGCGACCTGTCCGGCCTCGTCCGGCGCCGAGCACGCGGCGACCACGAGTACGCCGGCCACGATGTACGTGCGAGCCATGTACGTGCGAGCTCTCATGCGCGCGACCCGATCACGACGACGGAGGTTTCAGTGAGACGACACGCTTGACGGTCGTGGTCACCTTGTCCGGCAACGCGTGGCCCCGCGGCCCCATTCCCAGGCGTCACCTCGGATGCTCCTGGAAAGGTTCCCGGAACCGTTGACAGTGGGTCGGATCGTTGTCTACGGTCCGGTGTGGGGCAGTAGGGCCCCCAGTGGGGTCGTGTCGCCCGGTACCCGAGGCGCATGACCTGAGGCGCATGCTGTCGCCGCTTCCACGGTACGACGATCATTGCGCCAACAGGACATCACCCGTTCGACGACGAGGATCCGACGTGACGATCGCCAAGGTCGAGGCCATTCCGGTCTCGTATCCCGAGCCCAACGACTTCAACGCGCTGCGCCATCTGTGCCTGGTCAAGATCACGACCGACGACGGAGCGGTCGGCTGGGGCGAGTC
>JBJHAX010000048.1:0-16275 GCA_050480705.1 Nitriliruptoraceae bacterium
CGATCTCGGATGGCTTGGAGCGGTAGCGGCCCATCAGTCGCGCGCCGGCCAGCGCCACGACCGGGGTTCCGGGCTGGCGTCGCCTGGGTTGGCTTCGGGCACGTTCCACTCGACGTAGGTGCCCGACCCGGGCTGTATCGTTGCCGCGCCCTTGAACAGCGCCGAGCGCTGCTCGTCGGTGAGGTCGTCCATGCGGTAGATCTCGGACGCGGGCACGAACTCGCCGCCGTTGATCTCGTGCCGCGTCTCGGTGCCGAAGCCTCCGGGCGTGAACACGGTCAGATGCACACAGCCCTCGTCCGGCACCGGCAGCGGGTTGCGTCGGCCATCCGGGTAGTCGCCCGGATGCGTGTCACGGGTGCAGGTGACGATGGCGGGCAGGTCGTAGACCAGCCCGTTCCGGCCGTCGGTCCGGTAGATGACGATGCGGCCGATGGTGGGCTTGACGTCGCTCACGTAGTTCTCCGTGGTCGGGCGGTACCGCAACGATTGCGGGTCGCTAGCACACCGTACGCAACCTCGTGCCACTAGTCGCGCAACGTGCGCCCCATGTGACACACTGCGCCTACTACGAACGGCGGCAGTAGGTGGCAGGACGACCCCGAGCGCAGGTCAGGTGCGACCTGCGTGGATGCGAGAACCCCTTGCCGAAGGGGCAGCGCCGCTACTGTTCGACCCGTTGCCGCCGCACCGCCGAGTCGCGCCGCTACCGGGCCCGCAAGAAGGGGCAGGTCGTCGCCGAAGAAGGCCCCAAGCCGGTCAACGACACTGGCAGGGCCGCGAGAACCGCCGACGGGCGCGTGTCGGCACGACGGCCACCCGACTCGTTCGTCGACGAAGGCTGGTTCGAGCTCATCGGCGAAGGCGACGTGTCGATGGCGCAGGCTGCCGCCACCATCGGCACGTCAGAAGCGAACGTGTCCCGCTGGTTCGAGTGGATGAAGCGGCGGGCACAGGTCGAGGTCGAAGCCGAACAGTGGGAGATGGGGCCGGAAGCGAAGCGGGCGCTCGCCGACTTCGGGTTCTTCCGGGCCCGCTACTTCAAGGCGGCCCGCGGCATCTTCAAGGGCAAGCCGTATGCGACCGAACCGTTCCATCTGCGTTGGATCGACGCGGTCCTGCGGGCGCTCCCTGACGAGGCCGGCGGGACCGGACCGTCCGGGCTCGGCGGTCAACAGCTGATCCTCAGTCCCCCTCGGCACGGCAAGACGGAACTGCTCGCACACTTCTGCATCTGGCTGATCTGCCGGAACCCCGACATCGTCATCATCTGGATCGCGAAGGCCGAACGGCAGGCCCGCGAGGTCGGGTCGCTCATCCGCGACAACCTCGAGCAGAACCAGCTGCTGATCTCCGAGATGCTGGGGCCGGGCGGCCAGTTCAAGCCGGAGGCACGCACTGGTGCGGCGTGGCGCGACGACGAGTTCGAGGTTGCGACCCGCACCATCCCGCAGAAGGCACCGACGTTCCGCAGCATCGGTCGGGGCGGGAACCTGCAGTCGGTCGATGCCGACTTCATCGTCACCGACGACATCGAAGATCACGACTCGACCCGGACGCCGCATCAGCGTGAGGCGACCCAAGACTGGTTGCTCACCGAGGTCGAGTCCCGCAAGGAACGTCACACCGCCTGGCTGTGTATCGGCAGCCGCAACCATCCGCAGGACGTCCTCGCGCATCTGCTCGACTCGGAGGACTGGTCGTCGATCGTGGAGACGGCTCACGAGCACGAGTGTGAGCTTCCGGTCGACGACGAGGCGGCGCACGTCGACTGCATGTTGTGGCCCGCCAAGTTCGACTACGCCGAGTTGGCGAAGAAGATCCGCAACTCGGGGCAGGCGCGCGTCCAGATGCGGTATCTCAACGATCCGGTTGGTGACGGGGTGGTGGTGTTCACCGAACCGACGATGCGGGCGTGCATCGACCGGTCGCGGGTCCTCGGCAAGCTGCTGCTTCCGGACGGGATGGGCTACGAACTGCTGGGCAGCATCGACCCGTCGCCGGGCGTCTACCAGATCGGACAGTTGTGGGCGTGGTCGCGGGAGAACCCGGTCCGCTATCTGCTCGACATCTCGTCGGGTCGCGGCGGGATGGACGCGTGGGAAGCGTTGTGCCGCGACTGGTTGACGGTCTACGGGCTGCGCCGGTGGGTGGTGGAAGCCAACTCGACGCAGGCCGACTACGTGAACCGGCGCGAGTTCGCGACGTGGCGGTCCGACAACGGCGTCCACGTCCATCCGCACAAGACCGGCATCAACAAGCACTCGGCCGGCCTCGGTGTCGCGTCGATGCATCCGCTGTACGTGAAGCGGCACATCGTTCTGCCGTACGGCGACCACGAGACGCAGGGGAAGGTCGACAAGTTCATCGCCGAACACGTCGGCTACGACCCGGACCGTACGCAGCAGCAACGCAAGTGGCGGATCGACCGGGTGATGGCCGCCTGGTTCGCGAACGTCCACATCGACACGCTCCAAGGTGGCCGGCTCAACGAGCAGGACGAGGAGGACGCCGAGCGGTCGTTCCTCGACGTGCCCGGTGACTCGTGGGTCGCCACCGATCAGGCAGGAGGTTGGTTCTCGTGAAGCCGCCCATCAACGAACCGCCCGTCTCCAACGAACCGATCCCGTGGTGGGATGACGCGGTCGCACGCTGCGACCCGTCTACACACGAGGACCCTGGCGACGGCCACAACTTCCCGTGCTGGTCGTGCCGTGATGCGGCGGTGGCCGCCCACGAGGGGTACACGCCATGATCGTCGAACGGGTCGACTTCGGCGGCCGCACCGTCGAACTGCGCCGCAAGCAGAGCGACGTGCTCGAACGGATCCAAGAGCTCAAGGTCGCCCGCGACCGGGTCCTGCCCGACATGCACCGGACCGCACAGGTGCTCGACGGCGGCGAACATGCGGTGCAGGCGCTCACCGGCGGCCGTGACCCTGGCGACGAGTTCCGTGACCTGCCGATCGCGAACTACCTCAAGGACGCGCTCGAGGCGCTGGCCGGCCGGATGGGGGCGCTCCCTGAACTGCGGGTCGACCCGCCGTCGAGGGGCCGCCGCAACGAGGACCAGTCGGACACGGCACTCAAGACCGCCGAGAAGATCGCCCGTATCGTCGCGAACTACGACCGGGCGAACCGGCTGCGGCTCGCGATGCCGCAGGTCGCCAGGTGGCTGCCCGGCGCGTCGTACACGGTCGCGACGATCGACCCGGTGATGGAGCACGGCCACCCGTACCCGCGGGCGACGTTCCACTATCCGCTCGAGACGCTGCTGGCACAGTGGTCCCCCATCAAGGATCCGGCGGACTGCGGGCTCGTGCAGAACATCCCGCTGCGTGAACTCAAGCGGTTCTACCCGTGGGCGGCCGACCGGTTCGTGGAACGGCAGGACGGCGGCATCCTGCTGGGCGGCCAGATGTCGCACGACCGTGGCGTTGAGGTCGTCAGGTACTACGACGACAACGGCACGTGGTGGTTCGCTCCCGACCACAAGATGCTGCTCGACTTCGCGCCGACGCCCGACGGGTTCGACGGTCCCGCGTTCCAGGCGTTCTCGAAATACAACTACAGTCGGCTGCGGGGCGAGTTCGACGACCTCATCGGCCTGATGGTCTCGATGGCGCGGCTCAACATCTTGGCCGAGATCGCGGTCAAGGACAACGTGTTCGCGCCCACCAACATCTTCGGGGGGCATCCGCTCACTGGCCCGTACAAGAAGGGCCGTGGCATCAACATCTTCGACGCGAACGTGCAGGTCGACATCCCGCAGCGTGGCACACAGTTCGAGGCGTGGCAGCAGATCGACCGGCTCGAGCGGCAGTTGAACATCGAAGCGACGATGCCGCAGCAGGACCGTGGCGAGTCGCCGATGTCGTTCGTGACCGGCCGTGGGCTGCAGCATCTCGCCGGCCGTGTCGAACGGCAGGTGTCCGAGTATCAGACGGTGATGTCCGAAGGGCTGATGGGGCTCGACAGCAAGCTGCTCGCCTACGACGAGTCGGCTTGGCCTGACGTCACCAAGCCGATGCGTGGTTCCCGCGACGGGATCCGTTACGAGGAGACCTACCGGCCGGCACGTGACATCGCCGGCCGGCATCACACGACCCGCGAGTACGGCGTCATGGCTGGCGTCGAAGAAGCCACCAAGATGAACGGGCTGGCGATCATGGACTCGGCCGGCTGGGTGTCGAAGCGGTGGGTCCGCAGCCAGATCCAGGGGCTCGGCAACAGTGTCGAGATCGAAGCGCAGTTGCGGACCGAAGGGGCCGAGGCGGCGTTCATGCAGCTGCTGATGACTCACGCGTCCGAACCGGAGTCGCCTGAGCACATGCGTGCGCTCGAAGCGATCGTCGAGATGCTGCCGCCCGGCGAGATGCAGACGATCGCGGAGAAGTGGTTCACGGACCGCGGTGAGGAACTGTCGCAGGAGGAGGAGCAGATGGTCGGCGGGCCGCTCGGCGCTCCGGAGGAACCGCCGAACCCGACGGCGGTCCTGTCGCGTCTCACGGCAGGCGGTGAGGCGAGAGGAGGTGTTCAGACCCTTGGGCGCCTCTGAGCGATGGAAGCCGGTACCCGGCTTCGAGGGCCGGTACGAGGTTAGCGACCACGGCCGTGTGCGATCGCTGTTGCGTTGGCGCAACCAGCCAGGGCCACGCCTCGTGCGCACCCACCCGAACCCGGACGGATACCTCTCCGTGGGCTTGTACGCGCCGGATGGCTCACGCGTAACCTTCCGAGTTCATGGGCTTGTGCTACTCGCCTTCGTCGGAAAACGCCCCGAGGGGTTGGTCACGAGGCACCTCGATGGCGACCAGGCCAACAACCACGTATCGAACCTGGCGTACGGCACGTCCTCCGAGAACAACCTCGACAAGACCCGGCACGGCACCGACCACAACACCCGCAAGACGCACTGCCCGCAGGGCCACCCGTACAACGAGCGGAACACGTGCCACTCAGGGGGCCGTAGGCACTGCCGGACGTGCGAGCGGGAGCGGAAGTGGCTCGCCCGCAGCCGAGCCAAGCAACTTTCGGAGGTGGCTTAGATGGCACGCGGAGGACGTAGGGGCCGCCCCACGCAGGGGGCCGAGCTCGGTGTCGGGGCGGTCGCGTCCGACGGGCTGGCGCACGGCGACCGGCAGGTTGTGGAGGCGTCTGCTCAGGCGGCGCCTGTACCCGACAGTGCAGCACCGCCGTCGCCTGTTCCTGCTGGCGGCGGGATGCAGCCTGACGAACTGTTCGCTCCGACGTCGCGGCCCGACGAGCCGATAACGGCCGGCCTGAACGAGGTCGGGGTCCTCGGTCAGGTCGACCCGGCCGTCGAGGTGCTGCAGATCGCTGTCCAGCAGTTCCCGCATCCGCAACTGCTGGAACTGCTCGAGATGGCGGAAGGCGAGTAGATGGTCACCTACTCGTTCGTGCATCCGGCGGTCGAGCGGCGCGGCATCGACGAGATGGAGCAGTGGCGTTCCCGCCAGCAGATGCTGCTCTCGTCGATGGACCCTGCCCTCGGGTCGCGGATCGTCGAGATGTCGCAGGTGTGGCCGGACCTGCCGCATGGTGCGCTCGTCGGGTTGGCGATGGTGGGGGCCGACCCGTACGACGATGCGATGGCTGGCATCGACGCGTTGGCTGCACAGCGTTCTCAGGGGCTCGGGTTCCGCAGTCCCGGCGACGTCGTGAACGCCCGCCAGGTCGAACGGGAGATGGCGGCCGAGGAGTCGCAGGAAGGGTTCCTGTTCCGTAACGCGAAGGCGGTGGTGCGGGGCGCGTTCATGGGGATGGAGACGGCGTTCGAGGAGGTGTCGCGGCGGGCAACGGCGGGGCTGGTGGCGTTGCAGGACCCGAACCTGACCTACGGGCGGGCGATGGAACTGGCGACCCCGTCGCAGGGTGCCCTGTTGGCGTCGGAGGAGTTCGGGTGGGCCGACCTTGGGGAAGGCTGGATCCCTGGCGGCGACATCCGTGAGGAGCAGGAACGGCTCAAGCAGCGGCTGACGTTGGATGGCGAGTGGATGTCGCCAGGTCGTGCTATCGCCCGGACGGTGACGGAGCCGGGCACCCGTTCGTTCGACTTCGCGTCGGGGCTGGTCGACTTCGGGTTCCGTATCTTCGGTGACCCGTCGACGTATGCGACGGCGGGCCTGTCGAAGGCCCGTCTGGCGTCCCGGTCGTTCGTGGCCGACAACATGCTGATCCGTGGGGTGCGTCGCACCACCGACGAGCAGTTCGCCCGCAACTGGTGGCAGGGGTCCGGTGTCGGGCAGCGGCTACGGCAGTCGCTCGTCGACCTCGACGACCCGTACGAGGTGTGGCTGCGGTTGGGTGGGCCGCAGGGCAAGGTCGACCGTGAGACGGCCAGGCTCATCGCTGACGCCCGTACCGGCACGGCGCTCGACGACATCGTGCTGCCACGGTTGGGGCCGGGCGGGATCGCAGAGAAGCCGGTCGGCTCACCACTGTCGCGCGGGGTAGCTCAGGTGTTCGGCGACGACGTCGGCGCGGTACATGGGCTGGGCATCCATGTGCGTCGGGCAGCAGACCGGTCGCGGATGCTGCAGTGGCTGCCGGATGCGACGTTGACACCGAACGATCCGGACCGGGCGATGGTGACGCTCGACCGGTTCTTGAAGGGCGCCAAGTTCTCTCGTGAGGAACGCGGCGAACTGATGGGTCGGGCGTTCCGCATCGGCGCCGGCGACGCCCGTGACGAGTTCACGACCGGCTGGATGAACCTGGCGATGGACGTCGCCGAGCAGACGGCGGCCCGCGCCATCCGCCAGTCCGTGTCCGACACCGAACGTGGCGCCCGACGCGCCCAACAGATCGCCAACCGGATCCGCGTGTCGCTCCGCGACTCCCACGACGAGTTGACCAACTACTTCGTGCGCGAGTCCACCCGGCCGAGGGCCGGCACCCGCACGATGGTCGGCGGCGAAGCGATCGACTACGAGAAGCTGCCGCACCTCGCAACCGAGTATCTGGGCCGCAACATCCCGCTGCCCGACATGCAGTATGTGCGCCGCCACGTCGGATCGTACGCACGGGCGATGCGGACGCTCGAGGACATCTGGCAGCCGCTCGGGATGACCCGCGACGTGTTCGAGGGCACCGTCGACCTTGCTTCCAAGCTGATGACTCGCATGTGGAAGCCTGCAGTGCTGCTGCGGGGCGCCTACGTGGTGCGGGTCGGCGGTGAGGAGCAGATCCGGATGGCTGCCGCCGGCATGTCGTCGATGATCCGGCATCCGGTCGACTACCTGCTGTACGCCAGCGGCCGCCGCGGTCACGTGTTCAACGGCACGTCGCTGGAGGACATGGCCGAGTGGCAGGCCATCTTGCAGCGTTCCGGCGGCGGCTGGCTCGGCCGTCGCGCAGGGTCGACGCCGACCGACGACTGGATCCGGTTCCAGCGTGGCGCACCTGGCATGACCGACGACACGTTCGCGCGGGCCTACGCCGACGACCTGTCGTTCCTCATCAACGACGAGACGGCGTCGCGGGTGGCCCGTGACGGGGTCGACGCCACGTTCGAGTATCTGCAGACCGCGAAGGGCAAGGACATCGTCCGGGCCATCGCACAGGCCGACCACAACGCGGCGGTCGCCACCGACCCTGGGGCGCTCCGCGCCTACCTGCGGTCCGTGTACGAACGGATCGAGGAGAAGGCACGCGGCAACCCGGACATCATGAACGCCATCTCGACGGGCCGACTCGACGGGCGGGTCGTACGCGGACCTGCCGCCGACCGTGACGGGTTCATCAAGAGCCTGCGGACGCGTCTCGACGACATCGGCATCACCGAAGTGAAGGGTCAGCGGATCATCGACCCGCGCGGCCGCGACGAGATCACGGCGAAGCTGAACGGTGTCGTCGACATCCTCGGCGAATGGGTCATGTCGAAGCCGACCAACTTCGGGTCGCGGTCCCCCGCATGGAAGCAGTCGTTCTGGCGGTCGATGGAACGCCAGATCGGGTTCATGGATGACGCGACCCAACGTGCCGTGCTGGCGCAGGCGAAGCAGGCCGGACTGTCACGGGCGACGATCCGCCGGATGGAGTCGGCACGCAAGGCCGGGGCGGGCGGCCGGATCACGTCGCTCGAGGACGCCGAACTGATCGCGAAGGGTCAGGCCACCACCGACACGCGCCGGCTGCTGTACGAGCTCACCGAACACGGCCAGTTCTCCGACATGATGCGGGCCGCCATCCCGTTCGCGGAAGCGTGGAAGGAGATCTTCGTCGCGTGGGCACGGATCCTGCGGGACAACCCGCAGGTGATGCGTCGCGGCCAGCAGGCGGTCGAGGGTGCCCGTGGCGCCGGATGGTTCTGGACCGACCCGACGTCGGGTGAGGAGATGTTCTCGTATCCGGGCGGCAACCTCGTGTCGCGCGGGCTGATGTCCGGCCACTTCGACTCCGGTATCGGGCAGGCCATCGGCGGGCTGCCTGGTGTTGGCCCGCTGGTGATGGGGGCCGTCGGCGCGTTCCAAGATGAGCAGCCGGCCGAGTTCGACCTCGTCGGCTCCGTGTCCGGCCTCAACCTGTTCACCGGGTCGGTGGTGCCAGGGTTCGGCCCGGCCGTGACGATGCCTGCCGCCGTGTTGATGCCGGACCGGCCGACGTTCGATTGGGTCCGCGACAACGTGCTGTTCCCGTACGGCGAACCTGACGTCAAGCAGGGGGCGCTCGAGTCTGCGCTGCCTGCCTGGATGCAGCGTTACCGCACCGCGCTGATGTCCGACCCGGAGACGGACCGCACCTACGCGAACTCGGTGTTCGACGTCGCCCGTGCGCTGATGGCGACCGGCGAGTTCTCTACGTCGTCTCGGGAGGAGATCGACCGGCTGATGACGGTCGCGAAGCAGCGGGCGAAGGGCCTGTTCTTGGTGCGTGGCGCCAGCCAGTTCGTCGCCCCGACTGGCCCGCAGGCACGGTTCCGGGTGCAGGATCTCGACGGTGACTGGTGGCCGTATCAGGTCATCATCCAAGAGTTCGGGCGGATGCGTCAGGAACATGGGGAGGAGCAGGCGGTCGCTGAGTTCCTGGACTCGTTCGGGACCGACCTCATCACGATGGTGCAGTCCAAGTCGCGTGAGGTGATGCCACGTCCGACTTCGCAGGTCGGTGACGACTGGATCCGTGCCAACGACGACCTGCGACGCCGCTATCCGCTGACCGTCGGGCTGGTCGCGCCGGATGACCCGTCCGGCGAGTTCTCGTACGAGGCGTACCGGCGCTCGTTCGACGAGGGCGCGCGCGAGCAGTTGACGCCCGAGCAGATGGTCTGGCTGTCGAACAACCTGCTGGGCCGGTTCGCCTACAGCCACGGCGTGTCGCTGATCGGTGACGGGCAGGACACGGAGACACGCTTGTCGCGTGCTGCGCTCCGCTCGAAACTGATGGAACGGTTCCCCGGCTACAACAGCCACCTTGGGGTGAGGGAACGTCCGTCGGTCGACGATCAGGTCGCCGAACTTGAGGCGATGGTCGCCGACGATCGTGTCGCCGACCTCGAGGTGACGGGCGCGGTCCGCGAGTATCTGGATGAGCGCCGTCGCGCCAACATCCTCATGCAGACGATGGCGCCGCGCTCGACCACGTTCACGCGCAGCCAGGAGACTGCCTGGATCCGTCAGATGTTGCGGATGCGCGCGCAGGAGATTATGCGGCGCACACCCGAGTTCACGGTCGTGTTCGAGCGTGTGTTCGAGCGCGAGTTGGCTGACGACGAGCAGGTTCTTCCGGGCGAGATGGGTTCGCTCGCGACCTTCGGGCTGGGAGGCTGACATGGCACGCCCCACTTCCGTCAACGAAGCGCTCCATCAGCTCGACCAGGCTGACCTGTCGACGCCTGCGGGGGTGCGTGACGCCGCTGCGGCGGTCGCCTACCTCGACGATCAGCCGTCCTTGCCGGACGAGGTCCGTGGCGTTCTGGAGGAAGCCAAGGGCGAACTGAACGCGCTCATGGACACCCCTCAAGGCATCGGGCTGATCCAACAGGCGATGCAAGGGGACTCAGAGTCATCCGCGATGGGCCCACACATGAACCCAGCCATCGCGGCAAACATCGAGCGCCGCGAAGGCGAGGCACGGCGCTCCGAGTGGCGCTCCGGCTCCCTCAACCCCGCACAGCAAGAAGCTTGGCAGGAGATGGTCGATGGGCTCGTCGCTCAGGGCATCGACCGCGCCGAGGCCGAAGAGCTCGCTGACCTTGCGGCCTCGCAGGGGCAGTTCGAGGGCATCGCCCCTCCCGACTTCATCGGGGTGCCTGCCGACCATGTCGCCGCCCCATCCAACCAGCATCCGAACGCCGGCCGGATGACGGCCGCACCCGGCGCCGGGATGGCCGGGTTCGGGCCGTCCACCCCCCGGTATCGGGAAGGTGACGAGTGGCGGCCCGCCGGGTTCTCGGTCGAGAAGATCACGGCGCTGCAACGTCAACTGGTGCGGGCCGGACTGTTGGATGGCGACTTCGCGTGGGGATGGTTCGACACGCCGACCCGTGAGGCGTATCGGGGGCTGCTGGGGGCAGCGAACCTGCGTGGCCTCGACCAGGGTCGGGCGCTCGGCCAGTTGATCGACCAGCGGGCCACCCAAGTGGAGGAACGCCGCCAGCAGGCGATGGAGACGTTCGAGCCGGAACCGTTCCTCGGCATCGACCCGTCGTCGGCCCGCCAGCAGGCCCGCCAGTTCATGGTCGCCAACGGCCGCCGCCCCACCGACATCACCGACGAAGAACTCGACGAGATGGTGGCTGTGCTCACCGGCCAGTATCGGGCACGCCACACGTGGGAACAGGAACTGTCGCGCCGCCAGCATGAAGCGCAGGTCAACACCGAGTTCGACCTGCAACTCGACCCGGAGGCGTCACCGACCCAAGTCAACTACGAAGGGATCGGGCCGGCACCCGACCCGGAGGCGTCGTTCTTCGACCACGTCACCCGGCACATGGAGCCCGAGATGCGTGCACGTGACCAGCAGGAGACGACCCAGCAGACCGGCCGGTCGCTGCTGTCGTCGTTCTCGCGGATGGGTTCGATGATCGGAGGTGGCCGCTGATGTCGACGATGGATGTCCCCGACGGTAACGACGACAGTCTCGTCGCACAGATGCTTGCCGCCATCAGCCATCAGGTGTCGCGCGGCGCCGGCGGCGTGTTCGACGTGCTCGAGGAGGACGAGGTCGGGTTCGACGGGACGGCCGGCGGCATCGAACCGATGGGCGAGGACGGGGCCGCACAGATGACTCAACAGTTCTCGGGTGCGCTCGCGTTGCAGCCTGACTTGGGCGGCCCGGATGTCGGCGCCGAAGATGAGCTCGGGCTCGTGCAGGACCCTGGCGACGCGTCGGCAGGCCAGTTCTCCGGGTCGGTGCCGGCGCCCCGCTGGTCCGGGCCGGTCCCGGAACTGCTCGGACCGGTCGTACCGGGCCAGGATGGGGTGCCTGCAGGGTTGCAGCCGAACGCTGCCCGTGGCGCTGCTGCGGCACGACGCATCCTCGGGTTCCAGGGCGACATCGGCGGGATCGGGCACCGCAACAACGCGTCCGACCATCCGCACGGCAACGCCATCGACCTGATGACCCACGACGACCTCGAGTTCGGGTGGGAGGCCGCCGAGTGGTATCGGCAGAACCGCGACCAGTTCGGCGTCACCTACGTCATCTTCAACGGCGCCATCGCTTCGCCCCGTTCCGACTGGCAGTGGCGCCCCTACCGTCATCCGGCCGGCCGGACCGACCCGACGGCGATGCACGACGACCATGTTCACGTGTCGTTCCGTGGCGGCGCCCCGGTGATGTCTGCCGAGACGGCCAGCTACCGGCCGCCGGCGGTCGACCTTCCGCAGCAGGCGCAACGCTGGTCGACGGCGATCGACACGGCCGCCCGCGACGTCGGTGTCGACCCGCTGCTGCTGCTGGCGCTGGTGCAGCACGAGTCCGGGTTCGACCCGAACGTCGTGTCTCATGCCGGCGCGATCGGGCTCGCACAGTTGATGCCGGGCACGGCCCGCGAGTTGGGTGTGAACCCGCACGATCCGCATCAGAACCTGGCTGGCGGCGCCCGCTACTTGAAGGCCCAACTGGAACGGTTCGGGTCGGTCGAGTTGGCGTTGGCCGCCTACAACGCCGGACCTGGCCGGGTCCAGCAGGCAGGCGGGATCCCGAACATCGAGGAGACGCAGAACTACGTCGCGAACGTGATGGCGACCTGGCAGCAGTTGCGTGGCGGCCAGCCCGAACAGCCGCGGCCCGACACGCCTGAGCCGACACGCAGCGAGCAGGCGACGACCGCCCGCATGGAAGGGCAGGCACGTTCGGCTGCAGCCCAGCAGGCGGCCATGCGGCCGCCACGTCCCGAACCGACCCCCACGACGTCCCCCGGCCGCCGCAGCGGCAGCGGCGGTGGCGGACGTCCAGCCGTTCCGAGGTGACCGATGTCGAACCTCATCGCAGACATCCCCGCAGGCGCCCAGGTGATCCGGCGGGTGTCCGACGACGGCAAACGCACCTCATGGTGGGTGAGCTACGTCGTGCCCGAACAGTTGGGCGTCAAGTCGCCGCAGGGCGGCCGGATCCGTCTCGCGTTCCAGGTCAGCGACCGTGAAGAACTGGAGGCGCTGTTCCGCGACCGGACCCCGAAGCCGGACCTGACCATGTCGGTCAGCCAGTGGCGCCAATGGGGCATCATCAACGCCGGCAAGAAGTCGGAGCTCGCCAACACTTCCGAACATCCGTTCCATGCGCTCGTGTCCAGCTTCAAGCGGGAAGCGAAGACCCAACCGTGGCTCCGCGACCCCGAAGTGCTGGGGCTCACCGTGTCGGCGATGCTCAAGGGCCGCGAGGTCTCCGAAGGCGAACTGCGGTCGACGAACTGGTGGCAGTCCCGTTCCGACGCCGAACGTGAGTGGGTGCGGCTGCAGGCCGGCGACCCTCGGACCGCACAGGACCGCATCGCGCAGGCACGCCGTCAGGTCCGCGACGAGGTGCGACGCTGGCTCGGGCCGACCCACGGCGCCTGGTCGGACCGGCAGGTCGACTCGTGGGCGCAGCGGCTCGCCTCCGAAGGCGACCGGGCCGTGCTCGAACTCAACGAGGAACTGCGGTCGCTCAGGCTGGCGGCGTTCCCCGAGTGGACCAACGAGAACACGACCTACGAGTCGATCGCCGGGATCACTCAAGGGCTCGTGCAGCAGACGTGGGGCCAGACCCTCGACGAGAAGGACCGGCTGTTCCAGCGGCTCGTCGGGATGGCCGACCACGACGCTGCGTTACGCAGGCTCCGTGAGGAAGGGCTCGACCGCGGCGTCACGCAGGTGCTACGCGACTTCGCCGGCGGCGCGATGAACGCGCTCGGCGGCCAGCAACGGAGGGCAGTCTGATGTCTGCATCCCACGTCCGGGCGCTGATGCCGTGGTGGCCCACCAACCTCGCGCGGATGCTGTCGAACCTGTGGGCCGAACACGGCGACATGGACATCGCGCTCGGCCATCTGCGGCAGACCAACGAGTACGCCGTCGCGTTCCCTGGCATCCGACGGGACGACGGGTCGCTCAGGATGAGCGAGCAGGAGTACCTCTCGCACCGTGAAGCGTTCCGACGCGAGTTCACGCAGTGGGGGCTCAACCCCTCCGTGTTCGAGGGCCACCACCGTCAACTGATCGAAGGTGAGGTGACGGTCGCCGAGTTCCGGCAGCGGCTCGGCGCGTTCATCCCTGGCGTCATCCGCAACCTGCCGTCCATCCGCGAGGAGTTCGGCCGGTTCTACGGCATCGACGCGATGGATGATCGGGCGCTCGTCGCTGCAGCCATCGACCCGCAGGTGGGGCTCGACATCCTCGCTGGCCGGATGACGGCCGCACAGGTGGCCGCCGAAGCGTCCGCTCGAGGGTTCACGCTCGAGCGGGAACGTGCCGAGCAGCTGTCGTTCCGCGGCGGCGGACTGGACCAGGAGTCGGCACGGCGCCTGTTCTCGGAAGCGCAGCGGGTCGTCCCGACGATGCAGCGGCTCTCGACCCGGTTCAACGCCGGACCGTTCGGCCGCCAACAGTTCGAGGAAGCGTCCGTGTTCGGCGTCGCCGACGAGCAGCAGCGGATGCGCCGGCTTGCCGCGTCCGAAGGCGCGATGTTCCGGCAGGGCGGCCAGATCGCAGGCGACAGGTCGGGGCTGACCGGGTTGCAGCGCCAGTAGAGGTAACGTGCATCCACCAGCAGGCTTGTGCTAGAGGAGACACAGATGCCAAGCGAACGGCCCAGCGCCGTCGGCCACGGTCACGCGCAGGTGATCGGCCCCGACGGGGAGATCAAGCAGGAGGTCGCGTTCCGCAACCTCATCACCGACACGGGCGACTCGTATGCGGCCAACCGGGTCGCCGGCGAGTCGGTCAACGTCATCTCGGGGATGCGGCTCGGAACCGGCACGACCGGTCCAGCGAAGAACGGCGGCGGTGCAGCGATCGTCACCTACATCTCCGGGTCCGCACAGGCGATCGACGAGGGGTTCCCTGACGTCACCGACCTGGGGGCAGGACTCGGGCATCGGGTGACGTTCGAGACGACCTGGGACGCCGGCGACGCGACCAACTCGGCGATCTCCGAAGTGGTGCTCACCAACCAGGACTCGCTCACCGACGCTGCAGGCAACGCCGCGAACACGGTCGCTCGCGCGCTGCTGTCACCTGTCGTCAACAAGGGCGCCGAGGACAGCCTGCGCGTCACCTGGCATTGGGACTACAACGGCCAGTCGTCCTGACATGGGCCGGCTGCTGCACGCCACGGTCGGGTCGGTCGATCTCCCAGGGCAGGTTCACGGCCGCACCCTGGCGGAGCTCGTCCGGCCGACCGACGGCGTGTCGCGGCTGCTTTCGGCCACACCGACTGGCTGGGATGCTGCGTTCGAGTCGCGCTCGCAGGCGCAGATGGACGCCTGGTTCGCAGCGAACACCGGCTACCAGTCGGGCGGGTTCCCTGGAGGTTCGCTAACCAACCTCGGTGGCATCCAGACGGTGACCCCGCAGTGGCTGTCTGCAAACCAGGACGGCAACCGGATCTACCAGTCGGGCGGCCGGTGGTTCATCGAACGCATCCAGTGCAGCGGGCTTCGTATCGCCGCGTCGAACGTCACCGTCCGATGGTGCCATCTCGGGCCGACCGCGAACGTCGCGTCAGGATCCGGCGGCGACTACGGCATCACGATGTGGGGCACGACCGCCTTCGACTCGTCGGCCACCGGGGTGCTCATCGAGCACTGCACCATCGGGCGGGGCGGCCTGTCACCTTCGATCGGTCTGATGCTGCGGACCTTCGGGTCAGGTGGAGCTAGCGCCGTCCAGGTGCGCAACTGCCGGGTCCGCGACTTCCGGGTCGGGTTCCATCATCGCGAGAACACGACGGTCGAATACTGCTACGTCACCAACCTCTACTACTTCTCGGACCGGCACGGCATCACCGGCCCTTCGCACAACACCTCGGGTTCGATCAACCCGCACGGGTCGAACATCGTCATCCGGCGCAACAACTACGACGACGGCAACTCGTCGGCGCTGTCCGTTTACGCCAACCAGCCGATGTCGAACATCCTGATCGAGGAGAACCTGTGGAACACGCCGTCGGCCAACTACCTGCTGAACATCCCCGGCGATAAGCCTCACGTCGGCAGCATCTCCAACATGCGCATCCTCGGCAACCAGTTCGGGCGGAAATACAACTCGACTGGCGGCACCTCGGGCAACTACTCGGCCGCGCACAACAAGCACGGCAACGGCAACCAGTGGTCGGGCAACCAAGTGTTCCCGACCGGAGCGGCGGTGAGCTGATGGATCTCGTGTTCGCAGACGACTGGGCGGGGGCGAACGGCAACCCGTGGAACTCGTCCCTGTGGACGGTCATCGACGCAGTCGGTACCAACACCTCCTACCTGCAGTCGGGGTGGGGGCGTATCGAGACGTCCGGCCAGGCGTGGCGCGTGATGCAGGCCGAGACCGCCGACAGCCTGGCCGACTTCGAGGCGTTCTTCGTCGTTCGGCCTGTCACGGCCGCTGGCGTGTTGTGGGTTCTGCTCAGCACTACCGACGACGAAGTGAAGACCTCCGACGTCGGGTTCCTCGTCGCCCCCGGAGGGGACTACTACCTGGAACGTCTCGACGAGTCGCTGGTCTTCGATACGGGCAGCATCGGGTCGGACTGGACCGCATCTGGCTCCCCCGCCTTCGTCGTGCGCATCCTCCGCGAAGGCAACCGCGTGCGCATCAAGATGTGGCGCACCAACGCTTCC
>JBJHAX010000049.1:0-15658 GCA_050480705.1 Nitriliruptoraceae bacterium
CGATTTCCCGTGGCCTTAGCGGAGGGGACACACCCGGTCACATTCCGAACCCGGAAGTTAAGCCCTCCAGCGCCGATGGTACTGCCGGGGCAACCTGGTGGGAGAGTAGGTCGCCGCGGGATCTTTCTCCGGTTTGAGGCCGCCCCCAAACGGGGCGGCCTCAAACCGTTCAAGAGCCTCCGACGACTGCGCATCACATGCGACGGCTGATCTGAATGCCGCGAAAGTGTGGGCCGGGGCCAGGTTGGCCTTCGCTCGGCGGTCACGGCCATACGCGGAGCGGGCACGCTCGGAAGCGGGCACGCTCGCACGTGAGTCGAAAGTAGGAACCGTGTCCTCGAACGAACCCCGTGGCCCAATGCCCCCATCCCGGCGGCAGCAGTCGCCTCCGCGTCCGGATCTTCCTTCGGACGAGGATCCCCAACTCCCCAGAGGAGTCATCAAAGAGATCGAACGTGCGGTCGGTCGGGGGAAACGATCACGTGAGATCGCGCTCGCTCTGAGCATCGGATCGGCAGCAATCGACGAGGACCGTGTCGACATCGCGGTTGAAATGCTCGCCTGGGCCAAAGGTCAGGTCCCGCGGGTCGCCACCGTCCGTGAGGCGTATGGCGTCGCTCTGTACCTGGCCGAAGACTTCGCGAACTGTGTCACCGAGTTGCAGGCGTACCGTCGAATGACGGGGAGGAACGATCAGAACCACCTGATCGCCGATGCGCAACGTGCACTGGGACGCGAACTCGATGTGGTTGCGAATCTCGCGCGTGAACTCGTTGACGACACGCAGGCACCGCTGGACCGCAGGGTGGAAGCTGTGATCGTGTGGTCAGCGGCGACAGCGGATCGCGGCGACGTAGCTGGCGCCCGTGCGATCCTGCGCCGATTCCTCGCGAATGCGACGGTGAACGACCCCGAGATGGCGTGCCGGATCCACTATCTCGCCGGTGACCTGGCCGAGCGTTCCGACGATGCTGCAGCAGCGCGTGAGTCGTTCGCGCTGGTCCGGCGTCTCGACGCCGACTACATGGACATCGAGGACCGGCTCGGCCGCCTCGGACCTGCGTAGCCTGCCACCGGTTCAGCTCTGGTCGGCAGCGTCGGGATCCACGTCTTCTTCGTCCGTCGGATCGTCGTCGGGCGCCTCACTCGGTCCAGGCAGGCCGAGATTGAGCACAGCATGTCCGGGCTGGACGAGCGGCAACGTCGTCATCCCGATGACGTAGCCCTCATCGTCGGCTTCGACGCGGTTCACCTCGACACCAACGGGGCTTGTCGTGGACCACAACAGTGTTCCCGCCCGGACGTGATCGCCGAGTTCGACGCCGAGTTCCAGGATCCCACCGCTCTCGGCGCGCATCCATCGCGATGCCGGCAGCATCGTTGGTGTGCGATCGCCGATGCCAGGGGGGCCGCCGATGACGTCGAGGCTCGCCAGGACACGCAGCACGCCTTCGAACGCGACGTCGATCGCTTCCGCGTCGAAGCGCGACGGGCCACCCCCTTCGTACGTCAACACGTCGACACCGAAATCGGCTGCTGCGGCACGCAGCGAGCCCTGACGCAACCGCGCCTCGAGGACGAACGGTGCTCCGAACACCGATGCGAATTTCTCGAGGCGTGGATTGTCGGGTGTGATGCGGACCTGAGGCACATTCGTGCGGTGGTTCGCGGCCGTGTGGAGGTCGATACCCAGATCGCTGCCGTCAACGATCTCGTCCATCACCAGACGGGCGATCCGTGCAGCCATCGATCCCGTTTGTGATCCGGGAAACGCGCGGTTGAGGTCGCGGCGGTCCGGCAGATAGCGCGATCCGATCTGGACACCTGGCACGTTGACGACTGGGACGACGATCACACTTCCGCGCATTTCGGCCGGGTCGAGCGCTTCGAGCAGTTGCCTACAGACGGCGATTCCATTGAGTTCATCACCGTGGATCGCTGCGGTGACGAAGACACGAGGCCCGTCGTCGACGCCGTTGAGGACGGTCATCGGAAGCGATGTGAGATCACCGGTGAACGACTGCGATGCAGCGGGTGCGAGATCGCGGCGCTCGCCGGGTTCGACCTGCACACCGGCGACGGTGATGATCCCGTTCACGGCGCGGCAACTTCCGTCACGGTACGGGCAGTGGCGCGGTGCGCCCTGCCATGTAGCCGTGGTTGGGATCGACAACGCAGTGGCCTGAAAGCGTGGTTCGGCCGAGGAGCATGCGGAAGTTCATCCCGGAACGGTCGGTAAGCGTGATGTCGGCATCGGTGTCGATGCCCCCAACGAGCAGGCGCGTGCGAACGACGGCGCGCTGTTCTGCGCGGGCGCCGGTGTCACGAACGCGACGTCGCCCGACGATCACGGTCTCGATGGGATGGTGCTCGGGCGCGGACCGTGTTCCCAGCACGACATCGAAGCGGACCCGTCGGCCAGGTTCGATCGCCCCGCCCTCGATCTCCAAGTCCCGCACGTGCAACGCGCTCGTTCGTGCTCCCGTGTCCAGTTTCGCCCGCAGCGAAAGGCCCCACACGGGCATCGTGACGTACTCCTTCCATCCCAGGACGTAGGGAGGAGACGTCACGGCGTACCTTCCAGCGGTTGATGTCGTCGTGGATCGTGCGGTCGGTCGCGAGCGTACGCCGGCTCGTCCGTGCGGGCCGTCAAGGCGTGTCGGTTGATGCGGCCGCCTCAACCGGGACCATGCCGGTCGCCTGCAGTAGCGTTCCCGGCCACCGGCGAGAGCACGATGCCATGCGCCAGCTGTATCCGCTGTCGGACAGCGTCGAACTCGATGACCTCTACGGCGACCTCGAGTTGACCGATTCTCGACGTGCATCGACGCTCGCGGTCGGGATGGTCGCCTCTGTCGACGGCGCGATCGCACTCGACGGGCGCAGTGGAGGGATCGGCGGGGACGCCGACCGACTCGCATTTCGACGCCTGCGCGACGCCGCGGACGTCGTTCTCGTCGGGGCAGGCACGGTGCGGGCCGAGGGGTACCGTCCGCCTCGAACCAACGAGCAGCGCAGCTTGCGGCGTCGCGCCGCAGGCCGTTCGGATCGCCCCCGACTCGTCATCGTCTCACGCGCGTTGTCGCTCACCCCGGACCTCGCCGTGTTCGTCGACCCCGATGCACGACCGGTCATCGCCACAACCCGGAGCGCGCCCGTCGACAAGCGTCGCGCTCTGGCCGAAGTCGCCGAACTGCTCGATGCCGGCGACGACGACGTCGATCTGCATCGTCTGCGTCGTGAGCTCGAGGAACGTGGCGCCGTCGCGATCTTGTCCGAAGGAGGCGCCCGACTCAACGGCTCGCTTGTCGCGGCCGATCTCGTCGACGAATGGTTCGTGACGGTTGGCAATCTCGCTGTCGGCGGAGCGGCGCCGCGCATCGCCATGGGTGAGGGCGCGGGTGTCCGTCGTCCACTCGAGCTGGTCAGCGTTTTCGAGCACGAGGGCGAGCTGTTGCTGCGCTACCGGCGCCACGACGCAGCCACACCGCACTGATCTTCGGCAACGCCTTCGCAGCGCTGCCGAACCGCCCGAGCCCGGCGTGGTGTGCGTCCAGACATCGGTGTTCCGCGCCGCCCGCAGACCCCGTGGGATAGCCTCGCACCAGAACGAAGGAGCACACCGGTGAATCCAGCGTTCCAACGCTACGTCGAAGCGGCGTCCGGTTTCACGAACCTGACCGTCGCCAAAGCAGAACAGATCGCCAAGGCTCTGATCCGCTCTGGTGCCGCCGCGGGCGAACAGGCCAGCGACCTCGTCGACGATCTCATGGCTCGCCAACGCAAGAACCGTGAGACAGCGTCGCGATTCGTCAAACAAGAGAGTGAACGCGCGGTGCGTGCCATGGGGCTCGCGACCAGCAAGGACGTTGCGGCGCTCGAACGCAAGATCGCCTCCCTCGAGCGTCAGCTCGCAACCGCGAAGAAATCGGCGGCGAAGAAGTCGACGGCCAAGAAGGCCACGAAGAAGTCGGCGGCGAAGAAGTCGACGGCCAAGAAGGCCACGAAGAAGTCGGCGGCGAAGAGGTCGACGGCCAAGAAGGCCACGCCAGGCGGCGCGCGGTGACCGCAGCGGTCGAGCAGGGGTCCGACGCCAGCACCACCGCTCCTGCGGCCGACGGCGACCGCCGGGTGTTCAGCGAAACGGTCATCGACGACCTCCACGCGACCGTGGCGGGCGTCGATGATCTCCCCCTCGACGATCGCGTCGACGCGTTCGAGCGCATCAACGCCACGATCGTCGATCTTCTCGCCGATCTCGACCAACTCTGACCGCGAGCGCGACGCTGGCCACGACCGTACGCCGACGCCTCGACGCCGAGATGGTGCGCCGAGGTCTGAGCCCGAGCCGCGCCCACGCACGCACCTCGATCGAAGCTGGCCTCGTCACCGTCGACGGCGCACCAGCGTCGAAGCCGTCGCGTCTGGTCCACGGAGGCGAGGCCGTATCGATCGCGGGCCCACCGTCGCGTTACGTGAGTCGAGGCGGGGACAAACTCGCGCATGCACTCGACCGGTTCGGCGTGGTCGTCGACGGACGGTTCGCACTCGATGCGGGTGCGTCCACCGGCGGGTTCACCGACTGCCTGCTGCAGTCAGGCGCCAGTCGTGTCATCGCTGTGGACGTCGGCTACGGGCAGATGCACGATCGACTGCGCAAGCACCCGCGGGTCGACGTCCGTGAACGAACCCACGTGCGAGATCTTCGCTGCGAGGACCTGCGCGTCCACCCGGACGATCCGCTGCCCGATCTCCTGGTCGCCGACCTGTCTTTCATCGCACTTTCGAAGGTGCTCGGAGGCCTGCTGGGTCTCGTCGCGCCGGTCCCTTCCGCCGAGGCGGTCGTGCTCGTCAAGCCGCAGTTCGAAGCAGAGCGAGCCGACGTCGGACGTGGCGGAGTGGTTCGTGACCCATCGGTGTGGCATGACGCTGTGCAACGCGTTGTTCGTGCGGCCCAGGATGCCGGCTGGGAGCAACTCGACGTGACGGCGTCGCCCTTGAAGGGGCCGAAGGGTAATGTCGAGTTCCTCGTCCACCTCGGGCCGCGAGCAACGCACGGGATGCGGACCGACGAGGTCGTCGACGCCCGGATCCAGGCCGCGATCGCGGAGGCCCAGTCGTGACCAGCCCGACGATCGGGGTCGTCGTCCACGCCGGGCGCACTGCCTCGCTTCGTGCCGCGAGCGATGCCGCGAATCTGCTCACTGCCTCCGGCGCCCACATGGTGGTCGCTGATGACCCGGCAGTGGCGGACGGCCCAGGCGACGGGCTCGCTGACGTTGGGCCTGTCGTGGATTCGTCCACGTTCGCCGAACACGCCGATCTTGCGATGTCGTTCGGTGGCGACGGAACGTTCATGCGTGCGGCGCACCTGGTGCGTGACGCGGGCGTGCCGGTGCTCGGCGTCAACCTCGGCAGGCTCGGCTTCCTCGCGGAGATAGAAGTCGATGAGCTGGTCGACGCGCTCGAGCGCATCGTCGCGGGTGACTATCTGGTCGAAGAGCGCGCCACGCTCGAGGTCGACGTCGTCGGCCCGAGCGGCCATGTCACCAGCGGCTGGGCGCTCAACGAGGTCTCCGTGGAGAAGACCGCCCGGCAGCGCCTTTTGCGCATGGACGTGAGCGTTTCCGGCGAGCACTTCGCCAAGGTGCCAGCGGATGCGCTGGTCGTCGCAACATCGACCGGCTCGACCGCATACGCCCTGTCGGCCGGGGGACCGATCGTGTCACCGCGCATCGACGCCACCCTGGTGGTTCCTGTCGCACCCCACACCTTGTTCGACCGGACCGTCGTCGTCGGGCCCGACGAACTCGTCGAGATCGAGCTGGCGCCCGATCAGGCGCCCGCTCTGGTGTCCTGTGACGGGCGTGAACCAGTTGAGATACAGGCAGGTGTGCGTGTCCTCGTTCGCGGTGGAGGACGGCCCGTGCTTCTCGCACGCTTGACTGAGCTCGACTTCTACGGGCTGGTGCGCCGCAAATTCGGCCTGCGTTGAGCTTCGCCGCGAGTCCGACCGGCCGCGCTGGCCCGCCCACATGCACATGACGACGTTCCTCGGGAGCCGTGCATGCTCGCGCTAGCCTCGAGCTGTCGAACGGGATCGAGAGCGTGATCGAGGAACTGCACATCCGGGGCCTCGGTGTCATCGAGGAGACTTCGGTTCGCTTCGCTCCTGGCCTCACGGTCGTCACCGGCGAGACGGGAGCGGGCAAAACCATGCTCGTGACTGCGCTGGAGTTGCTGCTCGGTGCGCGTTCCGACGCAGCGCTCGTCCGTTCAGGGAGCGGCGGCGCGTTCGTGGAGGCTGTGATCGGTCCACCCCCGGCGGAGGCCGCCGACTGGTCTGACAATCCCGACGAGCCGCTGATCGTCTCCCGTGAGATTCCGCCGGACGGTCGCTCCCGCGCACGCATCGCCGGCCGCCTCGTGCCGGTCGGCGCACTCACCGAGGTGCTCGGTCACCACGTGGAGGTGCACGCGCAACACGAGCACGTCCGGCTCGCTCGTTCCGACGTTCAGCGCGCTCTGCTCGATCGATTCGCCGGCGACGTTCATGCGCACACCGTCGAGCGCTATCGGGAGCGCTACACGACCTGGCGCGAGTTGTCCGAGCGGCGCGCCTCGCTGGTGTCACACGCGCAGGAACGGGCACGCGAACTCGACCGGCTGCGTTTCGAGATCGCCGAGATCGACGGCACGAACATCGAGCTCGAGCGCGACACGACGATCGACCGCGAACTGTCGCTATTGGCCCACGCAGACGCCCTGCGCGCCGGGCTCGATGCGGCGACCATGGCGCTGGGCAGCGAAGGTGCCCTCGACCCGGTTGGTGTCGCCGTCGATGCGCTTCGACGTCTCGAAGTCGAGGACCCTGACCTCGACGCCCTCCGTGGCCGCCTCGACGGCGTGACCGCGGAACTGCAGGAGTTGGCGAACGACCTGCGAAGCTACGGCGAGCGAGTCGAGGCGGATCCTGCCCGGCTCGCCGAGCTGCAGGAACGACGCCACGTTCTGGCCGGCCTGATGCGCAAGTACGGGGCAGACCTCGATGCCGTCCTCACCTACCGTGCCCAGGCAGCCGAGCGTGTCAGCGAACTCGAACACGACGAATCGGATGCGAGCGAGCTCGACGCGCGGATCGCCGAACTCCGCCGCGAGGTCGACGAGCTCGCGGACACGGTACGCGGTGGGCGTCGAGCCGCGGGCGCACGCTTGGCCGACATCGTCGACGGACACCTCGCCGATCTCGGTATGCCGCATGCGCGCCTCGAGATCGCTGTCGAAGCGCTCGAGGACGGCGAGCTGACCGCTGATGGCGGCGATCGGGTCACCTATCTGCTTGCGGCGAACCCCGGTGAGCCGGCAAGGCCGCTCGCACGTGCCGCGTCAGGCGGCGAGCGTTCGCGTGTGTCGCTTGCGATCGAGGTCGCGCTCGCCGACGTCGATGACGCGCGTGTCCTGGTCTTCGATGAAGTCGACGCGGGCATCGGCGGTGCGACCGCGATGGCGGTGGGGGAGAAGCTCGCCCGCCTGGCTGTTGGTGACGGGACGACACGGCGGCAAGTGCTGTGCGTGACACATCTGGCGCAGCTCGCTGCCTTCGCCGACGTCCATCACGTCGTCGAGAAAGGCCTGGCCGACGGACGGACCGTCACCACCTCTCGACAGGTGGCGGAGGACGCCCGCGTGGGTGAGCTCTCTCGCATGCTCGGTGGCGACGCCGAGGCGCTCGAGGGTCGCGAACACGCACGTTCGTTGCTCGATCAGGCTCGGCTGCGGCGGGCAGGATGACGGGGATTGCGCTGGAGGGGCCAGGTGCGCGCTGAGCGGGGGTCGGCGCCGCGACATCGCCGACACGGACGCCGATGGCGCTCGATGCGGCGACCACCACCGCGGCGGCAACACCGGGCGGATGTCGCCGCATGGACCGCACGCTCCGGCGGCAGCATCTTCCGCGACAGCGCGACGGGGTTCACCATCAGACGCCGACGTCGGCCCCGGGGCATTCCCGGGCTGCTGGCGGTCTCGGGCCTGGTGGCCGGTGCCGTGCTGGCGGTCCAGGGTGTCGCCGAGATCGAACAACCACGCGTGTCGACGGACGCGGCCGCCCACGAGGCGGTGGGGGCCCGGCCGGTCGACGACGAGCCGGTCGTCGACGGCGAGGCACTCGAGGACGACGTCGCGGCAGTTCCGGTCGTGTTCGCACGGGCAGGTCCCGTGCAGCTGACCCTGCCCACGGCGCGTCCGCTGGTGGTCGGCTTCCACGAGTCGTCCAGCAGGTATGCGAAGCCGCTGGATCCCGCAGGACGCGTCGTGGCGAATCGAAATCCCACGCGTTTCGAACCACCGCAGGCGGATGCGGACGGCCCGTCGTATCTGGTGCTCAGTTCACGGGGCCGGATGTATCCGCCGACGTCGTCGGTCGACATCGCGATGGAGCGCGATGACCCTGTACTCGCCCCTGTCGACGGAACGGTCACCGACGTTCGCGACTATCTGCTGTACGGCCGTCATCGCGACCAGAGGATCGAGATCCAGCCCGACGCAGCATCGGCGTTACGCGTCGTGGTCCTGCATGTGGAGCGAGCGCGTGTGACGCCCGGTGACACGGTCAGGGCCGGAGAGACGATCATCGCGTCGAGTGCGCGGCCGCTGCCGTTCGCGAGCCACATCGACCGCGACGTACCCGGCGGCGTTGCACCTCACGTTCACGTCGAGGTCGTGGACGCTGATGCGCCCCGGCCGGACGCGCTCGCCGGCGTGACGTCCGCTGAGGTCTCCCCATGAGGTCCGAGACGGATCGTTGGCCGTGCAAGTCATGTCCCGCTACGGTCGTTCGGGCCGCGCCGGCGGCCCGTCGGACTACCGGGAGGTAGCGGGTGTCGCGTCAGGCGGACGGCGTCAAGCACATCTTCGTCACCGGGGGAGTGTCGTCCGCACTCGGCAAGGGCATCACCGCAGCGTCGCTCGGTCGGCTGCTCAAGGCACGAGGTCTGCGGGTCACGCTGCTGAAGCTCGATCCCTACATCAACGTCGATCCGGGGACGATGAATCCGTTTGAACACGGTGAGGTGTTCGTTACCGACGACGGTGGCGAGACCGACCTCGATCTGGGCCATTACGAGCGCTTCGTCGACGAGAGTCTGCATCGGGGCTCCTCGGTCTCCTCCGGCCAGATCTGGTCGCGGGTGATCAACCGGGAACGTCGTGGCGACTATCTGGGTCGCACCGTGCAAGTCATCCCGCACATCACCGACGAGATCAAGCAACGCATTCTCGCGGTCGCCGACGACGTGGACGTGGTCATCACCGAGGTCGGCGGCACGGTCGGCGACATCGAGGGCCTGCCCTTCCTCGAAGCGATCCGGCAGCTGCGTCACGATGTCGGGCGCGAGAACATCCTCTACGTCCACTGCGCGCTCGTCCCCTACATCGCGGCGGCCGGGGAACTCAAGACCAAGCCTGCACAGCACTCGGTGCGCGAACTGCGATCGATCGGTATCCAGCCTGACGTACTGGTGTTGCGGAGCGACCGAGATCTCGACGACGACCTGCGGCGCAAGGTCGCGATGCAGTGCGACGTCGCCGTCGATGCGGTCGTCAGCGCGGTCGATCGCCCGTCGCTGTACGAGATCCCCCTTGCCATGCGACAGGCAGGTCTCGACAGCGTCGTCGCGCAGCGCCTCGGTTTGCCCGATGTCGTGCCAGACCTCGCGGAGTGGGAGACGCTTGTCGCCCGCGTGCACGCAGCGCGTGAGCGTGTGACGATCGCGATTGTGGGCAAGTACGTCGACCTTCCTGACGCCTACCTGTCGGTCGTCGAGGCGCTGCGCCACGGAGGCGTCGCCCACGGAGTCCAGGTCGACATCCGGTGGATCGCTTCGGACGATCTGGGCGTCGACGATGGTGGGCCTGACGGCGCGGAGGCGCTGCTCGCTCGTGTCGACGGTGTGCTCGTACCGGGCGGGTTCGGCATTCGCGGCGTCGAAGGCAAGATCGCCGCGATCGGCTATGCCCGTCGCCACGGCATCCCCTTCCTCGGACTGTGCCTCGGACTGCAACTGGCGGTGATCGAATTCGCGCGTGAGGTCGCAGGACTCGAGGGTGCCCACTCATCAGAGTTCGACGACGCGTCGCCCCATCCTGTGATCGATCTCATGCACGACCAGCGTGAGGTGGTCGACAAAGGCGGGACCATGCGCCTGGGGGCGTATCCGGCGGCGTTGATCGAAGGGACCCTGACCGCACGCCTCTATGGGACCTTGTCGGTGGAGGAACGTCACCGGCACCGTTACGAGGTCAACAACGACTACCGGGCCGCCCTGTCCGACGCCGGCCTGGTGTTCTCGGGGCTGTCGCCCGACGGACGGCTCGTCGAATTCGTCGAGCTCGCCGACCATCCGTATTTCGTTGCGACACAGGCGCACCCGGAACTCAAGTCACGCCCGACCCGCCCGCATCCGCTGTTCGCCGGCTTCGTCGCAGCGGCCTACGACCATCGGCGTGCTGCGCTCGGCAGGCTGCCGGTTGAACTCGACGAGCCGACCGTCGGCGAGATCGCGGCCGCCGTCGGTTACGTCGGGCCGACTCCCTCCACGCAGGAGGTGTCCAGGGACCGTGAACGTGGCCGCAGTGACCAGGCGTCCCGGGGGGAGCCGTTGGGGACACCGGTCGCGGAGGGGCGGTTGACGGCGCGCCGGGCTGGTCGATGAGCGCCGGACAGGCGCCTGGCTGGTTCGAGACCATCGCCGTTCGTGAGGTCCACGACGGCTATTCGCGCGTTCGGATCGAAACCGTGCGCACGCCCGACGGCCTCGAAGTCGAGCGCGAAGTCGTCGACCATGACGATGCCGTCGCAGTCGTGGGTCTGAACGCCCGCCGGGAGGTCGTGCTGCTACGCCAGTACCGCCAGCCGGTGCGCTCCTACGTGCTCGAGATTCCCGCAGGCACCCTCGACATCGCCGGCGAATCCCCCCAAGACGCGGCGCGCAGGGAATTGGCTGAAGAGGCCTGCCACCGTGCGGTTGAACTCATACACCTTGCGACGATGCTCAACTCGACAGGATGGTCCAACGAACACACCCACTTGTATCTGGCTGACCCTGTCGAGCCGACCTCCACTCCCGCAGGATTCGTTGCCGAGGCGGAGGAAGCGGACATGGAGATCGTGCTCCTGCCGTTCGATGAAGCGGTCTCACTCGCGCGGCGTGGCGAGCTGCCCGACGCGAAGACGATGGCGGGGATTCTCCTCGCTGCGGATCGCCTGGGACGCTGAGCGCTGGCTGGGTCGTGCGACGCCGGTGAGGTGGGCCGTTCGTCACTCGCGCGCCCATGACGGTCTCGGTACGCTCGCAAGACGCTGTCCCGGAGAGTCCGATGCCGCTGTCGGAGCACGAAGAGCGCATCCTCGCCGAGATCGAACGCCAACTCGCTGACGAGGATCCGCGGTTCGTCGCGCGAACGCGTTCGCGTCGACGTTGGTCACCGGCGTTCCGGATCAGGCTCGCTGCGGTGCTTGCATTCCTCGGCGTCGTCGGTGTGCTGTCGCTGACCTTCTCTGTTGTCGCCGCCGCTGCAGGCATGACGTTGCTGCTTGCTGCGGTCGTTCTCGCGGTCACCGTGATCACCGGATCCGACGAGCAGAGCCCGACGCGGGTTCCCCCTGACGAGCGTCACTGACACGACGCACCCGCGCGCACTCGCCTGCGGCGCTTCGTGCCTGCTACGTCCGTGGCTTGTCATGACGCGATCCAGGGCGCGCATTCCTGGTTCGTCACCACTTCGCTCCCCAAACGTGCCAACTGAGGTCCTCAGATAGCGCGTTTCATGCCATTCAGATAATGCACATGCATTCCCCCTGATGTCTCCGGGCGCTCCAGGCTGGTGGGGGACGCATGGCTGTCGGGCCTGGATGCCTGGAATCAGGCCACTTACGGCGAATCTGAGGCGCATGTGTTGACGGTGGTGGGAATGGTCCGTAAAGTGGAGCGATGTGGAGGAACTTCCCATCGTGGGGAGTGCATGTGGTGGCGAGTGGTCGCCACGACCATTCACCGGAGACGAGGTCAGGGCGGTGTTCCTCGGAGAGCACCAGCACACGCTGGATGCGAAAGGGCGGGTGATCCTCCCGTCCCGCTTTCGCGAGCGCCTGGCCAACGGCCTCGTGTTCGTGCCGTCGCAGGACCGGTGCATCGACGTCTATCCGTTGACCGCGTTCGAGCGGCGTGTCGAGGAGCTTCGGGCGCTGCCTCGGGAGGATCAGCGGGCACGCACCTATCTGCGGGTGCTGCTGGCCGGCGCCCAAGAGGAGAAGCCCGACGCGCAAGGCCGGGTGACGATCCCGCCGCGCCTGCGTGACTACGCGGGCCTGGAGAAGGAACTGACGATCAACGGCGCTGACGAGAAGATCGAGATCTGGGACCGTTCCCGCTGGGATGACTACCGCGATCAGGCTGAGGATGCGTTCGCCAACATCGACGGCCCGCTCGCTTTCGGAGCTCCGTAACCCGCCAACGGCACGACGACCGACAGACGATGCGCATGGAAGGACCCACCATGTCAAGCTTCAACGTCGCGGAACTGCTTGCGACCATCGAGCGTCTCGACACGCACGAGCAGCGCATGGCACGTGAACGCGTCTCGGCGGCCATCGCGCTTCCCGCGCCGGCTGCACGCGCCGCGCTCGGCATGCTCGCCGTCGACATCGCCAGTGCACAGGCCCAGCCGATACGCCGCCATTCGCGAGTACGAGCTGCCAGAACCGCTCGTGTGCGTGAGCGCGCGAGCATGCCGGCTCGCCATGTCGCGCAGCCAGCCTGAGCAACCTCAGCGACGATGGCGACGATGGTCGATGCTCCCGCGCACGTACCCGTGCAACTCGCACGGGTCGTCGAGCTGTTGGCACAGGCTCCTGCGGGCCTGATCATCGACGCGACCGTCGGTGCGGGTGGCCATGCCGTCGCCGTGGCACGTGCGCGCAAGGACCGGTTCGGCCAGGCGCCCGTTCTCGGATTCGACCGCGACCCTGACGCTGCCGCGCGCGCTCAGGCACATCTCGACGCTGAAGGTGTCGATGCCGACGTTGTCAACGCCGGATTCGAAACGTTCGAGGACGCGCTCGAACAGCGTGGCGCCGAGCGTGTCGCCGGGATGCTGTTCGATCTCGGAGTGTCCTCGATGCAGCTCGATCAGGACGATCGGGGATTCAGCTACCGCCGAGACGCTCCGCTGGATATGCGGATGGACCCTGCGCCGGGCATTGCATCGGCGGCAGACATCGTCAACCGCGACGACGTCGCCGACATCGCCCGGATCCTGCGCGAGTTCGGCGAGGAACGGTTCGCACGGCGCATCGCCGACGCGATCGTGCGTGCGAGGCCGATCACGCGGACTGTGGAGCTGGCCGAGATCGTGAAGAACGCCATCCCGGCCGCGGCACGGCGAACAGGTGGTCACCCGGCCACCCGGACCTTCCAGGCCCTGCGAATCGCGGTCAACGGGGAGCTCGCGGTGCTCGATGATGTGCTGCCACGCGCGATTGCGCGGTTGGACGTCGGCGGGGTGCTCGTGGTCATCAGCTACCACAGCCTGGAGGACCGCTGCGTCAAACGTGCGTTTGCCGACGCTGCACGCGGGTGCGTGTGCCCGCCGCGTCTGCCAGTGTGCGGATGCGGGCGGCGTCAGCTCGTCGAGTATCTCGTTCGACGTCCCCAACGGCCTGACCCCGACGAGGTTGCCGCGAATCCACGCGCGCGGTCAGCACTTCTTCGCGCGGTCAGACGCATCGACGGAGACGACCAGCCGGCGCCGGAACGCGCCGATGAGCCAGGCCGACCATGAGCGCGGTGACCGCCCCGTCCCTCGTTCCGCCGAGACGCCGGAACACGTCGATCGCGGCGCCGTCCCGCTCAGGTGCGCGTTCCTGGCCGGCTGGCCGCAGCGGTTCGGTGTCGCAGCGTGGCCGCGTTGGCGCCGCCGGCCATCTGCTGGTGATGGCGCTGATTGCAGGCGCAGGAATCTTCGGTGTCGTCGCGCTCAACGCGATGTCGGCCGCGACCGCGGTCGAGACCCGGGCGCTGGAGGCGCGAGTCGCCGCGAACGAGCGGCACTACGGCCAGCTGGTCGCCGAGGTCTCGACGCTTGCCGATCCCGGCCGGATCCGTGCGCTTGCTCGAGAGCAGGGCATGGTCGACGCGGGGCCGACCCGCTACGTGCAGGTGCGGCGAACGCTGCCTGGGGACGGAGCGGTCGGGGCATCTGACGAATCGGGCATCGCTGCGGACCCGATCAAGCCGATTCTGTCGATGGAGCGGTAGGTGACGGGCGCTGCGAGGCGGCCGCCGCCGCAGACGCGTGCCCGCACCCGTCGTGTCGCCCGCAACGGTGTGCGCGTCGCAATGCGCCGAATCCGCTCCACGTTCGTGGTCTACGTGCTGTGCCTGCTCATCGCCTCTGCGCAACTGGTCAACATCCAGGTCGTCAACGCCGATGAGTACGCCGACCGTGGTGTGCGGCAGCGCGAACGGATCATCGAATTGCCGTCCACCAGAGGACGCATCTACGACCGGCACGGTGATGTGCTGGCGACGTCGGTGGCGAGTGCGACGGTGTATGCAGATCCTGGTCGTTTCAGGGAGATCGAGGCCGCCGACACGCGTCGCCAGGGTGAATACAGCGCGATCGAAGCGGCGCATCTGCTCGCACCTGTGCTCGAACGCGACGCCTCGCTCATCCTCGAACGCCTGCGACGTGACGGCCGCTTCGCCTATCTCCAGCGCCAGGTCGACTGGGAGGTAGGGGAACGCGTCGCGGCGCTCGGCATCGAGGGCGTCGGGGTGTTCGAGGAACCACGGCGGCAGTACCCGGCCGGTGGGCTGGCGGGACAGGTCGTCGGCTTCACCGGTATCGACGGGCAGGGGCTGCAGGGACTCGAGGCCCAGTATGACTCCGTGCTCCGCGGCAGCCCCGGAACACTCATGCTCGAACGCGCCCCAAGTGGACTCGATATCGCGTCGGGTCTGCGCGACATCACCCCCGCCCGGCCCGGCACGGATCTGGTGCTCACCCTCGATCGTGACATTCAGCATGCAGCCGAACGTTCGGTGACCGCGGTCGTCGAGGAGACAGGCGCGCGAGGAGCCGGTGTCGTCGTCCTCGATGCGCGCAGCTTCGAGGTGCTCGCCATGTCGAGCGCCCCCGGGTTCGATCCGAACAATCGGCGCGAGAACGAACAGGACAGCTGGCGCAACCGCGCGGTGACGGATGTCTTCGAACCGGGTTCCGCACAAAAGGCGCTGACGGTCGCCGCAGCGATCGAGGAAGGCATCGTCACGCCGTCGACACATTTCTCGGTTCCCGACCGAATCCAGGTCGCCGACAGTGTCTTCTCCGACATCGCCGAGCATCCCACGATGGAGATGAGTGTCGCTGAGATCATCGAACGGTCCAGCAACGTCGGCACGATCCTCGTCGCGCGCGAACTCGGAGCGGACAACCTCGACGAGTACCTGCGTTCGTTCGGCTACGGCACGACGACCGGCATCGGGTTCCCCGGGGAAGCGCCGGGGCTGCTCATGGCGCGCGAACAATGGTGGGGAACCTCACTGCCGACGATCGCGATCGGCCAGGGAGTGGCGGTCACGCTCACGCAGCTCGCGAG
>JBJHAX010000050.1:0-15260 GCA_050480705.1 Nitriliruptoraceae bacterium
GGTGGTGGGCGATGACGCCCCCGCCGGCGCCGAATACGGCTTCGCGGTCACCTGCGACCAGACCACCTTCGACCCCTTCACACTCACCGCCGGCGGCCAGGCCACCCTGACCTACGACGACGACCTCACCGGCTGCACCGTCGAAGAGACCGTGCACCACGACGCCGACACCATCACCTGGCAGCTGTCCGGCGCCGCCAGCGGCAGCGACACCGGCACCACCACCAGCACCTTCGACGTCGCTCAGAACAAGTCCGCCACCGCCACCTTCACCAACGCCTTCGACGCACCACCCCCGCCAGACCCGGCAACGATCGTGGTGAGCAAGACCGTCGATGGTGACGGCGACGCACCCGGTTCACCCTTCGGATTCTCGCTCGTCTGCGACGACGCCACCGTCGACACGTTCACCCTCGCCGACGGCGAACAGATCACGCTGACCGCCGCCGACGGCTTCGCCAACTGCGCGATCGTCGAGAGCGTCCACCACGACGCCGACACCATCACCTGGGCACTCGGTGGCGTCGCAAGTGGCAGCGGCAACGGCGACACGACCAGCACCTTCACCGTCGACGTCGAAGAAACCGCAACCGTCGACTTCACCAACACCTTCGACGTCCCGCCGCCGCCCGATGAGCCTGCGATCGAGCTCACCAAGACGCCGAGCGTGGACACCTACGCGAATGTCGGCGACCAGATCCTCTACACGTTCACGGTCACCAACACCGGCAACGTGCCGCTGACCGGCATCGAGGTGTACGACGAGACGTTCGACGTCATCGTCGACAACCTCGGAACGACCGAGCTGGACCCGGATGGTTCGACCACGGGCACCTACACCCACA
Organism: Nitriliruptoraceae bacterium; assembly: GCA_050480705.1. GTDB lineage: Bacteria > Actinomycetota > Nitriliruptoria > Nitriliruptorales > Nitriliruptoraceae > JBJHAX01. The sequence goes on from JBJHAX010000050.1 coordinate 846, forward strand.
CGATCACCCAGGACGATCTCGACGCGGGTGAGATCTTCAATGAGGCGTCGGTGACCGGCACCGCACCGGACGACAGCACCGTGTCCGACGAGGACGACGCGCGTGTGACGGCTGAACAGAGCCCGTCGATCGCCCTCGACAAGGTGGTCACGGACCCTGACGGCACGCCACCGACGGTCGAGGACGCCGACGAAACGATCCAGTACGGGTTCACCGTCACCAACGACGGCAACGTGACGCTGACCGACGTGACGCTCCTCGATGATCTCATCGGCGCGGTGACACTCGTCGACGGCGACGGCCAGCCGCTGGCGGCACCGGTGACCCTCGCCCCCGGTGAGCAGGCGTTCGCGACGGGCAGCTACGACGTCACACAGGGCGACATCGACGCCGGATCGATCGTCAACGTCGCCGACGTGACGGGAACGCCGCCGAGCGGTCCCGACGTGTCCGATGACGACACCCAGACCGTCGAGGTGCTCCAGGGCCCGGCGATCCACCTCGTGAAGTCGGCTGACCGCACCACCTACGACGCGGTCGACGACGACGTCGTCTACTCGTTCACGGTGACCAACACCGGCAACGTCACCCTCGACCCGGTGGTGCTGACCGACGACCTGCTCGGATTCGAGGTGCAGCTCGGGACCATGGAGCCCGGCTCGGTCATGACCTTCGACGACGCGACGCAGACGACGCACACCGTCACCCAGGCGGACATGGACGCGGGCCAGATCGACAACGTCGCGTCCGTGACCGGTACTGCGCCTGACAACAGCACCGTGACATCTGTCGATGACGTCACCGTCACCACCGTTCGCGACGCCGACATCTCGCTGACCAAGGACGCCGACCCGGAGGTCGTCGACGGGGCCGGTGCAACGGTCACCTACACGTTGACCATCGAGAACACAGGCAACGTGACGCTGACCCAGGTGTCGCTCGTCGACCCGATGCTCGGTGGCAACATCGCGCTGGACACCACGACGCTGGCGCCGGGCGCGTCGACGTCGGTCGACGTCGACTACACGGCGACGCAGGCCGACGCGGATGCGGGTTCGATCGTGAACACCGCGATCACGACCGGCTACGACCCCGACGACCAGCCCGTCACCGACGACGACAGCGCCACGGTCACGATCGTGTCGGGCCCCGACATCGAACTCGACAAGTCGGCCGACCAGACGACGGGCCTCGAGGTCGGGGACGTGGTGACCTACACGTTCACGGTGACCAACACCGGCAACGTCACCCTCGACCCGGTCGTCCTCGAGGACGAGAAGCTCGGCCTGACCACGACGCTGGGTTCGCTGGCACCGCAAGCATCGACGTCGACGACCGCCACCTACACCGTCACCCAGGACGATGTCGATGCGGGTGAGTTCGTCAACGAAGCGGAGGTGACGGGCACGCCGCCGGACGATGAAGACGTGACCGACGAGGACGACGAGACCGTCACCACCGTCGAACCGGACCCTGAGATCTCGGTCGTCAAGCAGGTCAACCCGACCGTCGTCGACAGCGCCGGGACGGTGCTGACCTACACGTTCACGGTGACCAACACCGGCAACGTCACCCTCGACCCGGTCGTGCTCGACGACGACCTGGTCGGCGGGGTCGCGCTCGCCCATGACGTACTGGCGCCGGGGCAGTCCACGACCGGCCAGGCGTCGTACACCGTCACCCAGGACGACATCGACTCCGGGTCGATCCAGAACGTCGCGACTGCGACCGGGACACCGCCGGTGGGCGACGACGTCACCGACGACGACCCGGCGACCGTCGAGGTGACCAGCAATCCCGGCATCACGCTGACCAAGACCGCGACGCCACAGTTCGTGGTCGAGGCCGGGCAGACCGTCACCTACAACTTCGTGGTGGCCAACACCGGCAACGTCACCCTCACCGACGTCGAGCTCGACGACCCGATGCTCGGTGGCGCGATCACGCTGGGCGCGACCGAACTCGCACCGGGCGCGTCGACGACCGGGCAGGCGACCTACGAGATCACCCAGGACGACATGGACGCCGGCACCTCGCTCGACAACACCGCCACCGTCACGGGACAGACACCCGACGACGACGAGGTGAGCGACGAGGACGACGCGACCGTCGGCATCATCCAGAACCCGTCGATCCAGGTCGTCAAGACGGTCGACGCGTCCGACTTCGAGGAGGAAGGTGACGAGATCACCTACACGATCACCGTCACCAACACCGGCAACGTCACCCTCACCGACGTCGAGGTCGACGACCCCATGCTGGGTGGCCAGCTGGATCTGGACACCACCACGCTGGCGCCGGGCGAATCGACGTCCGTCGAGGTGGACTACGAGGTCACCGAGGACGACATCGACGACAGCCCGCTGGTCAACACGGCGACCGCGACCGGCACGCCGCCGGACGGCGACGACGTGACCGACGAGGACGACGCCACCGTGATCTTCACGATCGTGGAGGTGCCCGGCGATGACACGACCGTGGAGATCACCGTCGAGGTGCTTGGCGAGCAGTTGACCCGCCGTCCCGCCACCGAGGTGCTCGGTGAAACGCTCGCGTTCACCGGGGTGCCGGCGGCCGTGCTGTTCATGTTCGGTCTGGGCTCGATGCTCGTCGGTGCAGGGATGATCCTGCGGCGTGACGACAACGGTCCCGCAGCGGCGATGGCATGACCTCCGCGTCACCGAGGCGCAAGCTGCTCGTGCGCATCGGGGTCATCGTCGGCGTGCTCATCATCGTCCTCGCCGCCTCGCTGCTGCTCGCGGGGCGCGACGGCGACGACGCACCGGACGCCACGGACACCGAGGCGACCGAGCGCAGGTCGAGCGTGGTCGACGTGGAGGTCAACCCCGGCACGGCCGGCGACGACTGGGAAGGTGCCCGCAGCGACGTCGGTGACGTCGACTGCCGGCGCGACGGCACGACGTGGACCGCATCGGCGACGGTGACCAACCCGACCGACGCGCCGGTGAGTTACCGGATCTACACGTCGTTCCTCGACGGCGGCGGCGACACCCGTGGAGTCGTGCAGACCAACGTCGTCGACGTCGCTGCAGGCGAAGAACTGCCCTGGACCGCCCAGGCCGAGCTCGACGAGCAGGGCCTGCGGTGCGTGCTTCGCGTCGAGAGGATCGCCGCGGACGCCGACGACGCTCCGGAGGAGCCCGGTACCGACGACGGCGGCGAAACTGATGGAGATGAAGGCCTCGACGAGGCAAACTGAGACGCGTGGGGCACGCTCGAAGCACCAACGCACAGCGCGACAGACGCACAGCCGAAGAACGAACGCACCAGCGAGATCGACGAGGTGACAGCAATGGGGACCCGGGCGACGACTGAGGAACTCGACGACGTCATCGATCTCGTCGTGGACGAAGAGCGCGGCGCGCCCGGGAGCGAGGACGGTTCCCACAGCGCCGACACCACAGCCGACGTCGCAGCAGGCGCTGGCACGGACGCGCCGTCACCCGACGTCCACGAATCCGCGGACGATGCCCCCTCGGACGACCATCGCGAAGCGATCGGCGCACGCCTGCGCAGCATCCGCCACCAGCAGGGCATGTCGCTGGCCGACGTTCAGGAGCGCAGCAACGGGACCTGGAAGGCCGTCGTCGTCGGGGCGTATGAACGCGGCGACCGTGCGGTGACGATCAGCCGCATGAGCGACCTCGCGGATTTCTACGGTGTCCCGCTGATCGACCTGCTGCCCGACGTCGTGACCGGCGGGAGCGGCGAGGAGGACGAGACGCGCGTCGTCATCGACCTCGAGCGGATGCAGTACCACGCCGACAACACCGACGATGACGATCTGGCCATCACCGCGCTCGTCCGGTTCACCGAACGGATCCGTCGGCTGCGTGGTGACTACAACGGGCAGGTGCTCACGATCCGTGGCAGCGACCTTCCCGCCATCGCGGCGGCGATCGGCGAAGATCCCGCCACGCTGCTCGCCGAATACCGGACGCTGGGCATCCTGCGCCCCTGACGACTCCGCCAGGCGCTGCTCGAACGTTGCACTTCCAGCATGGCCCGAGTTCATTGTGGTGTGCGCGCCTGACACTGCATGCATTGTTTGAATCTTGACATTTGGCGACTCTCTGTGACAATGTCATTGCTTTCGGTGCCCGACTCACGGGTAGAGAATTCGGCGGTCGTACGACGACTCCGACCGAGCAGGAGGTTGAGCGTGGTGCCGCAGGCGGCGGCACCTGGGCAGAAGTGATCTTCGTTACCTCTGGGGAGCGATGATCCTCGGACCGCGATTCGCACGGTCGCCAACCGGAGTTCTCCGGGCGGTCTGAGGGGAGCCAGTGGCGAGACCGATCCCAGCACACTCAGCGGCGAGTCGACTGCATCGGTCACTCGTTGACACCTGGAGGTACCGCGTCGTGGAACGCGAACATGCACTTCCCAGTTTTCGACTTATCCAAGCAATCTTCGTCATCGGCGTGCTGCTGATGGCGACCTTCGTCTCCCTCCCGGCGCACGCCGCCCACATCAGGCCCGATGTCGACTTCAACGATCCGGTCTGCGACACCGAGACCGACCAGGCGTCAAAGGGCGAGGTTGTGCTGCCTGCGGCGCCCTCGGGCGGCCACGGCAACAAGTGGTTCATCAACGGTTCCGACGTCGGCGGGAGCGCCGGCGTGCACCAGTACGACCCTGGGACCTCGGTGACCGTCGAACTGAAACAGGGAACCGACGTCCTGCAGACGTACACCCACACGTTCTCAGACCCCGAATGTGGAGGGTCGAACGGGGACCGAGACAATGAGCCTGAACACAAGGTGTGGGTCTGTCTGCCCGACGAGTACTTCGATGAGGAGGTCAAGGCGAAGGGTCACGGCGACAACCCCGTATGGATCAACTGGAACGCGCAGGGAGGATGGCAGTCTGACATCCGAGAACTGCTCGAAGAAGATGCTGAAGGCTTCTACATCGTCGACGGACCGGACTCGCCCTGCCCGCCGGAGCTGGAGGATGAAGACGATGAGAACGGTGGTGGAAGTTCGTCCAGTTCGTCGTCATCGTCGTCCTCCACGCAGGTCGCAGGTCAACAGATCACGGCCGAGGTGATGGGCGAGCAGTTGGCCTTCACCGGTGTGAGCGCCGCCCGGCTCGGATTCCTGCTCGCACTCGCGACCGCAGCGATCGGTGGCGGCTACATGCTCACCCGCAGGTCACCGATCTTCGCCGACGGCGACGGCAACGACCTGGCGGACACCGAGGAGTGACCAGCCGATCGATGATGGGCGTGCGCTGACAGCACGCTGCAGCATCACGGTGAGGGGACGGGTCATCCGTCCCCTCACCCATGTTCGGGACGGATTCGGCACGGCCTCCACGCGGAACACCTGGGTGCGACACAGAACCTTCAAGGCCGAACACTCAAGGGCGAACGGCGAGCCGCCACGCCTCGCGATCGATGAAACCGGCGGCCTCGTAGGCCTCGATCGCGCGACCATTGTCGGCGCGGACGTGCAGCGACACGACGCGCTCCTCGGCCGTCTCCCACATCGCCTCACGCACCGCGGCCGCGACGACGGCGCGGCCGAGCCGCTGGTGCCGGGCCGAAGGGTCGACGACGATCCCGGCCAGCTGTACGCCCCAGCGTCGTGACGACACCGACCGCTCGACCTTGGCGACCGGCGCGCCGGGTGGTCCGACACACCACACCAGGCCCTGGCGGATCGAAACATCGAGACGCTGGCGGTAGCCCCGCCATCCCGCTGCACCCGGATGCGGACCGAACCGGTCGTCGACGTGCAGCTGGACCGCAAGGTCGGCGAGCCGGTCGAGGTCGGCCATCTCCGCGCGGCGCAGCCCAGGGTCGGGCAGGGCATGCTCGGCCGGGATCCGCTCGGCGTCGACGGTCATGAACCGCTGGTCGTGCACGATCAACGCCGCGACGTCGGGCGTGCGCGACAGCAGCGCATCGCCGGCCGCGACGTCACCGACCAGCAGCCGCCAGCGGCGCGACGGCGCCATCGCCTCGGCGATGAGGCTCGCATCGCCGCACGGCACGACAAGGCGCCCCGGGAACACGATCGCGAGCGCCCAGCGCCGGCGGTCGGTGACGACCCTGACCGGTTCGGCGCCCTGCCCTTCGATGGTGGCGAGCGCGAACAGGTGGCGGGCGACGCCGCTCGCGCCGGGCACAGGCCACGTCGCGAGACGCGCGGTGATGCCGTCCAGCTCGTCGGTGGACACCCGGCGCCAGCGCGGGCGGCGTCTCATCCGACCGAGGCGAGCGGCAGGTTCGGATCGACCCCGAGGTCCAGGCTGGCCACCTGGCCTGCGGCGAGCAAGTTCGCGCCCGACGCGGCGACCATCGCCCCGTTGTCCGTGCACAGCCCGATCGACGGCACGATCAGACGCTGACCGTTGCGTTCGCATTCCTCGGCGAAACGCGCCCGCAACCGCGAGTTCGCGGCGACCCCGCCGGCCAGCACGACCTGGTCGAGCCCCTCGTCGGCGGCGGCACGGAGCGTCTTGGCGAGCTGCACGTCGACGATGGCCTCCTGGAACGACGCTGCAACATCGGCGAGGTCGGGCTCGACACCCGCAGCTTCCAGACGACGCAGCTCGCGGATCACCGCGGTCTTCAGACCCGACACGGAAAGGTCATAGCCGTCCTCGTGGAGCATCGCCCGCGGGAAGGCGAACGCAGCCGGGTCACCGTCGCGTGCGAGCCGGTCGATCTCGGGTCCGCCCGGGTAGCCGAGCCCGATGAAGCGGGCGATCTTGTCGAAGGCCTCGCCGGCGGCGTCGTCGATGGTGCCGCCGAGCTGGCGGAACCGTCCGTCGTCGTCCATCACGACGATCGAGGTGTGCCCGCCGGAAACCACTAGCGCGATCAGCGGCGGTGCGAGCTCGCCGTGTTCGAGCTGTGCGGCTTCGACGTGCGCACGCAGATGGTTGACGCCGAGCAGCGGCACGTCGTTGGCGAGTGCGAGCCCTTTGGCTGCCGACACACCGACCAGCAGGGCGCCGACCAGCCCGGGGCCCGAGGTGACCGCGACCGCGTCGATGTCGGCCAGCCGCACGCTGGCGTCGGCCAGCGCCCGGTCGATCGTGGGCAGCAGCAGGTCGAGGTGTGCGCGGGCCGCGACCTCGGGCACCACGCCGCCGTAGGGGGCGTGCAGCGTGGCCTGGGACGCCACAACGTTCGCGCGCAGGGTGAAGCGGTCCTCGACGACGCCGACGGCGGTTTCGTCGCAGGAGGTCTCGATGCCGAGCACGAGCACGCCGTTCACCTCCGCCAGGCGATGACGGCGTCCTCGCCGTCCGGGTAGTAGCCGGGGCGCCGCCCTTCTTCGACGAACCCGGCCCGACCATACAGACGCCGTGTCCTCGCGTCGCCCGCACGCACCTCGAGGGTGACGGCACCCACGCCCGCGTCGGCGGCAGCGACGAGCAGATGCTCGAGCATGTTGCGGCCGATGCCGCGCCGCTGCTGGTCCGGATGGACTGCGAGCGCCATCACGTGCGCCTCGTCGCCGAACAACGCCACCCCGCCGAACCCGACGATCCGGCCGTCGAGCATCGCCGTGACGTAGTGGCGGTCGGAGCGGGCGAGTTCGAGCGCGACCACCGCAGGTGTCCACGGGTGCGCAGACGCCGCGCGGTCCACGCCGGCGATGGCGTCGACAATGGCCTGTCCGGTCTGGTGCGGCACACCGACGATCTCGACTGTGGTGTCAGTTCCGCGCGTGTCGGCTGTGGCGTTCACGTGGCTGCTCCCCCGCGCAGCCGGCCGCGGGTCTCCCAACCGATGCGCGCATCAGCCTGGCGCAGATAGATCGGGGCCAGCTCGGTCGGTGGGTGCGTCTCCTCACGGACGATGCGGGGAATCGCGAGTTCGGCGAGCACCACCGCGTCCGGTGCCGCGAATTCCGCGCCGCCGAGCGTCGCGTCGACGTCGTCGAGTTCGTCGGTGAACAGGGCCGCGTCACCGACCACCAGCACGTCCTCGCCGAGCGCGGCGATCTCGGCGACCAGTGTCGCCATGGGCCCCAGCCGAAGCTCGCCATCGCGCTGCACCCCGCCCGGAGACGGTCGGTAGAAGGCCCAGTAGAGCTCGCCGCGCCGCGCGTCGATGACCGCGCAGACGGGCTGGTCGGCGTGGCGGGCGCGGAACGCGAGGATGTCGAGGCTGCTCATCCCGACGGTCGGGATCGACAGGCCGGCCGCGAGCGCCTGCGCGGTGGCGATGCCCACCCGGATGCCGGTGAACAGTCCCGGGCCGAGCCCGACGGCGACGCCGGTGAGCCGCTCGGGCCCGGCGCCCGCCTGCGCGAGACAGAACGAGATCGCCGGTGCGACGAATTCGCCGTGGCGGCGCGGCACGCCGAGGTTCGCGGATGCGACGACACGTTCACCGTCGACCAGCGCGACCGACGAGGTCGACGTCGACGTCTCGATCCCGAGCACCAGCATCAGGTGTCGTCCCCGGTCGTGGTGGCCTGCGCGCAGCAGCGTTCGAGTTCCCCGGCGCGTTCACGCCAGGCCCCGACCGCGTCGAGCACGATCACGCGATCGCCTTCAGCCTGATCGCCTTCGGGCTCGGTCGCGTCGGCGATCAGCACCTCGACGTCGATGCGGTCGGCAGGCAGCAGTGGACCGATCGCATCACCCCACTCGACGAAGGTGACCACGTCGTCGGCGAACACCTCGTCGCCGAGGTCGAGCACGTCGTGCAGGCGGTCGAGCCGGTAGACGTCGCAGTGCACGATCGGCGGGGTCGCCTCGGGGTAGGTGCGCACCAGCGTGAACGTCGGTGAGGTGACGCGGCCCGTGACACCCAGCGCCTGCGCCGCGCCCTGCACGAAGCAGGTTTTGCCGGCGCCGAGTTCCCCGCCGAGCACGACGACGTCGCCTGGTCCGAGCAGCGCCGCGACAGCGGCGGCGACGGCCCGCGTCTCGTCGGGCCCGCCGGAACGCACCGTGATCACGCGAGGTTTCCGTTCGAGCGTCAGCCGGGTGGTCGGCGGGCCGGCGGTGCGCGGCGGCGCCGATGTCGGACGGATCGTACGCCAGCGGCCAGGTGGACGGAGACGCCGGACGAACGACGAGGCGCCGCAGGCGGGGCGGGAGGTTGCGGGCAGGAGGAGGCGCTGCGGGGCGACGGGCGCCGCTGTGATGTGCCTTCAGCCGCTGGCGGGTTCGCGTGCTCGGGCGTCCTCGCGCAGCTGCGCGCCGGTCTTGATGCGGCCGTCGAGGACCGCCTTGGCGGCGACGATGCCCCAGCGCAGCTCGTCGGCGGCGCGGGGATGGCCCTGGAGGACCTCGACGGGATGGAAGGTCGGGATGAGCGTCACCGTGCCGCGCACCTGCAGGCGAAAGCCGCTGACACGCTCGATCTCGAGGGGCCGTCCGTACAGGACCGACGCGGCGAGGTCGCCGAGTGCGAGGACGACGTCAGGCGCGACCATGTCCATCTCGACACTCAGATGGCGCGAACACGCACGCACCTCGTCGAGGGTCGGCGGGCGCTCGGCCGGTGGGCGGCAGCTCACCAGCGTCGTGAACCACACCTGGGTGGGGTCGATCCCCGAGTCGCGCAGCAGATTGTCGACGACGTTTCTCGCCGCGCCCGACATCGGCGAACCCGCAACGTCGTCGGCTTCGCGTGGTGCGGCTGCGACCACCGCCAGCCGTGCGTCGAGGTCGCCTTCCCCGACGATCGCCTGCCGGCGCAGCTCGTGCAGGCCGCACGCCGTGCATTCGCGCACGGCCTGGCCCAGCATCTGCAGCTGTCCGGTGGGCGCAACGGGCATCGGCCGATCCGATGTTCGGGCGGGCCCGAGGCTACACAGCCGGCGGTGCACGCTGCAGCCGAGGCGCGCTGCGCTAGGAACCACTCCTCGCGGCGTTCGCCCGAGCGCCCAGTTTCCGCGACGTCCACAGCATGCCGGCTGCAGCGACCAGAGAGAGCACCGCGCCGAAGATCCACGCGACCGGGTATCCGGCCTGTTCAGCGACGATGCCGAACGTCACCGGCCCGACGACGCCGCCGATGAGACCGCCGGGGAACACGACACCTGTGACGGTGCCGGGTGAGCCCGGGAACGCGCGCATCATCGCGTACCAGAAGACGCCGTTGAATCCCCAGGCTCCGCCCAGCGCGATGAACACGCCGACCGCGCTGCCGACGGGCGATCCGGTCGCCAGCAGGACGAGCCCGACCACGCCCGAGGCGAGCAGCGCAGCACAGATCCGCAGGTGCCCTGCCACGATCCGATCGGCAAGCATGCCCACGGACAGGCGCACCACGATGACGAAGATGCTCGCGAACGCGAGCAGGTAGCCGGCGGTCACGACGTCCATGCCGGCGGTCACCGAGGCATCGACGAAGAAGGCGGGCACGCTCGTCGCTGCCGCTGATGCCGCGCCGAATGTGACCATCACCGGCCACATCGACCGGACCGACATCGTGGTCGGCTCGGTGCGTGTTCTCGGCGCTCGTGCCGGGGCGCTCGCGGTCGCAGGGCGTCGGACGCCGCCGAGCGAGACAACCGCGAGGACCGGCACGACGACGAAGGCCCAGCGCCAGCCCACGGTCACGGCGAGCAGTGGCACGCTCATGCCTGCGATCATCGACGCGACAGGTGGCGCCGACTGCTTTATGCCGAACGCGATGCCCTGGCGGCGCAGCGGGATCCGGTTGGTCAGCAGGCGATTGGCGGCCGGTTGGCACAACGCCTGCGCAGTGCCAGCGATCGTGAGCACGGCGACGAGCGTGTAGAGGTTGAACACGGCGAACGCGATGGCGAGCGACGTCGTCGCGGCGATGACCGCGCCCAGGCGCATGCTGGCAGTCGCTCCGCGATTGTCCGTCAGGCGCCCGAGAGGCCCCGAAGCGGCAGCAGCACCGACCCGAAAGGCCGCGACGGCGATGCCGAGCCCTGTGGCGCCGAATCCGAGGTCCCGTGTCATCTCGACGGCGAGCGCCCCGACGAGGAACATCGGCAGGACACCGATCACGGTGGCGCTGACCGAGATCGCCAGCGTCCGAACAGCAGAACGCTCGTTTCGTGCGCCACGCACCGGGCCACCTGGGGTGTCCGCGTGTCCGCCGCCCGCTGGTTTCGACGTCTCCGACGCGTCATCCGACGCCGGCGTCATGACGTCACCTGCGGCATCGCGGCACGCCGGGTCGCTTCCGCGACGACCTCTGCGGCAAGATGTGCGACGAGGTCGACGCTTGCTTCGGCCTGCCCGGTCGCAAGACAGAAGATGGCATCGCCGTCCATGTCGGTGTGGGCGGGACGCACCGCGCGCGCGATCCCCGAGTGTGCGAGGTCGGCCACCCGGTAGCCCTGCGCCTTGTCGAGGCGCGCGTCGGTGACCACACAGCCGATCACGGTGTTGGTGGGAGGACCGTCCGGCGACCTGGTGCGACCCGTCCCGCCACCGGGTGCGCTGTCAGCCGGAGTGGCCGGCCGTGCCAATGGCGCGACCGGGTAGCGGGGCACGTCGTCAGCGACGTCGGCTGCGGCGATGAGGGCGCCGTCGTCGCCGACGATCTCGCCGAGCGCATTGTTCGCGACGATCGCGCCGACCGTGATTCCACCTGCGCGGCGTACGGCGATCGCCTGCCCGCCCGGCCTGCGGTGCTCGAGTCCGGCGACCTTGGCGACCGTGCAACCGGCGCCCGCACCGACGCGCCCTTCGGCTGGTTCGCCGGCCGACGCCTGGTCACACGCATGACGGCCCGCGGCGGCGCCCGGCCGCTGGGATGGTGCGGACACCGACCCGTCGAGCAGGATCGCGGCGCCGACGATCGGCACGACGTGCCCGGCGACCGGGTAGCCGATCCCTCGCTCTTCCAGCCACCCCATGACCCCGTCGGCAGACGCGAGCCCGTAGGCGGATCCGCCCGAGAGCACCACGGCGTCGCAGCGGACGACGTGTCCTTGCGGTCCGAGCGCAGCGGCTTCCCGCGTTCCCGGCGCGGCACCACGGACGGCGACCGCGCCGAGCGTGCCGGGCGGCGGCAGCACGACGGTGCAGCCCGAGACGCCGTCCGGGCTCGTCCAGACCCCGACGCGCACGTCGTCGAGTCCAAGCGCCACGCTGATCTCCTCTCGCTCGCCGTGCCGGCGAACCACGTGCGGGACGTTCCCGGCAGCGTCCGGTCGCATGCGCGCACGTCGCCGCACGCCCCGTCACGAGTCCGGCCCGTGTCCCACGGCACCACGCGGTCGTCCGCACCGGCTCAGGCGCTGCCGTGGACGCGTGGCAGACGGCCGGTGAGCCCCGTCGCGATCTCGTAGGTGATCGTGTCGGCTGCAGCCGCCCATTCCTCGACACGGGGGCCGCTGCCGCCGAGCAGTTCCACCCGGTCGCCGACGCGAGGCTCGTGGTCGCCGCACCAGACCATCAGCTGGTCCATGCACACCGCTCCGACGAGCGGAGCGCGTCGACCCGCGACGACGACGTCCACGTTGCCACCAACGGCACGTGGCACCCCGTCGGCGTACCCGATCGGGACCGTCGCGAGCCATCCGTCCGACGGCGCGTGCCAGCGATGCCCGTACGACACCGCGGTGCCGGCCGCGACATGCTTAGGGTAGGCGACCTGCGAGGTCAGCGTGAACGCGCTGCGGAGTCCTGCGGCGGCTGCGTCGACCTCGCCGGACGGCGACAGCCCGTAGATGCCGATGCCGCAGCGAACCAGGGTGTGACGCGCTCGCGGGTGCGCGATCGTGCCCGCCGAGTTCGCCGCGTGCACCCAGCGGGGCTCGAATCCGTGGCGGGCAGCGTCGGTGAGGAAACGGTCGAACGCGTCGAGCTGCCTCGACGTCGTGTCACGAGCCGGTTCGTCGGCACACGCCAGATGTGTCGCGAATCCGTCCACCTCGAGGCCCGTGGCTGCATCGAGCATCTCCAGCGTGCCGCCCCAGCCAGATTCGGGGACACCGACACGGCCCATGCCGGTGTCGACCTTGACGTGCACGGCGACGCGCCGGCCGCGATCGCGGCCCGCCGCATCCAATCTCGCGAGGAACGCGGGCGAGTAGGCCATCGGCGTGAGGTCATGGGCGAGCAGCGCCTCGACCGCATCGACCGGCGGTTCGGCGAGCAGGAGGATCGGCGCGTCGATGCCCGCATCACGCAACGCGACGCCTTCTTCGACCAGTGCGACCGCGAGCCAGCGGGCGCCTGCATCGCGTGCGGCACGCGCGACCGGCACGGCTCCATGCCCGTAGCCGTCCGCTTTGACGACCGCGCACAGGTCGGTGCCGGCGATCTCGCGCAGCCGCACCACGTTGTCACGGATCGCAGCGAGATCGACCTCGACGCGCGATGGACGCCACGGCCCGTTCACGGCTGCAGCCATCGGGGGCCGGCGGCGTGCGGGGGCGTGCGCCATGTCTCCCACGGCAGCGTCGCCGTGCCTGCGCCGAGCCGGTGTGCGGAGTGCCGGTCGGGCATGCCGGCGACCGGCGCCGGCAGCTCGCCCGGTCCGGTGAGCGCAGCGAACACGGCAGGGAGTTGTCCGTGCAGATCGGTCGCGATGGCGCGGCCTGCGGCGCTGCGACCGGCGAGGACGCCGGCAGCTGCGTGCCACCACACGGCACGCGCGGCGGCCAGCGGCACATCGTCCTCGTCGACGGCCGTGGCCACTGCGGCGGCGACCAGCCCGGCGAGCACATCGCCGGTGCCGCCGGAGGCGAGCTCGGGCCCCCCCAGAGGGCACACCCAGACCCGGCCGTCGGGGGCGGCGACCAGCGTGCCGGGTCCCTTGGCGACGATCGTCGCGTCGAGTTCGGCGGCGAGCTGCGGCACACGCTCGATACGCCTGTTCCAGGCGTCGTCGCCGTCGTCGCCGCCGCCGATGCGGGCGAGTTCACGCGCATGCGGGGTCAGCACGAGCGTGCCGGCGTGGTCGGCGAGCGTGCCCGCATCGTCGCGGTAGACGTTGAGCGCATCAGCGTCGAGCACCAGCCGGCGTGCCGTGCCGCGCAGATGGTCGACGACGGCGCGTGCGCCTGCGCCGACGCCGAGCCCGGGGCCGGCGAGCACCACGTCGGCGTGGGCCAGCACGTCCAGCGCCCCGATCGCGTCGACGGCTTCAGGCGCGAGGCCGCCGTGCCGTTCGGCGGGGAGCCCGCGCACCATCACACCGGCGTCGCATCGGGACGCGACTTCGATGCGCGCCGACTTCGGGGTCGCGATCGTGACCAGCCCTGCACCGGCCCGAAGCGCTGCATGTCCGGCGAGCGACGCCGCCCCGGCGGTTCCGGCTGCGCCGGCGACGATCAGGGCACGTCCCCGCGCACGCTTGTCGCCGCCAACGGGGGCAGCAGGCGGCACGGCGCCGGCGGGGGTGAGCGCACACCAGTCGACCGGTGGCGGCGCATAGTGCTCGCCGAGGTCGCCGACGACCACCCGGCCGGCGTGCTCGGCGCC
>JBJHAX010000051.1:0-14692 GCA_050480705.1 Nitriliruptoraceae bacterium
TCCGATTCGATGTCCTCCGACAGGCGGGCGAACCGGTCGATCGCCGCCATGACGTCGTCTTTGGTGGCGACGACCGTTTCGACCTCGATGCCGGTCACCGTCCTGATGTCGTCGGCGGCGACCACGTTGGACGGGTCACTCATCGCGAGCACGAGGCGGTCGCCTTCGAACCGGATGGGGATCACCCCATGGCGGCGCATCACCTGTTCGCTGACCAGCGTCGCCGCACGCGGGTCGATGTCCGCATCGGCGAGGTCGACGAACTGCATGCCGATCTGACTGGCGAGCGCAGCGACCAAGTCGCGTTCGGTCACGAACCCGAGGTTGACGAGCACACGGCCAAGCGACTGGCCCGTCTCTTCCTGCTCGTCGAGCGCCTGTTGGAGCTGCTGCTCGTCGATCAAGCCCCCATCGACAAGGATCTGTCCGAGCTGCTTCATGGCCGGCTCTCCATGCGGGTGGCGACGGCGTTGCGCAGACGATCAGGTACGAGATTGAGCAGCGCGAGCAGCACCTTCTTGGCGTCCTCGCGCTCGCGGGCATCCGCAGCGACGACCGGTACGTCGTCGGGCAGCAGCAGCCGCTGGCGGACGTCGGCGACGACCATCTCGGCATCGCGGCCCGACGCCTTGTTGACGGCGACGACGAACGGCACGTCGGTCAACTCGGCGAAGTGGCGATGCACCCGTGCGGCTTCATCGATCGATGACGGCCGTGACGCATCGACCATCAGCACGAACCCGAGCATGCCTTCGGCCAGGATGTCCCACATGAAGTCGAAGCGTTCCTGCCCAGGTGTGCCGAAGAGGTAGAGCACGAGCCCGTCGTCGAAGGCGATGCGGCCGAAATCCATCGCGACGGTCGTCGAGCCCTGCGCGTGCGCCGATCCCGCATCGTCGACCTCCCCGATGCCGCGTTCCGTCGACAGCACGGTGATGTCGGAGATCGCGCGCACAAACGTGGTCTTGCCCGCGTCGAACGGACCGGTGATCACGATCTTGACCGCTGTGGGCCGCGCGTTCGTCCGTGCCATCTACAACCCCTCCACACCGCGCACGAGACGTGCCACGAGTTCCTCGTCGATGCGGTCATCGAGCTGCAACCGGCGTGAGGTGGGTGCGTCGGGTCGTGGTGAAGCGGACGGGCGTTGTGCGGGCGCGGCGGCAGTGGGCGGCGGCGTGGGCGCCGTCGGTGGCGCGCCCGGCGCCGCGCGTGCGGCCGTGTGGCGCGCACCCGCCGCGTCCGACGTCGACGCAGCGGGATCTGATGCGCCTGTGCGGTCGGCGCCAGCGTCGGTGGCGGGATCCGCCGCGAACGCCTGCAGTTCCTCGAGGACGTCGAGCGCCCGCCGCAGATCCTGGCCGATGCGCCTGCCGGCCTCGGGAGCGGCGGCCGGCGTGGTGACCCGTGCCGGGCGCGGCACGGCAACCGGCGGCGCAGGCATGTCCTCGCCTCCTTTGGCGCCACCCAGCGCAGCGCTGTCCGGGTCGCGACCGGTGGTGGTCGCGGGTCGTGCGGCTGGCCGCTCGGAGGGGCGGGTCGCTGCAGGCTCGGCGCGCGCCGAGCTCACCGCGTCGAAACGCTCCACGTCCGACAGTTTCGCAAGCGTCGCATCGAGATCGTTCGTCACGCGTGCACCGAGGGCGACCACACCCGCATCGACCAGCTCGCCGATGCGTTCACGCACCGACACCTCGCTGTGTCCGGTGAGTTCCGCGAGGTCGCGGATCGTGCGCTGACCGTCCACCCACGCGAGCACCTGCCAGGCGTCTGCGGTGATGTTCAGGTCGCGCGGTTCGGTCGGCACGGCGAGACGGAGCGGGTCGTCGATCTCTCCCAGATCGCGCCACTTCGACAGCCGGTGTTCGGCGTCATCGATCGCCCGATCGACGTCGCGCCCCGTGCCGAGCAGTTCGGCGAGCGGCCCAAGATCGTCGGTCGCTTCGAAGCTGAACGAACCCTGGGGCCAGCGCATCAACTCGACGAGCGCATCGACAGCGATGGCCACCGCCGCATCGGCCACCGCATCCCGGTCGACATCGCCCTCCGCGACGAGCGTGGCGAGCACCTCGCCGTCCGAGGTCCGGCCGGTGGTTCGGTCCAGTACGCCTGCGAGCGCCCGCTCGTCGACCGCACCGGCACCGGCCAGCCGCCGGGTAACGGTGAGCCGCCGATCGTCGGCGGTGGCCTCGAGCAGGCGCCCGTCGCGCAGGGTCACGTGTGCGGCGACGGGGCCGCGTCGAAGCCTCAGCCGTCCTGTCTTCGACGTGAACGCGAGCAGACGCAGCACGTCTGCCAGCGTGAAATCTCCGAGGTCGCCTTCGAGCACGGCTCGTCCCCTCACCCGCCGACGTCGCGTCGGGAACCCTCGATGACCCCCAGCTCGGGACGTGACCGGCTGCCTGCCCCGCCGCTGGGAGCGTGGTGGCCGGGACGAGCCGCATCGTGTTCGACCGGCGCGTCGGTCGATTCGCGGGGCTCGGCCAGCACCTCACCGACCGCCTCGGCTGCACGCCGCATCTCGTAGCGCAGCATGCCGATCTTGGCTTCCTTGGCGGCGATCACCACCAGGACGGCGCGGTCGGCCGCCGACATCAGCAGGATGCTGCCGTGCTCGCCTTCGAGTGTTGCCTGCTGGAGGCGACCCCGCCCGAGGCCCACCGACGCCTGTTCGCCGAGCGCGAGCAACGCGGCCGACATCGCCGCCAGGCGGTCCTCTCCGAGCGAGTCGGGCAGTGCTGTGGCCATCGGCAACCCGTCGTAGGACACCACCGCGACGGCAGCCGCATCCGGGATAGCGCGCAGCAGCGACGTCAGGGCGGCGGCCAGCCGCCCGGCGCGGGTCGAACCCGAGGTGCTCATCAGCCACTCCGCCCATGGCGTTCGCACCGGCAACGCCAGCACATCATCTGCAACACCAGAATCATCGGCAACACTAGCCCACGGATGTAGGCCGTGGATTGACGAGGCTACGTGGCCTGGCTGTGTTCAGCGAGCGCCCGCACCGCGGCAGCCGACATCACTTCGCGTGGCGCGTCGTGTGCGGTCCAGCGCCGAAACGACCGTGCCGCCTGGCCGATCAGCATTCCGAGACCGTCGAACGCCTCCGCGCCCGCGTGGCGTGCCGCCGCCAGAAACGGTGTCGTCGGCGGGTCGTAGACGAGGTCGTAGGCGATCTGTCCCGGTTCGAGCGCCATGAACGGGGCCGGCAGATCCTCGCCCGCCATGCCAAGCGGTGTGGCGTTGACGATCAGACGGCTGGACCCGACCGCGCCGTTCGCGTCGTCGAGCGTGTATGCGCCGCCTGACGGCGCGCCGGCGCGCTCGGCCAGCAGGGCAAGCTCGGCTGCCGCCGCTGGGTCACGTCCGACCACGCAGACGTCGAGCCCGAGGCGTCCTGCAGCAACCACGGTCGCTCGCGCCGCTCCTCCGGTGCCCAGAACCGTCGCGCGGTCACCGGCCTGCAGGCTGATCTGTTCGCTCCACGCGTCGACGAGCCCCAACGCGTCGGTGTTGTCTCCCGCGATGACGCCGCCAGCGAACGACAGCGTGTTGACGGCACCGATGAGCTCCGCTTCATCGGTGCGTGTATCACACAACGCATGAACGGCTTGCTTGTGGGGAACGGTGACGTTGGCGCCGTGCGCGTCCACGGCGACCCGTGCCCCGACGCCGCGGGCGAGCGCGTCGGCGGTGCACGGAAGGGCGAGATACACCAGGTCGTGGCCGTCGGCGCGAAACGCCGCGTTGTGCATCGCAGGTGACAGCGAGTAGCGGGCCGGCCAGCCGAGCAGTGCCACGACCCTGGTCGTGGCGACCGGCCACGGTGCCGCGTCGCTCACTGGCACCCGCCGGCATTGCGGAACGCGTTGACGTTCACGTTGTGCTCGTCGAGGGTGTCGGAGAACACGTGCGAGCCGTCACACGCCGCGTCGAGGACGTAGTAGCGATAGGTGACGTCCGCCGGGTCGTAGGCGGCGCGAAGCGATGCAGCGCCAAAGCCCGAGATCGGCCCCGGCGGCAGCCCGTCGATGACGTAGGTGTTGTACGGATGGTCGATCTCGGTGTCCTCGAACAGCACCCGGTCGGTGTGCTCGCCGCGTGCATACAGCACGGTCGCATCGATCTGCAGGCGCATGCTGCCTTCGAGCCGGTTCTCGATCACCGCCGCGACCAGTGAACGTTCCCCGTCGACCCTTGTCTCGCGTTCGATCAGGCTTGCGATCGTCATCATCTCGTAGCGGGTCCGGTCGAACTCCTCCACGCGTTCGACCGCGTCGATCGGAATCGAGCCCATGACCCGGTCGAGTTGGTCGACCATGCGCTGCAGGATCCGCAACGGCGATGCGTCGGCGAGGACCTCGTAGGTCTCGGGGAACAGCATCCCTTCGAACGGCTCCTCGACGACCTCGGGCATCTCCGCCGGTTCGGGAAGCCAGGTCGGCAGCGTGAGCAAACCCTCACCGTTGCGCCCTGCTTCGAGCCGAGCATCGAGCACCGCGCGGAAATCGGCTGCCTCGTACGCAGGAAACTGAGCTGCGAGCCGCTCGAGCGTCACCTCGACCGGCAGGCCCTCCTGGACGGTGAACCAGATCGTCTCGGCGGGCGGCGGCCCCTCCGACAGGATCGCGATGACCTCGTCGTTGCTCATCCCGGTGGCGAGCTCGTACACACCCGGGCGCATCTGGCCGGCAAGACCAGCATCGTCGGCCGCCAGCCGGAAGCGCACCGCGCTGGAGATCACGCCGGCTTCTGCGAGGTCCTCACCGACCGCGCGCACCGTCTGGCCGGCCTCGACCTCGTAGGTGACCGGAATCCCGGGCTCGATGTCCGAGCCGAACAGGTTGGTGTCGGCCCAGTACAGCACCCCGAGCCCGGCGCCGACGAGCGCCACCACCGACAACAGAAACCATCGCGACCCACGACTCAGCGCCACGTCACTCTCCTAGAATGTCCACGTCCGCCCGGCAACGTAACCGGAAGGCAGGCGACGGTCGGCCGAGCGCATCACGCCGACGGGTCACGATGGCGTCGCTGTGCCTCGAGCGCTCCCTGCAGGATCACACCGGCAGCGACACGGTCGACGGTCGCGCGCCGCTCCTCACGTCGCATGTCGTCGTCGCGCAACGCCCGTTCGGCCTCCACCGTCGAGAACCGCTCGTCCCACAGCACGACCGGCAACCCGGTGCGTTCAGCGAGCTGATCCGCGATCCGGCGGGCGCGTGCCGCAGCCGCACCCTCACGGCCGTCCAGCCGCCGAGGGTGCCCGACGACGGCCCCCACCGCCATGTGTCGTTCGACCACCTTCACGAGGGCGTCGACCAGCGGCGCATCCTCACCGCGGGGAACCTCGAGCGTCTCGACGGGCGAGGCGATGATCTGGCCCGGATCGGACACCGCGATGCCGACACGGATCTCACCGAGGTCGATCGCGAGCAAGCGCCCGGTCGCGGGAAGCTCGGTCCCGCTCATCCGGTCGCGACCTCGCGCGCGACCCGCTCGGCTTCGGCCAACGCCTCGTCGAGCCGTGTCCCGTCGCGGCCGCCCGCCTGTGCCAGGTCGCCGTGCCCTCCGGCTCCACCGCCGACCAGCTGCGCGGCAGGGTGCAGCACGGCGCGCGCTTCGACGCCGGCATCGACCAGATCGGCAGTCACCGACGCGACCATCTGGGCCTTGCCGTCCTCGCTCGTCGTGCCGACCACGACGACCGCACGCTCAGCGAGATGGCCACGGGTCTCGGATGCGAGCTGACGAAGGTCGTCGGCCGACGCTCCGTCGACGTTCGTGACGACCACGGCGAGCCCGTCGTCGCGCACGGCACCGTCGGCGAGTTCGAGTGCGCGTTGCGTGAGCTGTGCGCCACGTACACGGTCGAGCGCCTTCTCGGCGGCGCGCAGCCGCTCGACGAGACTTGTGACGCGGGACACGACCTCGTCGGTCGGGGACTCCAGGACACGGGAGACCTGCTCGGTGATGAGACGTTCACGCGTCAGGTGCTGCCAGGCGTCGGCCCCGGTCAGCGCCTCCACACGGCGGGTGTTGGAGCCGATCGACTCCTCGCGCACGATCACCACCCCGCCGATGGTGGCGCCCGACGGCACGTGCGTGCCTCCGCACAACTCGCGGGAGAACGAGCCGATGGACACCACCCGCACGACGTCGCCGTACTTGTCCCCGAAGTTCGCGACCGCGCCTGAGCGGCGGGCGTCCTCGAGTCCCATGACCTCGGTGCGCACCTCGGGGTCGTCGCGAACCCGTTCGTTGACGATCGCCTCGATCTCGCCGACCCGCTCGTCGGAGAGCGCCTCGAAGTGGGGGAAGTCGAACCGCAGGCGGCCGGGCTGGACCAGTGAGCCGGCCTGCTGTGCGTGTTCCCCGAGCGCTTCCTTGATGATGGCGTGCAGCACGTGGGTGGCCGAATGGCTGCGTGCCGTCGCCAGGCGCCGGTCCCGGTCGACACGCGCTTCGGCCGCCTGCCCAGGGTGGACCTCACCGGCGACGACGCGGGCGCGGTGGACGAGCAGCCCGCCGGCGGTTTCCTGGGTGTCGACGACCTCGAGGCGCCCGGTCGGGGTCTCGATCACGCCAGCGTCGCCGATCTGGCCGCCGCCTTCGGCATAGAAGGGCGTACGTGAGAGGACCACCTCGACCTCGTCGCCCTCTCCCGCCGAGGACTCGAGGCCTCCCGGGGTGACGATCGCGCCGAGCTGGGTGTCCGTGACCAGTGCCTCGTAGCCGACGAACTCGGTCGGTCCGACCTCAGCTGCGGCGTCCCGGTATACCTGCTGGGGCACACCCTCGCCGCCCTTCTTGGCTCCGGCGCGGGCACGCTGGCGCTGCTGGTCCATCAGGTCGTCGAACGCCGCCCGGTCGAGTTCGAGTCCCGCGTCCTCGACGATCTCGACGGTGAGATCGATCGGGAACCCGAACGTGTCGTGCAGCTCGAACGCCGCGTCGCCCGGAAAACGCTGCTCCCCACGGCCGGTGAGTGTGTCCACCACCGCCTCGACGCGTTCGAGGCCCTGGCGGATGCGGGCGCCGAAGTCGTCCTCCTCGGCGCCCGCAACGCGCCGGATCAGTTCGCGCTGCCGTTCGAGGTCGGGATAGGCGGGCGTGAACCGCTCGATGACACGTTCGACCATCGGCACGACGATCCGCTGGCCGCCACCGACGTCGGTGCCGAGCAGCTGCGCATGGCGGATCGCACGGCGGAGCAGCCGGCGAAGGACGTAGCCGCGGCCCTCCTTTGCGGGCAGGACGCCGTCGCCGATCAGGAACGCGGCCGCGCGGGTGTGCTCGGCGATGACGCGCAGGCTCACGTCGTGATCGTCGTCGTCGCCATAGGCGACACCGGTCAACTCGCTCGCGTGGGCCAACAGCGGTGCGAACAGGTCGGTTTCGAACACGTTGTCGACGTCCTGAAGCAGCACCGCGAGACGTTCGAGCCCGAGGCCGGTGTCGACGTTCTGGCTGGGAAGGTCGCCGAGGATCGTGCCGGCGTCGTCGCGGAGGGACTGCATGAACACCAGGTTGTAGAACTCGAGGTACCGCTCGCCGTTGACCGCCGGACCGCCGGCGGCGCCCCAGGCCTCGCCACGGTCGTAGTGCAGTTCGGTGCACGGCCCGCACGGACCCGCGCCGCCGGTGTCCCAGAAGTTGTCGGCGCCCATGCGCACGATGCGCTCACGCGGGACGTCGGTCTCGTCGAGCCATAACCGCTCGGCCTCGTCGTCCGATTCGTGGATGCTGACCCAGATGCGGTCGGGATCGAGACCGAACGCGTCGGTCGCCAGCTGCCACGACCACCGGATGGCTTCCTGCTTGAAGTAGTCCCCGAAGGAGAAGTTGCCGAGCATCTCGAAGAAGGACAGATGGCGGGTGGTGCGCCCGACATTCTCGATGTCGTTGGTGCGCACGCACTTCTGGTAGCTGACGATCCGCTTGACGGGAGGGGTGGCCTCGCCCGTGAAATAGGGCTTGAACGGGACCATGCCCGCGATCGTGAGCAACAGACTCGGGTCGTTGGGGATCAGCGGCGCCGACTCGTAACGGCGGTGCTCTCGTTCCTCGAAGAAGCTCAGGAACGTCTCGCGGATGGTCAGGGAGTCCACGTGTGATCCTCGTCAGGGTTGGCCAGCACGCGCGAGGTGCGGCCGGTGTGCGGCACGCCGACGTTCAGCGGTCCGAGTCGTCGAGGGGCGCGACACCGAACTGTTCGCGCAGGCGCGCCTCTTCCCGTGCGGCCTCGACGCGTGCACGCGCACGGACCTCCTCGAACCGGTTGGCGAACGATCCGGCGGCCTTGCCGGCCTGGCCGGCAAGCGAACTGGGCGTGACCGCACGGCGTGCATCCTCCAATCGGCGCACGATCCACGCTCCCAGTGCGACACCCGCACCGAGCCCGACGGTCAACGAGAAGAGTCGCTTCAGCACGGCCACGACCGATCGTCAGGAAGCGGTCCGACCGGGTGCGCCGAGGATGCCACCGTGCCTCAGTCCTCCTTCGACCCGCGCGACGCGCGCAGCGTGCCGGTCAGGAACGCCGCGGCTTTGATCAACGGGTTGGACACCGTCTGGTGCACCACGCCGACGAGCTTGTCGGTGGTCGCGGTGATCGACTGCACCCCCGCCATGATCGTGTCGACACGAGCGAGTTCGGTGTTGACCCCGGCGACGGTCTCGTTGACGCCGCGCAGGATCGGCACGGCCTCTTCGGTGACGGTGCGGATCGTGCGCACGCTCTCGTCGAGGACTCGCATCATGCGTGTGACGAGGACGCACAGCGCGACCACGAGCACCCCCCAGAAGATCGCGGCCGAAACGACCGCCCAGTCCCTGACGGTCACGCGGAGTCCTTCCCTCGGCTGCTGGTCGTCGAATCGGGTTGGTCCCTGCCGCGGGCGGCGTCGCGCAACGAACGCAACTCCTCGACCCGCGCGGCCACGTGGTCCTCGTGGCCGTACCGGCTCGGACGGTAGACCGTCGCGCCGTCGATCGCTTCCGGCAGGTACCGCTGGCCGGCGACGAACGCTCCCGGATGGTCGTGAGGATACTGGTAGCCGGCGCCATGTCCGATGTCGGACGCGCCACGGTAATGGGCGTCACGCAGATGTGCGGGCACCTCGAGGTTTCCGTGACGACGCACGAGCTCGAGCCCGTCGCCGAGCGCACGGGCGACGCTGTTCGACTTCGGCGCGCTCGCCAGCGCGATCGTGGCGTGCACCAGCGCGTAGCGGGCTTCGGGAAGCCCGACGAACTCGAGCGCGTGGAAGGCCGCGACCGCGACCGCCAGTGCCTGCCGGTCGGCGAGTCCGACGTCCTCGGAGGCGAAGATCACCATGCGGCGGGCGAGAAAGCGCGGGTCCTCCCCCGATTCGAGCATCCGCAGCAGCCAGTACACCGCAGCGTCGGGATCCGAGCCGCGCATCGATTTGATGAACGCCGATACCTGGTCGTAGTGCCCGTCAGCCGCCTTGTCGTAGCGGAACCTTCGTGTCGCCGCCGCGACGTCGTCGACCGCGAGCTCGATCTCGCCGTCACCTCGCCCAGGGTCCACTCCGTGCGCCGCCGCAGCGATCTCGAGCGCACCGAGTGCCGCGCGTGCGTCCCCGTCGGCGACGGCGACCAGATGTGCACGCGCCTCGTCGGACAGGGCCACCCTGCCGCCGTAGCCACGCTCGTCGTCGGTGAGCGCAGCGTCGAGCAGCAGGCTGACGTCGGTGTCGGTCAGCGCTTCGAGGCGCAGCAGCTGGCAGCGTGACAGCAGCGGCGCGTTGAGTTCGAAGAAGGGGTTCTCGGTGGTCGCGCCGATCAGGGTGACCCATCCCGCTTCGACGCCGGGCAGCAGGGCGTCCTGCTGGCCTTTGTTGAAGCGGTGGATCTCATCGACGAACAGGACGGTGCGGCGCTCACGCATCTCGAGGCGTGCACGGCCCTCGTCGATCACCTGCCGCAGGTCTTTGACCCCTGCGGTGACTGCCGAGATGTCGACGAAGACCGCATCGACGTGTGCGGCGATGACCTGTGCCAGCGACGTCTTGCCGACGCCAGGGGGCCCCCAAAGGATCGTCGAGCGCACCTCGCCACGGTCGAGCATGTCGCGCAGCGCCGACCCCGGTCCGATCACGTCCGACTGCCCGACGAGTTCATCGAGGCTGCGCGGGCGCATGCGGGCAGCCAGGGGCGCGGCCGAGGTGGCGCGTGCGGGCGGCGGCCCTGACGCCTCGGGTCCGGTGTCGACGAACAGGTGGGGATCGCTCACCCGGCCACCGTAGCCACCGGCCGCACGGATGCGCGTCTCGTCAGTCGGATGCGCTCGGTATCGGGCGCAGGCCGAGCTCGGCCAGCGCACCGCCCTCGTAGGGAGCGGGCGCGTCGGTGAGGGGGCAGGCCCCCGACTGTGTCTTCGGAAACGCGATCACGTCACGGATCGTGTCGACGCCGGTCAACAGCATCACGATGCGGTCGACCCCGGGCGCGATCCCGCAGTGCGGCGGCACACCATGCTCGAAACCTCGCAGGAGAAAACCGAACTTCTCCTCGGCGTCGGTGTCGCTGATGCCGAGAAAGCGGAACACGCGCCGCTGCAGCTCGGCGTCGTGGATCCGCACCGAACCCGAGGCGAGCTCGGTGCCGTTGAGCACGATGTCGTAGGCGCGCGTCGTCGCCTCGCCCGGACGCTGCTCGAAGTCGTCGACGAAGGCCTCGGAAGGAGCGGTGAACGGATGGTGGTTGGGAACCCAGCCAGTTGCCCCCGACGTCGGGTCGTCGGATTCCTGTGCCGGGTCGAACATCGGAGGTTCCACGATCCAGACGAACTCCCAGCGATCGGGTGCCACGATGCCCCGCTGCGCAGCGACCTCCACCCGCAGTGCACCCATGAGCTGGCGCGTGAACCGCTCGGGACCCGCGCCGAAGAGAATCGCGTCGCCCGCCTTCGTCCCGGTCGCGTCCACGAGTGCGGCGACCTCGGCCTCGGTCATGAACTTGGCCAGCGGACTGCGCAGTGTCACGGTGTCGCCGTCACCGTCCTCGACGACCGCCCACGCGAGGCCCTTTGCACCCCGGCGCTTCGCCCACTCGACGAGCTCGTCGAATTCGCGTCGCGCCATCTCGCCGCCACCGTCGACTGCGAGCGCGACCACGACCCCGCCGTCGCCGAGCGCGCCTTGGAAGACGCCGACGTCGGTGTCGGCGAACACCTCGGCGAGGTCGACCAGTTCCATGCCGAAGCGCAGGTCGGGCTTGTCGGTGCCGAACCGACGCATCGACTCGGCATAGGTCAGCCGCGGGAACGGGGTGGGCAGGTCGATGTCGAGCACCTCGTCGAAGATTTCGGCGAAGAGCTCCTCCATGAGTCCGTAGACGTCCTCTTCGTCGCCGAACGACAGCTCCAGGTCGAGCTGGGTGAACTCCGGCTGGCGGTCGGCGCGCAGGTTCTCGTCACGAAAACAGCGCGCGATCTGGTAGTAGCGCTCGACGCCGGCGACCATCAGCAGCTGTTTGAACAGCTGCGGGGACTGGGGCAGCGCGTAGGTCGTGCCCGGCTGCAGGCGGGACGGAACGAGGAAGTCACGTGCGCCTTCAGGGGTCGGGCGGGTCAGCTGCGGCGTTTCGACGTCGACGAATCCGTTGCGTTCCATAACCCGGCGGATGACCGACAGCGTGCGGGATCGGATCTGCAGGGCCTCGGCCATCCGGGGCCGCCGCAGATCGACGTAGCGGTGGCGTAGACGCAGTTCCTCGGCGACGTCGATGCCGTCCTCGACGGGAAACGGTGGCGTGACGGCTTCGGAGAGCACTTCGATCGACTCGGCAGCGATCTCGACGTCGCCGGTGTCGAGCCGCTCGTTGCGCATGCCCTCGGGACGCAGGCGCACACGGCCGGTCACCCGGATCACCCATTCGCTGCGTACGCGGTGCGCGGCCTCCAGCGCCGCGGAAGCCTGGGGGTCAGCGACGACCTGCACGATGCCGGAGCGGTCCCGCAGGTCAAGGAAGGCGACACCGCCGTGGTCGCGCCGCGTGTCGACCCATCCGGCGACGGTGACGATGGCGTCGTCGTGTCCGCGAAGCGTGCCCGCACCGTGGGTGCGCAGCGCGCCGTAGGGGCTGATACTCACGTCGTCCTCCGTCAGCGCGCCAGCACCTCGGCCAGGCGCGCAGGCAGCGTGTCGAGCGCAATGGTGGTCTGGTCGCCGCTGCGCAGGTCCTTGACGGTGACCGTACCGGCGGTGTGTTCGGCGGGACCGACGACGAGCGCAACCCTCGCGCCCCGACGATCGGCGTACTTCAACTGTTTGCCCAGGCGTCCCGATCCTGTGTACAGATCGACGCTGTAGCCGGCCTGCCGCACCGTCGCCGCCAGCGAGGACGCGACGGCACCGAGCGTGTCGTCCACAACCGTGACCACGACGTCGGGTCCGCCCGCGACGGCCGACTCGCGCTCGTCGAGCAGCAACAGGATCCGCTCGAGGCCCAGAGACCCCCCGGTCGCCGGGACATCCTCGCCCTGGAACATCCCGATGAGCCCGTCGTAGCGTCCGCCCGCCGCGATCGTCGCGTCGAGTTCGTCGTGGACGACTTCGAACACCGGACCGGTGTAATACGACAGGCCACGCGCGAGGGTGAGCGAGCGTTCGACGATCCCGCCGGGCACCGGTCCGATCAGTTCTTCGAGACGCGCGATCTCGTCGATCGCCGCGTGCCCCCGCGTCGTCGCTGCGATGCGCTCGGCGAGCACCTCGCTGGCATCCGGGGTGTCGAGGTCGGCCACGAGCGCGTTCGCTGCGTCGGCGGCCACACCGCGCTGCGCGAGCTCGTCGGCGACGCCGCCCACACCGATCTTGGCGAGCTTGTCGAGCGCAACGAGCGTGTCGCCTTCGAGTGCCGCAGGGATCCCGTATGCCTCGATGAGGCCCGTGAGCGCGCCACGGTGGTTGATCTGCACCTTGAAACCGGACAGGCCGAGCCCGACGAGCGCGTCGGCGACCGCCTGGATCGTCGACGCGTCGGCGAGCAGCGAAGAGGACCCGACCGTGTCCAGATCGCACTGGTAGAACTCGCGGAACCGGCCCTTGCCTGGACGGTCGGCGCGCCACACCGGAGCGATGTGGTAACGCTTGAACGGTGTCGGCAGTTGCGAGCCGTACCTCGCGGCGACCCGCGCGAGCGGCACGGTGAGGTCGTAGCGCAATGCAAGGTCGGCCTGACCGCTGGCTTCGTGCTCGCCACGGCGCAGGATCTTGAAGATGAGCTGATCGCCCTCCTCCCCGTACTTTCCGGTGAGCACCTCGAGTCGTTCGAACGCCGGGGTGTCCAGAGGCGCGAATCCGTGCCGTCGGAAGGTCTCGCGGATGCTCGCAAACGCCTGCTCGCGTCGCGCCACATCGTCGGGCAGATAGTCGCGCGTTCCCGAAGGCGGGTTCGCGTCGATGGTTGCCATCGGGTGTCCTCGTCGGACTCAGGGGCGCCGGCCGCGCCCGGGATCTGCCGCAGCGCTGTCAGGTGCGCGCGGCGAGTTCGGTCAGGTACGGGTTGGTCCGGCGCTCGTGGCCCACACTCGTCGACGGTCCGTGGCCGGCGAGTACGAGTGTGTCGTCATCGAGCGGCAGCACGGTCTTCGCCAGCGACACGGCCATCTGCTCGTTGGAGCCGCCGACCAGGTCGGTACGGCCGATCGAGCCCCGGAACAGCAGGTCGCCCGACAACAGGATCCCGTCGCCTGCAGCGCGAGCCTGTGCGTCTTCGTAGGGCCCGCCAGGGACCTGTGCGGTGAGCACGGGCACCTCGCTGCCGAGCCGGGCCAGGTAGGTCACATGACCCGGGGTGTGGCCCGGGTTGTGGCGAACGTCGATGTCGGTGCCTGCGAACGTCAGGCGCTGGCCGTCACGAACCTCGTCGACGACGTCACCGGGCGGGTCCCACACCAGGCCCACCTCGGCGAGCAGCTGGACGCCACCGGCGCCGAACGCCGCACCCGGATCACGCCACAACCACAGGTCGTCGGCGTGCAGCAACACCGGCACGTCGAGTGAACGCGCGAGATCGGGGACGGCCCACAGATGGTCGAGATGGCCGTGGGTGAGCAGCAGCGCGTGTGCGCGCACACCGAGCTCGTCGAGCAGGGCAGGCACGTACGTCGCACCGGTCTCGCCGGGGTCGACCACCACGGCCTCGCCGGCAGCGCGGTCGGCGATGACGTGGCAGTTGGTCGCCCAGCGGCCGAGCGCCGCCGTGACGACGACACGGCCCTGGTCGGGGTCCACGACGCTCCTTCATGCACGCTTCGTCGCGGCCGAGGCTAGCGCGAGACATCCGGTCGCTCGGGCGTGGCCGTCCGGGCTCGACGCGCACTGATCTCACCCGTTCGATGCGGCCTGCGGGATGAGTCGGAACGCGTCGTAGACGCCGTCGACACCCCTGATCGACGCCAGCGCGTACTCCAGATGCGCTGGGTCGCCCAGTTCGAACGAGAAGGTGAGCATCGCCACGCGGTCCTTGCGGGTGACGACCTGCGCGGAGGTGATGTTGATGTGCAGATCGCCCAGCACCGCGGTGATGTCGCGCAGCAGATGCTTGCGGTCGAGTGCTTCCACCTGGATGGACACCAGGAACGAGGAGGTGGATGCGCCGGTCCAGTCGACGGGCACGAACCGCTCACGATCCCGTTCGAGGTCGTGCACATTGGGGC
>JBJHAX010000052.1:0-14132 GCA_050480705.1 Nitriliruptoraceae bacterium
GACGACGTCATGGCGGCGATCGACCGGTTCGCCCGCCTGTCGGAGGACATCGAATCGGTCGCCGACGACCTGCTCGGCGACGACGACGAACTCGGCGACCTGAGCGAACTGCAGGCGATCACCGAGGAAGCGCCGATCGTCAAGTTCGTCAACCTGCTGATCACTCAGGCCGTCAGCGATGGAGCGTCCGATATCCACATCGAACCCGGTGAACGTGACCTGCGCGTGCGCTACCGGATCGACGGTGTACTGCACGAGGTCATGCGCTCGCCGCGTTCGATTCAGGCCGGCGTGGTCTCGAGGTTGAAGATCATGGCGGACGTGGACATCGCCGAGCGGCGTGTGCCGCAGGACGGGCGCATCGGCATCACCGTGCACGGCAAGCAGATCGACCTGCGCGTGTCGACGTTGCCGACCGTGTACGGCGAGAAGGTCGTGATGCGCATCCTCGACCGGACCTCGGTGCTGCTCAAGCTCGAGGACCTCGGGTTCCTCGAGGACAATCTCGCGCAGTACCACGAGTCGTTCACCAAGCCCTACGGGATGATCCTGGTGACGGGGCCGACCGGATCGGGGAAGTCGACGACGCTGTATGCGACGCTCAACGTGCTCAACCAGCCGGGTGTGAACATCGTCACCACCGAGGATCCGGTCGAGTACCGCCTGACCGGGATCAGCCAGCTGCAGGTCAACACCAAGGTGGGGCTGACGTTCGCTGCGGCGCTGCGATCGATCCTGCGCCAGGACCCCGACGTG
Organism: Nitriliruptoraceae bacterium; assembly: GCA_050480705.1. GTDB lineage: Bacteria > Actinomycetota > Nitriliruptoria > Nitriliruptorales > Nitriliruptoraceae > JBJHAX01. Next base: position 757 of record JBJHAX010000052.1, read on the forward strand.
ATCCTCGTCGGCGAGATGCGTGACCGCGAAACGGCGCAGATGGGGGTCGAAGCCGCGTTGACGGGCCACCTGGTGCTCTCGACGCTGCACACCAACGACGCGCCCTCGGCTGTGACACGGCTGACCGAGATGGGCATCGAGTCCTTCCTGGTGGGCTCCGCGCTGGACTGCGTCGTCGCGCAGCGGCTTGCGCGGCGTGTGTGCGGAAAATGCGTCGACTACGAGACCGTCGGCCCCCAGATGCTCAAGGAAGCCGGCTTTCGTGACGACATCGTGGCGGAGGATCCCGAGATCCCGCGTGCGGTCGGATGCAGCGCGTGCAGCCACACCGGCTACCGCGGGCGGCTCGCGATCCACGAGGTGATGACGATGACCGAGGAGATCGAGCGCCTCGCGGTCGCACGCGCGTCCTCGGACGACATTTCCCGCACGGCGGTCGAGCAGGGCATGCGCACGCTGCGCGCCGACGGACTGAGCAAGGTGTTGCACGGCCTGACCACGCTCGAAGAGGTGGGCCGGGTCGTGGTGTGAACCCGGTCCGCAGACCGCGCCAGCCGACGCCAGCGAACAACGCCGACACACCAAGGCGAGGAGAACAACGATGAGTGGCCTCGGGGAGGCGCTGCTGGAGCAGGGTGCGCTCACGCCGGAGCAGTTGCAGCAGGCTGAAACCCGCCGGCACGAGTTCGGCGGCAGCCTGGCCAAGACGCTGATCGAACTCGAGCTCGCCGATGAACGCACCTTGCTGCGCGCGCTCGCCGCGACCATGGGCATGCCGTACCTCGACGTCGACGGGCAGCACGTCGATCCCAACGCTGTCGCGCAGGTGCCGGTCGAGGTGATCCGGCGTCTCAAAGCGCTGCCCGTCGGTCTTGGCGCGAACGACGAACTGTTCGTCGCCGTCGCAGACCCGCACCGCCGGGAGGTCGCCGAGGAGATCCGGTCGTTGACGGGACTCGACGTCGTGCTCGGACTCACGGCTCGCCACGCGCTCGCGGCCGCCATCGACCACCATGCTGCGTCGAGCGCCGACCAGCGCGCACCGGCTGCCCCACCAGCGCCGCCGCGTCCGGACCTCGCCCCGGGTGTCGAACAGATCGGCCAGGCGGGCAACGGTGTCGCGCCGCCGGCCGAGGCGCAACCGCGAGTGACCGCCGACGAACCGTTGGCGGTCGACATCGACGACCTGCTGATGGCGCTGTATCAGCGCGACGGTTCGGATCTGCATCTCACCGCTGGCGTCCAGCCGACCATCCGTGTCGACGGCGACCTGCTGCGCCTGGACGAGTTCCCGGCGCTGAAGCCCCACGACCTGCAGAAGATGATCTATGCGATTCTCACCGACAAGCAGCGTGAGGCCTTCGAGAACAACCTCGAACTGGACATGTCGTACTCGGTGCCGGGTGTCGCGCGTTTCCGTGTCAACATCTTCCAGCAGCGCGACGCGCTCGGCGCGGTCATGCGCATCATCCCGTTCGAGATCCTGCCGCTCGAGGATCTCGGCATCCCCGAACAGGTCGCGAGCTTCGCCTATCTGCCGCGAGGGTTCGTGCTCGTCACCGGGCCGACCGGATCGGGAAAATCGACCACGCTCGCGTCGTTGATCGACCTGATCAACCGCAACCGTCCGGTTCACATCATGACCGTCGAGGACCCCATCGAGTTCCTTCACCAGCACAAGATGGCGGTCGTCAACCAGCGCGAAGTCGGCACGGACACCCACACGTTCGCCGCCGCGCTCAAGCACGCGCTGCGCCAGGACCCCGATGTGATTCTCGTCGGCGAGATGCGCGACCTCGAGACGATCCAGATCGCGCTCACCGCAGCCGAGACCGGCCACCTCGTCTTCGGCACCCTGCACACTCAGGACGCCCCGCAGACCGTGGACCGGATCATCGACGTGTTCCCGCCCCACCAGCAGGAACAGATCCGGGTGATGCTGTCGGGGTCGCTCAAGGGTGTGGTGTGCCAGACGCTGCTCAAGCGCTCTGACGGCAAGGGCCGCGTGCCCGCGACCGAGGTGATGGTTACCACCTCAGGGATCCGTAACCTGATCCGCGAAGGCAAGACCCACCAGATCTACAGTTCGATCCAGTCGGGCGCCTCCAGCGGCATGGTGACGATGGACCAGTCGCTCGCGACACTGGCCCGCTCTGGCCTCATCACGCGTGACGACGCTGCTGAGAAGGCCAGTGACATGCAGGAGTTCAACCGGCTTGCCGGTGGGGCCTGACGCCACCGGAAAGGCTGACTGATGGCGACCGCGGCACCCAAGCTCGCGAAGTTCGACTACCAGGTGCGCGACAAGTCCGGGAAGATGGTTTCCGGGCAGCTCGAAGCCGACAGCCAGGCTGCGGTCGCGCAGCGCCTGCGGCAGATGGGCTACGCACCGGTGCGCATCGACGAGGTGTCCACCTCGCCGCTGCAGCGCGATCTCACCATCCCCGGTGTGTCGGGGCGCGTGTCGCTCAAAGACCTCGCGATCTTCTCGCGTCAGTTCGCGACGATGATCGGCTCAGGCCTCAGCCTGCTGCGCACGCTCACGATCCTCGCCGAGCAGACCCAGAACAAGAAGCTCGCCGAAACAACCCACGACCTGCGCGCCAAGGTCGAGGCCGGCTCGAGCCTGTCACGCGCTCTGGCCGAACACCCGAAGGTGTTCTCGCGTCTGTTCATCGCCATGGTGCGTGCCGGTGAGGCCGCCGGCATGCTCGACACGGTTCTGCTGCGTGTCGCCGACATGTATGAACGCGAGGTGGCGCTGCGCGGCAAGATCAAGTCGGCGATGACCTATCCGGTCATCGTGGTGGTGATCGCGATCGTGCTCACCGCCGCGATGCTGATCTTCATCGTGCCGACGTTCGCGGCGATGTTCGAAGATCTCGGCGGCGAGTTGCCGTTGATGACCCGCATGCTCGTTGCCGGGTCGAACCTGCTGGCCTCATGGTGGGGCCTGCTGTTCGGTGTTGTGCTTCCGGCCGTGCTTGCCGTCGTCTACGGCCGTATCCGCGCGAGCGAACAGGGGCGCTTCGCGATCGACCGGCTGAAGCTGCGACTGCCGGTCTTCGGGCCCTTGTTCCAGAAGATCGCGCTCAGCCGTTTCGCCCGCAATCTCGCCACACTGCTCGCGGCGGGTGTGCCGATCTTGCAGGCACTCGAAATCACCGCGGACACGGTCAACAACGGCCCGATCGCGCATGCGGTGCGTGACGTGCAGACCTCGGTGCGGGAAGGCGAGTCGATCAACCGGCCACTGCGCCGCCACGAGGTGTTCCCGCCGATGGTGGTGCAGATGATCGCGGTCGGCGAGGAGACCGGCAACGTCGACGGGATGCTCAACAAGATCGCCGATTTCTACGACACCGAGATCGAGTCGACCACCGAATCACTCACTGCATTGATGGAGCCGATCATGATCGGCGTCATCGGTGGGATCGTCGGCGGCATGGTCATCGCGCTGTACATGCCGATGTTCCAGGTGTTCGACCTGATCGGCTGAAGCGCCGCGTTTCGAGGCGCGGCGCCGACCGCCCATCTGAGCGGCAAGCGCACGTTCAGCGCTTTCAAACGCCCGCTTACCCAACGTATCCGAGCGAACACGATCCGCGATGCCTGCAGCGGTGTGGTCTGATGTGCCAGATGAGCCACATGTGGCTCATGGGTCTGTAGTCTTCGTCACGGTCGGTACGTCGCGCTCAAGTGGCTGGCGGGTCGTGCCGATGCACAGGCGACGGATCGTTGACGTCCGTGGCGTGAGCCGCGGCTCGACGAGGGCGCCGCACCATTCATCATCGGGGCCCGAAGTGTCCGTCGAACTTCATCGCACTCATATGCGCAACGGAGGCAGCAATGAACCGCAGGTTCGAAGAGGCCAAGCGCGAGGAGGGGTTCACCCTCATCGAGCTGCTGGTCGTCGTCATCATCATCGGGATCCTCGCGGCGATCGCGATCCCGGTGTTCCTGAATCAGCGCCGCAGCGCCTGGCAGGGCGAGCTCACCAGTGGTGTCCGCAACGTCGCTCTCGAGATCGAAGCGCACGGCGTGACCACTCAGGGCAACTACGCGGCCATCTTTGAAGAGACGGGTCTTGACCTGGAGCTGGACGCAGTCGTGACCGGCGTGCTTGGTGCGAATCATCCACTGGACTTCGACGGCGAGTTCGGAGCGACAAGCTTCACGCTCTGCGCGCAGCACGACCAGCTCGGGGAAGACGGCAGTGTCACCTACGACAGCAACGATGGCGGCATCCAGGACTTCGTGACGTCCGCCTGTCCGGAATGATCGTCTGAAGTCAGCATGGGTGGGGCGGCCTTCGGGCCGCCCCACCGGCGTGTTCACAGGACTACGCGGGATCTGCGGATAGCGTCGGTGTGTCGCGAGCGAGGGGAGGGGCACGTGGAGGCGGCGCTGATCGCTCTTGCCGTCGTGCTCGGACTTGCGGCAGGATCTTTCGCGAATGTTCCGGTGGCGCGTTGGCCGCAGGGACGCAGCGTCGGGGAGCCGTCACGCTCGCAGTGTCCGTCGTGTGGCACACCGCTCGCCGCCCGTGACAACATCCCGCTGATTTCGTATGTCATCCTTCGTGGTCGCTGCCGGCACTGTTCGGCGCGTATCGCACCTCGTTATCCGCTGATCGAGTTGCTCGTCGCGGCGCTGTTCGGCGTGACGACGGCGGTCTGGGGGCTCGACGCACGGCTTCCTGCCCTGCTGGTGTTCGTCTGGGCGCTCGTGGTCGCCTCAGCGATCGATCTCGAGCACCGCATCATCCCCAACCGGCTGACGCTGCGCCTGCCGCTCGTGCTCGCCCCTCTGCTGCTGGTGGCGTGGCTCGTGGATCGTGACACCGCAGCGCTGGCGCGGGCCGGCATCTGGGCGATCGCGCTCCCGGCGATCATGTTCGCGCTCTCGGAGGTGTTCCGGCTGCTGCGCGGCCAGGCAGGCATCGGGCTCGGCGACGTCAAGTTCGCCATCTCGATCGGGCTCGTCGTCGGACACTTGGGCGGCTGGCACCTCGTGGTGTTCGCCTACGCGTCTGTCGCCGTCGCGGTGGCCGTCGCGCTGGTGCTGTTGATCCTTCGCAAAGCACGTCTGGCGTCGCGTATTCCGTTCGGTCCCTACCTCGCCGTCGGTGCGCTCGTGCCCGTTCTGGCGGGTGATGCGTCGACATCGTTCGTACGAGGCGTGCTCGGCCTGTGAACCGTCCAGATAAATCACATTGATGTGGTTCTCAACCCCTGATGCAAACGTGTCGATTGTTGAGGTTGACGCTCGTCTGAGGGACGTGTTACGCATGTCAGCAACTGTGCGTTCCGGTACCGTCCCCGACGGTGAGCGCCGCCCGCACAGTGCCATCCATTTGACGTGCGAAACGAGGAAGCACGATGGAAGCGGACGAGGGCAGGGGTAGCGGCGGCGTCGACCGCCTGCGCACCGTGGCGGAGGTCGCGGATGTGCTGCGCGTGTCGAACATGACCGTCTACCGCCTTATCAAAGCGGGCGAGCTCGCGGCGCTACGCGTCGGCAAGAGCTACCGCATCCGACAGGCCGACCTCGACACGTACCTGACCACCGGGTCGGTTCGTGCCGACGAGGCGAGCGGCTGACCCGTGGCCAAGCCCGCGCTCGGGGTCGACATCGGCACACGGACCATCACCGTGGCCGAGGTGCGCCCTGCCCGGGGACGTATCGCCATCGCCAACTTCGGCGGTGTCGAACTCCCGGGTGGTGCCGTGCGTGAAGGCGAGATCATCGATGTCGAGATGGTCGCCTCCGCTCTGCGGACCCTGATGTCGAGCGCCGGAATCCGTGAGAAGCGGGTGTGGCTCGGGGTGGCCAATCAGCGGGTCGTGGTGCGCCAGGTCGACCTTCCCTGGGTCGACGAGGCCGAACTTCGGGCGTCGCTTCGCTACCAGGTGCAGGACTTCATCCCGATCCCCGTCGAAGACGCTGAACTCGACGTCCACGTCGTCGACGAAGTGGTCACCGAGCAGGGTGAGCGCATGCGGCGGGTGCTGCTCGTCGCCGCGCAGCGCGAGATGATCAACGCGCACATGGAGGCCGCACGACAGGCTGGTCTCAAGCCCCAGGGCATCGACCTCAATCCGTTCGCGGTGCTGCGTGTGCTCGGTGGCATCAACCAGTTCGCAGCCGGCGAAGAGATCCTCATCGACATCGGTGCGGGTGTCACCAACATCGTCGTCCACCGCGCCGGCATTCCGACGTTCGTGCGCATTCTGGTGATGGGCGGTGATGAGATCACCGAAGGCCTCGTCGACGGCCTCGGTGTCGACTGGGCGCGCGCGGAGGCGGCCAAGCGCGAGGCGACCGCCGGTTACGGCGACGACCTCGCCAACCGCATCGTCACCGAACGTGCGGAACAGTTCGTCGACGAGATCCGCAGCTCACTCGACTACTTCCAGGCTCAGTCACCATCCACGAACTTCGGGTCGGTCATCCTCACCGGTGGCGGCTCGGGACTGCGCGGCCTGCCGGAACGCCTCGCTGATGCCCTGCGGCTGCCGGTCGAGGTCGGCAACGCGTTCGATCACCTCAAGGTCAAGCGCACCGTCTACGGCCCAGAGGATCTCGCCAGAGTCGGCCCGACGCTCACGACCGCTATCGGTCTGGGCATGGGAGGCCTGGAGTGAGTGCGCGGGTCAACCTGCTCCCCGAGGAGACGCGCCGGCGCGCGGGTGCTGCCCGCATGCAAGGCCTGCTCGTCTTCCTCGCGCTGGTTCTCGTCGCGGCGCTCGTCGGATTGCACTACCTCAACCGAGCGGACCTCGAGGATGCGCGAGAACGTCTCGAGGTCGCCGAGAACGAACAGCGGATAGCCGAGGAAGACGTCGCCGCCCTCTCAAGCTTCGCCGAGCTCACCGACCGGCTCGAAGAAACGCGGACGGTCGTCGCAGAAACACTCGGTCAGCAGGTCACGCTCGCGGGAATCCTGCAGGACCTCGCACTCGTGATGCCCGCGGACGCCGACGTGTCTGCCGTGAGCATCTCGCTGGAATCCCTGGACGCCGACGCACCGGCCAGCGCACCGGTGGGATCGATGAGCATGTCGGGTGAGTCGGTCGGCGACATTGCGCCGGGTATCGAACGCCTAATTCTCGAACTCGACAAGGTCGCGGGCTTCCGCAACGTCCACGTGTCGAGCGCCTCTGTGGACGACGAAGACGTCGTCGCCTACACGCTCGAACTGCAGCTCGGTCCGGAGAACCGCACCAACAGGTACCGCGACGGCGTGCCGGGGACGCTGCGATGAGTCGCGTGGCCTGGCTGCTGACCGTGCTGATCGCGATCCTCGTGATCGCGCTCTACTGGCTGTTCATCTGGTCACCGGTCCGAGCCGAGATCGCCGACACCGAGGACCAGATCGAAGCGGCACAGGACCGCGCCACGAACGCGCGCAACCGCGCCGCGCAACTGCGTGCCGTTCGCGACGGCGCGCCCGAGGCGGCTGCGGAACTCGCCGCCGCCGATGTGCTGCTGCCACGCGACGCCGCCCTGCCGTCACTGCTGCGCCAGTTGCAGCAGGCGGCCGACGACTCGGGCGTGCGCCTGACCTCGGTCACGCCCGCCCGCCCGTCGCCGTTCGACACCTCTGTTGGCGAGGTCAGCCGCATCCAGCTCGGACTGCAGCTCGAAGCCAACTATTTCCAGCTGATCGACTTCACCCGCCGCCTCGAGGACCCGTTGTTGTCGGGCCGCGGCGTCGTGTGGCGCTCCGCGTCGATCAGCAGGTCCGCGCCGCCGGTCCTGAGCGTGTCGCTTGCTGCGGACGTGTTCACCCAAGTGCCCGTCGACGTCGCCGAACCGGTCGAACCCGACGACACCGACGACGATGACGACGACAACAGCGACGACGATGACGACAACAGCGACGACGACCTGCTGGATGAGCTCGAGGAGGCAGCCGGATGAGCGCGTCCGATGCCACCAACTCACGCCGGGCGCTGTCGTGGCTGGTCATCCTGCTCGGCGTGGCGCTGATCGGTGCGGCGTTGTTCGTGCTACTGACCCTCAATGGCGACGAACCCGATGTCGTCGACCAGCCGCCCGTCGACGCACCTGACGACACCGAAGCACCCGACGACGACGGGCCGGCGCCCCCGGTGAGCACCACCTACGAGATCCTGCTGACGCGCGATCCGTTCGCGCCGGTGCGTCCCGACGAGGTTGCCGACCCCGACGATCCGGATGCCGATGACGTCGACGAACCTGACGATGTCGACGCCGAGGACGCCGACGAGCCCCCGACCCAGCAGGAGAGCGCCCCACCACCGACCCAATTCCCGATCGTGGTGCTCGACGTGAACGGCGACGAGGCACGGCTGCAGCTCGGCGACGAGGTGCTCGACGTCGAGGTGGGCGATTCGTTCGGAGGCCGCTACGAGCTGATGGCCATCGTGGGAGGTTGCGCGCGGATCCGCGACGTCATCAGCGGCACCGTCCAGCAGATCTGCCCAACGAACGAGTCGTTCAAGTAACAGACCCGGCGGGCAGATGTCCGGGGGTCAGTTGATCTCGGCCCATGAGTAGACCTGCACCGTGCCGCCCTGGAAGATGTCGTAGGCGTCGACGAACGTGATCTCGGTCGAACCGCCACCACCGAACGTCGACGAGGACACCGGCGTACCGGGCAGGTGGTCGTCGTCGCGGATGATCACGGCACCAGTGACCTTCGTACTGCCGTCGGAGGCGAACTGTTCGCCCGCATAGATCAACCCGTCGATGTGTTTGGAGCCGCCTTGCGTTCCGTCGACGTCGCGGTCGGCCATCAGTGCCCAGGGCACCAGATGGTGGTTGAAGGATGCGGCAGCGATGATGTTGCCGGTGTCGGGCTCGTTGCCATCCGCCGACGCGATGAACGTCGCCGTGTTGTGGGGATGGGTGTTGCTGATCTCGAGGTCGACATGGTGGCCGAAGAACACCGCGGCCGGGTTGTGGCCGTTCTGTTGCTCCCAGGTGTTCGTTGCAGCGTGAAAGCGCCAGCCGTTCCAGCGGTTGCTCGCGCCAGGACCGCTGTTGACCCGCGCCACCTCGTCGCCGTCGCACGGCTCGCCAGGAGGTGAGTTCTCGTAGACGACGCCCTGGTTGCCGTCGCGACACAGGTCGTACCAGGTGACCTCATCGGCGTGTTCGGCGTGGAGTTCGAGGGCGGTGACATGCGGAACGTCGAGTGGCGAGTTGCCCCCGCTCGCCGTCCCCGAGACGTTGACGTTGCCGTGGCCCTCTGTGTAGTCACCCGACGCAGTGGCGTTTCGGGTCACGGTCGCGTTCTGGTTGATCGTGAGGTTGTTGTTCGCGTGGATGTTGCCGTTGATCGTGGCACTGCCGCCGTCGAGGAAGGTGACGTCACCGCCGGCGAGGATGCCTGCGCCGAACAACCCCGAGGTCGGCGTGAGCTCGGCGCGGATCACCCGTACGCTGATCGGGTTGTCGAGGTCGGCGCCGATGAGTCCGACGCCGTACACGTAACGCTTGCCATCGATCTCGACGGGGCCGATCCCGTAGCCGAGCCCGTCGCGGATCTCGAAGTGCGCCTCAGTGGGGACGTCGTCGTAGCTGTGCCCGAGCACCCAGGCGCGCTCGTTGTCGAACGGCAGCGCGTTGGTTCCCGTCGAGAAGGCGCTGTCGTCGTGCAGCATGCCGAAGACGATCTCGGCGCCTCCCTCGGCGGCGTGGACGGCCGCCTCCTGCGCGGCTGCCTGGCCGGTGGCGCGCACCTCGAACTGTGCCGAGCGGAACATCAGGATTGCCACCGCACCGATGATCAGTACGGCCACGAGCACGAAGATCAGCGCGATGCCTTCTTCATTGCGTCGTTCACTGGACATTGCGCAACCTCACTTGTGCCTCGACGGGCTTGGGATCGACGCCGCCGCGCGCACCGACGTCGACGACGAGCGCGATGTCGATCAGGCGGGTCTCGGGCGGGTCACGGTCGTAGGTGAAGGGCGGCACGGCGTCGGGGTCGTCGGCGTCGTAGAGCAGGCCGCGGGCGACGACCCGGCGTGCATCGGGGTCGTCTGCGGTCCAGCGCTCGAGCCTGGCGTGGTCGCCGTCGTCGACGAGTTCGTAGTGCACGAGTTCGTTCGAACTGATCGTGTCGTTGTTGTCCAGATCGATCCAGAACTGCAGGTGCGTGCCGTCAGGGTCCTCGAAGATGCGCCGTGCGCCGCGCAGCTCGATGCGGATCCGATCGAGCGACAGCCGGGCCTCGTCGATGTTGTCGCGCACACTCTGCATGGTGCGTTCCGTGCGGTTCATCGTGACCACGCCGGTGAGCACGGCTGCGCCGACGATCCCGGAGATCAGGATCGTGACGAGGAGCTCGACGAGGCTGATGCCCTGCTCGTCGACGCCTAGTGCCTCGCGAACGCGCGCAATCATCAGCTCACCTGCTGCGGGAATTCGAGCCACAGAAGGCTGTCGAACGTCTGTGAGGCGAACCGCAGGGCGCAGTCACGGTCGATCCATCCGACGACGACGTCCTCGCCCAGGTCTTCGTCGAATTCGGTCACCGGCTCGGGATCGTTGTCGGCAGCACAGCCGATCTCGAGCTCGAGCTGATGGCCGGCCTCGATTGCGGTGTCGAAATTCGACGACACGTCGTCGCAATCGGCGGGCAGCTGCCAGATCTGGCGGTTCCACTCGCCCGACGCATCGCACAGGCCCTGATACAGCACCTCGTCGTCGTCGACGTCGCGCAGCGTCACCTCGAATACGAGCCCGCTCGAGCTGCCGTAGCCGCTGAACCACGATGCGGTGTGGAGCTCGAGGCGGGCCTCCTGGGGAGTGCGGAAGCGTGAGAGCTCGGTGCGCCAGGTCGCCGACTGTCCCACCGACAGGATGATCTCGGCCTCGTCGTCGGCGTCCACGGGATCCGTCGACAGCGGCCGGTGTGTGCCGTCGCCATCGTAGAGCCAGTAGGTGCGCTCCTCCTCGATGTCGACGGTGTGGAGCAGCTGCTGGCTGCGGTCAGGGTTGTTCTCGGATTCGACGAGCAGCTCGACGTCGGTAAACCCTTCAGCGGAAGACGGCAGCGCCTCATAACAGATGCGCACGGAAAACGAGTCGAAATCCGGTTCTCCGGGATCATCGCCCGGTGGGCCGTAGAACTCGGTGTAGTGGGTGAACGGCGCAGCATCGATCGCGAGCGTGTAGGTGGTGTCGTCAGGTTCGATGATCTCGACCGAAGTGACCGGTTCGAAGCCGGGGATGTTGGTGTTGAGCGGCAACTGGAAACGGTAACGGTCCGTGCTGCCCTGGTTGGTCACCGTGTGGGTGATGCAGTCCTCGTGGCCGCGCTCCACCGCCAGCACTGCGTTGATGGGCGAGACCGCGAAGGTCGGCTGCGCGATCCCCCAGGTCGCCTCGGTCACCACCGTGGACTGGCGTACCGTCTCGGCGCGCTCACCGGTGCCGAACTCGACGAGAACCGTGATCCGACGGCGCTCGGCGCCTTCCTCGCCGCCGGCGGGCAGCCGCGTGACGATGGTGAGGACGTTGAGCCGCCCGTCGTCGAACGTGTGCGGTTCGCCGGCGACCAGGCCGTTGGCATCGACGACGACGTTCTCGCCCGATCCTGGGGTGTCGATCGTGCCGTTGTCGGGGTCGAAGGTGTCCGACGACGGGGTGAACGGATTTGACGGATGCGCGACCTCGTCCCAGCGGTACGACCGGAGCATCTCGATGGAACGGCTCGCTGCCGTGTAGGCATCCTGGCGCGCTTCGGAGCGCGAAAGGGAGCTCATGCTCGCCGTGGCGACGCTGATCAGCGCCATGATTCCGACGGCGAGCACGAAGATGGCGATCAGGACCTCGACGAGGGAGATGCCGTCCTCACCGCATGCGCGAGCCCCCGCGGGCGCATCCCGGGGAGTGTGTCGCGCGCCGCGTCGGCCGTCGGAGGGGGTTGTCACGTCGTCTCGCTCGTCACGTTCTACGACGATGGTTCGTCGTGGCGTGCCGCGTGGCTGGTTGACCGCACCCACAGCACCGCCAGGCGCCGGTGACGGCACCTGGTTCGGGTATCGGCATTTTCGCGCGCCGTATTGAGTGCAGGTCGCGTTGATGCATGCGATGCGATGCGACGGTATCGGGGTGGTGGCGCAGCGCCCATTAGGCTGGTCGACGCGCCCGCGCCGGCGTCGCGCCGTCGCAGACACCGAGCCTGGGTGAGGCGACCCCATCATCACGTGAGGAGCTGACCAACTGTGTCCCGACTGCGATGCCTGACCGCGGGCGAGTCCCACGGTCCCGCGCTGGTCGCCACCGTCGAGGGGCTGCCCGCCGGGCTCGAGATCTCCAGCGACGTCCTCGCCGCCGAGCTGGCACGCCGCCGACTCGGCTACGGGCGCTCGCCACGCATGTCGTTCGAGGAGGACCGCCTGGAGATCCTGGCGGGTCTTCGCCACGGGCGCACGCTCGGCTCGCCGGTCAGTGTCGTCATCCACAACACCGAGTGGCCCAAGTGGGTCGACGCGATGGACCCCGAGCCGCGCGACGACCTCGATGAAGTCCGCGGCACCGGCCGCGGCGCACGCCTGACGCGCCCCCGTCCCGGCCACGCCGATCTGGTCGGGGCGCTGAAATACGACTACGACGACGTGCGTGACGCGCTCGAGCGCGCCTCGGCGCGCGAAACCGCCGCCCGTGTCGTCGCCGGCACACTCGCCAAACGCCTGCTCGCCACCGTCGGCGCCAGCGTCGTTTCCCACGTGGTCGAGATCGGCGGCGAACGGTCCGATGCCTCGTCGCCACGCCCCGGGCCCGGTGATCTCGACGCCGTGGACGCCTCCGCGGTGCGATGCTTCGACGACGAGGCTGCGGTGCGCATGCAGGAGCGCATCGACGCCGCGCACGCCGACAACGACACGCTCGGTGGCGTCATCGAGGTCATCGCCTACGGCCTGCCGCCGGGCCTTGGCAGCCACGTCCACTGGGACCGCAAGCTCGACACGCGGCTAGCGGCCGCGTGCGTGTCCGTGCAGGCGATGAAGGGCGTGGAGTTCGGTGACGGATTCGCGTTGGCGTCGACCCCGGGCTCGCGCGCGCACGACGAGATCGTCCACACCGGCGAGGCCTACGGGCGGCTGGCCGAACGTGCTGGTGGGCTCGAAGCCGGGATGACGACCGGGCAGCCGCTGCGTCTGCGGGTGGCCATGAAGCCGTTGTCGAGCCTGACCCGGCCGCTGCGCACCGTCGACATCGACACGCACGAGCCTGCCGAGGCGATCACACAGCGCTCCGACACGTGTGCCGTGCCGCGTGCGGGTGTCGTCCTCGAACACGTGGTCGCCTACGAGCTCGCCGATGCGCTGCTGGAGAAGACCGGCGGCGACACCGTCGACGAGGTGCGTGCCAAC
>JBJHAX010000053.1:0-13959 GCA_050480705.1 Nitriliruptoraceae bacterium
CAGCAGCATCTGATTCAGCGAGACCTACCCCAGAAGCCCGCAAAAACCCCACAATCCCTACGCTGCCAGCAGCAAACCGATCAACGCCGGCTGAACAGCCCCAGCGCGTGAATCCAAGTTAGTCACCAGGCCGGCGGCGAACGCGCGTGCCCCGCACATCGGTTCCCGGGCGGGCAGGACGGCGCCTGCTCATCGGCAGGTCCGGGCGGTAGGCTGCCGCGCCGTGCGAGCAGGCGTGTCCGGAGGCACGATGAGCCCCGATGAGCTGGATGCCTTCGAGACCGATCTCGAGCTGTCGCTGTACCGGGAGTACCGCGACGTCGTGCGTATGTTCCGCTACGTCGTCGAGACGGAACGTCGCTTCTACCTCTGCAACGAGGTCGACGTGCGCACGCACGAGGGTGACGACCTGTGGTTCGAACTCGAGCTCAAGGACGCCTGGGTCTGGGACATGTACCGCACGGCACGATTCATCAAGCACGTGCGTGTGCTGACGTTCCGCGACGTCAACATCGAAGAGCTCAGCCACGACGACCACGACCTACCCGCGTTCCTCGAGGAGTGACCGGCTGTGGGATTCGACGCGACACGCCGCTACCGCGACGACAAGCGCAATGACATCTGGCTGCTCGTCGTCGCAGGAGTTGTGATGGTCGGTGCCATCCTGTGGGCGGTCGGTGTCTTCTGAGGGTCTGCATCGGGTGACCGGGGCGGTGCGTCGTCCTCCGGGGGGTCCGCGTACGGCTTTCCACAGGCGCTGACGCGTCGGGCGGCGTCGCTGGGGATCCGCTTCGTAGCGTGCGCCCATGGACATCACCACGCACGTCACCCGTTACGGTCGACTCACCGACCTACCCGGCGACGTCCCGATCGATCGTGACGCGCTTGGTTCCTACGGTGAGTCGCTTGCGTCGCGCCACCTCGAGTCCGACGACGGCTACGAGATCGTCGCACGCAACTGGCGGGTCGCCAGCGAGGGGGTCCGTGGCGAACTCGACCTGGTCGCCCTCGATCGCGCCACAGGCTGTCTGGTCGTCTGCGAGGTCAAGACACGGCGCGACGCGCAACGTTTCGGCGGCGCGGCCAGTGCGCTTTCGGTCCAGCAACAGCGACGAGTCCGGGCGCTGACCAGCGTCTTCCTGCGCGACTGTGCACCACAGGTCGCATGCACCCGATTCGACCTCATCGCGCTCGACGTCGGTCGTCGTGCCACCCTCACACATGTTGTTGATGCCTGGTGAGCAGCGATCGTCCGACGGGCCCGCCGGCCACCTCCACGACCGTGCGTGGACCGCTGGCACGTGTCTACGGCGTCGCGTTGATCGGCTTGACGGCGCACCTCGTCGAGATCGAGTGTGTCCGCGGCCCCGGCCTGCCGGGTCTACGGCTCGTCGGACTGCCCGATACTGCGGTCCGTGAGGCGGAGGTACGGGTCCGCACGGCTGTGCAGCGTTCGGGTCGGCGTTGGCCGGGCGATCGGGTCATCGTCAACCTCGCGCCCGCCGACCTGCCGAAAGTCGGAACCGGCTTCGACCTTGCACTGTGCCTGGCGGTGCTCGCGGCGAGCGGGCAGCTGCCTGCGGAATGCCTCGACGGGCTCGCAGCGATCGGAGAACTCGGCCTCGACGGCAGCGTCCGCGCGGTCCCGGGCGTGTTGCCTGCCGCACAGGGGGCGATGTAGGGGGGCGTGCGTCGCGTGCTCGTCGCCGAATCTTCTGCGGGTGAGGCCGGCCTGGTCGACGGACTCGACGTGCTGGGGGTGCGCGACGTCGACGAGGCCGTCGGTGTCCTCGTCGGGAGCCGCCGTGTGCGTCCGGCCGCTTCGCCGCCACCGGTCCGTCGTAGCGGTGGTCATGACCTGGCCGATGTCCGCGGGCAGCCCGTCGCTCGGCGCGCCGTCGAGGTCGCCGCGGTCGGCGGGCACCACCTGCTGCTTGTCGGGCCTCCGGGGGCAGGCAAGTCGATGCTCGCACGTCGCCTCCACGGTCTGCTGCCGGACCTGACCAGAGCCGAAGCCGTCGAGGTCGCCGCGATCCGTTCGCTCGTCGAAGGACCGGGATCTGTCCAGGAGCTTGAGGTCACGCCGCCACTGCGGGAACCGCATCGCGGGATATCGACCGCGGCGTTGCTCGGTGGGGGCAGCGGTGTGCCTCGTCCAGGCGAGGTGTCGCTCGCCCACCGTGGTGTCCTGGTGATGGACGAACTGCTCGAGACACCGCGTCAGACCCTCGATGCCCTGCGCGAGCCGCTCGAGCAGGGCGAGGTGACCGTCGAACGCGTCCGTGCCCGCGTTCGATTTCCCTGCCGCCTGCAGCTCGTCGCTGCGGGCAACGCATGTCCGTGCGGCAATACGGGCGACACGCGCCGTGTCTGTACGTGCACCCACGCCCAGTTGCATCGTCATCGTGGACGCCTGTCAGGGCCGATGCTCGATCGCATCGACCTGCACGTGCAACTGCGACCTGTCGCGCCCGAACGACTGGCGGGAATCCCTGACGGTGACGCGTCCGTGGACGTCGCGGAACGTGTCCGTACCGCTCGACGCGCGGCGGTCGAGCGCTGGGGTCCGGGCAGTCTCGTGCGTGACGTACCGATCGAGCACGTTCGTGCAACCGTGCGCAGCGATGTCATCGGCGTCCTGTCCTCGGCGATGGAGGGACTGGGGTTGTCGGCCCGCGCGTTCGATCGATGCCTGCGGGTCGCCCGCACGATCGCCGATCTCGATGGGACGGACACGGTCGCCGCCGAGCACATGGAGGAGGCGCTCGCCTACCGGCTGCCGCCCATCGGGGTGTCGGCATGAGCCGCAGCCCCGTCGACGCCGTGGCCGACATCACCGCTGACGGAACGGATGCACGGCGACTGGCCGGTGTCATCGCGCTTCTCGCGCGTCCTCGCTGCAGCTCGGAGACGGTGAGGTCCGCATGCCGTGCGGTCGGTGGCGACGGCCCACCTTCACAGCAACTCGACGAGGCCATCGCCCAGCGGGGAATCGTGCCGGGCGACGAAGTCACCCAGCTCGCGCGCACATGGCGTGAGCTGGGTGTTCGCCTGTCGTTGGTGGGCGATCCGACCTATCCCGCGGCGTTGTCGGACGCCTGGCCGCAGCTCGACGCTCCGGTGGTGTTGGCGTGGCGAGGTGTCGCGCCCGTAGATGTCGCGTGTGTCGCGATCGTGGGGACGCGGCGTCCTTCGGGGTACGGGACCGCGGTCGCCGCCTGGCTGGCCGAGGCGGTGTCTGCGGCCGGTGTGCGGGTCGTCTCCGGCGGCGCAGTCGGCGTCGACGCCGCCGCACACCGCGCTTCCGCCGAAGGTCCTGGGGGAACGACCGTGGTGCTCGGCTGTGGCCACGCGGTGGACTATCCACGCCAACACGCGCGTCGCGGAGGGCTGTTCGACGAGATCGTGGCCCACGGCGGAACGATCGTCAGCGAGCTGCTGCCGTTCGAACCTCCCCGCGCCGGGCGTGTCCGGGCACGAAACCGCATCATCGCCGCCCTCGCCCAGGCGGTCGTGGTCGTGGAGGGCGGACACCGATCGGGAGCTTTGATCACGGCGGGGGCTGCTGCGCAGTGGGGCAGGGCCGTGCTGGCGGTTCCAGGCGACGTTCGTGCCGCCGGATCGGTGGCGCCGCACCGCCTGTTGTCCGAGGGTGCCGCCCCGTGCACCGGGCCGGGCGACCTCCTCGACGCGCTGGGGATCGACGCAGGCGTCCTTGGGTCCCTGACCGGCAGTGGCAACGGTGCGGCGACCCACCCCGCAGGCTCGGCCCAGCGGGCGGGGGAGGTGTTCGCGCTGCTTGCGAGCAGCTGGCCACGTCCCGTCGGTGTGGAAGAACTCGCGGTCCGAACGGACACGCCCCCGGCGCGGCTGTTGGCGGTGCTCACCAGGGCACGGATCGACGGTCTGATCGTCGAAGGACCGGACGGCGTCCGACTGCGTCAAGTACCTGCCACGAAAGGCAGCAAGCACCACTCTTCTTGACACGAGCAACAATCCGACGCACGCTTCGTGGATGCCGGACTCTCCAGAGTCAGCGACCGCGCGTGCGTCCGAGGGCGTCCACGGCGGACTTCCGGCTGCCTGGAGCACCGCAATCGACCTGCTCGTCGAACACCTGCGGGCGCGGGGACGGTCGGAGAACACCATCGCCGCATATCGGCGGGACGCGAGCGACCTGGCGCGTGGATGTGTCGACCGGGGCAGCCTGACACCTCGCGATGTCGATCTGGTCGCCCTGCGGCGCTACCTCGCCGACATGGACGAACGCGGTTACGCCCGCTCAAGTATCGCGCGTCGTGCCGCGACGATCCGCGTGCTGTTCGACCTGCTCGTCGAACGTGGCCAGCTCGACCGCGATCCCGCCCAGCTGCTGGGTTCGCCGCGTGCCGGACGACGGCTCCCGCGGGTGCTTCGCGTCGACGAGGTCGAACGGCTCGTTTCGGTCATCGACGTTGCGACCCCGGTCGGCGCTCGGGATCGCGCGCTCGTCGAAGTGATGTACGGGTCGGGCGCCCGCGTCGGCGAAACCGTTTCTCTGGACATCGGCGCGGTCGACGTCCACCAGGGGCTGGTCCGCCTGCTCGGAAAGGGGGGCCGGGAACGCATCGTTCCGCTCGGTGAACCTGCCATCCATGCGATCGAGCGCTACCTCGTCGACGCACGTCCTGAACTCGTCGGCCCGGCGACGCGCACCGCGTTGTTCCTCAACACACGTGGGGACCGTCTCGATCCTCGCGACGCGCGCACGGCGGTCGTGCGCGCCGCACGTGCAGCAGGCCTCGCTGACGTCACGCCCCACACGCTGCGACACTCCGTCGCCACCCACATGCTCGAGGCGGGTGCTGACATCCGGGTGGTGCAGGACATGCTGGGTCATGCGTCGTTGGCGACCACACAGCGCTACACCCATCTTTCACGCGGATGGTTGCGCGAAGTGCACGCCCGCGCACACCCACGGGCACGTACCCATGACACGCCGGGTGGGCGTTAGCATGGTCGTCGAGACGACCCGTAAAAGACATGACGTGGCGACGTCCGCGGGTGTCCCTGCCGTGGAGGCCGGTGTGGATCGAGAGATTCGCGCGCTCTGGGATCGTTATCGGGACACCGACGACGTGGACGCACGTGAACGTCTGATCCTGCATTACGCACCGGTCGTCAAGTACGTCGCGGGCCGCCTCGCCGTCGGCATGCCGTCCAACGTCGAGCACGCCGACCTCGTCTCGTACGGCATCTTCGGCCTGATGGACGCCATCGACAAGTTCGACCCCGACAAGGGCTACAAGTTCGAGACGTACGCCGTCACCCGTATCAAGGGTGCGATCATCGACGAACTGCGGTCGATCGACTGGGTCCCCCGATCCGTGCGCGCGAACGCGCGCAAGATCGAGCAGGCGATGCAGCGCCTCGAAAACCTCCTGCGGCGGTCACCGTCCGACGAGGAACTCGCTGCCGAACTCGGCTGGACCGTCGAGGAACTGCAGGAGACGCTGACCCGGGTGTCGATGACGTCGATGGTCGCGCTCGACGACACGCTGGAGGTCGGCGAGGGGGATCGCATCTCGCTGGTCGACACGTTGCAGGACCTGACCGCGGTCCTGCCTGAGGAGTCGTTCGACGACATCGAGACCCGTGACGTGCTGCGGCAGACACTCACGCGCCTCAACGACCGCGAGCAGACCGTTGTCGGCCTGTACTACTTCGAAGGGATGACCCTCGCCCAGATCGGTGACGTGCTCGGCGTCACCGAGTCGCGGGTCTGCCAGATCCATACCAAAGCTGTGATGAGTCTTCGGACCAAGCTGGTCGAGAAACTGGGGGCGTGAGCGTGTCCACAGCCTTCCGCAAGCCGCCGCCGGCGCGGTGACAGGTCGGATCTAGCGTCGCCACCGTTTCGTCGGTGGAGAGTCCGTGTCCGCACCCGGCCGTGTTGCCAGCATCGTCGTGGCGGTCGTTGCCGGCATCCTCGTCGCCGCCCCCGCGCGTGCCCAGCTTCCACCCGGCGTGCACCCGTCGCAGCAGGCGCCGGCCGTCGTGCGATCAGCTGACCATCCGATGCGTCCCGCAGAGGTCCACTACGCCCCGCCACTCGACGGGCCCGTGGTCCGCGTATTCGATCCTGGCGAGACTCCCTACGCCCCCGGGCATCGCGGCGTCGGTCTCCTCGCGCGCCCCGGAGACCGGGTCCACGCGGCAGCAGCGGGCACGATCCGTCACGCGGGGCCGGTTGCAGGCGTGACCTGGGTGTCGATCGTGCACGCCGACGGGATCGTGACCAGCTACGGACCTGTCGAGGATGTCACCGTCAGCGCAGGTGACACCGTCGAGCGTGGCACGCCGATCGGCGTCGTCGCGTCCGGCGATGATGGCCGACGCGGCCTGCACTGGGGAGCGCGAGCCGGAACGTCATACGTGGACCCGCGTTCGTTGCTCACCGCTGCGATGCCGCGACCGTCGCTCGTCGGGCCCGGCCACTGGGAAGGCAGCTCGCACGCAGTGACGCCCTATGAGGACTGGGAACGGACCGCGTGGTTGGGCACGTTCGTCGCGGCGAGCCCCACCGCGCTTCGCCCCGGGTACACCGTGCCTCCCACGCCCAACCACCTCGTGATGATCAACGGGCTCGCGACCGCCGACGACACGCTTCCGCTCGACCCCACAGACCTCGGCTACGAACGGTCGGATGTGACCGCGCTGTCCTATGCGGGCCGCAGCGACGAACACGGGCCGGAACACGACGTATGGCGGGATCAGCGCCCCTACGGGCCGTCCGACACCTGGTCGGGAGTCGTGGATGCGGCGCACCGCCTGGAAGACCAGCTGCGTGCCCAGCGAGTGCGTGAGCCGGGACGCGCCGTGGACATCGTCGGGCACTCCATGGGCGGGCTCGCCGCGATCTACTACCTGACCCATCTGCATGATCCGTACGACGTGACGTTGCCACCGATCGGCAACATCGTGACGATCGCGTCCCCTCACGGTGGTGCGGACGTCGCCGACACCGCCCGCTGGCTCAGGGCCGATCCTCTCACCCAGTCGGTGCTGCAGCTGGCACTTGGCCTCTCGTTGGGCCACGACACGCCGCAGTCACAGCGGACACCACTCGAGATGGAAGCACTGGACCAGCTGGCGACGGGATCCGATCTCCTGGATCGCCACCTCGATGGATGGCGATCCGCGGTCGACGCGGGCCCGGCCGGGGCGCTGGCGATGGGCACACGCGTTCTCACGATCGCGGGGTCTCGCGACGTCGTTGCCACCCCGTCGCGTTCGGTTCTTCCCCCGGTCGGCGACGACCCCTCGGCGGTGCTGACTCATGCGGTGCTGCCCGGTGGTCACGAATCGGTCAAGACGACCGAGGCGGTGCGCCAGGCCGCATGGGAGTTCATGCACGCAGGGGAGCTCGACGATCCTGTCATGACCCGATCGGTGCGGCTCACCGACGGTGCGGGTCATGCGATGCGCATCGCCGGGCGCGGTGCATGGGAACTGCTGCGCACACCGGCCACGGGCCTGCCCTGAGGCCGGCCGGCCCCCAGGGTCGCTACAGGCGGTATCCTTGCCCGCAGCGGGCCCGCCGCGATGGTGGGTCCGTTGTCACGTCGGTGCCGAGTCGTCGAGACAACAGGCGATACGGACCGGCCCACGAACCCAACCTACGAATCCATCACACACGCCCGCTGACGGTCGACCCCGGTGCTCACGAGCAGGTGCTCGCGGGTGGGTCGCACGAGACGAGTGCACGCCACGACGTGCCCTCGTGACCGGACGACGCGGGCGGAGGCCCAACCGAACCCGGAAGGATCATCCGTGGCCGTCGTCACCATGCGCCAGCTGCTCGAGGCTGGTGTCCATTTCGGACACCAGACCCGTCGCTGGAACCCCAAGATGCGTCGCTTCATCTACGGCGAGCGCAGCGGCATCTACGTCATCGACCTCCGCCAGACCGTCGGTCACATCGAACGCGCGTACTCGTTCACACGTGACCTGGTCGCCAAGGGCGGCACGGTGTTGTTCGTCGGCACCAAGAAGCAGGCACGTGAAACGATCGAGTTCCAGGCACAGCGCGTCGGCATGCCCTACGTCACCGAACGGTGGATGGGCGGCATGCTCACGAACTTCCAGACCATCAAGTCGCGCATCGCGCGTCTGAAGGAACTCGAGGCGATGGAGTCCTCGGGAACGTTCGACCTGCTTCCCAAGAAGGAAGTCCTGCAGCTCGAGCGTGAGCGCGAGAAGCTGCAGACCAACCTCGGGGGAATCCGCGAGATGGGCAAGCTTCCCGACGCGGTCTGGGTCGTCGACACGGTGATCGAGGAGATCGCGGTGCGCGAAGCCAACCGCCTCAAGATCCCGGTCATCGGCATTCTCGATACGAACTGCGACCCTGACACCGTCCAGTATCCGATCGCCGGCAATGACGACGCGATCCGCAGCTCGTCGCTGCTCACACGCATCATCGCCGATGCGTGCGCCGACGGTCTGATGCTGCGTGCGTCGCGGTCTCCCGACGACGAACTGCGTGCACAGGCGTTGCAGGCAACCCAGTCCGAAACGGCCGGGGAAGCTGCCGAGCCGAAGGCCGCCTGGGAGATCGAACTCGAGCGCCAGCAGGCGGCGGAGAAGGCGACGAAGGCCGCGGGCGAATCCACCGACAGCGCCGCGGACGAACCCGCCGGGGAAGCAACCGACGAGGCGCCCGTTCCGGCAGCCGACGGCAAGGACTGATCCGACGCACCGTCCGGCGACGACTCGCCGATGGCGGTGCTCGCCGTTGAGCCCGAGGGCGTGCATCGGTAGCGAAGGCACACGCCCACCAGCCGCCGGACCCGTCACGGGCCCGGCCCCCAGGAGGACACCAGCGTGGCTGTTGCAGCATCTGACGTGAAGCAACTGCGCGAGTTGACCAACGCGCCCATGATGGCGTGCAAGCAGGCACTCGTGGACGCCGACGGCGACATCGAGCGTGCCGCTGAACTCGTCCGGGAACGCACGGGCGCCAAGATGGACGCCCGGGCCGCGGACCGCACCGCCGACGAAGGCCTGGTCCACACCTATCTGCACACGCCCACCCCCGGGATGCCCGCGAAGGTCGGCGTGATGCTGCAGCTGTCTTGCGAGACGGATTTCGTCGCCAAGGCCGAGGCGGTCGTCAAGCTGGCCAAGGACCTCGCCATGCATATCGCGGCAGCACGGCCGCTCGTCGTCACCGAGGACGAGGTCGACCAGGAACTGCTCGACAAGGAACGCGAGTTCGCCCGCCGCGAGGCCGTCGAACAGGGCAAGCCTGACGACGTCGTCGAGCGGATCGTCGAGGGCAAGGTGCGCAAGGCCTACGAAGAGTGGGTGCTGCTCAACCAACCGTTCGTGCTCGACCCTGACAAGACCGTCGCGCAGGCGGTCAGCGAAGTCCAGGCGATCGTCGGCGAGAAGATCGAGATCGCCCGCTTCGCCCGTTTCCAGGTCGGCGCCTGACCAGCGCAGCGCACGCGATGGCGCGCCCGTCCACGACCTGCGCGCCTCGCCGGCGGCATCGCGGCCGCTAGCATCCCCGGCGGTGTCGGCCGCATCGGCGTACGTGTCGTCGCGCCGGCATCGCCGCCAGCCGTCTCGCCCGAAGGCAGGTCGACGTGACCCGACGCCCCGTGTTGTCCCGCGTCCTGCTGAAGTTGTCCGGTGAAGCGTTCGCCGATCCGTCCGTGAAGGGCGGCATCGACCCCGACATCGTTCGCCAGGTCGCGCGCGAGATCGTCGAACTCAAGGAGAGCGACGGCACCGAGATCGGGGTCGTCGTCGGTGGCGGGAACATCTTCCGTGGTGCGTCCCCAGCGGCGACGGGCATGGATCGCTCGAGCGCCGACCACATGGGGATGCTCGCCACGGTGATCAACGCCCTGGCGCTTCAGGACGCCATCGAGAAGGCCGGTGTCGAGACCCGGGTGCAGACCGCGATCGCGATGCAGGCGCTCGCCGAGCCCTACATCCGCCGCCGTGCCGTGCGGCATCTCGAGAAGGGGCGCGTGGTCATCTTCGCCGCGGGCCTCGGCGCGCCGTACTTCACGACCGATACGACCGCTGCGCAGCGTGCACTCGAGATCGATGCCGACGCGATCCTCAAGGGAACCCAGGTCGACGGTGTGTACGACCGCGACCCGGCCGTGGACGGCGACGCCGTGCGCTACGACGAGATCGACTTCCTGGCCGTCCTCAACCAGGGCCTGAGGGTCATGGACGCCACGGCGATCTCGCTGTGCATGGACAACGGGCTGCCCATCGTGGTGTTCGAGCTGCTGCGTGAAGGCAACATCCGCAGTGTCGTTCGTGGCGAGGCGGTCGGCACCATCGTCCGTCCGCCGGCCTCGGCCGTTGCCGGCGGCTGACGCGACCCTGCGGGATGGACCACGACGCGACCACGCGACGAGGAGTGCAGACGCGATGAGTCTCGAATCGATCGTGCAGGACGCCGGTCGCCGCATGAGTCAGGCCGTCGACAAGGTGACGGATGATTTCGCGACGATCCGCACCGGACGCGCGAACCCTCAGCTGCTCAACAGGATCATGGTCGACTACTACGGGACGCCGACGCCGCTGCAGCAGCTCGCGAACTTCTCGGTACCGGAGCCGCGCATCCTCGTCGTCAATCCGTTCGACAAGGGATCGGTCGAACAGATCGAGCGCGCCATCCGCGAATCTGATCTCGGCCTCAACCCGGCAAGCGACGGTTCGACGATCAGATGTGTCTTCCCGGAGCTGACCGAGGAACGCCGCCGGGACTTCATCAAGCTCGCCAAGACGGCCGCAGAGGACGGCAAGGTCGCGGTGCGCAACGTTCGCCGCTCCGCTCGCGAAGCGATGCAGAAACTCGAGGACGACGGCGAGGTGGGCGCCGATGAGCGTGAGCGCCACACCAAGCAACTTGAGGACCTGACCGGCAAGCACGTCGCTGCGATCGACAAGGCACTCGAGCACAAGGAACAGGAACTGCTCGAGGTCTGACCTCGCGTCGCACCGATTTCGTTCCCGAGGGAAACCAGTGGCAGCTGCAGCCCGCCGCGACCGCGACCGTCGACGACGTCGGCGGGCCGATGGTGCGGTGCGTGAACCCTCCGGGGCCATGCGCGGCGACACGGGCGACGCCGACCAGCACGCCGTGGACGACGATACGGCCGGGAGTGCTGACGCGACCGAGGGTGGCGCGAGCGACGACGGCGATCGCGATGGGGCAGGCGGTGTCACGACGACGGCCGAGGCCGGTGACGAAGCCGGTGGCGGGACCGGCAGCTCGGAGGAATCCCACGGCAGCGGCCGCGGGCAGGCGGCGTCGCGGCGCCGGCGTGGTCGGCGCAGGCGGCATCGCCGCAAGCCACGGCGTGAGACACCTCGCAGCACGAAGCGGCAGGCGCGTCGCCTCGAACGCGCCGAACGGCGGGGCAGCGGACGCAACCTGCCGCTTGCGATCGCGGTGGGCATCGGACTCGCTGCGATCTTCCTCGGCGCCCTGTTCTACAACGCGATCGCGTTCACCGTCGCCATCGGCCTGCTGACGACGATCGCGTACGCCGAGACACGCCGGGTGCTGGCGACGGTCGGCCACCGGATCGACGTGCCGGTGCTGATCGTGGCGACATTCGTGATGCTCTTCGGCGCGTACCAGGCGCGTCACGCCGGACAGATCCTCGGTGTGCTCGTGCTCGTCGCCGGCGCGTTCGTCTGGCACGCGGCCGACCCGCTGCGAACCCGGGTCCTGCGCTCGGCGGGCGCCACGGTTCTGTTCGGCCTGTGGGTCGGATTCCTGGCGTCGTTCGCCGTGCTGCTGATCAACCGTCCCTCGGGCGGTGTCGCCATCGTCCTGGCGGTGGTCGGTGCGGCGGTGCTCAGCGACGTCGGAGCGTTCGCCGTCGGCGTGAAGTTCGGACGGCACAAGATCGCGCCGGTGCTCAGCCCCAACAAGACCTGGGAAGGACTCGCCGGGGGCGTGGTCACCGCGACGGTCGCAGGAGCGGCGGGGCTGCCGTTCCTCGACGGGCCGTTCACGATCCTCACCGGCGGCATCGTCGCCTTCGCCTGCGCCGTCGCGGCGTTCGGCGGCGACCTCGTCGAGTCGATGATCAAGCGCGACGTCGGCGTGAAAGACCTCGGGGAGGTCCTTCCCGGCCACGGTGGGATCCTCGACCGCGTCGACGGCATTCTCGTGGCGCTTCCCGTCGGCTTCTACGTCGTCGAACTTGTCGTCTGAACCTTCGGAGGCGACCGCGACGTGGTGCGGCTGACGTACGCTCGTGAGCAACTGGCAGGAAGTCTTCGCGTGACCTCGGACCCCGATCTGCGTGATCCCTACGTGTCGAGCGACGACGAACTCGACACGTTGTTCGCGCGTCTCGGCGAACCCGCGTACCGGACCGGGCAGCTGCGGGCGTGGCTCGCGCGGGGCGTGGACGATCCGACCCGGATGACCGACCTGCCCGCACGGCTGCGCGAGATCCTCGCATCACGCATCGCCACCACCAGCGCTGAGGTCGTCGAACGTCGCCGATCCGACGCGGGGGCGACGCTGAAGCTGCTCGTGCGTTTCCCGGACGCAGAGGCTGTCGAGACGGTGGTGATGCGCTATCCGCGGCGGACGACCGTGTGCATCTCGACGCAGGCCGGCTGCGCGATGGGATGCCCCTTCTGTGCGACGGGCCAGGCTGGCCTGCGTCGTCAACTGACGACCGGCGAGATTGTTCGCCAGGTCATGCTCGCGAACGAGGCGTTGCGCGACGAAGCCGATGCGTCGTCGGCCTCGGCTCCGCGTGTCACCAACGTGGTCTACATGGGCATGGGGGAGCCGCTCGCGAACCTCACTGCGACCCTCGCAAGCGTTGGTGTGCTGCGCGACGAGCGTGGACTTGGCCTGTCCGCACGAGCCATCACCGTGTCGACCGTCGGGTTGGTTCCCGGTATGCGGCGGCTGGCCGCATCGGGCCATCCGGTCACCCTCGCGGTGAGCCTGCATGCCGCCACCGATGAGCTGCGCGACGTCCTCGTTCCCATCAACACCGTGCACCCGCTCGCGCAGGTCGAACGCGCGGCGCGTGAGCATCGGGATCGCACGGGTCGGCGCGTGAGCCTCGAATGGTGCCTCATCGGTGACGTCAACGACGGTGACGATCAGGCTCGGGCACTCGCCGGCATCGCCCGGCGGTTGCGTGCGCACGTGAACGTCATCCCGATGAACCCCACGCCCGGTGTCTCCTGGCGTGAGCCCGATCCGGGGCGCATGCGCAGGTTCGTCGACCGTGTTCGTGCCGCCGGCGCCGAGATCACACTGCGCGACACACGCGGCCGGGACGCAGACGCAGCATGTGGCCAGCTGCTCGCGGCCTACACGCTCGGCGCTGGGACCCGCCTGCCGGTTGCCGACGGAGCCGACCAGCGGGTCGACGCTCGTCGCGGTGTCGTGGAGACCGCGCGATGACCCGCGACGTCGTGATCCTCGGGTCGACCGGATCGATCGGCCGGCAGGCGCTGGACGTCGTGCGTACCCACGGTGAGCGTTTCCGCCTCGTCGGCCTCGGTGCGGGCAGCGACGCCGGCGCCCTGGCCGCGCAGGCGCACGAGTTCGGGGTTCGACGTGTCGCTCTGGCCGATGCCGACGCCGCGCGCGACCTCGCCGGGCAGCACGCCGACCTCGACGTGCTCGGTGGCTCGGACGGTGTCGCTGAGCTCGCCGCGGGCGACGCCGACGTGGTGCTCAACGCCATCACGGGAGCAGCCGGTCTGGCCTCGACACTCGCAGCGCTGGATGCGGGCAACGCCGTGGCGCTGGCCAACAAGGAGAGCCTGATCGTGGGTGGCGCGCTGGTCACCGCCGCTGCCGACGCTGCGGGCGGGCGCGCCTCGTACCTGGTCCCGGTCGATTCCGAGCATTCGGCGCTCGCACAGTGCTTGCGCGGAGGCAGCCACGACGAGGTGGCA
>JBJHAX010000054.1:0-1372 GCA_050480705.1 Nitriliruptoraceae bacterium
ATGTCTGTAAGACGTATGCCGAAGCGATCGCCTCGGGAACCGAGAAGAATCTGACGCTGTGCAGCCCCGGCGGCCGGGAAACCAAGCAGATGGTCAAACTGCTGCTCAAAGACGGCAGCGAAGCCGGAAACGCCGGCGGGAGCGACAGAACAGCGGCGACCAACGGCCACAGTTCGAACGGCGGCAATGGCAACGGCCGTGCAACGGCGACCGCTCCGACCGCAGCGAACGGCTACAGCCGCAACCACCCGTTTCCGGCGAAATTTGTCGAATCGAGGAAGCTGACCGGGGACGGTTCCCAAAAGGATGTTCGCCATGTGGTGATCGATCTTGAAGGTTCGGGGTTGACCTATCAGGTCGGCGACGCGTTGGGGGTTTGGCCGATGAATTGTGACCGGCTAGCTTCCCGGATCGTGACCAGGCTGGGCAGCGACGGTTCCACCCGCGTCAGCACCCCGCTGGGGAACGAGAAACGCTTGATCGATGCCCTGCGGGAAGACTGTTGTCTCCGCGAACCCGGCGACGAATTGTTGGAACTGCTTGCCGAGCGGATCGAGGATCGGGACGCGCGTGAATCCCTGCTGCGGATGCTCAGCGAAGGGCCTCCTCCGGGTTTCGATGTTCTCGATGCGCTGGAGACGGCCGCACGGGCGCAGATCACCGCGACCGATGGCGCACGAGGAGCCACAGACGAAACGTCGGGTGGCTTCGTCGACGCAGGCGTTCTCGCCGATGCGGTGGCGTTCGCGGCTGTCGCGAGCGACGTCCAGGCCTTGCTGCGCGGCATCACGGATGCGGCAGGGCGCTTGTCACACATCGTGCGCGCGTTGAAGGGCTACGCGTACCTGGACCGTGCACCGATCCAGGACGTCGACGTCGTCGACGGCTTGGAGTCGACGCTGGTGCTGCTCGCCCACAAGCTCGGCGGCATCGTCGTCGAGCGCGACTACCAGGAGGGGCTTCCGACGATCACCGCGGTCGGCGGCGACATCAACCAGGTGTGGACCAACCTGATCGACAACGCCGCCGACGCACTCGCGGAAGCGTCCGAAGGGACGCATCACGGAGCCGGCGCCGACGTGCAGCCGAAGCTCAGCCTCGCTGCCCGGGCCACCGACGACGAGGTGATCGTCGAGGTCACCGACAACGGCCCGGGGATACCCGAGGAGACGCAGCGCAAGATCTTCGATGCGTTCTTCACCACCAAGCCCCCTGGCAGCGGCACCGGCCTGGGGTTGTCGACGACGCACCGGATCGTCGTCAAGGAGCACCACGGCAGCCTGGACGTCGTCTCGCGACCCGGACACACGACGTTCACCGTACGACTGCCGTGTCACCGACCCGCTGCGGGCTCTCGGGCCGACTCTCCGGC
>JBJHAX010000054.1:1382-12991 GCA_050480705.1 Nitriliruptoraceae bacterium
GAACTAGCGTTGCGCACCAGCCAGGAACGGGACATGCGTGAACCCGAATCGACGTGCCTGGCGATCGTCGACCTGTCGGGCTACACCGCCTACCTGTCAGGCGTCGAACTCGCCCACGCACAGGACATCATCGCCGACCTGCTCCAGGCGATCGTCGCACCGCTGCGCCCGACGTTCCACGTCGCAAAGCTCGAGGGTGATGCGGTGCTGCTGTACGCACCCATCGACGTCATCGACGGGTCGATGTTGCTCGACCTCTTCGAGGCCAGCTACATCGCGTTTCGTCGGCGACTGCGCACGATCGGACAGACGTCAAGCTGTGCGTGCGATGCCTGCGCGAGAGTGCCCGAACTCGACCTCAAGATCGTCGTCCACCACGGCAGCGTCGTCCGCCAGGAGATGCTCGGAACCGTCGAACTGGTCGGCCCGGACGTCATCGTCACGCACCGGCTGCTCAAGAACACGATCACGACGACGCTTGCCACCGATGCCTACGCGCTGTTCACCGATGCGTGCCTGGAGACCACGACACTCGACCCGGCCCTGCTGGGAATGCGCCGCCATGTCGAGCACTACGACGACGTGGGCGAGATCGCCGGGTGGGTGCACGACCTGACCGCGGTGTGGCATCGCATCGACGCCGAGACCCGGGCCCACGTCGAGCGAGAGGACGCGATCTGGTCGAGCGAGATATTCATCGCAGGTGCCGAACCCGCTCTCGCGTGGCAGTGGCTGACCGACCCGACCTTCAAGATCGCGTGGGAGTCCGGATTCGAACGCATCACCGAGACACCGGGGGAGGGTGGCCGGCGTGGCGCCGGGACGCTCACCCACTGCGTGCACGGAGACGAGTCCGTCGACATGGAGATTCTCGACTGGCGGCCGCCGTCGTACGTCACCAGCCGCGGTGCGTTTCCCAACGGTGCAAAGTTCGTCGTGACCGATGAGGTGACGCCGGCCGACGGTGGCGTGATCGTCAGCAAAGCGCTGGCGGCGCCGAGCGCCGAGGACGAGCCGGCCCTGCGCGAGGTCATGACGCTCTTCGCGCCCGTGCTCGACACCTGGTTGCCACGGCTTGGAGACCTGCTGTCCGAGCACCAGCGTCAGCGTCCGGTTCTCGTGGATGTCCCGCTGCCCGAACCCGACGAAGCCGCGCGACACGCCAGTGCTGTCGACGACCGCGAAGCCGACTGAAGCGCGGCAGCCTGGCGCCGCCGTGGCGCAGGTGCGAAGAGTCGCCTGGTGAGGTGCTACCGTGTCTTGCACGGCGCGGCCTGATCCGCGCCGGAACACGTTCTCGCCCGTTGGTTGCATTCGCAGATCGGATCAACCGCAGCGGCGAACCTCTCGGTCTGATCGAGGGCCCGCGGTCCCCCGCGCCACCTTCTGCTGCCGGCTGCGTGTTCACCACGCACCAGCGATCGTGATGCCCCTGCCTCGCGGTCTCACGTGCACGCGCCCGTGGCGATCCACGGACGTGTCCCAACCGCGAACCATTCCGCCCATCGGGGCGGGCATCGGAGTACCACGCATGACCACCACGTTCACCGAACTCGGCGTCCCCGCCGAGCTGACCCAACGCCTGGCCGAACTCGGCATCACCGCTCCCTTCCCCATCCAGTCGCTGACATTGGCGGATGCCCTCGCCGGCCGCGACCTGTGCGGGAAAGCGCCGACGGGTTCGGGCAAGACGCTTGCCTTCTCGCTGCCGTTGGCCATGTCCGTTCAGCGAGCACAGCCCGGCCGTCCTCGCGCCCTCGTGCTGGTGCCGACCCGCGAGCTGGCTGCCCAGGTGCGTGGGGTGCTCGACCCGCTGGTGCAGGTCACCCGCCGCAAGGTGGCGACGTTCTACGGCGGCACGAACATCAAACGTGACCTGCAGCGGTTGCGCGGACGCGTCGACATCGCCGTAGCGACGCCCGGCCGCCTGGAGGACCTGATCGACCGCCAGGCGATCTCGCTGGGCGATGTCGATCTCGTGGTGCTCGACGAAGCTGACCGGATGGCCGACATGGGATTCCTCCCGGTCGTCAAGCGCCTCCTCGAGCAGACGCGCCCCGAACGGCAGACGCTGCTGTTCAGCGCCACACTCGATGGCGACGTCGACGTACTGGTACGCCACTATCAGCGCGATCCCGCCCGCCACGTGTTCACTTCTCCCGAGGAGGCACGCGGGGACGTGCGTCACGTCTTCTGGCCCGCGGAGCGCGCGGACCGTCGCCGTCTCACCGCCGAGATCGTGCAACGCACCGGGCCGGCGATCGTGTTCACACGAACCAAGCACGGAGCCGACCGTCTGGCACGGCAGCTACGCCAGGACGGGGTCGAGACCGCCGCAATCCACGGTGACCGAAGCCAGAGTCAGCGCGAACGGGCGCTGGCCCGCTTCTCCGAAGGGCGCGTCGGCACGCTCGTCGCCACCGATGTCGCAGCGCGGGGGATTCACGTCGACAACGTCGCGACCGTCGTCCACTACGACCAGCCCGCGACGGGCAAGGACTACGTGCATCGGTCAGGGCGGACCGGCCGCGCCGGCGCCGAAGGGCTCGTTGTCTCGCTCGTCAGCGCCGAGGAGACCAACGACGTTCAGAAGCTCCAGCGTTCGCTGCAACTCCCCGAAGGGCTCCACACGCTCGACATGAACATGCTGTCGCTCGACGAGTTGCCTGCACCGAACCGTGTCGCGACGTCCGGCAACAAGACCCGCACTGCCAACAGGGCCGGTGGGCCGCGCCGGAACGGTGGGTCACGTAGTGGCTCGCGTGGTGGAGGGGCACGTGGCAGTTCGCGTGGTGGCGGTTCGCATGGGGGCGGTTCGCGCACCAGTGGTCGAGGCGGTCAAGGATCGAACGCTCGTGGCACCGCTGCGCAGGGCAACGGGGCAGGCGCGCGCCGCACGAAACGCGGCTGATACCGGCGGCTGAGCCGGACGGGCATGGCGGTGTGCTGCGACGGCGCATCGTCACAGCACACAGGGATGCCTCAGAAACCGTCCCAGCCGGGAAGCTTCGAAGACTGGGTGACCCAGTCGCCAAGAAGCTGCTCGTCGAACTCATCGTCCTCGAACACGTGGAAGTAGCGGGCGTCCTCGTCCTTCGAAGCCACCGGCGGCACGGGATCGAGGTGGGCGCCGTTCATGAACGTCACCTTGATGTACTTCGTGAAACAGTGGAAGGTCACAAACCAGCCGTGATCCTCCACGCCGTACCAGGGTGAGTTCCAGCGCACGGCCTTCTTGACGTCCGGCACGTGGCGCACCACGAGCTCGTCGATGCGGCGGCCCACATCGCGCTTCCATCCCGGCATGGCGGCGATGTAGGCCTGCACCGGCGCATCGCCGTCGCCCTTGGGGATCTGCGGGTTACCGCCCGACAACAGGCGTGGTTCGTCGGCCATGGACGTCGTCTCCGTCGCGGTGGCGTGGGGGTCGTGCTCAGTCTTGCGTGTCGGCACCGAGCTGTGCGTGCGCTGAAGGCTCGGGGATGGGGCCGCCGCGGATCGGCCGCTGCACCTTGACCCGTGCATCGTTGTCGGTGACACGGGCCCTGTAATGGCGGGCGAACACGCGAGTGACGAGTTCACGGCGGCTGCGCACGCCGGTTTTCTCGAAGACGCGCTTGAGGTGTTCTTGCACGGTGTAGGGGGAGACGAACAGCGCCTCGGCGATTTGCGTGGTCGAATCACCACGCAACACGTGGCGGGTGACCTCCTCCTCGCGTGCGGTCAGCTCGAACGCGGCCATGAGCAACGGCGTGATCCGCTCCGCCCCGGCGGGCTGGATCGTGACCGCGACGCGTCGCGCATCGTCGCCGGCGAGCGCCTGCCCGTGCAGCACGACCCATCCTCGTGCGTGCGAGAAGACGCGCGCGGACGCCGCCGCCCTGCTGCGGTCATCGCCCCGACCTGCGAGTGTGACCTGGGCGACGGACAGCACGGCTGCCGGCAGATCACCTCGTTCGGGCGCGGGGAGATCCGCGAGCCAGCTCTGTGCGCCAGGGGTGAACGATTCGGGTGCAAGCGTCTCGTCAAGGACGACGACGCCCGGCGCATCAGGACCTTCGGGTTCGGCCGCCTCACCCAGGACCAGCCCGCGCCGGATGCCTTCGGCCAGGTGGGGAGCCACCGCAGTGAGAAAATCGAGCTCGTCGGAACCGAACGCAGGTCGATCGGGTCCGCGAACCAGGTAGACCGCGCCCCAGTGCTCCCCTCGCACGGTCCTCAGCGCCACAAGTACCTCGTGATGCACGCCCATCGAATGCAGCAGCTCGACGTACTCGGGGGCGCCACCGGCGTCTGCCGCGACGATCTCGTGCGAGGTCTGGACACCGCGAGGGTTGCGCACCACGTCGCACACGCGATTGCTCGCCATCGAGGAGGCGTACTCGAGCTCCATGACCTCCTCGACCGGGACCTCGCATCCGTTGGCGTACATGCTCGTGACCAGCAGCGATGCTGGATCGAGCGTCATCCAGGTCGGAGACGGCAACATGTCCACGTCGGTGGGCACGGCACGATCGAGTGTCACGGCCGCCTGCGAGAGGAACGAAGCGACGTCCAGCCCTCGGCGAGCGAGCCGCCGGATGTTCTCCAGCGACTGCTGTCTGGCGTACGCGCTGACCCTGAGTCCTGGCACGGCGAGACGGCCTTCCCTGGTGCCGCCGGATGGCGACCCATCTTCTACCAGACTTCTGGTACGGACGTGCGTCTGCGCTCGCGAGACACTGCCCGTCCGGCCTCACGCGACCGCAGTGAGCTCGTTGTCATCGTCGAAAGGATGCGCGGATGGCGCCCCAGGACCCTGTGAGCACGGCTATTGACGGTTTCAATGAGCGCGACGCGGCGAAGTACGCGTCCGTGTTCGCGGACGACGGAGTGCTGCATGATCCGTTCTTTCCGGAACCCACCAAGGGCCGCGCCGGGATCCAGGCGATGATCGGGGGTATCTGGGGTTCGTTCTCCGACGTCACATGGACATTGGCGAGTCCGGTGATCACCTCGGGTGATCGGATGGCCTTCATCGTCGACGTGAAGATGACCCATGACGGCCCGATGCCGATGCCTGACGGCACGATCGTCGAACCGACCGGCGAACGCATCAGCTTCGAGTCAGGCGTGTTCTGGACACTCGACGCCGACGGGTTCGTGGCCGAGGAGCGCGGCTACTTCGACGCGACCGCCGTAGCGCTGCAACTCGGCCTCGTCGGCTGACATCCTTGACGTTTGGCCCTCGCGCATCGTGCCGTCGGGCGATTCACAGCTGGTCGGTGTCGTTCATGACGGGTCGAGCAGGTCCATGCGCAGGTACTCGCTGATGCGCAGGATGCGCGGCGGACGCCGAACTCCTTCACTGACGGCGCCCCACATTTCCTCGTCGGAGATCAGTCGCGGGGAGGTGAGTTCGACGTCTCGTCCGTCGATACGCAAGGTGGCGCTGCCGGCTGCCAGCACATTGCGGACCCAGTCGGATTGTGAGCTGTAGACGAGGATGAAGACGTATCCGCCTTCGACGGGGTGTGCATCGAGCGGCGTGCGGTGCAACGCGCCCGAGATGCGTCCGACGTGGGTCAGCACGGGCCGCGCACCGCGCCGCAGTTCGAGGGGGTTGAACACCCGCCTGTTGATCCGCGTCCACCATCGAGGCATCGGCATCGTGCGTCCCGTTCACGCCGTCGACGGATCCTGCCACAACGACAGGGCCGCGTCGCGTGAACGAAGCGCGACGCGGCCCTCGACGTGTCTGTGGACGCTGCCGGTCAGCCGGTGGGAATCTGCATCACCTCAGCAGGCGGTTCGAACAGCGACGGGTCCGGGTCGCTGATCGAGATCGCTTCGATCGAGTACGGGCCTTCGTCGGTCACCGCGTTGTTGCGCAGCATCACGCCGGTCTCACGGTCGAGGCAGAACTCGATGTTGCTGACCGTCGGGACGCCGTCGGTGTGAATGCAGATCACGGAGCGTCCGAGAATCTCGTCAGTGGTGACGTCGGTCGTCGCCGGGTCGAGCCCCAATGCGGCGAGATCCTCGTTGTCGAAGATGTTCTGGAACGGGTCCTGTCCCGCCATGGCGCTGACGTCGCCCGGCAGGCACTGCCAGCCTTCGCCAGGAGCGTTGACGCACATCACGTTCGTGGAGCCGTAGATCGCCTGGAAGGTGCCCTCGGGCGTGTCGACCCGGTAGACCTTGTCTGGCGGGCTGTGTGCGATCGTCAGCTGGGCGGATCCTGAAGCCTGGGCGTCGTGCCACTCGTAGACGACCTGGACGGCGCCAACGTCACCGTCGAGCTGAGCGAGTGCCTCCTCGGGCGTGACACCGTTGCCGTTCGGGTCTTCCTCGGCGTCCTCGGACGCATCGGCCTCGTCCGGCGCGCCGGACTCTTCGGCGCCGTCAGCGTCATCTTCGGCGCCGGTGTCGACGACCGCGAGACCTCCGTTGTCTTCTTCCTCGTCGCTGGCACAGGCGTTGAAGATGATGGACAGGGCGGTGAACACCACGAGACCGAACTGGCGGCGGGTGGTGCGCAGCATGGGTACCTCCATTGCTCAGGGAGCTGGCTGGCGTCGTGTCGTGGTCGATGAGGAACGTGAATCCGCCACCGTAGGCAACCTGCCGTGAGCTCGCCACCAACCCGGATGGAGCAGCCACGCACAGTGACGAAGGCGACCGGGAGCCGGAGTCCTCAGGCCCCTCTGGAACGCCGCGTGAGCCAGTAGGCGCTGACGGCGACCTCTCGGATGCCCATACGCCGGATTCCCGGATCCGCGGTCGATTCGATCGAGCGATGCAGGCGCTCGACGTGGAACGCTTCCCCGAAGCGGCGTTCGACCTCGCCGGGTGTGGCCACCACGCCACGTGTTGTCGCTGCGAGCCAGCCTGGTGACAGCATGCGGGGATGACCGGGTAGCTCCCACTGGTGCTGGTACATGCCGCCGCCGGGCGCGACCAACGCCGTGAGGCGTTCGGCGTAGGCGGTGCGTGCACGCTCGCCGAACAGACTCATCAGCAATCCGCGATCCACGACGACGTCGAAGGTTCCCAGTTGCGTATCGAGATCCGTCACGTCGCCTTGCAGCAACGTGGCCTGCACACCTGCAGCTTCGAATTTGGCGCGCGCGCGTGCCAGCGCGCGAGGTGCGAGATCGATGCCGGTGGCGTCGAAACCGAGTCGGGCCAGGGCGACGATGTTGTCGCCGGTGCCGCAGCCGACGTCGAGCGCACGGCCGGGACCGTGTATCCCGCGTGATTCGAGGGCCGTGAGAAGCAGCGGATCAGGCCGATCGAGATCCCATGAGGGAGACCGCCGGTACATGCGGTCCCAGAACCGTGCGGTCATGCGCATGCGTTGTCTCCGCGAGCCCGACCCGGCGCTCGCCAGCCTTCACGATCAGGTGTCCGCCTGGTCGGGGTCATCGCCTCGGAGCGGGTAGGGGTCGACGTCGCCGTGCAGGTAGGCGAGCGGATCTCCCTGTCCGTCGGGCAGTTCGCGGATCTCGACGCCGTCGACGACGCACGTGTCGAGGGTCACCTCGCCACCGACCGACAGGACGTGATCCATCGCCCGATCCAGCAGCTCCCGGTCGACGGCGAGCGAGGCGACCTGCGACACGCCGAAGCGCGTCCGTGCGTCGTTGATCAGCTGGCTGACAAGGGTGATCGCAGTGGGCTCCATGGGTGCAACGTAGGGATTGATCCACGCCGGCGCGAGGGGCAACGACGGGCGACATCCGCCACACTGCGCAATAGGTTGGCAGGGATCACGGGTTGTGCGCACGCGGGAGGCCGGACCCCGGTGCGAAGGATCGCTCGCCCGGCAGCTCGACACGCCGGGCGCCCACAGGGGAGTGACATGTCGAAGGCGGCACCGACCTCGGCGCCATCCACGACCGGCGGGGATCAACCAGGCGGATTCGAGACCCAGCTCGAGTCGTATCGGCGGGAGCTGACCGGGTACTGCTACCGGATGCTCGGATCGGCCTTCGACGCCGACGATGCCGTGCAGGAAGCGATGCAGCGTGCCTGGCGGGGCGCCGACGGTTTCGATGGGCGCGCCTCGCTTCGCACCTGGCTGTACCGCATCGCAACCAATGTGTGTATCGACATGCTGCGCGGTCGCAAGCGCCGGGCGCGTCCGATTGAACTCGCACCGGCGTCGACGGTCGCGACGGCGCAATTGACCCGTGCACCACAGGACACCTGGCTCGAGCCCGTGCCCGACCACCTCGTGACGACGGCGGAGGATCCGGCCGAACTCGCCGCGCAGCGCGACACGATCCGGCTCGCGTTCGTCGCCGCGCTGCAGCTGCTGCCGGCCCGCCAACGAGCCGTCCTGCTGCTGTGCGACGTGCTGCGGTGGCCTGCCGCTGACGTCGCCGCACTACTCGACACCAGTGTCGCAGCGGTCAACAGCGCGCTGCAGCGTGCCCGAGCGACGCTCGCCGACCACCCGATCCGCCATACCGACGTGCTCGACGAACTCGACGCCGAGCAGCGTGAGTTGCTCGACCGGTTCGTCGACGCCTTCGAACGCTACGACATGGAGCTGTTCGCCTCGCTGCTCCACGAGGACGCCATCCAGTCCATGCCGCCCTACGAGCTGTGGCTGCAGGGGCGCGACGAAGTCGTCGGCTGGATGCTCGGGCCCGGTGCCGAATGCCGCGGGTCCCGGCTGCTCCCCACGGTCGCGAACGGCACACCCGCCTGGGGGCAGTACCGGCCGAGCGGACCCAGCGGGCAGCACCGCGCCTGGGCGTTGCAGGTCATCGAGATCGCTCAGGGCCGCATCGTCGCATGCAACGCCTTCCTCGATGTCGAGCGCTGGTTTCCCATGTTCGGTCTGCCACTGGAACTCGACAGTCACGCGCCACATGGTGGATGACCGATGAATCTGATCCTGCCCGTGCGTCAACCCTGACGACGGCCCGCGCGGGTCGGCGACGTGGCGAAACGACGAGACGAGATGACCATGATGACGCTGGTGCTCATCGGGACGCGCAAGGGGCTCTTCATCGCCACGAGCGAGGACCGGCGAACCTGGCAACTCGAAGGCCCCGCACTGCCCAACGAAGGGGTCAGTTCGGTCGCGATCGACACCCGGGGTGACACGCCACGGCTGTTCGCCGGCGGTGCGAGCTGGTTCTTCGGGCCGTTCCTGGTGCGCTCCGACGACCTCGGCGGCAGTTGGCACGATCCCGAACATGCGCCGCTCGCATTCCCCGAGGACACCGGCGCAGCCATCGCCAACGTCTGGCAGATCACCCCCGACAGCACGAAGCGCCCGGGAGTGGTGTGGGCGGGAACCGAACCTTCGGCGTTATGGCGAAGCGACGATGGCGGTGCAACGTTCTCGCTGGTGCGCGGGCTGTGGGACCACCCGCACCGCGAGAACTGGCAGCCCGGTGGCGGTGGCCAGATGGTGCACACGATCCTGCCGCACCCGACTGACGCGCAGCGCATCACGGTCGGGATGTCGACCGGCGGCGTGTACCGCTCCGTCGACGGAGGCGACAGTTGGGTGGCGTCCAACGACGGGATCACCGCCGACTACCAGCCCGAACCACCGCCACCGTGGGGGTTCTGCATCCACAAGGTCGCACGCGATGCCGTGGTCCCCGAGACGCTGGTCACCCAGCATCACGGCGGCGTCTACCGCTCGACCGACGATGGCGCGACCTGGAAGGCGATCGACGACGGGCTGCCGAGCGACTTCGGGTTCCCGATCGTCGCTCATCCGCGTACAGCCGACACCGCCTGGGTGTTCCCCGTCGACGCCGAGCAGGGTCGCGTGCCCCCCGAGGCGCGATGTGCGGTGCACCGCACCCGTGACGGCGGTGCGACATGGGAGGCGCTGACCGACGGCCTGCCCGACGCGCCGTTCTACGCGGCGGTGCTGCGTGACGCGATGACGGTCGACGACCAGGACCCGGCTGGCGTCTATCTCGGCACCCGTGACGGGTGCGTGTACGCCAGCTCCGACGAAGGGGACACCTGGACCGAGATCGCCCGCCACCTGCCCGACGTGTTCTGCGTTCGGGCCGCCACCATCACGTGAGCGCCACGCCGTGCAGGTGACCGTGCGGCTCGGGGCGGCCCTTCGGACCTACGCCGACGGGGATGCCGAGCTCGACGTCGACCTGCCCGACGACGCTGATGTCGGCGACGTCCTCGACGTGCTGGCCGCCCGCTACCCGGCGGTCGAGCGCCGCATACGCGACGAGATGGGCCTGCTGCGTCCCCATGTGAACGTCTTCGTGGACGGCGATCCGGTCGCGAGACGCACCGGGGTGACGGCGGCGCTCCACGACGACGCTGACGTGCTCATCCTGCCGGCAGTGTCGGGCGGCGCGGCATGACGCCGACGCCGCCCGCAGCCGTGGGCACCGCGCGTGTCACGGGCACCCTGGCGCGTCGATCTCGATCTCGACCCGCCGGTTGATCGCACCGGCGCCTTCGAGGAAGCGCCCGTCGCCGTCGACGTCGTCGACCTTCAACTCGCCAGCGCCGCGGCCGTCGGTGTCGAGCGTCCAGCCGTCGACGCCGTTGGCCTCCATCCAGTCGGTGAACCAGTCGGCCACCGCGGCCGCCCGGTCACGTGACAACTGCAGGTTGGATGCGGCGTCCCCCCGGCTGTCGGTGTGGCCCACGAAGGTCAACGTCGCGTCAGGCGTGTCGTCCGCGAGGTGGTGCGCCAGTTCGCTCAGCGACGCATCGGCGCCGGCCAGCAGCACGGCGCTGCCCGTGTCGAAGAGCACGTCGCCCGGCAGCGGCAACGGTTCGCACACGGGCCGAGGCGGCGCGACGAGTTCCTCCGCGCCGTCGAGCCGCCACACGTCGACCGTGCCGTCGCTCCAGCCGAACGCGACATGGCCGCCGTCGTGGCCGAACGCCGTCGAGGTCGGACGGGCATGCAGACCTGCTGCAGCCACCTCGTCGATCGTGAAACGGACCTGCTGGCGTTCGACGTCGACGATCTGTGTCGCAGCGTTGCCGGCCACCGCGAGCAAACGGCCGTCGGGGGAGAAGGAGAGGTCACGCACGCGTTCAGCGACCGCGAACTCGCCCTCGATCGCGCCGTCGGTCGTCGACCACACACGCAGCATGTGCGCACCGTCGATGCGTACGGCGCCGACCATCTGTGCGCCATCAGGAGTGAACGCGAACGCCGCAGTTGACAGCCCGCAGGAACCGTCGCCCGTCTCGAGCTCGAGTTCGTGGACGACCGCCGACGAGCCGAGGTCCCAGGCGCGAACCGTGCAGTCGAAATGTGTGACGGCGAGCAGCCCGCCCGTGGCGTCGAACGCCACCGCGGCGACCGCATCCGCGCCGGCCACCTCGAGCGTGTCGACGACGGCGACATCATTCGTGTCGACGATGCTGACCGCGCCACCACGGTTGCCGAGCGCGATCAGCTCCCCGCCGGGTGCGTAGGCGAGGTAGGTGTCGTATCCCTCGCCGACGGTGGCGACCTCTTCGCCGGTCGACGTGTCGAACACGTGCGCGCCGTACAAGGCGATGCCGACTGCCAGCCGGTCGCCGTCGGGAGAAAACGCGAGGCTGCGGGGCCCGGTGCGGGTCACGTACGCGTCGAGCAGGAAGCCGTCGGCGAACTGGTGGGT
>JBJHAX010000055.1:0-12019 GCA_050480705.1 Nitriliruptoraceae bacterium
GCTTCCTCCCCCCGACACCTCACGATGCCGCCGTTGCCATCGGCTCGGTCAGGCATCACCACCCAACCCCGGGGACTACCACCTCGGAAGCAATCGCCCATGCCGGGCGTACACGAGGAGGGGCGCCCGCGTACGCCGGGCGCCCCTCCTCGCCGTCCAGGCACGACAGGGACACACGTCACGCGGTTCGGACCGAAGTTCCCTGACAGCGTCCGGAATCGACGCGATAGCGTGCGCGTAGTACGAACGGAGGGAGCGGGTGAAGCTCGAGCTGCGGGGCATCACGAAGCGGTTCCCGGGCGTCATCGCCAACGACCACGTGGACCTGGTCGTCGAACCGGGCGAGGTCCACGGCCTTCTCGGCGAGAACGGCGCGGGCAAGTCGACGCTCATGAACATCCTGTACGGGCTCTACACCGCCGACGACGGTGAGATCCTCCTCGACGACCGCCCTGTACGCCTCGCCGACCCCGGCGACGCGATCGATCTCGGCATCGGGATGGTCCACCAGCACTTCATGCTTATCCCGGTGTTCACCGTGGCCGAGAACATCGTCCTTGGCGTCGAACAGACCAGCCAGCTCGGACGTCTTGACCGGCAACGCGCCTCCGAGGACGTGCGCGCGCTGGCGGAGCGCAGCGGACTGCCCGTCGACCCCGACGCACTCGTCGAGGAACTCCCCGTCGGCATCCAGCAACGGGTCGAGATCCTCAAGGCGCTGTACCGCGAAGCACGCCTGCTCATCCTCGACGAGCCGACGGCGGTCCTCACCCCGCAGGAAATCGACGACCTGTTCGAGGCGATCCGCGGGTTCACCGCCGACGGCCGCTCCGTGATCTTCATCTCCCACAAGCTTCGCGAGCACCGGGCGATCGCGGACCGGGTGAGCGTGCTGCGACGAGGGAAGCTCGTCGGGACCGCCGATCCTCGCGAAGCGAGCGAACAGGAACTCGCGAACCTGATGGTCGGACGGCCCGTCGACCTCGTCATCGACAAACCGAAAGCGAGACCCGCCGAGGTGATCCTCGACGTGCGTGACCTCGTCGTCCAGGATTCCACCGGCAAGACGACTGTCGACGACGTCGGGTTCGAGGTCCGTCGCGGCGAGATCCTCGCGATCGCGGGCGTGGAGGGCAACGGTCAGACCCCGCTGGTGCGCGCAGTCACCGGGCTCCAACCGATCACGTCGGGCTCGGTCACGGTCGCTGGCGTGCCCGTCGCCGGCCGGACCCGCAAAGAAGTCCTGCGTGGCGGTGTCGGGCACATTCCCGAGGACCGGGGCCGCGACGGTCTCATCGCGGAGTTCTCGGTCGCAGAGAACATCGTGCTCAACCTGTGGGACGTCGAACCGTTCGCACATCGTGGGACGCTGCAGTTCGACGTGATCGCCGAGCACGCCAAGCGGCTCGTCGAAGCCTACGACGTTCGCACACCGTCGGTCTCCACCCCGGCCGGCACCCTCTCGGGCGGAAACCAGCAGAAGCTGGTGGTCGCTCGCGAGTTCGACCAGGAGATCGACCTGCTCGTGGCATCGCAGCCCACCCGTGGCATCGATGTCGGCTCGATCGAGTACATCCACAAGCAGCTGATCGCCAAACGGGACGAAGGCACGGCGGTCGTGCTCGTGTCCTCCGAACTCGACGAGGTCCTCGCCTTGGCTGACCGGATCGCGGTGATGTTCCACGGACGCCTGGTCGGTCCCTTCGACACACCGATGGCCAAGGAAGCCGTCGGCCGGCTCATGGCGGGCGCGGACCCCGACGACGTCATGGGCAGCGGAGCGTCGACATGACCGACAACGAACTGCACGACGAGCGCCCGAAGGAGTCTGACGTCCCCGACGAGGAACGCAGGCGCCGTGAAGAGATCCAGGCGGCACGCGAACGCGAAGCCGACGCGTTCACGATCGGCCTCGAAGCCAGTTTCACGCAGCGCCTCGTCGCGGCGCTGACCGGAACCAGCGTCGTCGTCACGATCCTCGCGTTCGTCTCGGCGTTGGTGATCGGCGGCTTCATCATCGCCCTGTCCGAGGGACACGTACGCGAGGCGCTCGGGTACTTCACCGCCCGTCCCAGCGACACCTTCTCGCTGGCTTGGGCGAGCGTGAGTGACGCCTACGCCGCACTTCTGCGCGGATCACTCGGTGGCCGCTCACAACTGTCGGAAACCTTCGTCTCCGCGACGCCGCTGATCCTGACCGGGCTCGCCGTCGCCGTGCCGCTGCGCGCCGGGCTGTTCAACATCGGGGCGGAGGGTCAGCTCGTCGCCGGTGGCATGGCCGCGGGCTTCGTCGGCTTCGCGCTCACCGGCCTGCCGCTCATCATCCACCTGCCGCTGGCGATCCTCGCGGGGATGGCGGCGGGTGCGGCGTACGGGTGGGTGCCGGGCATCCTCAAGGCGCGCACGGGGGCGCATGAGGTCATCTCGACGATCATGCTCAACAACATCGCGCTGCTCGTGAGCGCCTGGTTGATCTCGACGACGCTGTTCAGGCGTCCCGACCGCCTCGACCCGATCTCGAGATCGGTCGAGGAGTCCGCCCGTTTCCCCCGCTTCGTACCTGAGCTGCGCGTCAACGCTTCGCTGCTCATGGCGATCGCACTCGGCGTGGTCGTGTTCTGGCTCGTCGAACGGTCGACCCGCGGTTTCGAACTCAACGCCGTGGGGTTGAATCCCGATGCCGCCACCGTCGCAGGCATGGATCCCAAACGGACCGTGGTCCTCGCCTTCTCCACCGGTGGCGCGCTCGCGGGTGCTGCGGGGGCAGCAGCGATCCTCGGCATCCAGCACCGCCTCACGATCGGATTCTCGGCAGGGCTCGGCTTCGACGGCATCACCGTCGCGCTGCTCGGGCGTGGCCGCATCGGCGGCACGATTGCTGCGGGCCTCCTCATGGGCGCGCTGAAAGCGGGTGGACGCGCGATGCAGGCCCAGACCGGCACGTCACTGGACCTCACGCTCGTCATCCAGGCGCTGATCATCGTGTTCATCGCGGCGCCGGGCCTCGTACGGGCGATCTTCAGGATCAAGGCCGACGAACTGGCGACCGGCCAGGTCGCAAAGGGGTGGGGAACGTGACCGAACCGACGGCACCCGTTCTTCAGGCGGACCGCACACAGTTCGAACTGCGGCGGCGCAACCGCCGTTTCGGCATCTTCTCCCTCGGGCTGTCCGCAGTCATG
This sequence comes from Nitriliruptoraceae bacterium, assembly GCA_050480705.1. Lineage (GTDB taxonomy): Bacteria > Actinomycetota > Nitriliruptoria > Nitriliruptorales > Nitriliruptoraceae > JBJHAX01. The sequence goes on from JBJHAX010000055.1 coordinate 3,183, forward strand.
CTTGCCGTGTTCGCCACGTCGACCCGCGGCGACACGGCGACGTTCGTGCTCAACGACGCGCGCGGTCAGCTGCTGATGCTGCCCAACCTGCGCGTTTCGGTCGTCCCGGCCGTCCTGGTGCTGACCGGCGCGGTCCTCGTCATCGCCTACCGGCAGCTCACACGCGGCTTCGGTTCGAAGACGATCGTGATGGTCGGCGTCGTCGCCGGCCTGTTCGTGCTCGCATTCCTCACCTGGGCCGCTGCCGACGGTTCGCTGTCGTTGGTCGGCCTGCTGCGCGGCACGGTGGCACGCGCCACACCGATCGCGCTGGGCGCGATGGCCGGTGTGCTGTGTGAACGCGCCGGCGTGATCAACATCTCGATCGAAGGCCAGTTCCTCGCTGGAGCGTTCACCGCCGCGCTGTTCGCATCCATGGCGAGCAACCCGTGGGTCGGACTGCTGGGCGGCATCGGGGCGGGCGTGCTCGTCGCGCTGATGCTCGCCGGGCTCACCATCCGCTTCCGCGCCGATCAGATCGTCGTGGGGGTCGTCCTGATCGTGTTCGCGACCGGGGTGACCTCGTTCCTGACGACACAGATCCTGGTTCCGAACCCTCATCTGAATGCACCGAGCCGGTTTCCGACCCTCGCCATCCCGGTGCTCAGCGAGATCCCGCTGATCGGGCCGGTGTTCTTCCGGCAGTCGGTGATCGTGTTCGGCATGCTCGCCGCTGTGCTGTGGCTGCAGTACTCGCTGTTCCAGACCCGGTGGGGCCTGCGCCTTCGTTCCGTCGGCGAGCACCCCAAGGCCGCCGACACCGTCGGCATCAAGGTGCTCGCGACCCGCTACAAGGCCGTGCTGCTGGGTGGCGTGTTCGCAGGCATCGGCGGTGCCTACTTCACGCTGGACGCCGTCGGGTCGTTCTCGAAGGACATGTCGGGAGGACGCGGATTCATCGCACTCGCCGCCATGCTGGTCGGGCGCTACAGCCCTGTCGGTGCGTTCGGAGCGGCGCTGATCTTCGGGTTCGCCGACTCGCTGGCGACCTCACTGCAGCTGTTGCGTGTGCCAGTGCCGTCGAATCTGCTGCTCACCGCGCCCTACCTGGTGACCATCCTCGTGGTCGCCGGGCTGATCGGACGCCTGCGTCCACCTGCTGCGGACGGCAAGCCGTACGTCAAGGAGTGATCGGGCTGCCGGTCGTGACGGGCTCGAACCACTCCTAGTCGCGACGCTTGTCGATTTCCTCGATGAGTCGCGGCACGACGTCGTAGAGATCACCGACCACGCCGAAGTCGGCGATCTGGAAGATCGGTGCGTCCGCGTCCTTGTTGATCGCCACAATGTGCTGCGAGGTCTGCATCCCGGCCCGGTGCTGGATCGCACCGGAGATCCCCGCGCCGATGTAGAGCATGGGCGCGATGGTTCGACCGGTCTGTCCGACCTGGTAGCGATGCGGGTACCAGCCGGCGTCGGTGGCGGCACGTGACGCGCCGACCCCGGCCCCGAGCGTGTCGGCGAGGCGCTCCATGAGCTCGAACCCGCTCTCCTTACCCAGCCCGCGCCCGCCGGCGACGACGACCGATGCTTCGCCGATGTCGGGCCGTCCTGCAGACGCCTGTTTCGAGACCTCCACGACCTTCGCGGCGCGAGCGGTGTCCGCCAGTGACACCTCCACGGCGACCAGTTCGGGCTCACCACCTCCCGAGGGTTGCGCCGTGAACGCGTTCGAAGCGACACCAAGCAGGGCGCGGTGGTCGTCGGCGACACGAGAGGTCGTGATGAGCTCGCCGCCGAACACCTCCTTGGTCGCGACCGTCCGGCCGTCCTCGACGCCCAGCCCGGTGCAGTCGGTGATGACGCCCGCCCCGAGCCTGACGGCCAGCCGGGCGGCAACGTCCTTGACGTGGTTGGTCGAGCCGAACAGAAGGGTCTGCGCGCCAGACACCTCGAAGATCTGCTCGAGGGCCTCGACCTGCGGCAGGGTCACGTAGGCCTGTGCCGCGTCGTCGTCCCAGTGGTAGACGCGTTGCGCGCCGTGTTCGCCGAGTTCGGCCGCCGCGTCACTCGCGCCGGGACCGAGCCAGACGGCCGCGATCACCTCGCCCGAGTCGGCCGCGAGGTGGCGGGCCGCCGCGAGCAACTGCAGCCCCAGCTTGCGGGGCGCACCGTCGGCGTGATCGATCAGGACGAGCAGCTCGCTCATGGATTCTTCTCCCGGCACGTCGCTCGGCGCCGCTGTTCAGCGCCGGCAGGGCAGTGCTGCCTCAGATGAACTTCTTGGATGCCAGCCACTCGGCGAGCGCCTCAGCGGCCGAACCCGAACCGTCGTCTTCGACGATGGTTCCGGGTTCCTTGGGTGGTCGAGGTTCGAAGGTGTACATCGTGGCTGCTGCCGACCCCGCCCCGACCTCGGCGGCGTCGAGACCCAGATCGGCGAGCGAGCGGACCTCGAGCGGCTTCGACTTGGCAGCCATGATGCCCTTGAACGACGGGTAGCGCGGCTCGTTGATCGCCTCGACGACACTCACGACCGCAGGCAGCGTCGACTCGACGACGTCGTGGCCTTCCTCGTGCTCGCGGTGGACGATCACGCGGTCGCCGTCGACCTCCAGGTAACGGGCGTAGGTCAGGCTCGGCAGGCCCAGCAGCTCGGCGACCGCCGCAGGCACCAACGACGTTCGCGCGTCCGTCGACTGGTTGCCGAACACCAGCAGGTCGAACTCGAGCGACTCGACGGCTCTGGCGATGACACGGGCCGTGCCGAGCGCATCCGATCCGGCGATCGCGTCGTCGGTGACCTGCACGGCGGCGTCGAGGCCGTAGCTGAGCGCCTTGCGCACCGTCGACTGCGCGGATTCTGGCCCGACGAGCAACGCGGTCACCTCGGCGTCGTGGGCCTCCTTGAGACGCAACGACTCCTCGATGGCGAATTCGTTGACGGGACACAGCACGGCTTCGCCGGCCTCGCGATCGACGGTCAGCGTGTCGGCGTCGATGACCTTCTCGCCCGCAGTGTCGGGCACACGCTTGACGGGGACGATGACCTTCATTCGGCAACCTCTCATGGCCTCGACGGCCGCAGACACCGGCAACGGGCCGGCAGCGGCGTCACGGGCGACGCTCGGCGAGGCTAGGTCAGCCCTGTGCCGATCGCCCAATCCGGCGACGACGCCTGCGCAGTTCGACGAGCCGACCGGCGACGCCGACCAACGGCACGAGCACCGCACCCACAGCCATCGCGGCGGGCAACGCCCAACCACGGATCAACGCCGCACCGGCACCGACGAGCACGCCGTAGGGCACCAGCGCGACCGGCACCCAGCGGGCCCGACGATCGGCTTCGAGGCGGCGCTGGGTCACGGTCGCCCCCACGGCGCCGAGAGCGAGAAGCGCCACGCCGGCGACCACGATGATCGGTCCCATGGAGCGCCTTCCCGCGTGTACCGCCGGGCTCAGCGTAGGCCGTAGCCTGATCGCCACCTGTCACGATCACGAGGGCCCGCGTGGTTGCAGTGCATCGCCTCGCAGCGATCGTCGCCTCGACGGTCGCAACCGTCATGTTCCTGGGCGCGTGCTCTGCGAACGGCACGCCCGACATCAGCGTCGGCGACGCCGAGGCAGGCGCACCTCGAGCCGGCGCGTCACAGGTGGTGGTGTCGGTGACCAACTCCGGCGACGGCGACGACCGTCTCATCGGGGTGAGCACCCCGGCTGCGCTCGGCGTCGAGATCCACCTGACCGAGATCGTCGACCAGCGTGCGACGATGCGCGAGGTCGACGGAGTCGATCTTCCCGCTGGCGAACGGATCCAGTTCCGTCCCGGTGGGCTGCACCTGATGCTCGTCGTGCCCGACGCGAGCGTCGAGATCGGCGCCACCTTCCCGTTGACGATGCACTTCGAACGTTCGGACGACGTCACCGTGGAGGTCGACGTCGTCGATCTTCTCGACCTGTCGGAGCGCGCACTCGAGCAGGAAGACGGGAGATGACGAAACACGGGCTACGTGCAATCGGGTTCGCGCTGGCTGCTGCGTTGCTGCTGTCTGCGTGCTCGCCGACGACGTCCACTGCGATCACGCCGAGCGGTCTCGAACGCGGCGCCGACGGCTGGCGGGGGCTGCCGGTCGACGACGTGGCGATGCTTCCCGAGGCGACGTTTGCCGATGTGGACGGCGACCCGTTCGTGCTTCCCGACGATCTGCTCGGCACACCGTCGTTGGTGTTCTTCGGCTACACCAACTGCCCCGACATCTGCCCGATCCACCTGGCGGCGATCGCCGCGGCGATGCGCATGACCTCGACGAGCTTCGACGATCTTGCGGTCGTGTTCATCACGGTGGATCCAGAGCGCGACACCCCCGAGGCGATCCGCACCTGGCTGTCGCACTTCGACGCACGCATCATCGGCCTGCACGCAGAACTCGACGCCGTCGAAGGCGCGCTCGCGCAACTCGACATGCCGGGCCCGGTGGTCGAAGCCGACGACCCGCGGGGCGACGGGGTGCTCATCGGCCATCCCGCGCAGGTGATCGGCTTCGACGCACACGGTCAGGCGCAACGCATGTGGCCGTTCGGGACACGACGCTCCGACTGGGTCGACGACCTGCCCCGAATCGTCGAGGAATGGTCGTGAACGTCGCCTGGTGGTGCTCGGGCACCGGCGAGGTGTGGACCTGGCGCTACACGCCGTTCGTCGGCGTCTGGCTCGCCGTCATCGGCCTGATCGGCGGCTACACACTGGCGCACCGGCGGGCCGGACGGGCAGTCGACCCTTCGTTGCGGCGCCGCTGGATCGCTGGTGTCGCCGCGGTCTTCCTGGTGTCCGAGTGGCCGATCGGCCAGCTCGGCGCCGGCTATCTCGCGTCGGTCGGCATCGCCCGTTACGTCGTGATCACCTTCGTCGCAGCGCCGCTGCTTCTGGCCGGCACGCCGACCTGGCTGCTGGACCGCTGGCTTCCGGTCGGGTCGCGACGCGGTGCGGTCGCCACCGCGCTGACCCGCTGGCCGGCAGCTCTGCTGATCTTCAACGTCGTGCTGTTCGGGACGCACCTTCCGATGACGGTCGACCTGCTCAAGACGACGCAGCTCGGGTCGTTCACCAACGACGTCGCGCACCTGTTCGCGGCACTGGTGTGGTGGTGGCCGGCGATCCGGCGCGAACCCGAGCGCAACGCCATCGATGAACCGGGGCGTGCGTTCTATCTGTTCGCCTCGTCGGTGCTGATGTTCGTGCCCGCAGCGTTCCTGACGTTCTCCCCCCTGCCGCTGTACGGCGTGTACGAACTCGCTCCCCCGCTGTGGCTCGGATTCGACCCGGTCCGTGACCAGCAGACCGCCGGAATCACGATGAACGTCATCGGCGGGCTCGTGTTGTGGGCGATCATCGCCGTGCTGTTCCTGCGGTGGGCACGGCGCCAGCAGGCTGCGGACACCGCGTCGAGACGCGCGAACGACGCGGCACGGCTCGCTGCGGCACGCAGCGCGCCAGCGTCAGGAAACGACGACGTAACCTGAGTTGCGCACGCCGGGCCCGGCGGCTCAGCCTTCGGTGTCGATGATCAGCCCGTCGAGCGCGATCGCGACCATGTCGTCGAACGTCGTCTCGCGCTCCTCCGAGCTGGTCTGCTCGCCGCTGAGCACATGATCGGAGACCGTGAGCACCGTGAGCGCACGCGCGCCGAATTCGGCGGCGACACCGTAAATCCCGGCCGCCTCCATCTCGATTGCGAGCACGCCCATCGCCTGCATCGTCGGTGCCAGCCCGCGCGGGTCGTAGAACAGATCAGCGCTGTGCACATTGCCGACCCGAACATCGACACCGTGACGTTCCGCGGCCTCGGCGGCGCTGCGCAGCAGGCCGAAGTCGGCGATCGCGGCAAAATCGAGTCCCGCGTACCGGGCACGGTTGACTCCCGAGTCGGTGCACGCCCCCGCGGCGAGAATGACGTCGCGCAGTCCGAGGTCGTCCTGCACGGCGCCACACGATCCGACACGGACGAGGCGTTCGACGCCGTACTCGGTCACGAGTTCCTTCGTGTAGATCGACGCGGACGGAATGCCCATGCCGGTGCCGAGCACCGACACCGCCATGCCGCGGTAGGTCCCGGTGAAGCCGAGCGCGTTGCGCACGGCGTTGACCTGCACGGCATCGTCGAAGAATCGATCGGCGATGTGCTTGGCACGCAGCGGATCACCGGGCAACAGGACCGCTTCGGCGAACTCGCCGGGACCGGCACTCAGATGGGGCGTTGGCACGGGCGTCTCCTGCAGCGACGACGGGCACGCACCGTAGCGCGCCGACCGCTAGCGCCGATCGTCGTCGAACACCTCGCCGGTGTGTTCGCCGAGCAACGGCGGCGGCGTCGGCGGACGCCGTCCCGACCTCGACCAACGCACCGGGGCACCGGGAAGCTCGACGGTTCCGGCCTGCGGAAGTGCCACCCTGTCGACCAGGCCGAGGTGCTCGACCTGCCCCCAGGCATACACCTCGTCCATGGTGCGGATGCGACCCGCAGGGACACCGGCGTCGTTGAGACGTGTCATCCACGTGTCGACCACGTCGGTGGCCATCACGGCGTTGATGTCCCGTTCGAGGTCGTCGTAGTTCGCGACCCGGTCGCGGTTGGTCCGATACCGATCGTCGTCGGGGTCGAGACCGACCACGGGCGCGAACCGGTGCCACAGCCCTTCGGATCCCACACAGATGTTGATCCATCCGTCCGCGCAGGTGAACGCGGCGTACGGGGCGATGCTCGGATGACGATTTCCCCCGAACCCGGGGATCTCGCCACCGATCGTGTAGCGCGTTCCCTGATAGGTGTGGACGGCGACCGCGGAGGCGAGCAGCGACGTGGTCACACGCTGACCCCGTCCCGTGCGTTCGCGGTCGTTGATCGCACACACCACACCGTAGGCGCCGAACATTCCGGCCAGAACGTCGGTGATCGGAACCCCGAAGCGCGTCGGAGGGCCCCCGGCGTGTCCGGTGATCCCCATCATGCCGGCTTCGCCCTGCAGGATCTGGTCGAACCCCGATCGGTCACCGTCGGGCCCGCCTTCGCCGAATCCCGTGATGGAGAGCACGACCAGGCGTTCGTTGAGTTCTTCGAGCGCTTCGGGGGACAGGCCCAGGCGTTCCATCACCCCGGGCCGGAAGTTCTCGACCAGCACGTCCGCATTGGAAAGCAGGTCACGCAGGCGTTCGAGGTCGCGCTCGTCGCGCAGGTCGAGACACACCGAGCGTTTCGACCGGTTCACCGACAGGAAGTACGCCGACTGGCGGAACTCGCCGTCACCGACGAACGGAGGCCCCCAGCCGCGTGCATCGTCGCCGCCGTCGGGCCGTTCGACCTTGATCACTTCGGCACCCGCGTCAGCGAGCATCATGGTGGCGTAGGGGCCGGCGAGCGCACGGGACAGATCGACAACCGTCATTCCGGCGAGTGGTCCTAGCGCGTCAGGCATCACTGTCGTCCTCGTCGATGCGGCGAAGCCTAGTGGTGCTCGCATGGCGCGATGAGGCACGGGCGGGTGCGTACAGTTTCGTCGACCACGGCGACAGGGATGCAGCAGATGACCGGGACGGAAGCGGCGGCCGGCCGCGCGACGACTGCGCCGCTGCTCGCCATGGGCATCGCGGCGGCATCGCTCGTCCTCGCGATCCTTCCCGTGTTCCTGGTCAGCGGCCTCGCCGTCCAGATCCGAGCCGAGCTCGGCTTCAGTGAGACCGCACTGGGCCTGGCCGTCTCGGGCGCGTTCGTCGTGGCCGCGTGCGTCGGACCGATCGCGGGCCGGCTCGCGGACCGCTTCGGTCCACGCGCCACCCTGGTGCTGAGCGCGTCAGTGAGCATGGCGGTGCTGACCGGCCTCGCCACGCTCACGCAGGGATGGCTGAGCCTCGCGTTGATTCTCCTGGTGAGCGGTGCTGCGCTGGCGAGCACGACACCGGGCATCTCGATCCTGCTCGCCCGGCTCGTACCGCGCGAACGTCAGGGGCTGGCGTTCGGCATCAAGGAAGCGTCGATCCCGATAGCGACGCTGGTCGCGGGCCTGGCGATCCCCGCGGTCGCACTCACGGTGGGATGGCGCTGGGCGTTCACGCTCGGCCTGCTCCCCCTGGTCGGGGTCGCGCTCATGCTGCCGCGAGTGCCGCACACATCGGCGACCGGTCGTGCGCGTGACGTCACGACCGTGGCGTGGCGGCCGCCACCAGCCGCACTTGCCGCAGTTGCGGTTGCAGGCGCGTTCGGCAACGGTGCGGCGGCCGGGGTCGCGGTGTTCCTCACCCAGAGCGCCGTCGCGCTCGGCATGTCACCGGCCGGCGCCGGCTACCTGCTGGCAGGCGGCAGCGTCGCCGGCATCATCACGCGGCTGGCGATGGGCCTCGTCGCGGACCACAGGGGCGGCGCTCAGTTCGGAATGATCGCAGCGATGCTCGCGATCGGGGCGGTGACCATGTCGTTCGGTGCAGGCGGCACCGTTGGGCTGCTGATCGTGGGCACCGTCGGCGCGTTCTCGGCCGGCTGGGGCTGGGCGGGCCTGCTGTTCCTGTCGATGATCCGGGTGCTGCCCGGATCTCCGGGCGCGGCGACCGGCATCGGAGTGGCGGGACTCGCGACCGGCAACGGGCTCGGGCCGCTGATCTTCGGCACGCTCGCGGAACAGGCCTCGTACCGCACCGCATGGATCGTCGCGTCCGCGATGGCGGCCACCGGCGCACTCGTCTTGCATCTCGTGCGCCGCGGTCTGCGCGAACCCGATGCGACGTAGTCGCGGCCGGTGCCTGCCCGTCAGCCGCCCAATTGGCCCGCAAGGTCGTCGAGGACTTCCTTGGCGTCGCCGTAGAGCATGAT
>JBJHAX010000056.1:0-11965 GCA_050480705.1 Nitriliruptoraceae bacterium
GAGTGGCGGTCACGCTCACGCAGCTCGCGAGCGCCTACGCCACGATCGCCAACGACGGAGTCGCCCACGCACCGCGCATCGTGCGCGGAACCGTGGGTGACGACGGACAACTCGCGGCGACGCCGGCGGACCGCGGAAGTCGCGTCGTGTCGGCAGAGACCGCCGGGGCCGTGCGCACGATGCTTCTGCAGGCGGTCGAGGGTCCACGTGCGACAGGAGGGCTGGCGCGCATCCCGGGCTACTCCGTCGCCGGCAAGACCGGCACCGCGCGCAAACCGAACGAAGGATTCGCGGGATACTCGGATGCCTACGTGGCGACCTTCGTCGGATTCGCGCCCGCTGACGACCCCCAGATCGTCGTCGCCGTCATGGTTGACGAGCCGACGCCGATCTACGGAGGTGTCGTCGCCGCACCGGTGTTCAGAGAGGTCGCCGAAGTCGCACTTTCCGTACGTCGTGTCCCGCCCGACCGCAATGACGAAACCCTCGACGATCTCATCGGACAGGCCCGTCGTGACGCGCTCGAGGCGGCGCGCCGGGAGGGCCCGGCGGTCGGTGTCGACGACGCGTCGTCGATGCTCGAGAGTGTCGCGGACGCGGTCGACGCCCACGATTCCGGCTGAGCCTCGGTCACGTCCAACGTGCGCCGGCGCGCAGCGTCGCGGCGTTACGCTCGCTTGGTCGCGACGGTGTGGGCGGGCGGCCCGACCAATGCTGCGCGCGGCCGCCTTCGACTCGTCCGAGGCCGTTGCCGTCCGAGGAGTGACGTGAGCACGACCCTGTCCGCCGTGGCCGGTCGGCTCGTCGACGCACGTCGACAGGGTGATGCCGACCTCGTCGATGCCACACATGACAGCCGCCAGGCACGACCCGGCTGGCTGTTCTGTGCCGTACCGGGGCAACACATCGACGGTCACGACCTCGCCGCTGATGCGGTTGGTCGCGGTGCGGCAGCGCTGCTCGTCGAGAAGTGGCTCGACATCGATCGGCCGCAGGTGTGTGTCTCCTCGACCCGCGCCGCACTCGGACCTGCTGCCGCCGCGATTCACGGCGACCCGAGTCGCTCACTCGATGTGATCGGCGTCACGGGGACGAACGGCAAGACCACGGTCACCTACCTGCTGGAAGCCGCGTTCGCGGCGGGCGGGCGTGGCACCGGGGTGATCGGAACGGTCGCCACCCGGGTGCACGGCCAGCCATTGCCGGGTGCACTGACGACGCCGGAGGGTTCGGACCTCCAGCGGCTGCTCGCCGACATGCGTCGTCGCGGTGTGACCGCGGTGTCCATGGAGGTGTCCTCCCACGGGTTGGCCCTGCACCGGGTCGACGGCACCAGGTTCGCGGCGGCGGTGTTCACGAATCTCTCGCAGGACCACCTCGACTTCCATCCCACCCTGGACGACTACTTCGAGGCGAAGGCGCGTCTCTTCACGCCCGAGTTCACCGAACGCGGCGTCGTCTGGGTCGATGATCCGTGGGGCAGGCGCCTGCTCGCACGCACGGCGCTTGAGATGATCGCGGTCGGGCGTGACGAAGGCGCCGATGCCCGTATCGTCGAGGAACATCTCGATGCACAGGGAGCCCGTGCGGTGGTCGCGTGGGACGGCGAGGACCATTCGCTGACGACGGGGCTGATCGGCCGTTTCAATCTCGACAACGCGGTGCTCGCCTACGTCACCGCCGTGTCGGCAGGGGTGGCTCCGGATGCGGCCCGAGCAGGGATCGCGTCGTCGACGGGAGCACCAGGGCGGCTCGAACGTGTTGACGTCGGCCAGCCGTTCCACGTCCTGGTCGACTACGCGCACACCCCAGATGCGGTTCGCACCGTGGTTGGGGGGCTTCGCGAGGTTGTGGGCTCGAGCGCCCGGATCGTCGTCGTGCTCGGCGCGGGCGGCGACCGTGACCGTGCGAAACGTGGCCCCATGGGGCGCGCAGCCGCCGACGCCGACGTCGTCGTGGTGACCTCCGACAATCCGCGCAGTGAGGACCCTGCGGCGATCGCAGAAGCGCTCGCTGACGGTGTTCGGGCCGTCGCCGCCGAACGGGTCGTCGTCGAGATCGACCGCAGACGCGCGATCCGTCACGCACTGCACCTGGCAGACGAAGGTGACGTGGTTCTCATTGCCGGCAAGGGGCACGAGACGACCCAGCAGTTCGCGGACCGTCACGAGCCTTTCGACGACCGCCTCGTCGCGCACGACGAGCTGATCGACGCCGGATGGGGCGGCCACGTCGTGGGAGCGGCGCGATGATCCCGTTGCGGATCGACGAGATCGCGCGGGCGTGCGAGGGTGTGCTGGACGGACCGGGGAGTGTTCAGATCCGCGACGTGGTCGTCGACTCCCGTGCGGTCGCGGGCCACGGGGTGCTGTTCGGTGCGCTTGCCGGGCAGCACACCGACGGGCACGACCACGTCGACGACGCCGTGGCGCGCGGCGCGGCAGCGGTGCTGGTCGCGCGACCGGTGGAGACCAGCGTGGATTCGATCGTCGTCGACGACGTACTCGCCGCGCTCGCTGGGTTGGCGCGCCGGGTTCGAAGCGACGTCGATCCCGACGTGGTCGCGGTGACCGGTTCGGTCGGCAAGACGACCGTCAAAGACCTGATCGCGGCAGCGGTCGCGACGTCATGCAACGTGGTCGCGTCGAGTGGGTCCTACAACAACGAACTCGGCGTTCCGCTGACCCTGCTGTCGATCGAGCAGGCGACGGAGATGTTGGTTGTCGAGATCGGTGCGCGACACCGCGGTGACATCGCTCCGCTCGCCCGGCTCGCTGCGCCAGACGTCGCGGTCGTGACCGAGGTCGCCGCCGTGCACCTCGAACCGTTCGGATCGATCGACGCCATCGCGTCGACCAAGGCCGAACTCGTCGACGCGTTGGGACCTGACGGCATCGCGGTGCTCAACACCGACTCGCCCCGTGTCGCCGCGATGGCGTCGCGTGCCAAGAACGTGGTGTCGGTGTCCTCGTCGGGAGCACCGCACGCCGACGTTCGCGCCGAGGGAGTCGAACTCGTCGACGGGCGTGCGCACATCGACGCGGCCACGCCATGGGGGCAGGTCCGCGTTCGGATGCCGCTCGTCGGACGCCACCAGGTGGTCAACGGTCTGCTCGCACTCGCGGCTGCCGCAGCGACCGGTGTGGCCGTCGACGACGCAGCAGCGGGGATCGATGGCGCCGAAGTCAGTCGCTGGCGCGGCCAGGTGCTGCACACGTCCTCGCGCACGGTCATCGATGATGCGTACAACGCCAATCCGCTGGCGATGCGCTCTGCGCTGCGCACACTCGTCGACGTCGCGGGACCGCGACCCACGACCGCCATTCTCGGCGAGATGGCCGAGATCGGCGCCACCAGCCAGGACGAACACCATGCGATCGGCCTCGCCTGCGCGGCGAGCGGTGTGTCGCGGCTCGTCGCAGTTGGTGCCGCCGGTGAACATCTGGCACGCGGTGCGCGTGATGGCGGCATGACCGAGGTCGCCACCGTCGCCGATGCGTCGGACGCCGCCGAATGGGTCCAACGCCACCCGCTCGACGACGAGGTCGTGCTCGTCAAGGCGTCGCGCGTCGTAGGACTCGACGCGACCGTCGACCAGCTCGTCGGACGGCACGCCGATCAGAAGATCGAGCACGACGCACGGGAGGTGTCGCGCCCGTGATCGCCATTCTCGTCGCTGGAACCGTTGCGCTGGTGATCGCACTCGCGGGAACACCGCTGGCGATCACCTACTTCCGGCAGCGGGGGTTCGGCCAGGCGATCCGCGACGAAGGGCCCCGGACACACCAGGCGAAGGCCGGGACACCCACGATGGGCGGCACCGTGGTCGTTCTGGGCGCTGTCATCGCCTTCGCAGTGGCGCATTTCGGTTCGGCGGTGCTGACCGTCACGGGCGTGCTGATCGTCGGCACGTTCGTCGCGATGGCAGCGGTGGGTTTCGCCGATGACCTGATCAAGCTGCGCATGCGTCGCAATCTGGGCCTGAACAAGGCAACGAAGTTCCTCGGTCAGGCGGTGATCGCCGGGGTGTTCGCGACCGTCGGACCGGCGGTCGGCGCCATTCCACGCAACATCTCCCTGGTCGGCGACTTCGCAATCGACGTTCCCGGTTGGTTGTTCTTCATCTGGATCTTCCTGCTGCTGACCGGATTCTCGAACGCGGTCAACCTCACCGACGGCCTCGATGGACTGGCCGCCGGTTCCGCGGCCTTGGCGCTGGGCGCCTACACACTGATCGGTTTCTGGCAGTTCCGCAACGCTGCTGCGTATCCGCTGGGTGCCAGCGAAGCGCTCGACGTCGCGATCATCGCAGGCGCGGCGCTGGCGGCGTGTGCCGGCTTTCTGTGGCACAACGCGCCGCCCGCCCGCATCTTCATGGGTGACACGGGCTCGCTGGCGCTCGGCGGGCTGCTGGCGGCGATCGCGGTGGCGACCAACACCCAGCTGCTGCTGGTGCTGTTCGGTGGGCTGTTCGTGCTCGAGACACTGTCGGTGATCGTCCAGGTCGCGGTGTTTCGCACCAGTGGACGGCGCGTGTTCCGGATGGCGCCGTTGCACCACCACTTCGAGCTGCTCGGCTGGCAGGAGATCACGATCATCGTGCGATTCTGGATCATCGCCGGGATCGGCATCGCGGTGGGGCTCGGCGTCTTCTACGCCGAATGGTTCGGACGCATCGGGCCGGCGCCATGAACGGGGCCCCCGCGCAGGCTCGACAGCCAGCACTCGATGTGCGCCACCCTGTCGTCATTGGGTTGGGTGCTTCGGGGCTCGCCGCGGTGCGTCTGCTACGCGCCTGCGGCGTCGACGCCGGGGTGCTCGCGCGTGGTGACAGCGCCGAGGCCGTGGACGCCGCGCGTGCCTTTGGCGCCCGGGTCATCGATGACGGCTCGCTGCCGCGTGACACCGACGTGCTCGTGCCCTCACCCGGCATTCCCGAACACGACCCTGTTGTCGCCCAGGCGCAGCAGCTCGGCATCGCGGTGTGGTCCGAACCGGAACTCGCTGCGCGCGCGACCGACAGAACACTGCTCGCGATCACCGGGACCAACGGCAAGACGACGACGACCGAACTCGTCGCTGCGATGCTCGACGCGTCGGGTATCAGCGCGCAGGCATGCGGCAACATCGGCCTGCCCGTCTGCGACGCCGTTCTCGACACCACGACGGACACGGTCCTTATCGCCGAGCTCTCGAGCTTCCAGCTGCGTTTCGTCTCGACGATGCGTGCGACGATCGGCGCGATCCTCAACGTCGCTCCCGACCATCTGGACTGGCACGGCGACCTGGCCGCGTACGCGTCGGCCAAGGCCAGGATCTGGACGGCACAGACGGACGAGGATTGGGCGCTGGCAAACCGCGACGACCCCACGACCCTCGCGCTGCAACGGTCGTCAGCGCCAGGCCGTCACGCCCAGTTCTCGGCAACACGCCGTGTCGAGACCGGTGTGGGCGTCGTCGACGCGTGGTTGGTGGCCACCTCGGAACGTGGCGACGAGCCGATCGTGGCGCTCGAGACCTTGCCGGTGCGCGGATCGCACCATCTGGCGAACATCGCAGCAGCCGCGTGCATGGCATGGCTCCACGGGGCGAGACCCGATGCGCTCGCAGCAGCTGCACGCGAGCTGCGTCCCGGCCGCCATCGTGGTGACGTCGTCGGGGTCGTCGACGACATCACCTACATCGACGACTCGAAGGCAACCAATCCCCATGCGGCCGCTGCAGCGCTCGGTGCGCACGGACCGACGGTGTGGATCGCGGGAGGACGCGCCAAGGGCGTCGATCTGTCCGGTTTGGCCGACCATCTGCACAACGTTCGTCAGGCGTTGCTCATCGGCGAAGCCACCGACGAGCTCGAGGCGATCTGTGCGGGGGCAGGTGTCGCAACACATCGTTGCGAGGACCTGGACACCGCCGTTGCCGCTGCGGTGGCCGCCGCACAGCGGGGCGACACCGTCCTGCTCGCACCGGCGTGCGCATCGTTCGACCAGTTCCGTGACTACCGCGAACGGGGCCGGGTGTTCGCTGACGCGGTTCGCCGACACGCCGGTGCGTCTGCAGGACGCGTACGAACGGACGCCCCGTGAGCGCAAGCCGCCCGCGAACGGTGCGCCGCCTCGATGCGTCACCCGGTCCTGCCGCGCGTCCTACGCCCTCCGATCGGCGCCGCTCTCTCCGATCACAGACGACCGGCACGCTGGGGCGCGACGCGTCAACGGGGCGGTCGCAACCGACCGGCTCTGCCCGTAGGCGCGCGGCCGATGGGACCGGCGATGGCCGTCGTGGTTCTCGCCGCCGGGTGCGCGCACAGGCGGGCAATCCGCGTGCCGGGCTGTGGACCGGGCCATGGAACGCCGACGCCACCGCGCTCGTCGTCGTCACCGGGCTGCTGCTCGTCTACGGGCTGCTCATGAGCTTTTCGGCGTCGTTCGTCGAGGCGGCACAGACGGGTGATCCGTTCCGCATCTTCCGTCGCCAGGTGACATGGGCCGGGCTGGGCGTGGTCGCCTTCGCCGTCGCTGCCCAGGTGCATCACCGCCAGTGGCGGCGGGCCGCGTGGCCGTTGCTCGTCGTCGCCCTCGGTGCTCTCGTGCTGGTCCTCATTCCCGGCATGGGGGTCGAACGATTCGGCTCGTCACGCTGGTTGACGGTCGGACCCGTGGAAATGCAGCCCTCGGAGCTTGCGAAGCTTGCGGTCCTCGTGTGGGTCGCTGACGTCTTCGATCGCAAGCGACCCAGGGACGGCAGCGTGCAGCAACTCGATCACCTGCTGCTCCCGGCGTTGCCGTTGTTCGGTGTCGTCGCACTGCTCGTCCTTCTGCAGCCCGATCTCGGCACCGTCGTGCTCCTCGGACTCATCGTCGGCGCGATCCTGTGGATCGAAGGACTGCCGATGCGCATGGTCACGGCTATGGCAGCAGCAGCGCTGGGGATCGTGATCGTCCTCGCCCTGGTTGCGCCGTACCGGATGGCGCGGATCACCGGGTGGCTTTCCCCCGAGGATGATCCGCTCGACACCGGCTTTCAGCTGCTCCAGGCTCGTTACGCGCTCGGGTCGGGCGGCCTGTTCGGTGTCGGACTCGGTTCATCGCGTGCCAAGTGGGATTTCGTCCCGAACCCGGAAACCGATTTCATCTTCGCGATCATCGGTGAGGAGCTGGGCCTGTTCGGTGCGGTGGTGATCCTGGCGCTGTTCGGTGCGTTGCTGTACCTGGGCATGCGCACGGCCTACCGGGCAACGGATCCGTTCGCACGAACGGTCGCGTTCGCGGTCACCGCATGGATCGTCGGTCAGGCGCTGGTCAACATCGCGGCAGTCACCGGGCTGCTTCCGATCACGGGTGTGACGTTGCCGTTGGTGTCCGTTGGGGGGTCGTCGTTGATCGTGACCCTTGCCGCACTCGGCATGCTGGTAGCCATCACCCGCGCTGGTGGCACGCTGCGGCCTGCCACGAAATCTGGAGGTCGACGTTGACCCGCACCGTGTTGTTCGCTGCCGGTGGCACCGCCGGGCATGTGTTTCCGGCGATCTCGGTCGCGCGCGCGTTGACCCGCCTCGATCCGGAGATCGAGCCGGTGTTCGTCGGCTCCCCCGACCGTCTGGAGGCGACGCTCGTCCCCGACGCCGGTTTCCGGTTCCACACCGTGCGCGCCGCAGCGGTGCCACGTCGTTTGTCGCCGCGCCTGCTGACGTTGCCGTTCGCGCTGCGGCGCGCCGTGACACGTTCGATGGCCATTGCGCGCGAGGAACGCGTCGTCGGCGTCGCCACGTTCGGGGGCTACGTGTCCTACCCGGTGGCACGTGCGGCGTACCGGTTGCAGCTGCCGCTGGTCATCCACGAACAGAATGCGGTGCCGGGCCTGGCGAATCGCATGGCTGCCCGGTGGGCGGACCGCATCGCGGTGACCGTTCCCAGCTGCGCGCTGAAGTTCCGTGAACCCGACCGCTGTGCGGTCACGGGCAATCCTGTGCGTGAGGACATCGCCACGTTGGACCGTGAACGTCTGCGCGCAGAGGCGCGCGTGCGATTCGGCCTGCGTCCTGACCGCGCGACCTTGCTGGTGTTCGGTGGCAGCCAGGGAGCGCGCTCCATCAACCGTGCGATCCTCGCTGCAAACCACCTGTGGGGCGACAGTGAGCTGCAGATACTGCATGCGACGGGACGTGCGACGTTCGAGACGACCGCGACGGCGTGGGCGCGCACCCGTGAGAAGCATCGCGGTCCCCATGCTGCAGTCGTCGACTTCATCGATGACATGGCCGACGCATACGCCGCCGCCGATGTCGTGGTCAGCCGCGCTGGGGCGACGACCATCGCTGAGCTCACGGCATTGGGGTTGCCATCGGTGCTCGTCCCGTACCCGCATGCGACCGCCGACCACCAGATGGCCAACGCAAGAGCACTCGAACGGGCCGGAGGCGCCGTGGTGATCGAAGACCGCGAGCTCGACGGGCGCTCACTGGTCGCAGCGGTCAAACCGCTGCTCGACGATCACGAGCTGTTGCACGAGACCGGCAAGTCCGCGCATGCGTTCGGGCGACGTGACGCGGCGGACAATCTTGCCCGGGTCGTGCACTCGACCTTGGACTTCAAGCGGACGTGGCGATGACGTCGCCGGGCGCGGTCCATCTCGTCGGGGTCGGCGGCGCCGGTATGTCGGGGATCGCGCGCATCCTCGTGCAACGTCGACAGAAGGTGTCGGGCTCCGACCTGCGTGACGGGCGCGCACTCGAAGAGTTGCGCATGCTGGGCGCGCGCATCGAAATCGGGCACGACGAGGCGAATCTCGGAGACGCGGCCGTCGTCGTGACCTCGTCGGCAGTTGCCGCGGACAATCCGGAGGTTGTTGCTGCCCGTGCGCGCGGCCTGCCGGTCCTGCGTCGCGCGGAGATGCTGGCTGAGCTGATGAGCGACCACCGTTCGGTTCTCATCGCCGGCACCCACGGCAAGACGACGACGACGTCGATGGCGGTCGTCGGGCTGCAATCGGCCGGTCTCGATCCGAGTTTCGCGATCGGCGGGGCGCTCAACGAGAGCGGCACGAACGCCCATGCCGGAACCGACCCGGTCTTCGTCGCGGAGGCGGATGAATCAGACCGTTCCTTCCTCGTCTACCGGCCCCGCCTCGCCGTGGTCACCAATGTGGAACTCGACCATCCGGACGAGTTCAAGGACCTCGACGCGGTCATCGAGGCCTTCGACGCCTTTCTCGGGCGTCGCGAGGTCGGCGCGCCAGCGATCCTGTGCGAGGACGACCCAGGTTCGCTCGGTCTGGCCGAGCGTGCCGAGCCACCGGTGCTCCTCTACGGGTTCGGTCCACGTGCTGACCTGCGGGTCGCCACTGACGCCGACGGTGTGCACTCGGTGCGCTTCGACGGCGACGAACTCGCGCGCTTCTCGCTGTCCGTGCCCGGCAGACACAACGTGCTCAACGCACTCGGGGCCCTCGCGGTGTGCCACGCCCTCGGCGTGGACGTCCAGCGTGCCGCAGCCGGCCTGCCACGCTTCGCCGGCGCGGCCCGCCGATTCCAGCACCTCGGCCAGGTTGGTGGTGTGACGGTCATCGACGACTACGCGCACCATCCGACGGAGCTTCGCGCGACGCTCGCCGCTGCCCGCTCCACCTCGCCGCAACGCGTGGTCCTGGTCGTGCAGCCGCACCGATACTCACGTACGCAGGCGCTGGGTGAAGAACTCGGCCGCGCGGCCGCAGCAGCCGATCTCGTCATCGTCACCGACGTCTATGCGTCGAACGAAGCGCCCGTGCCGGGGGTTTCGGGCAAGCTCGTCGCCGACGCCGCAGTTGCGGCAGGCGCGAACGTGCGCCACGTGCCGCATCTCGCCGACGTCGTCGACACGCTCGCCGGTCAGGTTCTCGAGGGCGACCTCGTCGTGGTCACCGGCGCCGGCGACGTGACCCATGTCGGACCGGCGCTTCTGGAGCGCCTGCGGGGCCGGACGTGACCGACGCGGCCGCTGCCGAACTGCGCTCCGCCGGCGTGGCCGATGTTCGTGAACACGAGCCGCTCGCGCCTCTGACCACGCTGCGTGTCGGAGGGCCGGCACGCGTGCTCGCCGTCGCCGAGAACGACGCCGACCTCGGCGCGATCGGTCGCGTCGCGTCCCGTCACGGGATGCGCTGCGTCGTCGTCGGACGCGGGTCGAACCTGCTGGTCGACGACGACGGTTGGGCAGGGATCGCGGTCGTTCTGGGCCGGGGTTTCCGCGGCATCGAGGTTTCGGGGGCGCGGGTCCGTGTCGGAGCCGCGGAGCCGATGCCTGCGGTCGCCACGCGCGTGGCCGACGAGGGTCTGGGCGGCTTCGGGTGGGCGGTCGCGGTGCCGGGATCGATCGGTGGTGCGGTCCGGATGAACGCGGGCGCGCACGGCGACGACATGGCCAAGCGCCTCGTCGAGGCCGACATTGTGCGGCTCGGCGACGGAGCGCGCGCAACCTGGCCGGTGGCCTCGCTGGGGCTCGGCTACCGCTCGAGCGAACTGCCCGGTGACGCCGTGGTCGTTCAAGCGACGATCGAGCTCAGCGCTACCGATCGCGTGCAGCTGCGCCGCGAAATCGACGAGATCCGTGCATGGCGGCGTGAGCACCAGCCTCTCAACGAACCCAACTGCGGGTCGGTGTTCGTGAACCCGCCCGGCGACGCCGCCGGGCGACTCGTGGAAGCATCGGGAGCCAAGGGCCTGGAGGTCGGCGGTGCACGCGTCTCGCAGCGGCACGCCAACTTCATCGTCACCCGGCCCGGCGCGACGGCGGCGGATGTCGCTGCGGTCATACGCCGAGCCCGCCATCAGGTCTTGGATGCCACGGGCGTGTGGCTGCGGACCGAGGTCGTCGTCCTCAGCGACGACGCCGCGCTGCTCGGGACCGCGCCAGGCGACACCGACGACACCCAGACGGTTGCCGACAGGTGAGTCGACGTGGATGATCGCGGACGGCGCACCCCCGCGCGCAGCCCACACCGTCCACCCGAGCCACGCTGGCGCGTCATCGTGGCGTGGGGCGCCATCGTGGCGGGGGTCATCGCCGGGCTCGCATTGGCCCTCGATCGCTCGGGTGTGTTCGACATCGACGTGATCGATGTGCGTGGCAACACCCAGGTGTCCGAACGCGAGATCGTCGCAGCCGCCGGGGTCCCAGAGGGAACGTCGCACCTGAGGTTGCGGGTGCGTGCGGTCGCCGCGCGTGTCGCGGTGCTCCCGCCGGTGGCGGACGTCGAGGTGCGCCGCAGCGGACGCAACGCGCTGCTCATCGATGTCGATGAACGCAGCGCCGTGCTCCAGGTCGATGACGGGACGTCACGGGTCCTCGTGGACCGGACCGGAGTCGTGTTCGCCACCTCGGACGATTCGGCGCTTCCGGTGGTCGAGATGGCAGCTGCCGCGCCCCGACCGGGAGGGCACGTCGATGACGACCCTGCGCTCGCGAACGCACACGCGGTGTGGCGGGGCCTGTCAGGACCGTTGAGGGTCGAGACGACGCGGTATGTGACGTCGTCGCCCGACGACCTCGAACTTCATCTGCGTGACGGAACGGTCGTGCGGTTTGGTCGTGCCGAGCGCATCGACGAGAAGGTCCGTTCGCTGGGTGCGGTGCTCGGTGATCTCGGTGAGACCGACGTCGAAATCGTGGATGTCCGAGCGCCGTCGGCGCCGGTCGTCATCACGGGGCAGTGACGTGCGTGCAGCGGACGTGTCCGTACGGCACCATCGTTGCTTGACCCTCGCGGGCGCAGACGTCTACCGTCGCCCCGACACCGAGTTGACACCGATGTAACCCTCGTCTAACGCGGGGGTCCGGGTGTCCGACAGGAGAACCGTAGTGGCGGCTCACCCCAACAACTACCTGGCCGTCATCAAGGTCGTGGGCATCGGCGGAGGTGGGGTGAACGCCGTGAACCGCATGATCGATGCGGGACTGCGCGGCGTCGAGTTCGTCGCCATCAACAC
>JBJHAX010000057.1:0-11277 GCA_050480705.1 Nitriliruptoraceae bacterium
GCGCACCGTCACCCGCCGGCGGCGCAGGCGGCGACGGTGGCGCGCCGGCAGGAGGCGCCGCGGCAGGTGGCGCCCCAGCAGGCGCTGGCGGGGCGCCGTCCGACGCTCCCTTACGGCGAACCAGCACGACGATCACCACGATCACCACCACGAGCAGCACGAGGCCGACCAGCGCGGCGATCGCAATGCTGGCGATCGAGCCCATCCCGGCGAGAAGCCCGTCCGAGCCGATCGGCACCGGCGACGACATGTCGATGACCAGCAGCAGGTCCTCGTTGCCGAACGGATCCCATTCGACCGTGCGGTCATCGACGGCCTCGCCCCCCGACATCTCGACGGTCTCGCCCCCATGGACGACCACGAAGCTGCCCTGGATGATGCCGAACTCGAAGCCCATGTCCGCATCGCCGGCAGCGTCCTGATCGGGTCGCAACATCAGTTCGTAGACGTCGCCACCCCGGTCGCGGTAGGAGCCCTGGAAGGTGTCGGCGACGAACCGGTGCAGCGCATCAGCGTCGTCGAGTTCGACGACCACCTGGACCATCTGCGCGTCCGGGTCGCTGTCGTCGGTGTCGTGCGACACGACACGCGCGCCTTCGACACCGTCATCGACGTCCGACAGCAGGTCCTGGACCATCTCGTCGGGCGGGCCCAGCAGCTGCGCTGCTTCCTCGTCGTAGACGATCTCGGTCGTCACCTCGCTCGAGCCGTCAGCACGGATCTCGAGGCGATAGTCGGTGTTGATTTCACAGCCAGCGAGGAACAGAGCCCCAATGGCGATCAGCACGAGCATCCGCACGCGCGACATGTCCACCCTGTCGTCAGAAGCCACGATCACCTGGAGACTAACGGCAGCACATCCCCGGTGGACAGAAGCGATGGCAGCGTCGAACCGAAGGAGCGCTCCTGCTCGGCGGATAGTCCGCCCGCGATGCCGCCGGTCAACCCGGCGGCATCGCGGTCACCTGTGGCGGCGGTAGAGCACCATCGTCACCGGTCCGAAGACCGCAATGAGCGCCGCACTGACGACGAGAACGACGGTCACC
This sequence comes from Nitriliruptoraceae bacterium, assembly GCA_050480705.1. GTDB lineage: Bacteria > Actinomycetota > Nitriliruptoria > Nitriliruptorales > Nitriliruptoraceae > JBJHAX01. The sequence goes on from JBJHAX010000057.1 coordinate 1,047, forward strand.
GAGCTTCCCAGCGGCTCGCCGTGCATCAGGCCACGCGCGGCCGTCACGACCGCAGTGATCGGGTTGACGCCGACGAACGCCTGGAGCCACGCAGGCAACGTTTCCGGTGGCACGAAGACGTTGCTGATGAACGTCAGCGGGAACAGGATCATCATCGACAACCCCATCAACGCGTTCTCCGAACGCATCACGAGGCTGAGCGACGTCCAGATCCACGACAACGCGAACGAGAAGACCAGCAGCAGCGCGACGGCAGCGAAGACGCCGACGACACCGGCGCGCGGCCGGAATCCGAGCGCCAGACCGAGCCCGAGGATGACCGTGGAAGCGATCGTGTAGCGCACCGCGTCGGCGAGCAGCGGCCCGACAAGGGTCGCCGGCCGCCAGACAGGCAGCGAGCGGAAACGGTCGTGCACGCCCTTCTCGATGTCGCGATTGAGGGTCAGGCCGGTGTACATCGTGATCATCGTCACCGTCATGACGAGGATGCCCGGCAGGACGTCCTGCAGGTAGGCGCCGGTCGACCCGGCGAGGGCGCCGCCGAACAGGTAGGTGAACAACAGCAGGAACATGACCGGGAACATCGTCACGTCGAACAGCTGCTCGGGGATGTGCTTGATCTTGAGCATCGCCCGCCACCAGAAGGCGAGCGACGCCCTGACTCTGCCGGCAGGTGCGCGAGGAACATCGGTCGTGATCACCGTGCGCACGACAGCGACATCGACGTTCTCGGTCACGACAGGTGCCGCCATCAGACGTCCTTCCCGGTGGCATCGATCACGTGATCGGCGCCATGTGCAGGGTCCGCGAACGCATCGACGGAGCCGTCCGGCGCCACCTGCGCGTCGGGAGTGTGTCCGGTGAGGGCAAGGAACACCTCGTCGAGGCTGGGCTGCCCGAACGAGAAGGCAGCCACACCGAGCCCGGCAGCGCGCATCGTGTCGAGCACCTGTGTGCTGGCGTCCACGTCGACGGCGGGGACGGACAACGAACCAGTGTCGCGTTCGAGCTGGATCTCGACCCCGAGTGCGCGTTCGAGCGTCTCGGCGGCCCGGACACGTTCGGACGGATCGGCGAGCCGGACGCGGGCGACGCCCGAGCCGACCTTGGCCTTGAGCTGCGGTCCGGTTCCTTCGGCGATGACCTTGCCGTGGTCGATCACGGCAATGCGTTCGGCGAGCTGGTCGGCTTCGTCGAGATACTGCGTGGTGAGCAGCACCGTTGTTCCCTCGGCGACCAACGCCCGCACGATCTCCCACACCTGGTTGCGGCTGCGTGGATCCAGGCCGGTGGTCGGCTCGTCGAGGAAGATCAGTTCGGGCGTGACCACGATGCTCGCAGCGATGTCGAGCCGGCGGCGCATCCCTCCCGAATAGGTCTTCACCTGGCGTGTCGCCGCGTCGGCCAGGCCGAACGCCTCGAGCAGCTCGTCGGCGCGCCGGCGTCCCGCTTGGCGGTCGAAGCCCCACAGGCGCGCGAGCAGAGCCAGGTTCTCACGGCCGGTCAGATCTTCGTCGACCGATGCGAACTGGCCCGTCAGGCTGACGCGCCGGCGCACTTCGTCGGCTTCGGTGACGACGTCGTGACCGAGCACCCGGGCGCTGCCGGCATCGGGAGGAAGCAGGGTGGCCAACACGCGGATCGTCGTGGTCTTGCCGGCGCCGTTGGGACCAAGCACGCCGTACACCGCGCCCCTGGGAACCTGGAGGTCGACGCCGTCGACCGCGCGGGTCGTGCCGAAACGACGTTCGAGGCCATCCACCTCGATAGCAAGCGGGAGCATGGTCATTCCTGCGGGCTCGAGGGGCGATGGCCCTGCCGTCGTCCCGATGCCGGTGACGCTACTGCGGCCGCCCTCGTGGCGCCCACCGCAGAATGGACGAACGGCACGTCGCGTTCTCATCGAAGGTGCACAAAGAAGCAACACATCGCAGCGACGAGAGGACTACGGTTCGCGCGCGCACGGGAGGCGACCATGACCGACACACCGACACGCATCCAGCTCGACGAGAGCGAGATCCCCACCCACTGGTACAACGTGGTTCCCGACCTTCCATCGCCACCGCCGCCCCCGCTGCACCCCGGGACGCACGAGCCGGTCGGGCCCGAGGATCTCGCACCGCTGTTTCCCGCGGCGCTGATCGCGCAGGAGGTCTCGACCGAACGTTTCGTCGAGATCCCCGACGAGGTCCGCGACGTGTACGCGCTGTGGCGGCCGTCGCCACTGATCCGCGCAAAGCGCCTCGAGCGGCTGCTGGACACCCCGGCGAAGATCTTCTTCAAGTACGAGGGTGTGTCGCCGTCCGGCTCGCACAAGCCCAACACCGCCGTCCCGCAGGCCTACTACAACGCACAGGAAGGTGTGCGCCGACTCACCACCGAGACCGGCGCCGGCCAGTGGGGTTCCGCCCTCGCGTTCGCCACCGCGCAGTACGGCATGGAATGCGAGGTGTGGCAGGTCGCAGCTTCGTACCGGCAGAAGCCCTACCGCGCTTCGATGATGCGCACGTGGGGTGCGACGGTGCACTCCTCGCCGTCCGATCGCACCAACGCGGGGCGCGCGCTGCTCGCAGACGACCCCGACTCTCCGGGCTCGCTCGGCATCGCGATCTCCGAGGCCGTCGAGGCCGCCGTGAGCGACGAGAACACGCGCTACGCGCTGGGCAGCGTCCTGAACCACGTGCTGCTGCACCAGACGGTCATCGGCGAGGAGGCCCTACGACAGCTGGCCAAGGTCGATTTGAGCCCTGATCTGATCATCGGCTGCACGGGCGGAGGGTCGAATTTCGGCGGGCTGTTCCTGCCGTTCCTGCGTGAGAAGCTCGCGGGCAGCATCGATCCGCGCATCCTCGCGGTCGAACCGTCGTCGTGCCCGTCACTCACGCGCGGCGAGTACCGCTACGACTTCGGTGACCTCGCCGGCACCACGCCGCTGCTCAAGATGCACACGCTCGGTCACGACTTCATCCCCGACCCGATCCACGCCGGCGGCCTGCGCTACCACGGCATGTCGCCGCTGATCAGCCACGTCTACGAACTCGGCCTGATCGAGGCCGAAGCGCTGCCGCAGTCGGTGTGTTTCGACGCCGCGATCCGCTTCGCACGCACCGAGGGCATCGTCCCGGCACCCGAACCGACCCACGCGATCGCCGCAGCGGTCCGGGAGGCGGAGGCGTGCCGTGACACCGGCGAGGAGAAAGTGATCCTCACGGCAGTGTGTGGCCACGGCCATTTCGACATGGCGGCCTACGACGCCTATCTCGACGGCGAACTGATCGACCACGAGCATCCGGCGGAGCGGATCGCGCACGCCATGGAGCGTGTCCCGGTCGTCGGTGCCTGACGCCCGACCGCAGGCTCGTCACAACCGGGTGTCAACCTGCTGTTCGAGCCAGCGCACCACCTCGGTGTGATCTGCTCCCGCGCCGAGTTCATCGGCGGCGCGGGCCCACATGTCCGTGATGAGCACACCGATCGGGCTCGGCGTGGCCGTGTCATCGGCAAGCTTGAGTGCGGTCCGCAGATCCTTGACCATAAGGTCGAGCGCGAAACCGGCGTCAAAGCGCCGCGACAGCACGAACGGCGCGAACTTGTTCTCCGTGCTGTTGTTGCGTCCGGTCGAAGCATTGATCGCATCCAGCATCGTCGCGCTGTCGAGCCCGAAACGCCGGCCGACCAGCAGCACTTCGGCCGCAGCGATCAGCCCGGTTGCGGACAACAGGTTGTTGAGTGCCTTGAGGGCATGCCCCGCTCCCCTGCCGCCGACGTGCCAGAGGTCACCACCGAGAACCTCGAGGAGTCCCCGGCAGCGATCGAGGACCTGCGCATCGCCTCCGATGAGCACGGACAGCTCGCCGGTGACGGCACGGCCGACACCTCCGGAGACCGGCGCGTCGAGAAATGCGACACCGTGGCGGTCGAGCAGCCCGCCGAGTTCGACGGTGCCGGTCGGGTCGGAGGAACTCATGTCGATCAGCACGGTGTCGGCGGCACGTGCCAGCTCGCCGTCGCCGTCGCCGAGCAGCTGCTCGACGACCTGCCTGACGACGCCGCCATCCGGCAGCATCGTGACAACCGCCCCTCCGGGCACCACGACCTCGCCGACGTCGTCGACAGCCACCGCACCGTGCGCATCCGACACGGCACTTGCCGCTGCCGGATCACGATCATGGACGCGTACGTGCCAGCCCGCGTCGCACAGCCGCGCGGCCATCGCCGCGCCCATCCGCCCGACACCGACGACCCCGACGGCGCGCATCGGCAGTCCCGCGGTCATGACGAGCCGTCCGGCTGGTCCTCGCCCTCGAGTTCGGCCAAGACTTCCGACGCCACCCGGAATCCGTCGAGTGCTGCCGGAAAGCCCGCGTAGGCGGCCGTCTGCAACAGCGCTTCGCGGATCTCCTCCCGGGTGCAGCCGTTGCGCACGGCGCCGCGCAGATGCAGCCGTAGCTCGTGCGGGCGGTTGAGTGTGACCATCATGACCACGTTGAGCAGGCTTCGGGTCTGCCGCGACAGTCCGTCACGGGTCCAGATCCCTCCCCAGCACGCCTCGGTGACCAGCTCCTGGAGAGGGCCGGTGAAATCGTCGGCGTTCGCAAGTGACGCGTCCACGTACTGTGAACCGAGCACCTCGCGGCGCACCCGCAGCCCGTCGTCGTATCGGTCCTGGCTCATCGGTCTCTCCCACCCTGTGGCCGACATCACAGTCCTCGACGCTGGCCCGCCTCGGGGAGCACGCTCCGCGGTGTCCCAGCTCGCGACTGGCCGGGATCGCCCGGCGCGTCGAGCATAAGAGCCGGTGGGCACCAGGGACGCGATCCGGTCCGCGCGACGCCTCAGGGCGAGCGCATCGCCGTGCCCCTGCCGCCCGCGGGCGCAGGAGCATGGTCACCCTGCGCCGACGAAGAGCAGCGCCAACCCACCCCCCGCAGCCAGATACACCAGCGTCACGGGAATCGTGCGCCGGAGCACGGCGCCTTCCTCACCGGTCATCGCCACGGTGGCGCTCGCCGCCACGATGTTGTGGGGACAGATCGCGTTGCCGATCGCCGCACCGAAACTCTGCGCGCCGAGCAGCGGCGTCGGGGCGAGCGACAGCTCGCGTGCCGTCGCATGCTGGAAGTCGGTGAACAGGATGTTCGAGGCCGTTGCAGACCCGGTCACGAAGGTGCCGAGCGCGCCGACGGCGGGAGCGAGCAACGGCCACGCTCCGCCCGCGAGGTCGGCCGCACCCGCGGCGAGCACCTCCTCCATCGACGCGTGCACCATGAGCCGCGAGACGCCGAGCATGGCAACGAGCGCGACCGAGACCGGCACGAGCGCCAGGGTGGCGGCCCGCGCGGCGTGGCGAAGCCGCGCAGCACTCGCGCGCTGCACAGCGGCCCCGACGGCCAGGCCGAGCAGCAGCATCGTCCCCGGGTGGTAGGCGGGCTGGATCACCCCCGCGAAGCCGCCGGGCAGCGACCAGGCAACCTCCACGTCCTGCAACGCCACGCGCACCGGGGTGATGAGCCGCGTCACCAGAACGAGTCCGGTGACCGCCAGGTAGGGCGCCGAGGCGCGTAACAGCGCGGGGCCCGAGGGATGCGCATCCGGCTCACAGGTGCGCGAAGACGCTTGCACAGGAGCGTCAGCGTTGCGCCGCCGTGTGACGAGCAGGAGGGCCACGAACGCACCCGCACCGGCCAGTGCGCCTGCAAGCGTGGGCAGCTCGGGACCGACGTAGCGCGACAGCACGGTGAACGGCACGAAGAACGCCGCACCCGCTGCCGCGGTCCAACCCCAGGTCGACGGCGCTCTGAGCATCTTCCGGTCGTGTGCACGCACGACGATCACCATCATGGCCACCAGGGGGATCCAACCGAGCAGGCTGTGGTAGGCGCCGGCTGCGCGCGCCAGTTCGAGTGGCGGCGTCGACGTCGCGACGACCTGCGGCAGGGTTGGCGTGCCGACCGCTCCGAAGGACACACCGACGGCGTGGCCGACGAGCGCTGCAGCGACCGCGGTCAGCGGCCGGAATCCTGCGCCGACAAGGAACGGGGCGGCGAGCGCGACCGAGGTTCCGAAGCCCGCCGCGCCTTCCATGAACAGCGCGAAGAACCATGCGATGAGCAGCGCGACGATGCGGGGATCGGGACTGAGCCGTTGCAGCGACGCCCGCAGCACCTCAGTCGCGCCGGTAGCGAGCTGCAGGTGGTGGATGCCCAGTGCCGGGCCGATGATCCACAGAATCGTCACGGCGGTGAACGACGACTCGGCTGCGACGCCCGCGACACCCACCGGCAGCTGCACGGCGGTCTGGCCTGCGAGGTCGAACACCGTGATCGCGACCACCGCTGCGATACCGAGGCCGGCCAAACCGGCACGTGCCGCCGACCAGCCTGCGACGAGCATCAGCACGAGGATCGCTGCGATGGGCAGCAGCGCGACAAGCGCAGTCACCGTGTCATCCGCTCGGCAGCGTCACGCGACGCGGTCGATGCTGACCCGGTGCGCGTCCGCGTGGCGTCCTTCGGCGAGCGCTGTGAGGTTGCCCAGTGTCGTCGACGCGATCTTGCCGAGCGCCTCGCGTGTGAAGAACCCCTGGTGGGCGGTCACGACCACGTTGGGGAAGGTCAGCAGCCGCGAGAAGACGTCGTCGGTGATCACGCGGTCCGACAGGTCCTGGAAGAACAGCTGCTCCTCTTCTTCGTACACGTCGATACCGAGCGCGCCCACGACGCCGTCCTTGAGGCCGTCGATCACCGCCTGGGTGTCGATGAGCGCGCCGCGTGACGTGTTGACGAGCATCACGCCCGGCCGCATCTGCGTGAGCGCCTCGCGCCCGACCAGGTGATGCGTCTGAGGGGTCAGCGGGCAGTGCAGCGAGACGATGTCGCTGCGTTCGTACAGCTCGTCGATCGGCACGTAGCGCGCACCGAGCGCTTCGACCTCTGCGTCGGGGTACGGATCGTGGGCGAGCACGTCGCATCCGAACCCGCGCATGATCCTGACGAACACCGCCCCGATCTGGCCTGTTCCCACCACCCCGACCGTCGTGCCCGCGAGATCGAAGCCCAGCAGGCCGTTGAGTGAGAAATTGCCCTCACGGACCCGTGCGACCGCTCGGTGGATCCGGCGGTTGAGTGTGAGGATGAGCCCGACCGCATGCTCGGCGACCGCCGAGGGCGAATAGGCGGGCACGCGCACGACGTCGAGCCCGAGCCGGTCGGCGACAGCGAGATCGACGTGGTTGAACCCCGCCGACCTGAGAGCGATGTGCCGGGTTCCGCCTGCATGCAGCAACTCGAGGACCTCGCCACCGAGGTCATCGTTGACGAACGCGCACACCGCGGGGACGTCCTGGGCGAGCGACGCCGTTTCAGGAGCCAGACGTGCGTCCAGAAACATCAGTTCGTGCCCGTGGCCGGCGTTCGCCGCTTCGAGATACTCGCGGTCGTACGGCTTGGTGGAGAACACCGCCACGTGCATCGCCGCACACTCCCTGTCCGTCGCCGCCACGAGGCAGGCGGCGAGCGCCTCATACCGCGATCCTACGGCGAATCGACACCGATGGGCCCGCCCGCGAACGACCCCTGAGGCCCGGCCCGTTCGCCTCTACGGCCAGCGGCTCGGGACGTGCGAACATGTGCGAGCCGGGCGTGCCCCGGTGATCGTGCTGCGGTGATCCATGCCGACCGACAGCGTGGAGATCCCGTGCGGAGGCCGAGACGATGACCGCTCCACACGACGACGCGACCGGCCGACGCATCGGCCCGTGCCCCGTGTGCGGCACGCCATTCGACCTCGACGCGCCCGCGGCATGCGCCGGTTGCCGGGTCGATCTGGGCGACGAGGTGGTCGGCGACATTCACGAACTCGACCGTCACTGGAACGAGACGCGTCTGCAGATCGCCGAGCGACGCGACGCGCTGGTCGCGCGGCTCCTGGCGACGAGGACGCCTCCCCCGCCACCGCAGTCACCGCCACAGGTCGCGCCACAAGCCGCGGGTGTGCCAACGGCACCGCTCGAGGAGAAGCCTTCGACCACCCCGGGCGTGGCCGTTGTGCTGGCCGTCGGAGGTGTCGCGCTGCTGGCGGTCGCAGCGCTGGTCTTCACCGCCGTGGTGTGGTCCGAGCTGCCACCGGCCGCTCAAGCGGCCGTGCTCCTCGCCGCGGCCATTCTGAGCACTATCGCGAGCGTGTGGCTACACCGACGCCATCTGCCCGCTGCAGCCGGTGCGCTGGGTGTCACCGCGGTGATCTTCGTCTGGGTCGACATCGCCGCTGCCTCGAGGTTCGGACTGCTGGCGACCGGCGACTTCGGCCCCACCGTGGCGGCCGGCATCGCGGCGGTGTACGGCTGGGGGCTCGCGCGCGCCCGCGTGCCGTGGGTTGCGACCATGGCGGCGGGCGCCGCCGCGGTCACCATGCTGGCAGGGACCGCGGCGTCGTTGTCGCCCTTCGATGGCCAGCCGGTGGCCGCGTCACTGGTCACCGCCACATGGGCGATCGCACTCGCCACGACGACACCGGTGTGGTCGACCCGGCCCGCGCGAGGCGTGGTGCTCGCCACGAGCGCGGCGTGGTTGGCCATCGCCGGCATAGTCGCACTGGTCGCACTGGGCGACGCCGGTGAACCGCTCGGCATGTCCCTGGCGGCAGCTGCCGTGCCGGTGATTGCCTTCGTCGGCGCCGGCTGGACATGGCGCGCGCCGCTGCTCGCGCCGGCGGCACTGCTGGTCAGCGCCGTTCCGGCCGCCGCGCTGTTCCGCATCGACCTGGTGGGCTTTCGTGTCGCATTGGCGACCGCGGTGGTCGCGATCATCATCGGGCTCGGCGCGTCACGGATCGCCTCGGCTCGCCAGACATCGATCCGTGCTGGCATCGTGCCTGCGGCGGCGTTCGTGGCCGGGGCCTGCCTGTGGGCTGGCCTGCTCGGCATCGTGCGCTACGTCGACACGCTCAACGGCCGGGACACGGCGTTGCTCGACCCGTGGGCGGCCGCCACCGTGGTCGTGACCCTCGCCGCGGTGGCGACACGCGCCGGCAGGTCCCCCACGCGCAGTTGGATCGCCCTGCCGGCCGTGTTGACGGTGTCTGCGGCGTTGCCGACCGCGCTCGCCTGGCCGGTGCTGGCAATGATCGCTGTCGCCCTGGTCGTCGTTCGACACAGCGTCCGTCCCGAGCCGTTTGCCGTCCTGATCGTCGCGGCCGCCGCGATCGGATGGTCCGTCGACACAAGTTGGACGGTTGCGACGACAGCTGCCATCGCGGCAGGCGTCGGCTTCGCGACCGCGCCGGAGCTCGCAGCCCGGACCGCGCGGATCATGGCAGCGGTCATCGCACCGCTGACCGGCCTTGCGTTCGCTGCCCTGGCCCACACCGTCTCGCTGGACATCGACGTGGTGCTCGGCACCGGGCTCGCTGCACTCTTCGTGGCGGGGCTCGCAGCCACGTGGCTGGGCATCGACCGGCCGCCGACCGCCGTTGCCCTGGTCGCGATCGCCGCGACACTGTTCACCCCGGCGGCGGCCAGCGACCTGCGTGCCAGTGGTGTGCTGTGGCTGCTCGCAGCCGTGGGTTGGCTCGCGTTCGCCGTCGTGGGACGCCGCGGGGCACGCTGGCTGGCCGCACTCGCAGGCTCGGTCGGTTCCGCGATCCTGATGGCCGACGCAGGCGTGCAAACGATCGAGGCCTACACGCTCGTCGCGGCCGCGCTCCTGGCAGCCGTGGGTGTCTGGTGGCTCACCGAGGATCGGGAGGTCCGCACGCTCACCGCCCTGTGGCCGGCGGTCTCGGTCGGACTCGTGCCGAGCATTCTCGCGCTCGCCGGCGACCCCAGCCATACGACGAGGACGGTCGTCCTGGTGGTCGTGGCCGGTCTGCTCGCCGCAGGCGGGTTGGCGGCGCGCTGGCTGGCGCCGACGCTGGCGGGTGGCGTGACGGCAATCGCGGTCGCGTTGATCCAGCTCGCGATGCTCGTCGGCCAGCTGCCACGCTGGATCGCGTTCGCCGCCGTCGGTGCGCTCCTCGTCGCCCTGGCGGCGACCTACGAGCGCCAGCGGCAACGGATGCGGGTGCTCAGCTCGCACCTGGCGAAGTTTCATTGAGCCGAAGGGCAGCGTCGGTGTCGGCGCCGTCCTCGGCCGGGTTGGGAGCGAGCATGCCATCGAGCAACCCCGACGGCGCCTGCCACCAGTGGCCGACGAGCCGGTCGCGCGCACGTGTCATCGCGACGAACAGCTGACGG
>JBJHAX010000058.1:0-10849 GCA_050480705.1 Nitriliruptoraceae bacterium
TTCCCGGGCCTCGCCGCTTTGTGCGTTCCACGTGGAACGGCTCGATCGCCCCGTTCCACGTGGAACGGGCGTCCGGCGTTCACCGGCCAGACGCCCAGCTGATGGTGATTGCCCAGGGCGTACCCTTGCCCTCCGAGAACGATCAGCCGGAGGCCCGCGGGACGATGAGCGACGCGATCGAGCCGACGCCAGCAGCGATTGAGGCGGCGTTGGAGCGGCTCGCGGTTCGCATTGAATCGTCGCCCCACAATCTCCTCTCCGCACGCGCGATGGACGAGCTGCGGGATCGTCACCTCGCAGAGTGCCGTGCGTTCGCTGAGCTGCTTCCACGCGGCCGGGCACGCCTCCTCGACCTCGGTTCGGGGGGTGGACTCCCCGGTCTGGTCATCGCCATCGTCCGTCCGGATCTCGAGGTGCACCTCGTCGAGGCGACCGGGAAGAAGGCGACCTTCCTCGAGGATGCATCAGAAGATCTTGAGTTGGCGGTGCAGGTGCACTGGGCGCGGGCGGAGGATCTTGCGCGTGGCGCGCTGGCGCGATCCTTCGACATCGTCACGGCTCGCGCGGTCGCGTCACTGTTGCGGCTCGCGGAGTTGAGTGAGCCGTTCCTCGCGCCGAACGGACTGTTGTATGCGATCAAGGGTGAACGCTGGGAGGAGGAGCTCGAGGAGGCGGCGGAGGTGCTGCGTCACCGCCGGCTCCAGGTCGTCGCTACCCCGGAGGATCAACTGACCCGCACGCCGCGCGAGCCCCGGATCGTCGTCCTCAGTCGGGCGGCCGACGCGGGTTGACGAGCCGCGTAGGATCCGACCATCACGGGATCCGTCCGCATGCCGATAACGAGGTCGACGATGGCGACTGCTGCCGAGGGGTCGTCGTATGGCACCGCGGAAGCGGTTGGTGAGAACTTGGGCGTCGTGCCCGAACCCACGGAGATGGTCAAGCGACCACTTGCGTCTGACCGGCGCTCCGGTGAGCGGGCGACGGTGGTGTGCATCACCAATCAAAAGGGCGGGGTCGGCAAGACGACGACGACCGTGTCGGTCGCGGCCGCGCTCGCGGATGCGGGAGCAACAGTTCTCGTGGTCGATCTCGATCCGCAGGGAAACGCGACGACGGGCCTGGGACTGCGCCCCGACGCCGACCAGCCTGGCGTGTACGACGTGCTCGTCGACGAGACGGCCATCGATGACGCGGTCGTCCCCTCGGGCTTGGATCGCCTCGACCTGCTCCCGTCCTCCCTCGAGCTGGCAGGCGCCGAAATCGAACTCGTGTCCGCGATGGCGCGTGAACAGCGCCTTCGCCACGCGCTCGAACCCGTGCTCGCGAACTACGACGTCGTGTTCGTGGACTGCCCGCCGTCGCTCGGGCTCTTGACGATCAACGCGTTGGTCGCCGCCGACGAAGTGCTCGTCCCCATCCAGTGCGAGTACTACGCGCTCGAAGGGCTCGGCCAGTTGATGCGAACGGTGCAGCTGGTCAGCGACAGCCTGAACCGTGACCTCGAAGTCGGCGGCGTGGTCATGACCATGTTCGACGCACGCACCAATCTCGCCGAGCAGGTGGTGGCCGAGGTGCGCGAGTACTTCGGTGACCGGGCGTACGACACGGTCATTCCCCGCACCGTTCGCCTGTCGGAAGCGCCGAGCTTCGGACAGCCCATCACCGTCTTCGACCCGCAGAGTCGGGGAGCGGTCACGTATGTGCGCCTAGCGCGCGAAATGGCGGATCGGCTCGGGCTCCGCGTCGACGGGTTCCCGGACGCCGACGCATCCGCGCTCAACGACGGAGAACAGGAGACGTCTTCGTGAGCACGACGCGACGGAGCGGTCTCGGCCGGGGCCTCGCCGCACTCATCCCCCCGGAACCGGACAAATCCGACGGCGAACGCGAGGAGGCCTCACAGTCCGGCCGCGCCGTTGAGCCTGCACGGGCTGCTGCTACGACCGGAAGCGTCACCGTCGCGGACCTGGCGATCACAGCCATCACGGCGAATCCTCGACAGCCTCGGGAAGTCTTTGACGACAGCGAACTCGAGGGCCTCGCGACGTCGTTGCGCGATGTCGGCGTACTGCAGCCGCTGGTCGTTCGACCAAGAACGGACGGTTCGTACGAACTCGTTGCCGGTGAGCGACGCTTGCGTGCGGCGTTCATCGCGGGACTCGAGACCGTGCCGGCCGTGATCCGCCACACGGATGACGGCGACCTTCTCAAGGAAGCGCTGGTCGAGAACATCCACCGCGTCCAGCTCAACCCCCTCGAGGAAGCCGCCGCACTCCAGCAGTTGCTCGAGGACTTCGGTTTCTCGCAGGAGGAACTCGCGCGCAGACTGGGCAAGTCACGCCCTGTGATCAGCAACGCGCTGCGTCTGCTCACCCTGCCGACCGACGTGCAGCGCCGCGTTGCTGCGGGGGTCCTCTCCGCCGGCCACGCCAAGGCGCTGCTCGCTCTCGATGACCGTGACGCGCAGGTGCGTTTCGCGGAGCGCATCGTCGCGGAAGGGCTCTCCGTACGTGCAACCGAGGAACTCGTCCGGTTGCACCTCGTCGACGACGACGGCATATCCACGTCCCGCCGGCGCGGCAAGGAGCGTGACCGCAGCGTGGCCGCCCCGGCGTTGATCGACCTCCAGGATGACCTCTCACACGCACTGCAGGCACGGGTGCGCGTCACCATGGGGACGACGAAGGGACGCATGCAGGTCGAGTTCGCGACCATCGACGATCTCGAGCGGATCGTGTCGATCATCGCGCGCGGCCTGGACAACTCCGGAGCGATCTCGGATGCGCTCGACGTGGCGGTCGACGTGCGTGAACTCGTCGACGGAGACGACTGAGCCCTGTCTCAGACGCCCGTCTGTTCCGCGCGGCGCAGTTCGGTGACCGAGCCGTCCGGCGCGCCGAGCAGAGCGGCATCGGCGAGGTCGACGAACAGCCCGCAGCACACGACACCGGGGATCAGCGTGATCCACGCGTCGGTCGCCTCGGGATCGTCGAGGCCACCCGGCATGACACAGTCGAGCACGAGATTGCCGTTGTCCGTGCGGTAGCTGCCCCCGTCTCGTTGATGGACGGTGAAGCCGAACTCCTCGAGGCTGCGCGTCACGGGACCTGCGGCGAACGGCACGACCTCGACGGGCAGCGGGAAGCTGTCCGCGAGACGTTCGACGAGCTTGTCCGCAGTTGCGATGACGAGCATCTCCGTCGCCATCGAGGCGACGACCTTCTCACGCAGCAGCGCCCCTCCACCGCCTTTGGTCAGGCGCAGACCCCGGTCGAGTTCGTCGGCGCCATCGACGGCGAGGTCGAGCCGGGGCACCTCCGCTGGGTCGCGCACCTGGAATCCGAGTCGACGGGCGTGGGCCGCGGTCGCCTCCGACGTCGCCACACCGATCAACCCGGAACGACGAGCGGCGAGCTCGTCGAGGAACAGCGTTGCAGTCGATCCCGTGCCCAGCCCGAGGAGCTGGCCGTCGGCGACCCTCTCGGCCGCCGCAGCGGCAGCTGCGCGCTTCGCAACCTCGCTCATCCGTCACGCCAGGTCGTGAGCAGTTCCGGGAGCTCCCCGAGCCCTTCGAGAACGAGATCCGGTTCGATCCCCTCCGGCAGGTCCTGCAGGCGACCCCACGGGCCCCGCCGAATCCAGCATGTGCGCAGGCCGAAGGCGTGTGCGGGCAGTATGTCGTTGTCGACACGGTCACCGACATAGAGCACACGGTCGGGATCGTCGACGCCGAGGCGCCGCGCCATGCCCTCGAAGAACGCCGCATCCGGCTTTTCGGCACCCAACTCGTCCGAAGTGATCACCATGCTGGTGGCGAGCCCGAGATCGAGCAGTTCATCACGCCGTCGCTGCGGTTGGTTGCCCGCCAGGGCGACGCCGAAGCCTGCGCCCGCCAGTTCTGCGAGAACAGCGCGCACGTCGGCGTAGAGGTCAGCGTCGGTCAGACCACCCAGCCGCTGCTGATGCGCGTCGGCGAGCCCGGCCCACTCGATGTTCGGTGCGAGCTCACCGAACACCTCGCGATGGTCGCCCCCCTGTGTGATCGACGCGCCCAGGACCGCCGCGAAGGTCAGCGGGCTCACACCGATCATGTCGGCCCAGATCGTCCAGATGCGCGTCTCGTCGATCAGCACCTCGCCAATGTCGAAGACGATGAGCTCTGGAGCGTCGACGTCGTCAGGCGCCGCAGGTTCGGTCACGACGAAGGTTCCACAGCATCGCGCAGTGCGAGCGACACCAGCCGCTCACACAGGTCCGGGAAATCGAGACCGGCCGCTGAAGCAGCGAGTGGAACCAGTGAGGTGCTCGTCATCCCGGGGCAGGTGTCGAGTTCGAGAAGCCACGGGATGCCGGTGTCGTCGACGATGAGATCGGCGCGCGAGAGGTGGCGTGCGCCGATGGCCTGGTACGCGGCCACAGCCGTATCCGCGCATGCCTGTCGCACCTCGTCCTCCAGGCGCGCCGGGGCGTGGAACTCCGTGGCTCCCGCCGTGTAGCGGGCGGAGAAGTCGTATGCGCCCTCCTTCGGCTGGATCTCGACCGGCGGCAGCGCGTCGCCATCGAGGACGGCGACGGCGACTTCGGTGCCTTCGACGAAGCGCTCGATGAGCACGATGTCGGCGTAGCTGAGTGCACCGATGATCGCCTGAGGCAGGCGGGCGGCATCCTCGACGATCGACAGGCCCAGTGACGAACCGCCTGTCGCCGGCTTGACGACGACCGGCAGACCCAGCGACGACGCGATCCGGTCGACCGCCGCACTCGCTCCCATCTCCCTGAACGCCTGCTGACTGAGGGTGACGCGTGCCGGTACGTGCAGGCCGTGCCGGGCGTACAGGCCTTGCGCGATCGGCTTGTTCCATGCGATCGAACTCGCGAGCACGTCCGGTCCGGTGTAGGGCAGTTGCAGCAGGTCGAGGAGCGACTGGATCGTGCCGTCCTCGCCGGCCGACCCGTGCAGCGCGAGGTACGCCAGATCGAAGCCCCCCTGTTCGAGCGTCGGCACGAGGGTGTGGTCGACGTCGAGGCGGGTCACGTGGTGGCCCCGGTCGATGAGCGCGTCGGCGACGCGCCCTCCGGAGCGCAGCGAGACCTCGCGTTCCAGCGACAGTCCGCCGGAGAGCACGGCAATGGTGTGGTTGGTCGGCACGGGTGGGCAGCCTTCCGGGACGGTTGGTTCAGCCTCCGGTCGCTCCGGGAGCCCCCGAGCGTCCGTCGGCGACCTGCGGTGCGTCGTCGCCGTAGACGCTGCGCACCAGCTCGATCTCCTCGTGGAGCAGCTCGGCGAGCCTCACGACGCCTTCTCGGATGCGTTCTGACGGAGGAAAACTGAAGCACAGCCGGGCCTGGTCGCCGCCTTCGCCGTTGGCGTAGAACCCGCGTCCGGGGACGTAGGCGACACGGTGCTGGATCGCCTTGGCGAGAAGATCGGACGTGTCGATTCCCGTCGGGACGGTCAGCCACACGTAGAAGGCGCCGGTGGGTCGCGTCCAGGAGACGCCGTCGGGCATCTCGGTGTCGAGGGCACCGAGCATCTCCGTCGCCTTGTCGTGGTAGACCTCGCGGAATCGCTTGATCTGCTCCCTCCACGGTTGTGTGCGCAGCCAGGCCTCGACGACCATCTGGGTGAGGTTCGACTGGCAGAGGTCGGCTGCCTCGCGCAGCACGATCAGCTTGTCGCGCACGGGGCGTGGCGCGAGGATCCATCCGGTGCGCACACCCGGCGCGAAGATCTTCGACATCGTGCCGACGTAGATGACACGATCGGGCATCAACGACCGCAGCGACGGCCAAGTGTTTCCGGCGAAATCGAGCAGTCCGTACGGGTTGTCCTCGAGCACGAGCAGATCGTGCTGTTCGGCCAGCTCGACCAGCCGGTGGCGCCGGTCCACCGCCATCGACACGCCGGCCGGATTCTGGTGGTTCGGGATGGTGTAGAGGTACTTGGCCCGGCGCCCCTCGGCGGCCAAGCGGTCGAGCTGTTCTTCGAGCAGGTCGATCCGCATGCCGTCGGCGTCCATGGGGACGTGCCGGACCTCCGCCTCCAGCGACGTCAACGCACCGATCCCGCCGACATAGGTCGGTCCCTCGGCGAGCACGACGTCGCCGGGGTCGATGAAACAGGTCGCGATCAGCTCGAGTGCCTGCTGGCCGCCGACCGTGACCACCAGATCGTCAGCGTGTGCGGGGACACCTTCCTCGTCCATCACCTCGACGAGCAGCTCGCGCAGCTCGGCACGCCCCTGGCCGCCCCCGTACTGCAGCGCCGTCGCGCCGCTGTCACGCACCACACGCGCGACGACGTCCTCGACGGCGGGCATCTCAAGTTCGGATGTCGCCGGCATCCCACCGGCGAACGACACGACCTCGGGTCGCGACGCGACAGAGAACAGCGCGCGGATCTCCGAGGCACTCAGGCCCCGCACGCGCGCCGCATAGCGCCCGAGGTACGGGTCGGTGTCGAGCCGCACGGGTCGCCTCCAGAGTTCGGCGGGCTGCGGCGCCGATAGGCTGCGAGCCTACCCATCGTCGGCGTATCGACAGGGAGCACGGACGTGCCGTCGGACTCCGAACCCGTCTGGGTGGCTCCGGGAGGATGGCGGCGCGCCCTGATCGGCATCGCCATTGGGGTGCTCGCCGGATGTCTTGTTCTTCTGGGGTTACGCAGGGACCGATGATCCGTGCGCTGCTGGCTGCACACCCATCATGAAGCAGGCCAGCGCGTCGACCAGTGCATCGGCGACGAGCCGTTGGCCGGCCGGATCGATCAGCACACGCCCCTCGTCGGGATGGGTGACGAAGCCCGTCTCGATGACTGCTGCAGGGGCGCGCGACTCACGCAACAGCGCCGCCGTCGACGGATGGACGCGGCAGTTCGCGGTCTCGATGGCGTCAGCGACCCGGTCGACCGCGAACTGCGCGAGCGCGCGACCGCGCTCGGAGAGATGCGCATCGGTCCCGAAGTGGTAACCGGCGACACCCCGGGCGCTCGGTGAGCGGTCCGCGTTGAGGTGGACGGAGAGGATGACCTCGACGCCCTCGTCGTTGGCGTGGCGCGCGCGCTCCGACGGTGTCGGCGAGGATCGGGGCCCACGACTGAGCACGACGTGTGCGCCGAGTGCCGCCAGACGGCCTTCGACGAGCGTCGCGATGCTCCAGGTGATCTCGTGCTCGGGAGTTCCGCACGGTGCCGTCAACCCGGGATCCTGAGCACTGTGCGCAGGATCGATCATCATCCGGGCGCCCGCGAGGCTTCGTCTCGGCGGGTGCCGCAGTTGATCCCGCTCGTGGGCGAGGAACACCGGTGATTCCTGGTGGCGCCGGTGCAGGCGCGCGAGCAGCCCGAAGGTCTGCGGGCCGGCGATGCCGTCGACCAGTGTGCCGGTGTTCAGCTGGAACTCGCGGACCGCCGAGGTCGTTTGCTCGCCGTAGACACCGTCGTCGAACCCGCAATCGAACCCCAGCCGGTTCAGCCGTCGCTGCAGTTCACGGATGTCGTCACCGTGCAGGGGTGGCTGCGTCGGGTACAGCACCCGGTCGCCGAGTCGGTAGGACGCGCCGACGAGTGCGTGCCAGGTGTCGTCACCGACCACTCCGTCGGCGGCGAGCCCCCGATCCTGCTGGAAGGCCCGCACCGCTTCGAGTGTGCCGGGACCGAAGGTCCCCGCGTCGTCGTCGGCGTGCAGGCCCAGCGCCGTGAGACGGCGCTGGACGTCCTCGACCTGCGGGCCCGCGTGCCCGAATTCGATGCGTTCCACGTCGCGGAGCGTACGCGGACGCCGACCACACGCGGTGTCAGCCGACGAACTCGGAAAGGTCCGAGAGCAGGGCGGCCTTGCCCTTTGCGCCGACGATCCGCTTCGTGGGCTGCCCGCCAGAGAACACGAGCAGCGTCGGAATCGACATGATCCCGTACTCGCGTGCCGTGGCGGGGTTCTCGTCGACATTGAGCTTCATGACCTTCAGCGCGTCACTGTGCTCGTCGGCGATCTCGTCGACGATCGGGCTGACCATGCGGCACGGACCGCACCATTCGGCCCAGAAATCGATCAGGACGGGCTTGTCGGCCTCGAGGACCTCCGTGGTCCACTCGGCGTCGGTCACAACGGTCGCACCCATGTTCTCAGACCTCCTGGTCTCCTGGCGGGGGTTCTCGTAGCGGGGAACGGGCTGGACCGCCCCTGCATTCCCCGTGTGCTCTGAGCGCTCGGCCGCTCACACAGGCGTAGCGGGCTGGGCGGCAAGCCAGCGTTCGGCGTCGATCGCGGCCTTGCAGCCCGTGCCGGCCGCGGTGACGGCCTGGCGGTAGGTGTGGTCCATCACGTCGCCGCATGCGAACACGCCCGCAACGTTGGTCGCCGTCGCGGGTTCGTCGACGACGAGGTAGCCCTCGGCATCGGTATCGAGAACCCCGTCGAACAGGTGCGTGTTCGGGATGTGTCCGATGGCGAGGAAGACACCGTCGCAGGCGAGTTCGGTCTCCTCACCCGCGCGGTTGCGCAGATTCACCGAATCGACCTGACCGTCGGCCCCGTTGATGCGCGTGACCACGGAATCGAACACGAACTCGATCGCATCGTTCTTGAACGCACGTTCCTGCATGATCGCCGAGGCGCGGAGTTCATCCCGGCGGTGCACGACGGTGACCTTGGATGCGAACTTCGTCAGGAAGGTCGCCTCCTCCATCGCCGAGTCACCACCGCCGACGACCACGACGTGCCGGTCACGGAAGAAGAACCCGTCGCACGTCGCACACGCGCTCACTCCGGCTCCCCACAGTTCCTCCTCGCCGGGGATGTCCAGGCGCCGCGGCCTCGCCCCTGTCGCCACGATCAGCGAGGAAGCATGGATCTCGTCACCGGATGAAAGCGTGAGACGGAACGGGCGGTCGTTGAGCGAGGCGTCGACGACGTCATCGGTCACGAAGCGTGTCCCGAACCGCTCGGCCTGGCTACGCATGTCCTGGATGAGCTGCGGCCCGATGATCCCGTCCGGGAAGCCGGGGAAGTTCTCCACATCGGTGGTCAGGGTGAGCTGGCCACCGGTGGGTCCACCGTCACTGAGCCCTTCGACGAGCACCGGCTCGAGGTTCGCTCGGGCTGCATAGATCGCGGCCGTGAGTCCAGCGGGCCCTGATCCGACGATCACGGTCTGGTGCACCTTGTCGGCGAGCGTCATGTGCGGAGTCCTGGGAGTTGTCGGGTCGTCCAGGGATCGTAACGACCACGCGGGCCCGGACATTCCTCCACGTCGCGTACCCTTGGCGCCATGGTCGAGAGTTCACCCACCTGCCATCGACACCCCGACGTGCCCACGCGCCTGCGGTGCTCGTCGTGTGACAGCTTCATCTGCCCGGACTGCTGGCGTGACGCCGCTGTGGGCTACCACTGTCCGGACTGCGCGGAGCAACGTGACGACCGGGCGCGGGCTGCCTCCGAACGGATCCGGGGAAGCTCGGCGATGTCGCGGCTGCCGCGTGGCGCGGGCGGCGGAGGCTCGCCGCCACCATCAGCGCTCGCCGTGCGCTCGACCGGGGCCGGCGTGCTCGCGGCCGCCGCCGGCGGACTGGTGCTCGCCCCGATCCTCGTCGGCGGCATGTTCTTCCTGATCTCGGCGGGTGTGATCGGGTGGCTCGTCGCGCGAGCGGTGTTCTGGGCGGCGGGCGAACATTCGAGCCCGTATCTGCGCGCGGTTGCGATGACGTTCGCGGGTTTCAGCGTCGCGATCGGGTTCGCCTTCGCCGGAGCCGGCCCGCTGCCTGCAGGCCTGCCCTTCCTCGCCTATCCGGCGGCCCTGTGGGGAGGCTGGATGGTCGTCCGCCAGCGCTGATCACCATCGCTCGGTCTCAGGGCGCCTGAACGAAACGCCGCACATGGCAGTCCTGCCGCTCGACGATCCATACTTCGCGTCGGGTGTAGACGCCGGTGGCCGGGTCGTGGCTGATGAGCCCGAAGACCACGACGGGCGTTGCGTCGTCGTCGACGGCGAGCTCGGCATAGACCGGGATCGGCGCCTGCTCGGTGTCGAGGACGACCGCGAGGCATCGAGCGATGACTTCCGCATCGGCGGTCTCGGCGATGCCTGCCTGTTCGTCGGCCGGCGCCTGCAGCGTCGTCGGAGCGTCCGGCTCTGCGGCGTCCGCTTCATCGCGCTCCTGGGCATCGTCGGACTCCGGTGCGGCGGATGCCTCGCTCACCTCCGTGATCTCGTCGCGCCAGGAGCCGGCGAGCTCCGCTGCCGCTTCGCCCGAATGCTCTTCGGCGGCGACGGCGTGCAGCGGTGGCAGCTCCACCAGATGCGCGATCGCATCGGCGTCGAGCTCGCGTTCGGTGAACAGCAGGACCGGACCTTCGACGCCGGTGAGTCGCGACGCCGCCGGCGATTCGGCTTCGGCGCTGAACATCTCGGGGGCGTCGGCAGCGACGTCGGGCGCCGGGGAAACACCGGGACCGCCGCCGGTGGTGACGACCACGGCGGTCAGGACGGCGAGGCCGGCCGCGGCGGCTGCGAGCCGGGGAAGCCAGGTTCCTCTCGCAGGACGCCGTGACCGGCTCGCGATCGGCGTCGCGCGGGCGCCGATGACCGAGCGCACCTGCGGGACGACGACCGCGTCGAGCCGATCGCGGAAGCCCGCGGGAGGCTCCACACTCGGCACTTCCGCCAGAGCCGCGTCCGCACGGCGCAGCGCGTCGAGCTGGCTGCGCAGCGCGGCGTGGGGGGGGGGGGGGGGGGCGCCCAAACAACCCCCCCGCGCGCCCCCCGCCCCCAGCCGCCCAGAGCGGGGCGCGGAGGCGGGGGGGGGGGGGGGGGGGGGGGCGCGGGGGGGGTGGGGGTGGGTGGGGGTGGG
>JBJHAX010000059.1:0-10808 GCA_050480705.1 Nitriliruptoraceae bacterium
CACGATCTCCGGCAAGCCGATCGGCGCGACGAGGAACTGTGCTCCGGCCGCCAAGGCAGACCGGGCGTCCGAAATCGACAGGATCGTACCCGCCCCGACGACCGCCTCGCTGTCCTCGCGGGCCTGCTCGATCGCCTCAAGAGCGTTTTCGCCGGTCAGGGTGAACTCCACGACCGACAGTCCATGGTCGACCAGCGCGCGGACAAGCTCGATCGGCGACGCGTAGTGCGCGGCCCGCAGCACCGTCATAACCCGCGTCTCCGTCAACGCCTCGAGCAGCTGGTCACGTCGCGCTGACCCTTCCGCGGTCACGGTGGCCGCTTGGTCCGAAGGCCCGGGGATCAACGGGCTGCCGCGGTGCGAGGTATGGGCCGCGACGATTGGGGCCGATCCGTCCACCGCCGCCGGGCGCACGACGCTCTGGAAGGGTCGATCGGCCTCGCCCGGCACGATCTCGATCTCGAACATCGTGCGGTCGCCGCGATGCCACGTCTCGAACCACTCGAGCGGCCGTCCTGACTCGTCGCGCGACGCGGCCCGCAGCAGCAGGACCGGTTCCCCTTCGGCAACACCGAGCTCGGAGGCGATCTCGCCCTCGGCGGTGACCGCCTCGACCGTGCGCCGACCGGATCCGATCCTCAGGCCGTACTCATCGGCCAGCGTGGCGTACAACGACCGGTCTTCGAGGTCCAGTTTGTCCAGACCGGGGCAGCTGGCCGTCGGCAGGAAGGTACGGATGAACGCCAGCACTTTGCCGTCGACCGATCGCACGCGGTCGATCTGCACGCCGCGCTTGATCTCCAGGAAGTCCTGCACACGCAGGGGAAGCTCCGTTTCGAGCTGACGCACCACCCGGGTGCTGATCTCGTAGCCCATGCGTCGCAGGTCGTCGTACAGGCCCGTGGCGCGCTGCACGAACCGTTCCTGCAGCTTCTGTTCCGCGACGAAGGACCCCCGTCCACGCTCGGTACGGATGAGCCCCGCATGCGCGAGGTTCGTCAGCGTCTGACGGACGACACTCCGCGACACCCCGAACCGGCGACAGATCTCGCCCTCAGCCGGCAGCAGATCCCCGACCTTGTAGCGCCCGGAGTCGATGTCCCGCCGAAGCAGATACTCCAGTTGGTGGTACAGCGGCACGGGCGACGAACGATCGATCGCCGCGTGGTCCTCACCCGAAGGGGTTTCGCCAGCCATGCTCACATCGCCTCCGAGGCACCGTGCATCGTCTGACCACCTGGCATGACAAGCGGTCCGCATTGTGCGCCCACCGCAGTCGTTGTGCAAACTGGCCTGTCACCCTCTCGAAGTGCGCAGAACGGTCACATTCGCCTCCCGCCGCCGATCGGCGTTGACCGATACGGAACAAATTTGAAGCCAAGTAGTATCGAAGTAATGACAACTTGTACGTACCGGACCTATACTAGCGACGTCGGAGAGGGACTCATCGAACGAGTCTGCGGTGCGCCTGTCCGGACAACACGGATGTGGCGTCGGGAGAGGCAACAGGAGCCATATCGACCGACTGCATCGACCCGCAGCATGAGTGGCCGGCTGTCAGCGGGTACCGACGAGGAGCCACGCGGCCACGGAAGACCGGACCAAGGAGACGACGATGTCGCAACGCACACGGCTGACGAGACTCATCGCCCTGCTGGGCGCATTCACCCTGATGCTCGCCGCATGCGACCCAGAGGTCGTCGACGTCGAGCCCGACGAAGACGAAGCCGTCACGGATCCCGAGCCGGACGACACGGACGAGGTGCCCGACGCACCCGACACCATCGTCATCGGCTGGACACCACCGGACATCACAGGTGTGTTCGAGACCGCCACCAACTTCTTCGAGATGTCGGCCGCGGAGGCCGGACAGTACGGCATCCAGGTCGAGGTTCTGAGCCGCTCTCCCGCGACGCACGTCGACTTCGCCGACCAGCTCGCCATCATCGAGGACTACATCACCGCCGGGGTGGACGCCATCGCGATCTCTCCCGCTGACACCGAAGCGATCGTGCCCGCCGTGCAGGAGGCCAACGAAGCGGGGATTCCAGTCATCATGGTCAACCTGCTCGAGGAGCAGCCGAACATCGAGGTCGCCAGCTACATCGGCTTCGACAACAGCGATGCCGCCGCCGTGACCGCCTACGCGGTGCTGGACTACTTCGGTGGGCCGGGCGTCCTCGGCGACGGCGAGCAGGTCGACGTCGCCCCCGATGAGTATCTCGACCTCGCATTCTGGGAGAACCTGTACGCGGACGTCGATCCGGAATCGATCGTGGCCCGCGGCGTCATCATCGAGGGCATCGCCGGGACGTTCTTCTCCCAGGCGCGGCTCGACGGTTTCCACTCGGTGATCGATCAATACCCCAACGTCGAGATCCTCGCCGAGCCGATCCCCGGCGACTGGAACCGGGAGCTCGGCACCGAGGCCGCAGAGGACTTCCTCACGCGATTCGGCGAGGATGAGCTTGACTTCATCTGGGCCGCATCGAACGAGATGGGACTTGGGGCCATGCTCGCCTCCGAGGCAGCCGGGCGTCTGGACGACTCGGGTGGCTCGACCCCGCACCAGGCGGGCAGCGTGGCGATCTTCACCAACGATGTCACCCCGGAGTCTGTCCAGGCCATCCGTGACGGTGGCATCGTCGGGGAGACCCACCACGGCTTCGCTGAGTGGGGCTGGTTCGGTGCCGAGGCGGCGGTCAAGCTCGCCTGCGGCATGGAGGTCGATCAGTTCCAGGACATCCGTCCGCGCATAGCCTGGGAGGGCAACGCCGAACTGTTCTACCCCGACCCCGAGCTTCCCGACCTTGACTGGCAGGCCATCGCAGACGAGTGCTTGTGACCACCTGGGCGTCGGTCACGCACCGACGCGCGGAACCACCGCCGGAGTGTGACCAGTGACCGACGCCCTGCTGCTCGACGCCCGGGGAGTCGTTAAGGCCTACCCGGGCGTGCAGGCCCTCGCCGGCGTGGACTTCACAGTTCGCGCCGGCGAGGTCCACGCACTGCTTGGTGAGAACGGAGCCGGCAAGTCGACCTTGATGAAAATCATCGCCGGCTCGGCGGTCCCCGACGAGGCCGCGATCACCCTGTTCGGTGAACCGCTTGCGTTCGGCGATCCCCAGGCCATCCGCGCCAGCGGTGTCGCTGTCGTCTACCAGGAGTTGAGCCTGGTCGAGACGATGACCGTCGCCGAGAACGTACTCCTCGGCGCCTGGCCGACCGGTCCCGCAGGCCGCCTCGACCGCAACGTCATGCGTTCCGAGGCCCGCCGCCGGCTGGACCGCATCGGACTCGACATCGATCTCGACGTGCAGATCCGCGACCTCGGCGTCGCGACCCGCCAGCTGATCGAGCTCGCGAAATCACTGTCGGACGACACCCGGGTACTGCTGCTCGACGAGCCCACCTCCGCGCTGTCCGAGCCTGAGGCGCGCCGCCTGTTCGACGTGATCGAGGAGTTGCGCGCCGACGGCGTGGGCATCGTCTACGTCTCCCACCGACTTCCCGAGATCATGCGGATCTGCGACCGCGTCACCGTGCTGCGTGACGGCCAGCTCGTCGACACGTTGCCGATCGCCGAGGTCGACGAGAACGAACTCGCACGGCTCATGGTCGGACGTGCCGTGGACCTACTTGGCGACAGCACGCCAGCAGCCAGCTCCACCCACACCGCGCAGGAACCGGCACTGGTGGCGAGACGTTTCGGCCGACCACCGCGGCTCAAACCGATCAACTTCGCGCTCGCCCAGGGTGAGATCGTGGCGATCTTCGGGCTGGTCGGCGCCGGCCGCAGCCGGCTGGCGAACGCATTGTTCGGAGTCGAACCCGCCACGACCGGCCAGCTCGAAGTCTTCGGGGAGCATCGCGACATCCGCGGGCCGAGTGATGCGATCCGCAATGGACTGGGCTACCTGGGCGAGAGCCGCGCCATCGGACTCGTGCCCGCCTTCTCGGTGGCCCAGAACATCACCCTGGCGTCCCTCGATCGACTCCGGCGTGGACCGCAGCTGCGCCATCCCCTCGAGCGGCAGATTGCGCAGGAGTTCATCGAGAAACTCAACATCGACGTGGCCAGCCCGGACCAGCGCACCGAGACGCTGTCAGGCGGAAACCAACAAAAGGTGCTGCTCGCTCGGGCCATGTGTTCCAATGCCCGGATCCTGGTCCTCGACGACCCCACCCGGGGTATCGACGTCGGCGCCAAGCAGGAGGTGTTCAACCTCGTGCGTGAGCTGGCACAGGACGGTGTCGCCGTCCTTTACCTCACCTCGGAGATCAAAGAGGCACGATCGCTTGCCGACCGTCTGTTCGTGATGTCCAACGGCGCCCTCATCGAGGAGCTCAGCGCCACTGCCCCCGACGACGCGGTGATGGCCGCCGCAGGAGGAGTTCATGGCTGACACCGCCCGCCGTACCGACGACACCGCAACCGGCGGTGTCGCCCGATCGTTCACCGCCCGCATCGGCAGCGCTCTGGGGGGGCCCGGCGGCGCACTGTTGATTCTGCTGCTTCTGCTCGTCGTATTCAGCGTGCTAGCGCCACGGTTCCTGTCGACGGCGAATATGCTCAACATCACCCGCCAGTACGCGGTGTTGTTGATCCTCGCCGTCGGCCAAACCCTGGTGATCTGCGCCCGTGGCATCGACCTGTCGGTGGCGGCGACCGCGGCGCTGTCGGGCAGCGTGATGGGGATCGCCTACGCCCACTGGGGGCTTCCTCAACTGCTCGCGATCGCACTCGGCCTGGCGGTCGGCGTCCTCGTCGGGACGGTCAACGGCCTGGCAATCACCAAGCTGCGTGTCCCCGACATCATCGTCACGCTCGGAGCACTGACGGCAGTCCGCGGGGTAGCCCTGCTGACGACCGGGGGGCAGCCCGTCCCCCAGTTCGGTCTGGCCCTCGAAGGTCGGCGGATGCCACCGATCATCAGCTTCCTGGGCGCCGGGCGCGTCTACAACTTCCCGCTGATCATCGTGGTCGGGCTCGCCTGCGTTGCGATCGGCTGGTATCTGCTCACCCAGACGACCTTCGGGCGGTCGATCCTGGCCGTTGGCGGCAACGCCGAGGCAGCCCGGGTGTCAGGCATCAACGTCGAGCGCACGAAGATCAAGGTCTACGCGCTGTCGGGCATGTTCGCCGCGATCGGTGGCATGATGCTCTCCGGCCGCCTGGCCAGCGCGAACGCACTCATGGCTGACCTCATGGAGCTGGACAGCATCGCGTCCGTGGTGATCGGTGGCACCGCACTGTTCGGCGGTGAAGGCACCGTGATCGGCACCCTGATCGGTGTGTTCATCATTGGGGTGCTCGGCAACGGCCTGAACATCCTTGGCGTGTCGGACTTCTGGCAGCGTGTCGCCACCGGGCTGATCATCGTGCTGGTAGTCGCACTGGACCAGTGGCGTCGACGATTGGCCCAGCGTGAACGCGCAGGGGTGAGCGAATGACCGCTCCGGTTCTGATCAAGGCTCGTCGGGACGACGGATGAGCGCGGTGGTCAGCAGCGTGTCTTCGGTGATGTCCCTCCACTCGTGCAGGGTCCCCGGCGCGAACAGGAACAACTCCGGTCCTTCATAGGGCAGTTCGGAGCCGTCGGGCAGGACCAGGACTCCCCTGCCGCGCACGATCTGACACCAGGCCAGGTCGGGACTGGTGTGCATGGCGAAGTGCCCTCCGGCACGGATGACCACCTGCTGGAGCTCGGCCCGCGGCACCTGATGCAACTCGACCAGCTCGACGCCCATCAACGGCTGCCCATCGAACTCCTCGAATGGACGCCAGGGCGGCGTGTCCGTCACGCGCGTGACGACGTTGTCTCCGTCGAGCTCGAACACCGTGACCTTCATCGTCTCGCCTCCTCTTCTGTGGGTTCGTCAGCTTGCTGTGGTGTTCCGTCTGTGATCCCAAGGCGACGTCACGGTTCGCCCTGGACCGCCACCGCCGGTCAGCGGCCGGCAAGCCGTTCGTACACCGGGGCGACGGCGCCTCGCAGTTCGTCGTAGGCGTCACGAAGGCGCGAGTAGGCCTCGTGCCGCTCGGGATCGGGCCGGATCGGCTCCTCGGTCTGCTGCCACGCCTGAGCGGTCGAAGCGAGGTCGGCGATGTGACCGGTCGCTGCCGCGGCGATCAACGCATCGGCGAGCACCCCGCACTCCTGGCGCACCATCGGCACCCAGTCGATGCCGAGCACGTCGGCCTTGATGCCGTTCCACAGCGACGAGGCCGCCCCACCGCCGAGTGATCGCGCCTGTTCGAGCTCCTGGCCGGTGCCACGAACCAGATCAGCCCAGGCCGCATACTCGAAGGCGATCCCCTCCAGCAGCGCGCGGAACATGTGGCCCATTCGGTGACCAGCTGTCAGGCCCACCCAGGCACTGCGCGCACGAGGTTGCGGCGGGAGCACCCCGCCCTGGAAGTGCGGGAACCACAGCAGCCCGCCCGCGCCGGGATCGACGTCCCGGGCGAGCGCATCGAGCTGGGCGTAGGCGTCAGCCGCGCCGGCGAGCTCGGTGGCGATCTCGTCGCGGAACCACTTGAGCGCCAGTCCGCCGCCGTTGATGAACGCAAGCGAGATGAACCGGCCGTCCACCACCGAATGTCCCGAGGTGAGCGTGAGATTGGCGGTATCGGGACGCCATCCGTCGACGCACACCGCGAAGACGCTGGCGGTGCCCGCCGAGTCGAAGACCTGGCCACCGGCGACCACACCCGCTCCGAGCGACGCCGCGCTCTGATCGCCGGCACCGGCGGCAACCGGCGTGCCGGCGGGCAGGCCGGTCGCCCCGGCCATCTCGGGGGTCACCTCACCGATCACGTCGAGGGGATCAACGATCCGGGGCAACACGCGGGCATCCAGACGAAACAGATCGAGCAGCTCGTCGGACCACTGACTGTTCGCGGTGTCCGACAGGTTCGAGAAGTGCAGGTAGGTGCGGTCGATGAAGGCGTCCTCGGCGGCCAGGCCGCACAGGCGCCCGGCAACGTACGCGCCGGGCACCACGAACCGGGCGATGCGTGCGAAGTCCTCCGGGCGCTCTCGTTGCCACCACACGATCTTGGGACCATGCGAGTAGGTGGGAGGGCATCCCGACAGTTCGACGACCCGCGCGGCGTGCTCGGACATCTCGTCGATGTAGGGGGTGCACCGCGAATCCAGCCACGAGTCGAAGTGCGTCGCGGGACGGTAGTGCTCGTCGATGGTCCCGATGCCCGACATCTGCCCGGAAAACGCCACACCGGCGACGTCGGACGCCCGTCCCGACGCCTCGAGAGCGGCACCGATCGTGCGATGGGCAGATGCCTCGATCTCTTCGAGATCCTGCTCCGCCCAGCCGGGTCGCGGGTGGCGCATGGGCACTTCCTCGAAGGCGTCGCCGAGGATCCGGCCTTCGAGGTCGATGACAGCGGCCTTGGTCCCCATCGTTCCGAGGTCACATCCGACGAACACGGTCATGGGTGCTCTCCCTCGTCCCGTCTACTCGTCCGTCGTATCCCTTTGGCAGGCCATGTAGGTGCTGTTGTTGCGTGTCGTGACTCGGAGCGTCGAGCCGCCGATGTCACGGCCACCACGGTCTTGAGCACGCCGCTGGGCTGCCGACCCGTGACCGCCTCCGGCGCTTCGTCGAGTGGCACGACACGGAAAGGCAGCCGGTCCAGTCGGACCTCGCCGGCCACAACGAGGTCCCGGGCCACTTCGTAGTCGCGCCGGCGCGAGCCCGTGCTGCCGACGAGCCGCAGGTGCCGGTAGTGGACGGAGTTCGCGTCCACCGGTGCGCCGCCAGGGGTTCCGGCGAAGGCCTGGACGACTCCTCCCATCGCCACGCGTTCCAGAGCCCACTTCAGCGGATCCGCACCCGGCGCGGTCACCACGATCGCCCCGGGAGCGGCGCCGAGTTCGGACGCGACGTCCTGTTTCGGGCTGATGGCTGCGTCTGCGCCGAGCTCCAATGCCAGCCGCTGCCGATCCGGCCAACGGTCGACTGCCACGACCTTCGCCCCTCGGGCCTGCAGCACCCACCGGCACAGCGTTCCCATGGGCCCTCCACCGACCACGGCCGCCGGGGCTCCGGGTTCCATCCCCGCGGTATCGATCGCGTGCACAGCACATGCGAGCGGCTCCAGCATCGTTGCGACGACCGGGTCGAGTTCACCAAGTGGCAGCAGCTGCCTCGCCGGAACGGCCACCGCGTCGGCGAGTCCACCGTCGCGACCGAGCCCGAGCGCTATCCGGCGCGGACATCGGTTGTGCCAGCCGGCCCGGCACGCGTCGCATTCCTCGCAGACGATCTCGGGATGGATGCCGACCAGCGTTCCGTCGGCGTCGCGCCCGACCACTTCGTGACCGAGGATGCGAGGTTCGTCGCTTCCACGCTCGGCGAGCTTGCGGTCGGTGGCGCAGACGCCGACGGCTTCGACATCGACGAGCACGTCGCCATCGACAGGTACGGGCCGGTCCACCTCGACGACGGACACGTCGCCGGGACCCGAGACCCGCACCGCGCGCATCAGCCGTGACCTGACGCGACGTCGACCGGAGTTCCCGTGGCGACCGACTCGTTGATCGCGATGGCCGCCTCGAGAGCCGCGACACCGTCATCGACGCTGGTTCTGGGCTTCTCCCAGCCGTGGACGACAGCCGCCAGATGCTGGTCCTCCGCCCGGTAGGCCTCGGCAAAGAGGGTCCGCCAGCTCCTGACCGGATCGGCGACCACGCCACGGTCGTGGCGAACCAGCGTCGTCGGTGTGGCACGGGTGTCACCGAGCAGCAGCAGGCCTTCCGAGCCGTAGATCTCGACCCGGGCGTCGTAGCCGTAGTCGGCCGGACAGGCGCCGTCGAGCTGGCCGATCGCACCCTCGCTCATCTCGAAGGTCGCGGCCACCAGGTCGGCGAACTCCGGGTGACGCTCCTGGATGTCTGGGCGCTTCGCGGCACGACCGAGCGCAAAGATCCGGGTGAAGTCCTGCCCGGTCAGCCACCGGATCGTGTCAATGTCGTGGGCGTTGACCTCGTTGTAGAGACCACCGGACCGTGCGGGGTCCCAGGCCCATTCGGGCGGCAGACCCGGCCCGCGCCCGGTGGACCGTATGTACAACGGTCGGCCGATGTCACCGTCGGCAATGCGTTCGGCAGCCCGCTGGAAGCCGTCGTCGAACCGACGCATGAAGGCCATGACGAACACCGAGTCGGAGGCCTTGACCGCGTCGCGGATCGCGTAGGCGTCGTCCAGGGTGGTGGCCAGCGGCTTCTCGCACAGCACATGCACACCCGTCTTCATCGCGGCGACGACCACCTCGCGATGGGTGAAGGTCGGGGAGGCGACCACGACGGCGTCGACACCGTCGTCAGCGACGGCGTCGAGCGGGTCGGCAAAGCCACGGTCGACGCCGAGCTCGGTCAGGGCCGCCTGTCGTGCACCGTCATCGGGGTCGGCGACACCGACGAGAACGGCGCCCCGAACACCAGCTGCCAGGTTGCGTCCATGCACCAGTCCCGCGCGACCGGCGCCGACCAGGACGATTCGGAGATCTCCATCCATATCGCTCGTCTCCTTGCGTGTGGCGGCAGGCCTGCTCGAACCGCAGGTAGCCCTGCCGCCGGTCAGCCTCGACCGGTCGCCGGACTCAGACCGTCGCGACGTTGCCACCGTCGACGACGATCTCGGTGCCGGTCATGAACGGGGCCGCGTCGGAGGCGGCGAACGCGATCACCGCGGCGATCTCCTCGACCCGACCCAGCCGCTTCGCCGGGCGGATCGAGCTCAGCTGCTCCTCGACGGCCGCAGGATCGTCGGCCTTGTCGATGATCGCCTGGACCAGCGGGGTCCGGGTGGTGCCGGGGCACACGGCCACGGCGCGGATGCCGTCGGTGGTGTGGTCGGCCACGATCGACCTGGTCAGCATGATCAGACCGCACTTGGAGATGTTGTAGGCGAGCTGGTTCGGAAAGCCGATCAGCCCGGCCTCGCTGGCGACGTTGACGATCGTGCCGCCACCGCCGTCACGGATGGCCGGTACCGCTGCCGCTGCGAGCAGCACCGCCGCGCGCAGGTTGACGTTCATCACCCGGTCATAGATCTCTGCCGTGGTGTCCTCGACCGACGCCACGTGGTGGACCCCGGCGTTGTTGACCAGGCAGTGCAGACCCCCGGTCGCCCTCACCGCCCGGTCGACGAGCACTTGCGGCGTTGCCGGCTCGGTCAGGTCGGCCGCGTGGAAGGCGCCCCCGGACCGGGCCTGCAGTTCCTCGGCGAGCTCGGCGCCGTCGCTCTCGTCCTGGCCAGTGGCCAGGACCCACCAGCCGTCGTCGGCGAGCGCGATCGCGGCTGCCCGGCCGATCCCTTTGGTCGCCCCCGTGACAATCGCCGTTCTCACCGCACGCCTCCCACCATCGCTGCCGGATTCGCCCCGATCCACGCGCCTGCGACGGCAGCTGAGGGCACGACGCGGCCTCCCTCACCCCGTATGCGACAGTAGCTTTCCTGCAATTTCCCGTGATCTCCACCCGTTTCATACGCGAGCGAAACCTGACCGTACAGGATGACATTACGTCGACTGCGCGCTAGCGTCAAGCGGTACGCGGAGCGCCGCTCACCTACCGCGGAACGCCACTGACCCGCTCGTGAAGCGCCGTCATCCGTGTGCAGCGCCATCAGCGATGTCCGGAGGGTGAGGATGAGCTCGCCAGCGGAACAAGACCGCTTCGGGTTCGTCGGCGTGACCGCCAGCCAGTCGTCCATCAATCGCGTGTTCCCTGCATGGGCCGAAGTGCTGGGGCTCGACGGAGTCCGCCTCGACCCCGTCG
>JBJHAX010000060.1:0-10490 GCA_050480705.1 Nitriliruptoraceae bacterium
GGCGCGTGCGAAGGAGTTGATGATGTTGGGGGAGCTCGTCGATGCTGACGAGGCAGCACGGATCGGGCTGGTCAACCGGGTTGTGGACACCGGTGAAGCGTTGAACGAAGCGGTGGCGATGGCCGAGACGATCGCTTCCCGTGGTCCGTTGGCGGTGCAGGCGGTGAAGCGTCTGGTGGATCTTGCCGGTGATGTGGATCTTGATGCGGGGTTGGCGGCGGAGCTTGACGCGTCTGAACACATCTTCACCACCCGTGACATGACCGAAGGTGCGGCGGCGTTCTTCGACAAACGCCCCCCGGAGTTCACCGGCACATGAATCCCCCGATCGCGCAGGAGGCCAACGCATGACCCGACGTGTCGCACTCATCGGCAATCCGTTGCGTCGTCGTCATTCGGAGGTGATGCACAACGCGGCGTTCGCCGCCCACGGCATCGATGCGCGCTTCGAGTTGCGCGAGCTCGCCGATGACGAGGTCCCCGCGTTCGTCGAGGAGGCGCGTGGTGAGGACTGGCTCGGATTCGGTATCACCGCGCCATACAAGCAGCGTATCATGGAGCTCATCGACGACGTCGAACCGGCTGCCGCCGCGATCGGTGCGGTCAACAACACGGTGCGCACCGAAGACGGTCGCATCATCGGTTTCAACACCGACAGCATCGGGTTCGCCGCATCCGTTCGCGACGACCTCGGCGTTGCCATGCAAGGCGCACGCGTGGTCATGGTCGGCGCTGGCGGCGCGGCACACGCGGTGGCCTTCGCCTGCCTCGACGGCGGTGCGGCGAGCCTGACGGTCGCCAACCGCAACGCCGAGCGTGCCGAGCAGATGCTCCTGCGCCTTGCTCCTGGCGCCGACCACGTGGCCGTGTGCCCCCTCGAGGGCGCGGCGTTCGACGAAGCGATCGCCGAAGCGGACCTGCTCGTCAATGCGACGACGGTGGGCATGGTCGATCAGGGGGTACCCGTGGCACCCGAAGGGCTGCCCGACGGTGCAGCCGTGTTCGACCTGGTGTATGCGCCGATCGAGACGGAGCTCCTTGCCCGTGCCAGGGCACGTGGTCTCAACGCCTGCAACGGTGCGGGAATGCTCGTCGCCCAGGGAGTGGCGGCGTTCACCCGGTGGACGGGAGTGGCCGATACGACCGAGGTGATGCGCGCCGCAGTGGAGCCACTGCTCCAGGATCCCGCTGCGCGGGGATGAGGTGACCAAGAGCCGGAAGATGCCACACGCCTAGGTTGGATTCGCACTCAGGGGGGTCGGCACGCACCACGAAGAGGCAGCACGCAGCGGGAGCGCACAGGTTGGGAGGTCGCAACGGAACGGGTCGCGGCCGGAGTCGAAGCGAAGGAGAGACGACGATGAGCGGGAATGAACTGGCATATGTCGGTGCAGCGGAGCTGGCGGCACGCATCCGTCGACGTGAGGTGTCGCCGGTCGAGGCCGTAGATGCGTGCATCGAGGCGATCGAGCGGCGCAACCCCGCGCTCAACGCCCTCGTGCACAAGGGGTACGACGATGCCCGGCAGGCCGCACGTGACGCCGAGGCTGCGATCACCGATGGGAGCGAACTCGGCATCCTTCATGGCGTTCCCACCGCTATCAAGGACCTTTTCGACTTCAAGCCGGGTTGGCCGACCACTTTCGGTGGAGTCCGCGCGTTCAAGGACTTCATCGCCGACTTCCACTGCGTTTTCGCCGCCCGAGCCGAACAAGCCGGGGCGATCATCGTCGGCAAGACCAACAGTCCGGTCATGGGAATGCGTGGCACCTGCGACAACCCGTTGTTCGGACCCACGAAGAACCCGTTCGACCTTTCCCGTAACTCCGGTGGCTCCTCCGGGGGCAGCGCGGCGCTCGTCGCCGACGGCATCCTGCCGTTCGCCGAAGGCACCGACGGCGGCGGATCAATCCGTATTCCCGCAGCCTGGTGCAACGTCGTCGGCTACCAGGCGTCGTTCGGCCGCATCCCGTCGGTCATCCGGCCCAACGCTTTCGGCAACACGCGCCCGTTCCTCTACGAAGGGCCGCTGGCTCGTTCAGTGGAGGACGCTGCGCTTGCGCTCGACGCCCTCGCCGGTCCGGACGGACGCGATCCGTTCAGTCTTCGGGACCTCGGACAGTTCCACACCGCGACCCGCCGCTCGATCCAGGGGATGCGTATCGCCTACAGCCCCGACTTCGGCGTCTATCCGGTCGACCGGCGTATCGCCGCCGTGGTCGCCGATGCGGTTCAGGCGTTCTCGGATGCCGGAGCCCACGTCGACGAAGTCCGCATCGACCTGCCATACGACCAGAAGGAGTTGAGCGATCTCTGGTGCCGGCAGATCATGCAGACCAACGTCGATGCGATCGAGAACTTCAAGGCCAACGGTGTTGACGTTATGGCCGACCACCGTGATGACTTCCCGCACCAATATCTGCGGTGGCTCGACGAGGCCTACACCCAGACACTGCCGGAGCAGTCGCGTGACTATGCCATGCGCGCCGTCGTCTACGACGCGGTCGAGGGCGTTTTCGCCGACCACGACCTGCTCGTGACCCCGACGCTTGCCGCGATGCCGGTCGAAAACGCCGACGACGGCAACACCGCGGGTCCCTCGGAGATCGAAGGAGTGGAAGTCGACGAGTTGATCGGCTGGTGCATGACGTACTTCACCAACTTCTCCGGTCACCCTGCGATGTCGGTTCCAGCAGGAATGGCCGACGGCCTTCCGGTGGGGATGCAGCTGATCGGTGGGCGCGGCGCCGACGAAGACGTGCTCGCCGCCGGTGCCGCGTTCGAGCGCGTGCGCCCCTGGCATCACGCCTACACGCAGATCGAACGGGCATGACCGGAGTCCTCGACCAGCTCGCCACCGTCGGCCTGCCACTGCCGGACCGGAATGTGTGGGTCGAGGTCGATCTCGACGTGCTCGCATCCAACGCGGCGACCCTTGCCGATCTGGTCGCGCCGCACGCCGAGCTGGGTGTGGTCGTCAAGGCTGACGGATATGGCCACGGCCTCGAGCTTGCAGCGAGGGCGGCCGCGCGCGGCGGTGCCCGCTGGCTGTGCGTAGCCATGCTGGGGGAGGCCCGGCGGTTGCGAGCAGACGGGTGGGGCGGACGGGTGTTCGTGCTCTACCCGGTTCCTGCGCACGGTTACGCCGAGGCAGCGCAGCTCCGCCTCGACGTGACCATTGGTTCACTCGAACAGGCACAGGCCATCGCGGCGGCCGCACCCGGGTTCGCTGACCCGCTGCGTGTGCACATCGAGGTGGACACCGGCATGACCCGTGGTGGCATGTCGCCCGATCAGGTCACCGAAGCCGCTGCCGTGCTCGCTACGCCTGGTGTGGTCGTCGCCGGTGTCTGGTCACACCTGGCGGCACCGGAGGCTCCGGAATCAGCCGCTGCGCAGCAGGAACGCTTCCGGAGTGCTGCTGATCGCGTCAGCGCAGCCGTGGGCACCCCGGTGACGCGCCATCTGTGTGCCTCCGGTGGCCTGCTCGCGTCGGACATCGACAAGTTCGACCTGGTGCGCATCGGGCTGACCTACTACGGCGAGAACCCGCTTCCCGGCACGCCGTTGCCGTCCGGGATCGAACCGGCGAGGACGATCCGCGCACTCCCGGTTCGTGTCGCCGAGGTCGCGCCCGGCGTCGGCGTGGGCTACGGGCCGGACTGGGTCGCTCGGCGCACGACCCGAGTGGCCACGCTGCCGATCGGCTATGCCGACGGCTGGTCCCGGGCGAGCTCGCCGGGAACGGTCGTGCTCGTGGACGGGATGCGCGCGCCGTTGATCGGCCGGGTGTCCTCCGACGCCATAACCGTCGACGTGACCGACGCCGGAAGCGTCGACGAGGACGCAGAGTTCGTACTCCTCGGCGCGCAGGGCGATGACCGGATCACCGCCGACGAGGTCGCCGACACGCGGGACACGATCTCTTGGGAGGTGCTTCAGCAGCTCCACGCACGCCTGCCTCGCGTCTATGTCACCGACGGACGGCCTGCGGCCGTTCGGGCGCACATGACGACAGACGCCACGGTCGTCGACGCGTCCTGGCGGGGCGCGTACGGCACGTCGCATACGTGAGGACCGGCATCTGAAGCGCAACGGCGTCGGAGGCGCAGGCGACGTCCCGCAGGGCCACGCCGCCGGCATCGGTTGGTGCGGCCGTGCCGACCGAGCGGGTGATCATCCAAGGCCCCTCTTCGTGCGAGCATTCCGGAAGAATGTGACGGATTAGTAAACGTTTGTTTCCAGCGCGTAGAAAACGCTTGCTATCGAGGTAGTGGGTACGTAGTCTTCAGCGTGCTGATCGCAGTGGTCCGTCGCTGGCGATGTCGAGCGTGGACGTCGTAGCAGCCGACCCGCAGCCGTCACGAAGATCAGACCGACACAACAGGGATGAGGAAACACACCATGAGAAGAGTGCGATTGTTGGGTGTTGGAGGCCTCGTCGTCGCCGCCGGGCTCGTGCTGGCCGCGTGCGGCAGCGACGAGCCGGACGACGCCGCGCCCGAAGCGCCAGCCGAAGCCCCCGCCGAGGATGCGGATGCCGAGGAGGCGCCCGTTGCCGACGGAGAGCCGATCCGGATCGGGTTCCTGTCGCCGATGACCGGCCCTGTGCCGCTCGCCGGTCAGGACGCCGAATACGGTATGGAGCTGTTCTGGGAGCTTCACGACAACCAGGTTGCGGGTCGACCTGTCGAGTGGATTCTCGCCGACACCGGGTGCAACCCCGATGGCGCGATCACGCAGGCCCGTCGTCTGATCGACCAGGAGAACGTCGACTTCATCATCGGCCCGCTGTGCGGCAGTGAAGCCGCGCCGGTTGCCGGTGTGAGTGAGGACACCGGTGTGCCGGTGTTCATCAACATCGCCGGTGGTGGCACCGTGACCCAGCCGCCGACCGTGGACACCACGGTTCGTCTGGGCCCGACCTCGTCACAGGGTGGCCACCCGTTCGGTGAGTGGCTGTACGAAGAGGCCGGTTGCCGCGACGTCTTCGCGTTCGGTACCGACTACACGCACGGTCACGAGACGCTGCTGGGCACGCTGTACACCTTCGAAGAGCTTGGTGGCAACGTCCTCGACGTGCAGTGGCAGCCGTTCGGCACCACGGACTTCGGTCCGTATCTCGGCTCGATCCCGGACGGGACCGACTGCGTCGTGCCGGTGGCTGCGGGCGTCGAACAGCCGATCCTGCTCGAGCAGTGGTTCGACTTCGGTCTGGACGAGCAGTACGAGATCTACTCGCCGTTCTGGCTGGCGTCCGACACCCTGCCCGAGATGGACGAGCGTGCCGTAGGCATCGTCGGTAACTCCCTGCTGTGGGCCGAGGGCCTGCAGACGCCGGAGGCTGTCGAGTTCGTGAACGCGTTCGCCGAGCGGTACGACTACGCCCCGGCGATCTACGCGGAGTACACCTACAGCGCCGCGCTGTGGATTCACACCGCGATCGAATCGTTGGGCGGAGACATCAGCGACACGGACGCGTTCATGCAGGCGGTCCGGGACACCGAGATCGTCGCGCCGCGTGGTCCGCTGCGCCTGGACGAGTACTCAAACCCGATCCAGAACGTCTACATCACCGAGATTCAGATGGTCGACCACCCGGTCCTCGGTGAGATCATGATGAACATCCCGATCGCGACCTATGAAGAGGTCAGCCAGTTCTGGACGTACGACCCCGACGAGTTCATGGCGCGCATGCCGTACCTGCCGTGATCGTCCACGCATGACGCATCGGCGGGTGTGGGCCGGCCAGACAGGTCGGCTCGCACCCGCCGAGGTGTGCCTGGAAGCGAATGAACATCCCGCATCGTGCGCTGCTTCGCCGGAGGTGAAGCACGCAGGTGCAGGGCGCGGGCCCTGAAGGTGGGACACGCATCGTGCACGGACTAGCGTGCGCGGCGCGCCGTCTCGGATTGCGCCCGGTTCGCGTCAACCCAGGCGGTAACCACGGAGTCAGCCGGTCGGCAGGGGTGAGGGCCCCCATCGGGCCACGAACAGCCGGCCGCGGGACACGAGGACAGTTGGATGGGCTGGTTCGTCCAGTTGCTCAATGGTCTAACGATGGCGTCGCTGCTGTTCCTGCTCGCCAGCGGGTTCACCCTGGCGTTCGGACTGATGCGGGTAGTCAACCTCGCACACGGCGCCTTCTATCTCCTGGGTGGCTACGTCGGGGTCTCGGTGATGCGCGCCACAGGCAACTTCTGGCTCGCCCTCCTCGCCGGGGGCCTTGTCGTTGCCGTGCTCGGACTGGCCAGTGAACGCACACTGTTTCGCAAGGTCGGTCCCGACGAGCTGCGCCAGGTCCTGATGACGTTGGGGCTCGCCTACATAATCGGTGACCTCACCCTCGCCAACTGGGGCGGTGGCGTGCTCGCCATCTCGCCGCCCGACTGGGCCTCGGGAGGAACCTCCCTGTTCGGCCTCACGACATATCCGCGGTATCGCCTGTTCCTTATGGGTGCCGGTGTGCTGATGGCGCTCACGCTGTGGTTGTTGCAGGAGCGCACCGCCCTGGGAATGGCGGTGCGTGCCGGCGTCGACGATCGGGACATGACCGCCGCACTTGGCGTCAACATCCGCTGGCTGTTCACCGGCATGTTTGTGTTCGCGGCGTTCCTTGCCGGAATCGCAGGGGTGCTCGGTGGAGGCTTCCTTCGGGTCTATCCGGGAGCCGACTGGCATGTGCTGGTACTCGCGCTTGTCGTCGTCATCATCGGTGGGCTGGGCAGCCTCAAGGGCGCCATGATCGGCGCATTGTTCGTCGGCATTATCGACACCTACGGCCGCTGGCTGTTCCCGGAGTTCGCCTTCGCCATGGTGTTCGCGCCCATGGCGATCCTGCTCACGGTGCGGCCGCACGGGCTGTTCGGTCGGAAGGACGTGGCATGAGTTCGACCACCGCCGTCGCCCGCCTGACCAGCCGGCTCGCATTCAGGATCCCGCTCGCCATTGTCGCGCTGGGTGTCGTCATCGTCATCCCCCATGTCCTCAGCTCGTACTGGCTCAGCATGGTCGTGCTCATCACGATCCTGGGCCTGTTCGCCCTGAGCCACGACCTGCTGATGGGACACACGGGGCTGGTGTCCCTCGGCCAGACCGCGTTCTTCGGTATCGCCGCCTACACCGCGGCGCTGCTGCAGGTCCGCTACGGCCAGCCGTGGTGGGTCGCGGTGATCGCCGCGATCGTGTTCGCCACGTTGCTCGCGGCGATTCTCGGATTCGCGGTGCGGTCAAAAGGCATCTATTTCATTCTGCTCACGATGGCGCTCGGCCTGATCGTGTGGGGAACGGCAGGACGCTGGACCCGCCTGACGCACGGCGACAGCGGAATCTCCGGTGTTCGCCTGCCGGAGATGGCCGGGATTCCGATCGGTCGCCTGGTCTACTACTGGTATGTCGTCGCCGTCGTGGTGACGCTGTGTGTTCTGGCGTATGCCAGGCTCATCCGCTCCCCGTTCGGGCTGACGCTTCGAGGCATCCGCGAGAGCGAGAGCCGGATGCTCGGATTGGGCTACCGGGTAGCGATGCACAAGTACGTCGCGTTCGTCATCTCAGGCTTCCTCTCCGGCCTGGCGGGTGTGCTGTTCGTCTATTACAACAACTTCATCTCGCCGACTTCGATCGAGCTGATCAAGGCCGCAGAAGCCGTCCTCGCCGTGATCATCGGCGGCATGGGAACGATCGCGGGGCCGTTCATCGGCGCGGCGATCATCACTATCGTTCGCCAGGAGCTCAGTGCCGAGATCGGTCGGTACATGACCGTGCTCGGGGTGATCTTCGTGCTGACCGCGATGTATGCCGCGGACGGACTGCTCGGTCAGCTGCGCAAGCTGCAGGTCTGGTTCGAACGACGGCGAAAGGCCGCCGAGGGGGCGTCGATTGAACAGAACGACAAGGCGGGTGTGGCATGAGTGCGCAGATCACCGTTGACGCAGCACTCGCACTTGACGGGGTCACCGTTCGATTTGGCGGGTTCGTCGCCGTCAACAACCTGAGCCTGACCGTCCCGGTGGGACAGTTTCGGGCCATCGTCGGCCCCAACGGTGCCGGAAAGACCACCGCGATCAACGCGATTCATGGCTCGATCGTGCCTCACTCCGGAACGATTCGGCTCCGTGACGAGGACGTCACTGCACTTCCCACCTGGGCACGCACCCGCAAGGGCCTTGCCCGGACTTATCAGATCACCGACCTGTTCGGTGACCTGACGTTGCTCGAGAACGTCGAGCTGGCCATCCACGGACTGCAGCCGAGCCGCTGGGCCGGTCACCGCACGGGCGACTCCTACCACGAGGTCCGCGATCAGGCCCATGCCAGCCTCGAGCAGGCTGGGCTCGGCGGCCGTTCCGGCGACACCGTCTCCGCCTTGTCGCACGGCGAGCAGCGGCAGCTCGAGCTTGCCATGGCGCTGGCCAACGACCCCGAGCTGCTGCTCCTGGACGAACCGGCCGCCGGCCTTTCGCCCGCGGAACGGCAGACGATGCGTGACCTGTTGTCATCGGTTCCTGACGCGATGACGGTGATCATGATCGAGCACAACTTCGACTTGGTTCACGCGCTGGCGGAGGAGGTCACCGTGCTGCACCACGGCTCGGTGATCGCCAGCGCACCGCCCGCGGACATCCAGTCCGATGCCGAAGTGAGACGGATCTACTTGACATGAGCGAACCGATACTCGCCATCGAGGACGTTCACACCTACTACGGTGAGAGCTACATCCTCCAAGGCGTCGATCTCGAGGTGCCCGAAGGCGCCGTTGTGGCGTTGCTCGGCCGTAACGGGATGGGAAAGACCACGCTGATCAACACCGCTGCTGGGCTGGTTCCGGCACGGCGTGGGACGGTTCGGCTGCGGGGCGATGACATCACGCACGCCGAACCGCATGCCATCGCGCGACGGGGTGTGGCGCTGGTTCCGCAGGGGCGCCGAATCTTTCCGTCGCTGAGTGTGGCCGAGAACCTCGAACTGGCCGCCTCGCGCCTTGCCGGTGTGTCCGAACAGAACGGTAACGGTGAGCGATGGACGGTCGACCGTGTCTACGAGCGCTTTCCCGGATTGGCGAACCGGCGCAACAACTGGGGTAACGCACTGTCCGGCGGTGAGCAGCAGATGTTGGCCATCGGACGGGCACTGCTGCGCAATCCTGAGTTGTTGTTGATGGACGAGCCTTCAGAAGGGCTCGCACCGACCATCATCGAACAGATCCGGCAGATCGTGCTCGAGATCAAGGATTCCGGACTCTCCACACTGTTGGTGGAGCAGCGCCTCGACTTTGCACTCGATGTCGCTGACCACGTCTACGTGATGTCGAGTGGCAAGGTCGTTTGGCAGGGAACACCGAACGAGCTACGGGCGGACCAGACGGTGATGGACGTCCACCTCGGCGTGTGACAATCAGCTCATTCGACCTCGATCAACTCAACGATGACGTGAATAGAAAACGGTTACCCGAATCGAGGTGTTGACCTAGACTCGGAAGCGGGAACGGCGCCCACGAGATCACGGCGCATATGGATCTTCGTTGACGGCGGGCGAGCAGGACATGGACCAGGGAGGAATCGCGGATGGCATCGAACGGTGAGCGCGCAGAGGTCCTGATCATCGGTGCAGGGGCCTCGGGAGGGCTCTCCGCGCGTTACCTGGCGGAGAAGGGCGTCAAGGTCGTATGCCTCGAGCAGGGACGGTGGCACGACCGGGCAGAATTCCGCGGGCGTTCCCATGACTGGGAAATCACTGCCCGTAAACAGTGGGCACCCAGCCCGAACCTCCGGCAGTGGCAGCAGGACTACCCGATCAACGAGGATGACTCCGATCTGTCGCCGCTGATGTTCAACGGTGTCGGGGGCAGCATGATCCTCTACGCCGGTGTATGGCCGCGGATGCTCCCGTCCGACTTCCGTGTTCGGACGATGGACGGCATCGCGGACGACTGGCCGCTGACCTACGAGGAACTGCAGCCCTACTACGAACGCACCGAGGAACAGATCGGTGTGTCCGGAGTTGAGGGCGATCCGGCATACCCGCCGGGAAAGGGCCCGCCACTCCCGCCGCTTCCGCTCGGCAAGGGCGCGCTGAAGATCGCCCGTGCCCACGCGAAGATGGG
Organism: Nitriliruptoraceae bacterium; assembly: GCA_050480705.1. GTDB lineage: Bacteria > Actinomycetota > Nitriliruptoria > Nitriliruptorales > Nitriliruptoraceae > JBJHAX01. Next base: position 10,103 of record JBJHAX010000060.1, read on the forward strand.
CTGGCACTGGTGGACCGAGCCCAACGCGATCCTGTCCCGTCCGTACAACGGGCGTCGTCCGTGCGTGCAGGTCAGCACCTGCCAGCAGGGATGCAACGAGGGGGCAAAGGCGTCGACCGACCAGACCCACTGGCCGATCGCCATCGAGCACGGTGCGAAGCTCATCACCGGTGCCCGCGTCCGGCGGATCGTAACCAACGATGAGGGGCTAGCGACCGGCGCCGAGTGGATCGATCAGGAGGGCAACGAGCACTTTCAGGAGGCAGATGTCGTCATCATGGCGGCGAACTCGATCGGGACCTCGCGGGTGCTGCTCAACTCGGCGAACGCCCAGGCTCCTGATGGGCTGGCCAACTCGAGCGGGCTCGTCGGGCGTCGCCTGATGATG
>JBJHAX010000061.1:0-10428 GCA_050480705.1 Nitriliruptoraceae bacterium
GCCGCGACCAAGGATATCATCAGCGATTTCAAGGCTCTTTGTGGCACCATCGATATCGTCTCTCGACGGGAGGCGGCGATGAGCGAGGGCGAACGCGATTTCCGCATCCGACCCGGCAAGCCGCGCTCGACTCGTGCGCCAAAGGCAAAGAGCTTCATCAACCAGGTCCTCCGTGCGGCGATGGTGGTCGTCGAAGGCTGACGAGGAGCGGACGGATGGCACCACAGCGTGAATGGCTGGAGAAGGACTACTACGCCGTGCTGGGCGTGTCCAAGGACGCCTCCGCCGAAGAGATCAAGAAGGCCTACCGCAAGCTCGCCCGCGAGAGCCACCCCGACGCGCACCGCGACGACCCCGACGCCGAGCGGCGGTTCAAAGAGGTCGGCGAGGCGTACGCCGTGCTCGGCGACGAGCAGCGCCGGCGTGAGTACGACGAGATCCGCCGGCTCGGCGCTGCCGGATTCGCCGGACAGCCTGGCGGCGCAAGCATGGGCGGCTTCGGCCCCGGCTTCGAAGGCGTGGACCTCGGGGACCTGTTCGGCAGCGTGTTCGGGGCCGCGTCCGGTTCCCGGCGCGGAGGCGGCCGCCCGCGTCGCGGGGCAGACCTCGCGGCCGAGGTGCATCTGACGTTCGAAGACGCACTTGCCGGCGTGCGCACCACGCTGCGCGTCACCGGTGACGGCGCCTGTGACACGTGCGGCGGCTCAGGTGCGCGGCCCGGCACCACACCGCAGACGTGCACGACCTGCGCAGGCCGTGGCCAGGTCGCGATCGACCAAGGGCCATTCTCGTTCGCTCAGCCGTGCGGACAGTGCGGCGGCCGCGGCAGCGTCATCACCGACCCGTGCACGACCTGCAGCGGCCAGGGCCGGGTCGTCAAGCCACGCCAGCTGACGGTGCGGATCCCGGCCGGAGTGCGCGATGGCGCGGTCATCCGTGTCGCCGGACGCGGCGGGCCCGGCCAGGCGGGTGGCCCGCCCGGAGACGTGCTCGTGACCGTGCACGTGACGCCCCACCCGTTCTTCGGCCGCAAAGGCGATGACGTCACCCTCGAGGTGCCCGTCTCGTACGCCGAAGCGGTGTTGGGAACGAAGCTGACGGTGCCCGTTCCCGACGGGGGAACGCGCACGATCAAGATTCCCGCCGGCACGGCGAGCGGGAGGACCTTCCGCATCCGGGGCCAGGGCGCCCCCCGCAAGAGCGGCCCGAACGGTGACCTGCTGGTCACCGCACGACTCGACGTGCCGACCAGCCCGTCGCGCGAGGAGAAGAAGCTCATCGAGCAACTCGGTGAGCTCGACGACCGGGCGGCGCAACGCCGCGCGGCGTTCGAACCACAGACCCAGGCCAGCTGAGGTAGGGCGATGACGACCGAACAGCGCTTCCTCGAGCCGACGGAACCACGCGCGTCGTGGTCCTGGTCGTCGCGCCGTGAACAACCGGAGGATCCGCAGGAACCGTTCGACCTGTCCGACGATGACGACACCCCGTTGTACGTGATCTCCGTCGCGGCCGACCTGGCGGGCCTGCACCCGCAGACGCTGCGTGCCTACGAACGCGAAGGGCTGCTCACCCCGGCGCGCACCGAAGGCGGCACACGGCGCTATTCGCGTCGCGACGTGGAGCGGCTGAAGTTCATCCGCACACTCACCCAGGACGAGGGGCTCAACATCGCCGGGGTCCGTGTCGTGCTCGACCTCGGTGAGAAGCTCGAGGCCGCCCGGCGGCGCATCGGCGAACTCGAGGAGATGGTGCGTGTGCTTGCCCAGCGCGTCGAGGACGGGCCGTCGTCCGGCCAGTACACGATCGTGAAGTCCGCTCCGGCGTCGATGGAGGTGCATCCGTGGCGCCGGCGCACCGGGCAGCGGGGGTCCACCACCGGACGCCACACCCCTCCGTCGGCTCCCCGTGCGCGTCCGGTTCCCCCTCCGGAAATGCGCGTCGGGGACCGGTGAAGGAGGTGACGCGCGCATGGATGCCGCTCGGCTGACCAGGCTGGCGAGGGAAGCGCTGAACAGCGCGATCGGCTTCGCACGAGAACGCCACCATCCCGAGGTGACGACGGCCCACCTGCTGCTTGCGCTTCTCCGGCAGACCGACGGTGCCGCCAATAGTGCGCTGCGGCGCGCCGGGGTGTCACTCGACGAGCTGGGTCGCCGCACCGACGACGCGCTCGCGCAACAGCCTGCCGTCCACGGGTCCACCGGCGGTGCGCAGCTGTCCGCGTCGCTCGTCCGCGTGTTCGACGCCGCCGAACGGGAGGTCGCGGCGTTCGGTGACGACTACATCTCAACCGAGCACCTGCTGCTCGCCCTCATTGACGCCGGTGACCGCACCGCGGCCGTCCTCGGCGAGGCCGGCGTCACCCGCGAGGCGGTCCTGGCCGCGCTCAAGGACGTGCGCGGCGCGCAGCGGGTCACCTCCGAGGATCCCGAGTCGACCTTCGAAGCGCTCGAGAAGTATGCGCGGGATCTCACGGCGCTCGCGCGCGACGGCAAGCTCGACCCCGTCATCGGGCGCGACGAGGAGATCCGCCGCACCATCCAGGTGCTCGTGCGACGGACGAAGAACAACCCGGTGCTGATCGGCGAGCCCGGTGTCGGCAAGACCGCGATCGTGGAGGGCATCGCCCAGCGCATCGTGGAAGGCGACGTGCCGAGCCTGCTCGAGGACAAGCGGCTCGTCGAGCTCGACCTGTCCGCGATGGTCGCCGGCGCGAAGTATCGCGGGGAGTTCGAAGAGCGACTCAAGGCGGTGCTCAAGGAAATCGAAGCGTCCGACGGGCAGATCGTCACGTTCATCGACGAGTTGCACACGATGGTCGGCGCCGGCGGCGCGGAAGGCGCCATGGACGCCTCGAACATGCTCAAGCCGATGCTCGCCCGCGGGCAACTGCGCATGATCGGCGCGACGACCCTTGCCGAGTACCGCAACATCGAGAAGGACGCTGCACTCGAACGGCGCTTCCAGCCCGTCCACGTCGCCGAGCCGTCGGTTGAGGACACCGTCGGGATCCTGCGCGGGCTCAAGGAACGCTACGAGAACCACCACGGGGTGCAGATCACCGACGATGCGCTGGTCGCCGCCGCGACCCTTTCCGACCGCTACCTCACCGAACGCTTCCTGCCCGACAAGGCCATCGACCTGCTCGACGAGTCCATGGCGCGCCTGCGCATCGCCATCGACTCGGTCCCCCCGGAGATCGACGAGGTGGCGCGGCGCAGCCGGCAGCTCAAGGTCGAACAGCGCGGACTCGAGGACGAGGAATCCGAATCCGCCCGCGGACGCCGCAGCGACCTCGGTGCGGAGCTCGCCGACCTCGAGGAACGTGAGAAGGCGCTGCGCGCGCGATGGGAACGGGAGAAGGACGCCATCGATCGGCTGCGCACGGCCAAGGAAGAACTCGAGAAGGTCCGCACGCAGGCGGAGATCGCCGAGCGCGACGGCGACCTCGAACGCGCCGCCGAGCTGCGCTACGGGCGCGCCCGCGAGCTCGACAGCGAGGTTGCCGCTGCGCAGGAAGCGATCGACGTGATGCGCAAGGAAGGCGACATGCTCCTCGACGAGAAGGTGACCGACACCGAGATCGCGGAGGTCGTGGCGCGCTGGACCGGTATCCCCGTCAGCAGGCTCGTCGAATCCGAGACCCAGAAGCTGCTGCGCCTCGAAGACGAGCTCCACAGGCGCGTCGTCGGCCAGGACGCCGCCGTCGAGGCCGTCGCCAACGCGGTGCGCAGGTCACGTTCGGGCATCTCCGATCCCGACCGTCCGCTCGGATCGTTTCTGTTCCTCGGACCGACCGGTGTTGGCAAGACGGAGCTGGCCCGTGCATTGGCCGAGTTCCTGTTCGACGACGAGCGGGCGATGGTCCGCATCGACATGGGCGAGTACCAGGAGAAACACACGGTCTCACGGTTGATCGGCGCCCCGCCCGGCTACGTCGGCTACGACGAAGGCGGCCAACTCACCGAGGCCGTGCGTCGGCGCCCGTACCGCGTGGTCCTTCTCGACGAGGTCGAGAAAGCGCACCCGGACGTGTTCAACGTGCTCCTGCAGCTGCTCGACGACGGGCGCTTGACCGACGGGCAGGGACGAACCGTCGACTTCCGCAACGTCGTCGTGATCATGACGTCGAACCTCGGCTCGACCCACATCCTCGATGCCGCGCTCACCCCCGACGAGCTGCGCGAACGCGTCATGAATGACGTGCGCTCGCATTTCCGTCCCGAGTTTCTCAACCGCATCGACGAGACGGTCATCTTCGACCGGTTGTCCGCTGGCCAGCTGCGCGCCATCGTCGACATCCAGCTCGAACGCCTGCGCCGCCGGCTCGCCGACAACGACATCGAACTATCGGTGACCCCTGCAGCGCTCGACCATCTCGGCGATCGCGGATTCGACCCTCTCTACGGCGCCCGGCCGCTCAAGCGCGTCATCCGCAAGGAGGTCGAGGACCGGCTCGCACGCTCGATGCTCGCCGGCGACGTCGTTGCCGGCGACGACGTGGTTGTCGACGTCTCTTCCGACGGTGAACTGACCCTCTCGACCAGCCGCTCCTGATTCAGGGCGTTCTGAGCGAGCCCATCGCGTCATCGAGCAGCTGCGCTCCGTCGCCCTCGACGCCGGCGATCAAGCCGATCCAGCGATCGTCGAGCCAGGTCAGCCAGACGTGGCTGGTGTCGGTCTCCGCGTCGGGTTCGATCGACAGTGCCGCGGCGGCCGACGGATCGTCACGCGCGACGACGTAGAACAACGGGACCTCGTCGTCGACCTCGGACAGCCGCACGTAGAACCTCGGAGTGTCCTCCGATTCGTTCGGACGCTCGACGTCATCAATCGTGTAGGCGTGGGTCTGCTCGGCGATGGTCCGGAACTGCTCCACCGGGTCGCTGTCGGCATCGAGCGGATCGACCGGTCCCGGCTCGGGTGACGCGATCGCGTCGGCGACGAACAGCATCACGTCGACATCGCCGTCGATTGTCAGACTCGCGATCTTGCCGAGGACGTCCGAGTCGTCCAGTTCGACCCAGCCGATCTCGAGATCCAGACCGATGTCGAAGCGGACCGGCGCGCCGTCGAGCAGCACCTCGACGGTCCCCGCTGCGGTGACAACGCCGTCGTCACGCGGCGAGACGGACTGCACGTCGCCGGCCGACGTCCCCCCGGGCTCCCCGGTTTCCTCCGCCGCGGGCTCGCGGACAATCTCTTCGATCGGCGTCGCATCGACCCCTGCATCGGGTGGCTGCTGGGCAGCGCAGGCAGTCGCCGCGGCGCCGACGAGCGCCGCGGCGATGCCGGTCCGGGCTATTCCACGAGCCATATGAAGTAGACGAGGAAGGCGGCCATCAACACGTACATCATCGGGTGGACGTCACGGCCCCGCCCCTTGAACAGCATCGCCAGCGGGTAGAGGAACAGGCCGAGCGCGATGCCGTTCGCGATCGAGTAGGTCAGAGGCATCGCGATGACGACCACGAACGCCGGCAGCGCGTACTCGAGTTCGTTCCACTCGATCTGACCGAGTCCACGGGCCATCATCACGCCGACGACGATCAGTGCCGGGGCGGTGACCTGCGGTGTCACGACACCCAGCAGCGGCGAGAAGAACAGCGCGAGCAGGAAGAACCCCGAGGTCACGACCGAGGTGAGGCCTGTCCGGCCGCCGCTTCCCACACCTGCCGAGGACTCGATGTACGACGTCGTCGTGGAGGTTCCGAGCGCGGCACCGGCCATCGTCGCGACCGAGTCCGAGACCAGCGCCCGGTTCGCGCGCGGCAGCTTGTTGTCCTCGAGCATGCCTGCCTGGTTGGCCACGGCGATGAGCGTGCCGGTCGTGTCGAACACGTCGACGAAGAGCATCGTGAACACCACGAGTGCCAGCTGGACCGTGAGCAGTTCGGGAAGGCTCGTGAACGCCTCGCCGAACGTCGGCGCGAGTGACGGTGGCGTGCTGACGACGGCACCGGGCAGGTCGATGATCCCGACGATGATGCCGACGAGGGCTGTGACGACGATGCCGTAGAACACCCCGCCCTTGAGCCCGCGGAGCAGAAACAGCGCGGTGATGACGAGCCCGAAGATCGCGAGCAGTGTCGTCGGTGCGCGAAGGTCGCCCAACGTGACCAGCGTCGCCTCGTACTCGACGACCAGTCCGGCGTTGCGCAGGCCGATGAACGCGATGAACAAGCCGATGCCCGCACCGACGGCGAGTTTGAGCTGGAGCGGGATCGCATCGACGATCGCTTCGCGCACACCGGTGACGGCGAGAATGAAGAACAGCAGGCCCGACACCAGCGTCCCGGCGAGCGCGGTCTGCCACGGGATGCCCATGCCCAGCACGACGGTGTAGGCGAAGAACGCGTTGAGGCCCATGCCGGGCGCCTGAGCGATCGGGTAGCGAGCCCACAAACCCATGATCAGCGTGCCGACGACGGCTGCGAGGCAGGTCGCAACGAAGACTGCGCCCTGATCCATGCCGGCGTCGCTGAGGATCATCGGGTTCACGAACACGATGTAGGCCATCGCAAGGAACGTCGTCGTGCCGGCGACGACCTCTGTGCGCGCCGTGGTCCCGTTCTCGCGAAGCCGGAAGAAACGCTCGAGCGTTCCGGTCCCCGTGTCGGTGCCACTGCTCTGTTCACTCACCGCATCGCCTCCATCGGATGGCAGGCACGACGGTCCCGTGCCTGGGCTGCGGTCGCGAACCCTAGTGCGAGCCGTTGTCCGTCCCGCGAATCACGCGCTGTGAAGAAGCAGTGAACATCCACGTGATGGCGCAGGCACAGCCGTAGTGTCCGCCGCCGGATCAGGGGACGGGGTCGAACGACGGGGTCGAAGCGTGGATGTCTCGTTGCGCGGGCATGTCGCGAACGGCCCCGTCGCGAATGGCTCCGTCGGTCCACCTGACGTCACGCAGGCGCTCGCGGCCTGCGGACGTGGCGAGCACGTCGAAGCCGAACGCATGGCCGACGCTGTGATCGCATCGGGGCGGCGCCGGGCCGGACATCTCATCCGGGGCATCGTCCGAGCGCAGCGGGGGAACAGCGCCGGGGCAGCGAGCGACCTGGCGGCGTTCACGGACAACTCGACGGCCTGCCGTGGCCACGTGCAGATCGCCGTGGACCATGCGCGCCTCGTCCGGACCGGCCGGTGGGACCCGCTTGAATCCCCGAAAGGATCGGCGCGCCACCTGGATGCGCCGAGCGGTGCGTATCGGGCCGTCATCGACGTCGCGCGCGGCGATGTCACGCAGGCCCGCAACCGCCTTGCGAGGCGGCATGTACGCACGCCCGGATGCGATGAGGTCGCGACCTTCCTGTCGGCGCTCGCCCGAGCGCTTCTCGGCGTCGAGCTGCTCGATGCGGGTTGTGTCGATGCCGCGCGCACCTCGCTCACGACACTCAAACGACGCCGGATCGTCGAGGCGCTCGTTCCGGTTCGCGCGCTCGTCGACGCGGCTGGCGCTGAACTCGACGCCGTGATCGGTGAGAACGCGGCTGCCGTCGCACGGCGTGCCACCGCCAACTTCGGTCGGGCCGCCTCGAAACGCGCCACGATCGAGTCCGTTGCATGGGGCTTCGCTTCGTCCACCGCGCTGCTCGCAACCGGGGACGTCGCGGCTTCGTGCGCAACCCTTGAACGGGTCAGCGCGCTCCAGACGTCCGCGACGGCGTCGCTGACGTTCCCGGCGGCGACCGTTCGCCGAGCGTGGAGCGAGATTCATCGCGGCCGCTTCGAATCGGCGCGCGCGTTGCTCTCGTCGGCGTCATCGGACCGTTCGGCCGACGTCCGGTCAGCGGCCTACGCCGAGCTCATCGGGACCTATCTCGCCCTTGTCGACGGTGCGACGTCAGCGACCGTGTTCGTCGACCTAGCAGACCGCTGGATTCGTCAGGGGAGGTTGCGGATTGCGGTGGACACGTACTCGCTGGCGATCGGGCTCGGCGCCGCGAACCGCCGCTTGGCTACCCGCATGTCGGGATTCGCCGGTCGCGTCGGCCATGGGTATGCCGCCGTGCTCGCGCGCCATGCCGACGCACTCGACCGTCTGGACCATGGAGAACTTGAACGTGTCGCAACCTGCCATCTTCGTGCGGGCAGGCGCGCACGTGCAGCGGACGCGCTCGCCCAGGCCGCCGGCCTGCTCAGGGCGAACGACGAGACGCGGCTGCGAGCGCGAGCATCGGCCGTGCTCGCCAGCTGCCCGGACTACTGGTCACCGGCCACCGCCGAGCTCCGCCCCGTCGATGTCGATGATCGGCTCGACCGGGCGATCGGCGCTGCTGTCGTCGACGGGTTGACCAACGATGCCATCGCCAGCCGGGTGCACCTGTCGAGCAGCGCCGTCGAGCGGCGCCTCACTCACCTCTACCGGCGGCTCGGTGTCCGTGATCGGCACGAGCTGCGCGAAGTTCACGCCCCGTTGTTCGCACACCGATCAGACCCGCCAGGATCATCGCGATGCCGAGAGACGTGAGCAGAGGCGTGCCGGCTCCGGTGAACGCCAGTGTCGTGACGACAGAATCACCGTCAGGCCCGCCCCCGTCGACAACGGACCCGTCAGTTGCACCACCGCCGCTTCCACTGCCGCCACCGGAGCCGCCACCCCCGCCGATCGGTACGACCGGCAGGTCGGTGTGGTAGACGCCGCCTTCGACTGAAACGTGCACCGATGTCTCGGGCTCGTCGCCGGGGATCACGAAGGAGAAGGAGCCGGCCCCGTCAGTCAGATCGACGGCGTCGTCGAAGAGCACTGGATTGAGCTGCACGTGGACGCTCGTGTCGGCACCTGCCAGCGCGACGTCGAGGTCGCACCAGATCTCGGTGTCGCGGGGAAGCTCGCCGGGTGGGCAGACGATTCCTGCGACCTCGACCGCGCCGACCGTGCACGGTGACGTTCGGGACTCCCCGCGTTGATCCTTGTCGGGACAATCGCCGACCGCGGCATTGTTCAGGGGACTGTCGGGCCCGGGAGTCAACAGCGGTGCGTGCAATCCGCTCACCACGTCCAGGTCCCCATCGACGTTTTCGGCGTCGGTGACACAGGCGGCGGAAGCAGAACTATCGGTGATCGAGCCGTCCGTTTCCGCGACGCCGTCGCATCCGGCGACGTTGGAGAGCGCCGAGTCGAGGACCCGCACCGTGTCGCCACCACCGATGCTGAACGCGCTGCCGTGTTCGGCGATGGTGACGTGTCGAAGTGTGAGCGAGTTGCCGCTTCCGTCTGTTGCTGCCACGCCCCCGGAAGTAGACGAGGAGAGGAAGGTGCTGTTGGTCACCTCGACCGAGGATGTGCCACTGAGATGAAACGCCCCGCCTGCGAAATTGGCATTGTTGCCTTGGAACAGCGACGACGTGATTCTGATGCGCCCACCGTGGTCGACCAACAGTGCCCCTCCGTTTGTCGCGGGTCCTATCGTCTCGTTGTTCACGAATGTCGTGTCCGAGATGTGGATGTCCTGTGACGCCGACAGGTAGATGGCGCCTCCACCGGCAGAAGTGTTGTTCCTGAAAGTGGATGACGAGATACCGATCTCAGCATCATCCGACACCACAGCGAGCGCTCCTCCATAGGCATTGCCGGAACTACCCAAGTTGTTATCGCGCATCTCGACGCTGTGGATCAGGACTCGGTTCGCCTTCGTGACGTAGATCGCGCCTCCGAGATCAGCATGTCCTTCCCCTCCACCAGCTTCGAGGGTGAGTGTCTCGATGGTGACGGTTCCACCGTCCGCGTTGATGTCGAAGATGCGGTGAGCGTGGTCCTCGTTGGGACGGACGACGATGTCGTGGCTGGCGCCCCGGATCGTGATGGCAGCGGTGATCTCGATCGGGCTCTCGACGAGGTAGTCGTCCTCCTCGTCCTCGGGGAGCAGAATCGTGGCGCCGTCGCCTGCGACGTTGACCGCTTCGCGGAGCGTGCAGACGTCATCGCCGGCCGCGGGACAAGCGATGCCGTCCGTGCGGTCGTCGGTGACGGTGACCTCGATCGTCGCTGTGGAGGCGACGGCCGACGTTGCTCCGGCGCCGACAGATGCCAACAGGAGGCAGAGCAGCAGCGCGGCGGTGCGTGCGTGGCGTAGCGAGATCGGCATGAGCGCCCCGTTGGTGGTTGTGGTGTCAACAGACCGGCCGGGGACACTACGAACCGCAACGCCGAGTTGGTCCCCCGCCCTGAGGTCACCCGCCGCTCACGCCTGCGCGATCGATGCGCGCCATCCTGCGGACTGCTCGACGGCGCGTGGACTGCACGGTTCCTGGCACGGGAATCGTCGGGCTTGCCCGGCCAGGAACCGACGGACCCGTTAGCTTGGATTCCCGTACAGGGAATCGGCCCCTACGTGGGGTTGGGGGGTCCGATCTCGATGGTGAGGGTGCGGTCGTTCCACCAGGGGATGGTGATCGGGGGGATCTTGGCGGTGCGCAGCA
>JBJHAX010000062.1:0-10379 GCA_050480705.1 Nitriliruptoraceae bacterium
TGCCCGCGGTCGTGGCCACCCGGACAGCCACGCGTGACTTACGGGACGGCGACGTCGTCGAGGTGGACGGCGTGACGGGCAGCGTCCGCCGTGCGACCGACGTCCATCGGCTCGGCTGACTGCGCGAACCGACGGCTGCTCGGACCGGTCACCGTCGCCTCACGGCAGTTCGATGGCGGCGACGAAGTCTCCTGAGGCACCGTCGCCGCGCAACGTTCCCGTGACCAACACACGACCGTCGACGATAGGTCCGATCGTGCCGACGTTGCCCAGGGATTCGGCTGCCTCGATGATGGTTGCGCTGCCGGTCACCGGGTCGATGGCCTCGAGCAGCGCTTCGCCCTGGGGGCCGACCACGACGGCCTCGGCAGACGCCGCGAGGGCATCGTCGTTGTTGTTGAACTGGGTCGGGTCGTGGACCCAGGCGATGGAGCCATTGGTGGCGTCAAGGGCGATCACGGTGCGGTGCCCCCAGCCGACCAAAAGGCTGCCGGTGCCACGCGCACGGTTGAACCCACGGGTGCCCGGCAGCTCGACATCGTCGAATCGGCGCGTCCACACCGGTTCCAGCGTGGTGCCGTCGTCGTGCAGCATCACCACCGCGTCGTGGCCGTCCGCGCCGGCGAGCTGGCCGAGTACTGCGACGAAGCCGTCTTCGAGTGCGACGACCGCGTTTCTTCGATCCGTTCCGACGCGGGACATCGGCACGTCGACTCGTGCGGCGGAGGTGCCATCCGAGGGGTTGATGCGGTGGACGATCGCGTGGTCGTCCGCCTGGCCGACGACGTAGATGCGCTCGTCACGCGTTTCGGCCCACGCCCGCACTGCACCGTCGTCAGCATCGACGAACTCCCGACGCCACACGGTGGCGAGATCGTCATGGCTGTCGATGCCGTGAAGCGTCGACATGGTGACCAATGTCCCGGAACGCACCTCGGGGTACAACACCAGCCCGTCGGCCGTGGCGCTCATGCCGAGGCTGCACCGGCGCGTGAACTCGACGCCGGCGAGCTGGCTGACCGTGCCCCCGCTGGCCGCGTCGACCGCGACAAGCAGCCCCTCGTCGGCTTCGATCTGAACCAGCGCGCGCCCGCCGTCGGTGACCACACCGCGGCAGGACCGCACGTTGTGCAGGTCCCAGCGAAGATCACCGTTGGTGACGTCGAGGGCCTGGATGCTCGCCATGCCCTCATCGGAGGTGGTTCGCACGATGACCACGTCATCGTCGCCCATCAGCTGTGCGCCACGTTCGAGGCCGAGGCCCTCTTCGAACACTGTGGTCCAGGCGGTATCAGTGGTGTCGAGCGCGCCGGTGGCGCTGGTGTCATCGCCGTGATAGGCGGCGAGGTGGCCGGCGTCGGCGAATAGCCCGGGGGTGTGGATCGCCTGGTGCTCGACAGCGCTGAACAGGTACTGGAGGTCGCTGGTCGCACCGACATCGAGGATGCAGTCAGCGAGGTCCTGGTCGACGAGTCCGGCGGCCGAGCACACCGTCTCCGCGTACGCACGCTGGTCGGGATCGAGATCGTCGATCGTCATCGGTCCCGGCGGGAAGTCGAGGTCGGTGTAGGTTGCGGTCGAGGCGCCCTCGGGGTAGTCGAACAGCGACGCCGCGTCGGCGATCCGCCAGCTCTCGACCCATGCCCGCACCGCGTCGACATCATCGGGGTCAGCCAGCGGCGTGCCGTCGGCGGACAGCCGCTCACCAGCACCGGTGCCGTGCAGACCCGAAACCGCACCCCGACGATCGTCGGCAAGGGTGATGTGGTAGTCGATGATGGACGAGCGATGCTTGATCCACAGCGTCGTGCCGTCGGGCCAGATAACGCCGATCCAGGCGCCGTGGCGACGGACGGTTCCCCCGTCGGCGAGTTCGAGCCACTCCAGGCTGTCGAGTTCGACCGGCTCACCGTCGACCGAGACCGGCCTGGATCGCTCGACATCGATGGTGACCCGCTGACCTTCGACGAGCGCGGCGACGGCCTTGTTCGATGCGAGATGGCGCGTTACCGGCGACATACGTACCTGCACGGCGAGGTCCCCGTCGTCGCTGACGACCGCGGTGAATTCGCCCGCAGCGTGTACGTCGTACCGGAAGCCGGAGAAGCTGCGCAGGTGAGGATCGCCGGTCGAGCTGCCAGGATCCGGCCCGATGTCTGGTGGTTCATCGTCGCCTGAATTTCGATCCATGATCTTCGACACGTCGCCGAGACCGGCCCAGGTGCCGACGAAGGCACACGCCACTCCCAGGAGAACGGCGCCGCCTGGTCCGATTCTTGCTCCCACGAGGGCACAGGCGACACCTCCAGCGAGCGCGCCAACGACCGGACCGGTCGCCTTGGCTGGCATCAAGCCGCCACCGCCACCGCCACCGCCCTCGCTGACGGTGACGAGCGGGTCGGCCGCGACCGTCTGGACCGTGTCAGACGACGCGCCGGCGGTCGGTGCCTCGGATCCGCCGGTGCGGTGCAGCGGCATGCCGGCGAACACGGCGAGGTCACCCTCGCCGTCGACCGGTGCGCCGAGCGTGAACGCCCCCTCGGCGATTCGGTGAGCCCACAGCTCCACCGGGTCGCGTGTCGGTGTGCTCGCACCGTCGGCCGGCGGCAGCGACTGTCCGAACACATAATCCACGAGCCCGGTGTCCGCGCCGGCGAGGGCATCAAGCGCGAACAGCTCCAGGCGCAGGTGATCGCCAGGGGCGGCGTGACCGGGTGCGTCGGCAGCGGTGGCGATCACCGCGATCGTGGTCGATGAGTCGCCGACGTCGAACTCCCCTGGAGGGTCGGTGACTTCGATGAGCCCGGCGACGACGTCGATCCCGGGTCGTGCGACCCCGTGCGTGTCGACGATCGCGGGGTCGAGCGTGGGGATCGGGCGGAACTCCAAGCCGTCAGCCAGGGCAACAGCTGGCTCGGCATGCGCGGTCAGCTCCTCGACGGCTTCGCCCAACATATCGACGGTCGTACCGTCTGCCGCGATAGCCTGCATCCTGGTGAGCAACCACACATCCTGGAGCAGGGCGGCTTCGGAAATCGCCTCGCCGTCGTCGGACGTCGTATCGCCTCGCTCGGACAGCCATCCGCATGCCTGCAGCAGTAGCGCCATGACGACGATCAGGGCCATCTGCCGGCGGGTTGCATGCCGTCTTGCGCGCGTCATAGTCGATTCCCCGGATGGCTGACATCAGCCGAAACGGGCATCGACCCTAGCAGCCGTCATCTTTCCGTCCAGCTGTTGCTGTCCGCCTGTCCCATGAGGTGGGATCGGTCGGCCAGTCGATCGGCGAGGCATACCCCCGCTTGACGCCGTCCCTCGTGCGTCCTACCGTGCACAGAAAGGCAATCGATTGCAGTGTGTGCTGCAGTCTGTTCTGCCGTCGGTGTGGACGACGTTCCCGACGGCCGTTGGGATGGCAGCGGGTGGCGGAGGTGCGCGTGGGAGCGGTCGGGTCGGAGTTCGCACAGTCGGGCATTGCTGCCCCGGGGATCCAGGGGGTCGACTGGGAGGAGCGGGTCGAGTACCAGCGCCTGCGCGACTACAGGCTGGCACGCGCCCGTGCCGCGCTCGAAGCAAGCGACCTGGGTGCGCTGCTGGTGTTCGAGTCCAGCAACATCCGTTACCTGACCAGCACACACATCGGCACCTGGGGATACAACAAGACCGAACGCTGGGCGCTGCTGACGCGCACGGGTGAGCCGTGGATGTGGGACTTCGGCTCGGCCGCCTCGAACCATCGCCTGTACTCGCCGTGGCTTGTCGGTGAACAGTCACGTGCCGGCAACACCGGCCTGCAGGGGGCGATCGCGCCAACGAGTGGGCTGCCCGACGAGGCCGCGCAGGAGATCGCGGCGATCCTTCGCGACGAGGGCGTCGCCGACCAGCCACTCGGCGTTGATGTGACGGAGCTGCCGTTCCTGCGTGCGCTCGAAGGCGCAGGTATCGAGGTGCGTGACGGTCAGCAGGTGATGCTCGACGCGCGTGAGATCAAGGGCCGCGACGAGATCCTGCTGCTGTCACAGGCCGCGTCGATGGTCGACGGCGTCTACCACGACATCTACGAGGCGTTGAAGCCCGGGGTGCGCGAGAGCGACATCGTGGGGCTGGCGACCAAGCGCCTGTTCGAGCTCGGTTCCGAACAGGTGGAGGCGATCAACTCGATCGCCGGGGAGCGGTGCAGCCCGCATCCGCATGTCTTCTCCGACCGTCTGATCCGACCGGGTGATCAGGCCTACTTCGACATCATCCACGCGTTCAACGGTTACCGGACCTGCTACTACCGAACGTTCGCCGTAGGCCGGGCCACTCAGGCGCACCGGGACGCCTATGCCAAGGCGCGTGAACTGATCGATGCGGCGATCGAGACGGTTCGTCCCGGCGTCGGCACCGACGAGATCGCGCGTCTGTGGCCGGAGGCGGATGAGTTCGGTTTTTCCTCGGAAGTCGAAGCGTTCGGGTTGCAGTTCGGGCACGGGCTCGGATTGGGTCTGCACGAACGCCCGGTGATCTCCCGGCTGAACTCGCTGAAGCATCCGGTCGAGATTCGTGAGGGCATGGTCTTCGCACTCGAGACGTTCTGGCCGGCAACCGACGGTCACTCGGCGGCCCGCATCGAGGAGGAAGTCGTGGTCACCGCGGACGGGTGTGAGCTGCTCACGCTCTTTCCCGCCGAGGAACTCGTCGTCGCCAACGCCTACTGAGTCGTCCGACACACCTACCGAATCAGGATATCCATGGCTTCCACGAGCACGGCCACTCGTGCGTCCGACCCCCGCGCGGTCAGCGGTGCCGGCGGCACTGATGCCTCCGCGACCCAAGCCGGCGCGGACCGGATCACTCGCACGTCCGGCGACACCCGGCTGGCGCTGTACCGGCAGGTCGTGCGGCTGCGGTGGTTCGAGGAACGCGCTTTCCGGCTGTTCATGGACGGGCTGGTTGCCGGCACCTCGCACCTGTCGATCGGCATGGAGGCGGTCGCCGCCGGGTTCGCCGAAGCGATGCGGCACGACGACTACACGTTCTGCACCTACCGGGGTCATGCGCACACGCTCGCACGTGGCACGCCGATGGCCGGGGTGATGGGCGAGCTGCTCGGCCGGCGCACCGGGGTGTGCGGCGGCAAGGGCGGGTCGATGCACCTGACCAGTGTCGAGCATGGGGTGATGGGCTCCTACGCCATCATCGGGGCGCACCTGCCGATCGCCAACGGTGCGGCCTGGTCGGCGCTTGAACGCGACAGCGGCCAGGTCGCGGTCTGCTTCTTCGGGGACGGCACCACCAACATCGGGGCGTTCCACGAAGCGCTCAACCTCGCCGAGGTGTGGCGCCTGCCCGTCGTGTTCGTCTGCGAGAACAACCTCTACATGGAGTACACGCCGATCGGTGACGTCACCGCCGTCGAGCATCCGGCCGCCGACCGGGCTGGCGCGTATGGCATGGAGTCGATCATCGTCGACGGCAACGACCCGGATGCGGTCCACGAGGTCGCGATCCGCGTGATCGAACGGGCACGCGCCGGCGAGGGCCCGTCACTCGTCGAAGCCAAGACCTACCGGCACGGCGGGCACTCCCGGGCCGATCCGGGCACTTACCGGCCCGACGACGAGGTGGCGGAATGGCTCGCGCGTGATCCGGTGCCGACCTACCGGCAGCGCCTGCTCGACGCCGGCATCGGCGAGGAGCTGCTGGTCGAGATCGAACAGGCGGCCGACGCCGACATCGATGCGGCCACCGAGGACGCCAAGGCGGCAGAACCACCCGAGGTGCGCGCTGCCTACGCCGATGTGTGGGCCGACGGGGGTGCGTCGTGGCGGAGATGATCACCTACCGCGACGCGGTGTCCCGGGCGATCGCCCAGGAGATGCGCCGCGACCCGTCGGTGTATTTCATCGGCGAGGACGTCGCCGCTGCCGGCGGTGTGTTCAAAGCGACCAAGGGTCTGTTCGACGAGTTCGGCCCGCGCCGGGTGCGTGACACGCCGATCTCCGAGGAGGCGATCCTTGGCGCGGCCATGGGTGCGGCGATGACCGGGCTGAAGCCCGTGGCCGAGATCATGTTCTCTGACTTCCTGGCGACCTGCTGGGATTTCGTGGCCGTCGAGATCCCCAAGACCCGCTACATGACCGACGGGCAGGTCAGCCTGCCGCTGGTGATCCGCACCGCCAACGGCGGCGGGCTGCGGTTCGGCGCCCAACATTCCCAGTCGGTCGAGAACTGGGCGATGGCGATCCCCGGCCTGAAGGTCGTCGCACCGTCCAACCCGCGGGACGTCGTCGGTCTGCTTGCCGCGGCGATCCGTGATCCTGACCCGGTGGTGTTCTTCGAACAGAAGTCTCTCTACCCGACCAAGGGCGAGGTGCCTGACGGAGAGATCGTCGATGAGCTGGGAGTGGCCACCGTCGTGCGCCCCGGCACCGACGTGACGATCGTCGCGCTCGCGGCGATGGTCCCGCGAGCGGTTGCCGCCGCCGACGAACTAGCCGCCGACGGTATCTCCGCCGAGGTGATCGACCTGCGCAGCCTGGTGCCGCTGGATGTCACGACCGTCGTCGAGTCGGTCACCCGCACCAGCCGGCTCGTCACCGTGGAGGAGAACCCGCGCCTGTGTGGATGGGGCGCCGAGGTCGTCTCGATCGTCGCCGAGGAGTGCTTCTGGCACCTCGACGGACCCCTGACCCGGGTGACGACGCCCCACATCCCGCTGCCGAGCGCGGCGGCGCTCGAGGACGAGTTCCTGCCCTCGGTCGACCGCATTGTCGCGGCCGCACAGAAGACCGTGCGGTGAGTCCGCACTCACTGCCGATCGCCGATCTTCCCACTGCCCTCTACATCGGCGGGCAGTGGCGCGATGCCACCGACGGCACCCGCATCGACGTGGTCGACCCGGCCACCGGCGAGGTCATCGCCGACGTTGCCAGCGCCACCGTCGACGACGCCACGGCCGCAGTCGAGGCCGCAGCCGCCGCCGGTGAACGATGGGCCGCGACCGCCCCCCGCGAGCGCGGCGAGATCCTTCGGCGGACCTACGAGTCGATGATGACTCGCCGTGAGGAGCTGGCCCGGCTGATCGTGCTCGAAGGCGGCAAGAGCTGGAGCGACGCCGAGGGCGAGGTGGCCTATGCCGCCGAGTTCTTCCGCTGGTACGCCGAAGAGGCGGTTCGGGTCACCGGCCATATCCAGACCGCACCAGCCGGCGACAAGCGCATCCTGACGCTCATGCAACCCGTCGGCGTGTCGATCCTCGTGACCCCGTGGAACTTCCCTGCGGCGATGGCCACCCGCAAGATCGGCCCGGCGCTGGCGGCAGGCTGCACGGTGGTCCTGAAGCCCGCATCCGACACGCCGTTGACCGCACTGGCCATCGCCCAGCTGATGGAGGCCGCCGGCGCACCGCCTGGTGTCGTCAATGTGGTGCCCGCGGCACGGTCTGGGCCGGTGGTGTCGGCGATGCTTGAACATCCCGCCAGCCGGAAGCTGTCGTTCACCGGCTCGACCCCGGTCGGGCGCCTGCTGCTGGCCCAGGCCGCTGACAACGTGATCAACTGCTCGATGGAGCTCGGCGGCAACGCACCGTTCCTGGTGTTCGAAGACGCCGACCTCGACGCGGCTGTCAACGGCGCGTTGATCGCCAAGATGCGAAACGGCGGGGCGTCGTGCGTCGCCGCCAACCGCTTCCATGTTGCTGAGCCAGTCGTCGATGCGTTCGCCATCCGCCTGGCCGAACGCATGGCCGGGCTCAAGGTCGGGCCCGGCAACGACCCGGACAACGACGTCGGGCCGATGATCAACGCCAAGGCACGTGACGAGGTCGCCGGGCTGGTCGACGCGTCGGTCGGGGTCGGATCGGTGCCACTGTCCGGTGGGGGGCCGCTGCCCGGCGCTGGCAGCTTCTACGCGCCGACCGTGCTCGGGACGGTGGCGGCCGGCGATCCGATCCTGGAACACGAGATCTTCGGCCCGGTTGCGCCGATCGTGCGCTTCGCCACCGAAGACGAGGCGATCACTCAGGCCAACGCGACGCCCTACGGGCTCGCCGCCTACGTGTGGAGTACCGACCTGGCACGTGCGTTGCGGGTCGCCGAACGCGTCGAGGCCGGGATGGTGGGGATCAATCGTGGCATGATCTCCGACCCGGCCGCACCGTTCGGCGGGGTCAAGCACAGCGGCCTTGGTCGTGAGGGCGGCCACGAAGGCCTGCTCGAGTTCTGCGAGCCGAAGTATGTTGCCGCGGACTGGTAGGAGCGGATCCGGTGCGAGCGGCGCGGTACCACGGGCGGGGCGACATCCGCGTCGAGGAGGTCGACGACCCGGTCGCAGGAGACGGTGAGCTGCTTCTGCGTGTCGAGGCGGTGGGGATCTGCGGAACCGATGCGCACGAGTTCGCCAGCGGCCCCCACCAGTTTCCGGTCGGTGGGCCGCCCCATCCGGTCACCGGCCATCACGGCCCGCTCATCCCCGGACACGAGCTCGCGGGCACGGTGGTCGCATGCGGGCCCGGAGTCGAGGGATTCGCCGAAGGTGACCTCGTCGTCTCCGGCGCGGGGGTCTCCTGCGGCAGCTGCCACTGGTGCGACCGGGGACGGACGAACCTGTGCGCCGACTACAGCACCGTGGGGTTGCAGCGCAACGGTGGCCTGGCGCAGTTCGTCGTCGTTCCGGCAAGCACGGTCGTGGCCGTTGGCGACTTCGCGCTCACCCCCGACGCGGCGGCCCTTGCCCAGCCGATGGCGATCGCGGTGCACGCGGTACGCCAGGGTCGCCTGGAGCCAGGCGACGTCGCGGTCGTCATCGGGGTAGGCGGGATCGGTGCGCTGATGACCTATGCGGCCGTGTCGGCTGGAGCCACCGTGGTCGTCTCCGACCCGGATGCCGACCGGCGCGCCGTCGCCCAGATCTTGGGCGCCCGGCACGTGGCCGACCCGGCGGGCGCAGCGACACTCGGGCAGGTGCTGGACGGCGAAGGCTGGATACCCACCGTGGTCTACGAGGCGTCGGGATCGGCCACCGGCCTGCAGGACGCCTTGGCGATTGCCCGGCCAGGATCGCGTGTCGTGCTGGTTGGCCGCCAGGACCAGCCGCGTCAACTCGACCTGTACGCCGTGAGCCTCGACGAGCTTGAGCTGATCGGCACCCAGGCGCACGTGCGCGGCACCGACCTGCCCGAGGCGCTGCGGCTGTTGGACGCTCGATCGTCCGGCTGGGCGGACCTGGCACCTACCGCACTGCCGCTCGACCACCTCGTCGACGACGGGATCCGGCCACTGGTCGACGGGACCGCGACGCAGCTGAAGACCCTGATCGACCCGTGGGTGTCGCAGCCGCGCGCCACCCGGATGTGAGTGCCCGTCGGAA
Organism: Nitriliruptoraceae bacterium; assembly: GCA_050480705.1. Classification (GTDB taxonomy): domain Bacteria; phylum Actinomycetota; class Nitriliruptoria; order Nitriliruptorales; family Nitriliruptoraceae; genus JBJHAX01. The sequence continues at coordinate 9,352 of JBJHAX010000062.1, forward strand.
TCGAGTGTCTCCGAACGCCCACGCAAGGACAGATGATGCATGCCGAGCCGACGGTCGCCTTCCTCGGACTGGGACGCATGGGGGCGCCGATGGCGGCCAACCTGGCCGCTGCGGGTCATCACCTGCTCGTGCACAACCGCACCCGCGAGCGTGCGGATGCGTTCGCCGAACGTGCCGGCTGCGAGGTCGCCGCAACACCACGGGCGGCTGCGTCACGCGCTGACGTGGTGATAACCATGCTCGCCGACGTGGCGGCGGTGCGTGAGGTTGCCGAAGGCGACGACGGGCTGCTCGCCGCAGGACTGGACGACACCGTCGTCGTCGACATGTCGACGACCGGCCCGGAAGGTGTGGCGTGGCTCGCTTCGCGGGTGGCCGACGCCGGCGGCGTGCTCGTCGACGCGCCGGTGTCCGGAAGTGTCGCAAGCGCCGAACGCGGCGAGCTCGTGGTCATGGCCGGTGGACCTGAGGCGAGCGTGGCCGCGGTCATGCCCGTACTCGAATCCATGGCCTCGTCGGTGTTCCACCTCGGCGACACCGGTGCCGGAGCGATCGCCAAGCTTGCGGTCAACAACATCATCTTCGCGCTCGGCAACGCCGTGTCCGAGTCGCTCGTGCTTGCCGAGCGCTGCGGGCTCGACCGGGCACGCATCTACGAGGTCTTCACCCGCAGCGCGGCGGGCGCGCCGATGCTCGACTACCGCCGGGCGGCGTTCGTCGACCCCGATCACACCCCGCCGGCGTTCGCGATGACGCTGGCTCGCAAAGACCTGGAACTCATCACCGACCTGGCCGCGCAGGTCGGGCTTCGGGTCGAGCAGGCGACCGCGAACCTGTCGCTGATCGACCAGGCGATCGAGGCTGGCCTGGGCGAGCACGACATGGCCGATGTCGCGGTGCACCTGCGTCGCTCAGGGGGAGCCCCGCCACCCGAGCGTGGAGTCCCGCGGGACGAGCACCGGCGGCAGGGACAGTGAGGTCCCTGACAGTTCGCGGCCTTCCATGAGCAGCACGGCCGTGTCGGCCGC
>JBJHAX010000063.1:0-10110 GCA_050480705.1 Nitriliruptoraceae bacterium
AGACAGCCCGCGGGCTCCGAGAAGCTCAAGCGCCTTGTTGGCCACGGCGGCGTTCTGACGCTGATGGGCCCCGCGGAGGGCCAACGGGCCCTCGTAGTCTTCCCGGCAGACCGAGAGGGGAGCACCAATCCGAGCGGCCTCGGTCCGAAGCACCTCCATCGCGTCGGATGGCTGGCCCGGAGCTACGGCAACGGGCACCCCAGGTTTGAAGATCGACGCCTCCGCCCGTGCCACCTCGGCGAGCGAGGTGCCGAAGTACTCGAGGTGGTCGAGGCCGATCCGGGTCACCGCCATGACGCATGGCGCCAGAACAGCGGTGGCATCGAACTGGCCACCCAGCCCCGTCTCAACCACCGCCACGTCGACCTCGTACCGGGCGAAGCAAAGCATGCTCAACAGCGTGGCTAGTTCGAAGTAGGTCAATCTGTCCTGGTGGGCGGGATCGTCCTGCCACGTGCACACACGACGCACCGTCTGGACCCCGTCCGCGAGTTCCTCGTCCCCGACGGGACGCCCGTTGATCTGGACGCGCTCGGCGAAGCGATGCAGGTGGGGAGAGGTGTAGAGCCCGACGCGATAGCCGGCCATCTGGAGAGCGGAGGCCGCCAGAGCACTGGTCGATCCCTTGCCATTCGTCCCCGCGACCAGCAGGACCGGAAACCGGCGATCGGGACGATCCAGATCCGCCAGGGCTCGCTCCATCCGGTGCAGCCCGAGGCGGACGCTGTGCATGCCGAGGGCATCGAGGTACCCCAACCCGTCCTCTTCAGTGCCCGGGGGACCGCCTTCGAGCTGGAGACCAGGCCGGAGGTTGTCGGGTCCGGCATCCGGTCTGGATGTGGCAGGCATGTTCCTCGGCCCTGGTCGGGTCAGTCGGCGGCGCGGTGGCTCGCCACCGATCTCGAACTCGCCTCGTCGCCGCGTCCAGGAGAAACGCATGATGCGAGATGCCGGTGACCCAATGCTATCGTCCGGCCGTCGCCCCAGGGAAAGCCAGCCGTTGCTCGAGAACAAGACGCTGCTCGTCACCGGCATCGCCAACACCGAAAGCATCGCGTTCGCGACCGCGCTCCACGCTGCGTCCGCCGGTGCTCGTCTCGTCCTCACCGCCTTCCCGCGAGACCTCGACGCCGCTCTCGCCTGCACGAAAGAGCTTCCGGTCAGGGCACCGGTGCTGCCGCTCGATCTCACCGACGCCCAGCAGGTGGCCGACGTCCGCGACCAGCTGCGAGCGGCTGTGGGCCACCTCGACGGGGCACTGCACGCCATAGCGTTCGCACCGCCAGACGCGCTGCAGTCGCTCCTGGGTGTGCCAAGCGACGCGACAGAGACGGCGTTTCGAACCAGCGTTCACAGCTACGTGATGCTGGCGCAGCTGCTCGCGGACCTCGCCCCTACGAGCGGCGCGAGCCTCGTCGGACTCGACTTCGACGCATCCCGAGCGTGGCCCGTCTACAACTGGATGGGCGTCTGCAAGGCGGCACTCGAGTCGACAAACCAGTACCTCGCCCGTCATCTGGGGCCGCGACGCATCCGTGCGAACCTGATCGCCGCAGGGCCGCTGGTGACCCGGGCAGCATCCGCGATCCCCGGGTTCGACGAACTGCTACGGGCCTGGCAGCATGCGCCGCTACCGTGGAACGAGAAGGACGCGACCCCAGTCGCCCATGCGGCCTGCTTCCTGCTGTCCGACCTATCGGCGGCCATCACCGGTGAGATCCTCCACGTCGACGGTGGCCACCATGTCCTCGCAGCTACCCCAGCGACAGACCGGGCCTGACCGCCTGCCGGCACACCGACGCACCGTCAGGAAGCGCTCGAAGAGAAGCCGTGCCCGATAGCCTCCAGAAGCTCACCGACCTCGTGATGCGACTCGAGCGGGTGACGCAGAGGCCGGTCGCGGTTCAGCACGTAACGGTTACGGCGCCCGACCTTCTCCCGCCGGATGTAACCGCCCTTCTCGAGGTCAGACACGATCCCGACAGCGGTGCGCTCCGTGATCCCGACGAGCTCCGCGATGTCACGCAGCCGCAACTTCGGATCGCGCGCGACAGCCAACAGCACATGAGCGTGGTTGGTCAGGAACGTCCAGTCGTCAGACATCGGCCATACTCCCGCACCAGTGCACCGAGGATACTGGACGCACGAAGAGGAACACTTCCGTCGGACCTCCGGCATCCGTCCGCTCGCCGCGCGATACCTCCGCCTCCAGCCGGCCCGGTCACCGATGCTCTCTAGGACTCACCCACGCGCAGGCACCGGTCGATGTCGATGCCGTACAGCACGGCTCGGGCGACGGCATGCCAGTTGACCCCCGTCTCGGACTGGTCGTCGAGCTCGCCGGTCTGTAGCGTCACGTCCCAGACGTCGAGCTGGTCCTGATCGGGGTCCTGCCAGAGAAGGCGTTCGAGTCCGTACTCGATCCGAAGCAGCTCGTCGCGCATGCCCTCGCCTCGCGGGTGACCGAGCCGATGTGGCGGGTCCAGCCGTCATCAGTCACCGCGCCATGATCGTAGGTCACAGCCCCGACGCGGACCGTCGCACGGCGTCGCAGCACTCGTGGAAGCTCGGACGCGCCGCGCCTTCCCATAGCAAGCTGCCGAGGACGACGCTGTCGTAGGCCGCCTTCGTTGGTTCGTTGACCGGGGCCGAGGGGTCGAAGGCCTCGCTCGCAGCGAAGCCCCCGGCGGGCCGTCCCCGTGAGGGAAGGCCGGCGGCTCGGGTGAAGGTCTCGACGTCCCGTGCCATGGTTGCGACGGCACGGGGATCGGACAGCTCGCCGGCGATGCGTTCATCGCCCAGCAGACACCAGACGTCGTAGTAGTGCCGTGCGACCGCGAAGCGACGTTCGGCTTCCCCGGCAGCTGCGGCGTGCAGGAGCATCAGCTTCTCCACCGCGGTGCGGACGGGATCGAGCACGTCGACCTCGAATGGCTCGAACTCGGCGAAGGGCCCATCGACACCCAGCGCGGGACCGTGCTCGGCGATGAGGCTGCGCACGGCGTGGCGTTCGTGCGGGTAGGTGCCGCCCCAGTGCCCGATCTCGACGAGTACGCCCTCGTGGCGCAGCGGCTGCAGCGTCTGGCGGGTCGGGTAGGCAAGGGTGACCGCGCGCTTCTCGCCCTTGCTCGACTTGTCGCCGACCGGCTGCCCGTCTAGCCCCGTCGCCTCGATGGCGCCTTCGCACAGTGCCTTGAGGACCTTGTGGCGCGCACCGGCCGAGTCGTCGTGGCGGAGCACGGCGAGGACGTCGATGTCCTCGGAGAAGCGATGGATGAGCCCGAACACCTTCGACAGGCTGGTGCCGCCCTTGAAGTAGACCGGCACACCGAGCGCCTCGGCGACTCGTGCGATACCCCGCAACGCCTCGGTCAGCCAGAAGTCCTTCTCGACGTGCGCCGCTGGTACCCCGGTGGCCTCCGCGACCGCCGTGGCCGCGACCTCCAGTCCGTCGAGATCATCACGCAGGCGCTCGACCATCAGACGGAAGCCAGCACGGGTAGCGCTTCGGCCAGCCGGCGCCAGCGTTCTCTCGCCGAGCGGTCGTGCTCCTCCTCGACGGCCACCGCGACACGGTCGGGCCGGATCCGCCCTTCCCGGACAGCTTCATCCACGGCGGAGACGAGGTCCTCCCAGGGCCGTTCTGCAACCTGGTCGAACGCACGCAGCACCTCCAGGAGCGCCACCTCGTACGGGTTCAGGTCGTGCTCACGACGTGAGTAGGGGCGCGAGGAGAACCGGACGCCACGCATCCGCTCCGGCGCACGTCCCGGAACACCGACACGTTCGACCGCCGGGACCTGGGTGGTCAACCCGAACACGCGAGCCGCGCTCACCCCGGCCGGTCCTGCACCACGGCCACCGACGTGCAACCCGGCCTCGAGCGGCGCTGGTCGAGCACGCCGCCCGAAACGAGCAGGCGGCGGCTTCCAGTAGGTCCCGCGACGAACCCGCACGATCTCACCGTCTGCGGCCATCCTCGACAGCGCCGACTCGACGGCCCTCGGTGACCCCGGGACGTCCCGCGAGTCGAAGAACGCACGGTCCGGGAGTCGATCGATCCACCGTCGCACTCCCTCTGCCACCGAACCAGCCTGCCTGACGCCCATCCTGATACCACCTATGTTGCGAGCTTTTCGTGTCAGAATACTCGCAGACCGCCGGTTTCGCTACGGCGGATCTCTCACCATTGACCGCAGCCGGTGATCAATCCGTGCGGTCCGTCGGCGTCCGGTGTCTTCCGAAAGTGGTGTAGGTCGCGCGTCCGAGCCATCCGAACTCGAGCGCTCCCACTGGGCAAACTTCACGCACCGCCGTCCTTCCCGTTCGGACAGCGACGATCTGATGTAACCAAGGTTGCGAATTAGTAGGGTGATGGATGCCTCGGCCGGTCGAGCTGGCCAGCATGCCCGCCGGGACAGTGCGCATCCGACGCGGCGGTCACCGCTGGGCTGGGGCATCACCGGATGCATCGGAGTCATCGTGGAACCGACCGGCAACCTGATCGGCGGGCTCGTCGTGCTCGCGATCGTCGTCTACGCCGCGCTGCGCTGGCGACGACGATCGCGCACCGCGGGCAGACAAGCGACCGATCCTGGCCAGTTCGCCGAGTACCTCGCGACCGACCAGCCCAACCGGCAACGCCGTCGCGGCGCTGCGCAGGGCACGAGCCGCGACGAGTTTGCGTCGACGCCGTCCGATCCGGGTACTGGACGCCACAGTGCAGGTCCCGGGCCACGTGCCACCGCCGATCCCCGCACCCAGCAAGACGCTGGCCTGCCCGGCGGCGACCTGGCGCCACCACCCGATGAGGACATCCCCAGCCGTCCGGACCGCAACGCCAGGAGGGAACCGTGAGGCCACACAACACCCTCGACTGGATCGCGTTCGTGCTGCTGGTGACCGGCGCGCTGGCGTGGGGCTACTTCGTCACGGACGTCAACATCCTCGACCGACTGCTGGGACCCATCGCCGACCCGGCCGACGACATCGCGTTCGTGCTCATCGGCGCAGCCGGCCTCTACGCCATCGTTCGTGTCGCGACGACGCGACGGTAGGTGACGTGCGCCTCGGCACCGAGACGGAACCGGCCGCGACGTGTGCAAGGCAACGGCTGGCACGGTGGGGGCGACTCCGGGCAGGCAAGGCTAGGTCGATGTGGATCCCTGATCTTCGCCAGGGGTCGGTGTGAGGAGCCGGTGGTCGGCGGTGAACAGTCGCCGGAGCAGCCCGAGGCCGATGACGGTTGTGGTGGTGGCTGCGGCACCGAGGACGAGGAACATCACGACGGCCTGGACGAGCACGGCGTCGACGGGGCGCACACCGGCGAGGATGAGTCCCGTCATGGCACCGGGGAGGAAGACCAGGCCCACGGCCTTGGTGGTCTCGATCTGCGGGATCAGGGCGGTTCGCAGCGCTGCGGCGAGGTAGGGGCGCGCGGCGTCACGTGAGGGCAGGCCGAGCGCGAGTCGGACCTCGATCTCGTCGGCCCGTGCGGTGGTCTCCTCGATGATCCGGCGGGCGGCCAGCACCGTGGCGTTCATGGAGTTGCCCACCATCATCCCGCCGAGGGGGACGAGGGTGCGCGGCTCGAGGGGGAAGATCCCGAGTCCGAACAGCGTGCCGAGCGTCACGACGGCGGAGGCGCCGTAGGCGGCAAGAGCCAGCGGGAACACGCCGTTGGCCTCGGGCACGCGGCGGCGAACGACGTCGGCGGCGAACAGGGTCATCGCGACGATCCACAGCCACGACCAGATCAGCGGTGCGTCGGGGTCGAGGACGATGGTGAGCGCCGAGCCGACCAGCAGCAACTGGACGATCGCGCGACTGGATGCCCACACGATCCGGGGTTCCAGGCCGAGTCGTTGCCAGGCGGACAGTGCGACGGCAACGGCGACGAGGACGAGCGAGAGTGCGAGTCCAAGGAGGGAGACGTCAGCTTGGGGCATCGGCGTTCCCCTGCAGGAATGCGGCCAGGTGGGGCTGGGCGTCCAGGTCCTGGGGGCTGCCCCGGTAGCGGAGTCGGCCGTCGAGCAGGACCAGGACGTGGTCGGCCAGGCGGTGCAACTGGTCGAGGTCGTGGGTGACCCACAGCACGGTGATCCCGTCGCGCGCGAGCTGGCGTGTGAGCCGCTCGAACGCGAGGCGGGGTGTGGGGTCGAGGGCGGAGGTGGGTTCGTCGGCGAGCAGCACGCGGGGACGGGTGATCAGCGTGCGCGCGAGGCAGGCCCGCTGGGCCTCGCCTCCGGACAGTTCGCCGGCGCGGCGGTCGAGGTACCGGGGGTCCAGCTGGACGCCGCGCAGCACGTCGACGCAGCGGTCCCGGTCGGCGTCGGGGTCGGCCACCCGCAGGTTGTCGTGCACGGTGCCCGGAAGCACCACGGGGCGTTGGAAGATCATGCCGAGATCACGGCGGAGGGCCAGCGGGTCCATCGTGGCGGTGTCGACGCCGTCCAGGAGGATCCGGCCGCGGTCGGGCACGGTCAGACGGTTGCACAGCCGCAGCAGGGTGGTCTTGCCTGCCCCGGACGGCCCCGCGACGACCGTGACCTGCCCGGCCGGCACGTCGGCGGTCACCTCGATCAGCGCGCGGTGGGTGCCGAGCTGGACACTGACGTCGTCGAATCGCAGGGCCGCAGCAGGCCGTCCGGGATCACGTGCCGACGATCTGCCTGGGCGCTCGTCATCCATCGGATGTCACGAACCGAGCACGTGCAGTGCGAGGCCGCCGCCCGCGGCGACGAGGACGATCACCGGCTCGGGCACACGCGGACGACCGCGCCACAGCAGCGCCAGGACCGCCACGGCGATCAGGGCCGTCAGTGGATCGACGATCGAGCGCTGGCCGAGCACGAACACGGCACCCACGATGGCCCCCACGGCTGCCGCGGTGACCCCGTCGATCACGGCCACCAGCCCGGGACGTTGCCCGTGGCGTCGCATCAACGGGGCGGGGATGACGGTGAACAGGTAGGAGGGGAAGAAGGTCGCGAACGCGGCCAGCACGGCACCGGGAAGCCCTTCGACGAGGTAGCCGATGAACGCGGTCGTGATCACGATCGGGCCGGGCGAGATCAGCGCGACAGCGACGGCATCGAGGAACTGCTGCTCGGTCAGCCACTGGTGATCGTGCACGACACCCCCGAACAGGAACGGCACGATCGCCAGGCCCGACCCGAACACGAACGCGCCGGCCTTGACGAAGAACAGCCCGATGTCGACCAGTTCGTTGCCCGGCGCCGGCGCCGCGGCGGCGAGACGGGGTGGCAGCGCCAGGCCCGGCACCAGCGTCAGCGGGCCGCGATGCACGGTCCGGCGAACGGCACGCACCATGCGGCGCAGGACGTGCGGCGGGCTGCGCACGGTGAACACGAGAGCTCCAGCGAGCACGATCAGTGGGATGCTCTCGCGTTCGGTGACGAACGTGGTCACGGCCAGTGTGAGCCAGATCGCGCCCAGCAGCACGTTGCGGCCGACGATCCGGCGGGTGAGCCGACGTGCGCTGTTGGCGATGATCCCGATGATCGCCGCACCGACGGTGTAGAAGATGCCCTGCAACCAGGCGGCGTCACCGAGCCGGACGTAGACCGCAGCGAAGGCCACGACCATCAGAAAGCTCGGCAGGGCAAACGCGACCCCAACGAGACTTGCCCCGATCAGGCCGTAGTGGACGTAACCCAGGTAGATCGCCAGCTGGCCGGCCAGCGGGCCCGGAGCCAGCTGCGCCAACGCAAGCCCCTCATCGTAATCCTCCTGTGTCAGCCAGCCCCGGTCTTCCACGAGGTCGCGGTGCATGTACTCCGCAAGCGCGATCGGGCCGCCGAACCCCGTCGCGCCGAGCTTGAGTACGTAGCCCGTCATCTGCGTCAGCGAGTACGTCGGCTGGCTCCTCTTGGTGTCCGCGCCTTCAGCTGCCTCGTCGCGTCCGGCCGCAGCCTCGTCTGGGAACTCCTCAGTCATCAGGCCGGCTCCCGGCCCAGCAGCAGCTCCCGGCGGAAGAACTCGTACAGCCCGTCGAACACGGGCCGTGTCACCGCCAGCAGCTCGTGGTCGTCGACGACCATCGAGAGGCCTCGCAGCGCCACGTCGAGCCCCGGCGCCTCCGGCGCGTCGTAGCGTTCGTCGTCCAGGTCGGCCTCGTGCACGATCGTCGCGATGCGCCACAGCACCGGATCCTCCAGTTCGTAGACCCGCAGGAACGTCTCGAAGCTGCAGCCTCCGTCGCGATGCGACAGCTCCACCCCGCGCATGTCGAAGCCGGTGGCGTCCTCGGGCAGGTCCGCGGGATCGTCCACGAACACGAACTCCGGGGACGTGTCGATGAACCGTGCGATCAGCCAGCTGCACGCGGCACGGTCGATGTGGCAATTGCTGCGGGTCGCCCACCTCATGGGGTGATCTCTCCTGTCGTCGTCTCGTTCTCGCCGACCGCCAGGTGTGCCGCCAGACGCTGCACCGCGGCGGCGGCCTCGTCACGCTCGGGCGGCGGGAAGTAGTCACGTCGTCGGATCCGATGCAGCTGTCGACGCAGACGCCGCAGCACCCGGCGCGCCTCGGCTGCGCTGGCTTCCACGGCCGTGGTCGCCTCGTCGGCCACGGCCCGGTACTCGGCCGCCCGGTCCGCGGCCAATGCCGACGCGATCGCCCGCTCCGCCGCCACGGTGCCAGGATCGGCGAACCACAGCACCGCCGTCCCGCCCGCCTCGACGATCTCCTCGGCCAGCCACTCCAGCTGCTCCTGCGTGCGGGCATCCCGCGGCAGCCCGACCAGACCGTCCGACAACTGTGCCGCGCCCAGCCGCTTGATCTTCCGCCACACCGCGATCCGCGGCGTCGACGGCTCACGAGGAAGGTGGTACTGCAACAACACCCAACGTCCCTTCGTGGCCATCCCAGCTCCTGACCGCCGGATGACAGTGCAACCATGGTTACTGTCGGTCCGACGCTAGTCCTTGGTGGCTGCCACCACCAAACCTGCTGGTCGGCGCCGGACTCGTGGTCGCCGCGCTGCGGTCCCGGCACCGACGCGGACGCCGACGCCCCCACATCCGCCAGCGAAGACGTGACCGTGGTACTGCATGGTCGCTGCTGTCGAGGCTGGCCGGTGGGCAGCTGCGGCCCCGATCGTCAGTGTTGGCGCCGCGGTGGCCTCGGCTGGGGTGCTGCTGTCGCTGCTGGCCGGCGTGAGCCGCACGACACTGTCGATGGCCCGCCGACGAGAGCTGCCCGGACAACTCGACGCCGTCCACCCCACCTACCGGACCCCCCACCGCGCCGAGCTCACCGCCGCCGTGCTGGTGTGCGCGATCGTGCTGGTGGCCGACCTCCGCGGCGCGATCGGGTTCAGCTCCTTCGCCGTGCTGACCTACTACGGGCTGGCCAACGCCTCCGCGTGGACCCTGACCGGTTCGGAACGTCGCTGGCCACGCTGGCTGGCCGGTCTCGGCGTCGGCCTGTGCACGCTGCTCGCGTTCACCCTGCCGCAGGTCGCCGTCGTCGGCGGACTCGTCCTGCTGGCAACCGGGTCCCTGGTCTGGTGGCTGACCGGCTCGCGGCGGTAGCCGGCGGAGTCACCAGCTCACGTCCAGGTGCGCCACCGTGGATGGCTGCTCGGGGTCGTCCTGGTCGACGACCGCGAGCAGGCGGGCGCCACTCGCCGTGACGTCGACGACTGCCAGACCTTCGACCTTGCAGGTCGTCAGAGCCTGCCGGATGGGGGCCACGGCTCGCACGGTGCCGTCAGGGTCGATGATGGCGAGCGCAGACCCGGTGATCGGCCCGTCGGCCACCGCGTCGGGTGCGTCCTCTGCGGTCGCTGAGACGCACAACGCATCGTCGGACAGCCGGACGGCGTCCGTGATCGCCAGGGGCATCCCGTCGAGTTCGCCGAGGTAGTAGTGGCGGACACGGCCGACCGCGATGCCATCAGGGGCCTCGTCGCCGTCGAACACGGCGAGCATGCCGGGCAGGTCCACGTCGATGCTCGCAGATGGCACACCCGAGCGGGGATGACCTCGTTGGAACCAGCGCAGCCGCTCGCCGACGACGCAGGCGCCTTCGAGGTTGACCTGGTCCGCGTCGAGCTGCAGGACCGTTCGCACCCGCTGGTAG
>JBJHAX010000064.1:0-10023 GCA_050480705.1 Nitriliruptoraceae bacterium
CGACGCGACCCGGTAGCCTGCCGCTCCCGGACCCGGAGGCGACTCCGGCCTGCCCCCGTCGTCCAGCGGCCTAGGATCCCACCCTTTCAAGGTGGTGACGCCGGTTCGAATCCGGTCGGGGGTACCGCAAGATTCGCCGGGCTACGGGCGGTTTACCGCCCTCGGCCCGGATCACGGCCGGCTCGCGGTGTGCCCGCGGTGTGCCAATCGAGGCGCTCACGGGGCCACCTCGCCCCACACGAGCCGCGAGAACGTCTCCGCTGCCTCGCGCTGCTGACCGGGCAGCACGTGCGCGTACACGTACGCCGTGAACGCTTCCGAGGCGTGCCCGAGCCGCCGCGAGACCACATGCAGCGGCACGCCGGCTTTGAGCAGCAACGTCGCGTGCGTGTGCCGCAGCCCGTGGAAGCTCAACGCTGGGTGCCGTTCACCCGTGCACGCGGACGCGTCGTGCCGCTCTCGCTGCCGGTCGGTGTCGAGCGGTGCCGAGCATCCCGTGCAGTGCGAGACCGACCGGCGAAACGCCTGGGTAACGCTCGGCGGCGAGAGCCATTGGCCCAGCTCGTCGGTGAACACGACACCCAGGTCGGTCCATGCCGGGCCCGCCGCCAGCCGCGCCTCGGCCTGCGCCACCTTGACGGCCTTGAGCGCCGTGATCGTCCGCGCGTCGAGGTCGATGGTGCGCGCCGACCGGTCGGACTTGGTCGCATCGCCGAGGTAGTAGCCGTGCTCGCCGCGAACCACGCTGCGGCGCACCGTCCATGTTCCAGCCTCGAGGTCGAGATCCTGCCAGCTCATGCCGCACAGCTCGGAACGTCGCGCGCCGGTTGAGCCCGCGACCTCGAACAGCCGCCCCAGCCGATGGTCGGCCGTAGTGGTCAGGAACGTGGCCAGCTCGTCGGCGGTCCACACACGCATCGCGGCTCGTCGCTCGGATTCCACGAGCCGAACTGGTGGCGGATCGGCCCGCTCGGTTGCGTCGCGCTCGACGAGCCCCCAGCGCAGGGCGTCCTTGAGTGCACGGCGCAACGTGCGGTGCACGTCGTGAACGGTTGAGGCGGCTAGGGGTGAGCCGTCGGCCTTGCCGCTCGTGAGCAGCTCGGCGTACAGCCGGTCGACGTGCGCTGCGGTGAGCTGCTGCAACGGGACGCCGCCGATGCGCGGGACGATGTAGGTGTCGACGTGCCCTCGGCGCTTCGCGTGCGTGCCGTAGGCGACCCGTGGGGGAGCGGTCGCCGGGAGCCATTCGCCACGCAGGTAGTCGGCGAGCGTCGTGGTCGACCGTGTGACGTGCGTGCCGACGTCGACCTTGGTGAGCGCCTCGCGCATCGCCCGGTCTGCGTCGCGCTGGGTGGCGAAGCCGGACCGTGAGTCGCGCAGCCGGCGCCCGTCCGGGTCGCGACCGACGTCGACGGTGTACGCCCAGCTCGTCCGCTTGCCGTCGCACCGTTTGCGGTGCCGGTCACTCGATACGGCCGACTTGCACGTGGTGCAGCGCTTGAAGGTGCGACCCTTCACGTGTCGTCCTTTCGCGCACTGGCGCGCCCCTTGCTCGTCTGCGGGAGTAGTCCGAGCGCTCGGCAGCGCGCTACCCACTTGGCAGCCGTCGACTTGGACACGGGGGCGCCTGGCCCACGTTCTGCTACCGCCTTCGTCGGCGGATCGCCGTGAGCCCACGCCTTTGCATAAACGCGTGCGACCTCTGTCCAGTGCTCAGCGCTGTACTGCGCAGGTCGACCGCCTCGGCCCGGTGGCCGACCAGCCTCGAGACGCTCTCGCACGTCGTCGGCTTCGGGTCCTTCCCATCCGCCGGGCTGGACCGAGCCGACTATCCCGCGCTGTATGTACCTACCGATCGGTAGCGAGCGGAGCAGCGTCGAGGTGACGATGCCGGTGGTCTCGTCGCGGGTTGGAACGCGTCGGTCGCCGAGCCGTTCGCGGCCGAAGTGGATCCGTTCGTCCTCGTCGCGAGTGAATGAGCGGAGCTCGATCCCGACAGGTTCATAGCGGCCACTGATCAGCGACCAGTGCAGAGTGACTAGCCACGCCGGCCCGTCATGGTCCGGCTGCCAGACGTCTGTCGTCGTTCCATCGTCAGTCATGCTCAGGAACGGTAATGCAACGGGAACGCTGCGTCAAAGGGTTGAAGGTTCCCCGAAGCCTGCCGATTATAACGGTAACGGCAACGCTTGCCAGAGCATTCCCGGTACCGCATCCTCGCAGGCATGGACACAAACACGCTCGTCAAGGTCACCCGGGTCCGCGACCTCGTCCGCTCGGGTGCTGCCAGGTCGATCCGCCTCGGCGCTGGACTCTCGCTCGGCGAGGTAGGCCGCACCCTCGGATGCTCAGCATCGACGATCTTCCGGTGGGAAAAAGGCGAACGCACGCCGCGGGGCGACCTTGCGCTCCGCTACGGCGAACTGCTCGACGCTCTCATGCAACGGAGGGCCTCGTGAGCGCCGCGCTCCTGGAGAGCCTGCGCGGCCAGGTCGTCACAGACGTCGAGACCGCAGCGAAGGTGCTCGGCCGATCCAAGGCAACCGGGTACCGGCTCGCCGCGTCAGGTGAACTACCAGGCGTCCGACGGCTGGGCACACGCTACGTCGTGGTGACTGCCGAGCTGCTCGCCTGGCTTGGGTTGAGCAAGAGCGACGCCCCCACCGAGGGGGACGGCGAGGGCGTCGAGCGCAATGGCCGCGGGTACGACCAGGGGGCGCCCGGTGAAGGGTAGCCCTGCCGTCCCGTCGCATCGCGAACCAGAGACCGTTGGCCAGCTCGCCGAGGCGGCCGTGCTCGGTGCGGCCATGTGGTCTGCCGAAGCTGCACGCGGCGCAGTCGAGCACCTGACCCCGGACATGTTCACCCGTAACGGCCATCGGGCCGTGTTCGAAGCGATCGTGGCGCTGGTGGCCGCCGGTGCTCCGGTCGACACGATCACCGTGCACGACCAGGTGTGCGCCGCCGGCCGTGCCGATGAGGTAGGCGGGCCAGCCGCCACATTCGAGCTGGCGACCCTCGAAATGTGCCCGACGGTCGCGGGGTGGAACTACTACGCGACGATCGTGCGCCGCGAGCATGACCGAACCACCACCATCCGCCGTCTGCGCAAGGCGATCGAACGCCTCGAAGCCGGCGAGGAACCTGCCACGGTACGAGCCGACATCGAGGTGGCCGCGTGAGCGCCACCGAGGCCGCCTGCGGCGGACTGCACTGCTTCAACTGCGACGGCGACCTCGACGGCTGCCCGAACTGCACCAACGGATTCGACCTCAACCACGCCCGCGACTGCCAGGAGTGTCGCGACCGGCTCGACGAACGCGCCGGCGGCGACCACCTGCCCGAACCCGTCCTCGACGCGACCCGCGGCTGGCAGCCGACCGAACCGATGCCGCCGATGCCGCCGCCACCCGACGACCGCGACGCACCACCTGGCCGTGACCGTGCCGCTTCAGCCGCGGCCGCGGTACGTGTTGTCGAGCTGCCCGCGATCGTCCGGCTCGACGAATTCCTCGACCAACCCGACCGCGACGTCGACTACCGGATCGACGGGCTCTGGCCCGCCGACGGCCGGGTCCTCATGGCCGCCCAGTACAAGGCTGGCAAGACCACCGCGATCGGCAACCTGCTGCGCTCGTGGGTCGACCTCGAGCCGTTCCTCGGCCGCTACCACGTGTCGCCACCCGACGGTGGCATCGTGCTGCTCGACGACGAACTCCACCCCGACACGCTCCGCAAATGGCTGCGCGAGCAGTCGATCGCCGCCACCGACCAGGTCCATCTCGCCTCACTCCGCGGACGGACCGCCAGCTTCAACATCCTCGACGACGACACCCGCGCCATCTGGGCCAAGCTGCTGGCCGCCACCGGCGCCAAGGCGGTCATGCTCGACTGCCTACGGCCCGTCATCGACGCGCTCGGGCTCTCCGAGGACAAAGACACCGGCAAGGTCCTCGAAGCATTCGACGCGTTGCTCGCCGAAGCCGGCATCAGCGAAGCGGTGATCGCACACCACATGGGCCATGCCGGCGAACGATCCCGCGGCGACTCACGGCTACGCGACTGGCCCGACGCCGAATGGCGGATCGTGCGCGACGGCGACTCACCCGACTCGCCCCGCTACTTCTCCGCGTACGGCCGCGACGTCGACCAGCCCGAGCAGCTCGTGAACCTGGACGGCCGCCACCTGGTCGTCGCCGGCGGTTCGCGCCGCGAGGCCGCGCTGGCCGAAGCCCTCGACGCGGTCCTCGGTGCGCTCGACGGTGTGACCGAGCCGATGTCGACCCGCCAGGTCGAGGGGCTCGTCGCACCTGATACCTCGCGCCAGCAAGCCCGGGACGCGCTCGACCTCGGCGTCCGCGACGGGTTGATCGTCCGCGAGGACGGACCGCGTCGAGCCAAGCTGCATCGCCTTGCCGACCCACCGAGTGCGCCAGTGCGCGGCAGTGCGCCGCCAGTGCGCCAGCGCAGTGGTGACGAGTGCGCCAGTGCGCCTATAGGGAGGCGCACTGCGCAGTCGGGGCGCACACCGGCCAGTGCGCCGGGCTGGAACGACTGCACCAACTGCGACCGCAGGACCTTCGGCAGCGGACTCTGTCGCGACTGTCAAGGTGGAGCAGAGCCGGCATGAGCAGCCGTCCGGTGCTGGTCGACGCCGCCGCCCTGGAGCAGCTCGTCCTCGCCGCCGCCGCGTCACAAGACCAGGTCGTCCGCGAAGCCCTCGGCCAGCTCGTGCGCACGGGCACCGCACCGGCACCACCGTCGCGGCCATGGCTCTCGGTTGCGGACGCCGCCACCCGGTTCGGTGTGTCCGAACGCACGGTGCGGCGTGCGGCCGCGCGCGGCGACTGGACCCACCGTCGCGTCGGCCGACGGCTGCTCGTAGCCGCAAACGGACCCGACCGGACCCGAGCGGACACCCCGGTAGACGGGGACACCGGAACCGGGTGACATCGCCACCGACGACCGCCAGGAGAGCAACCGTGGATCTTGACCAGGCGCTCGAGGTGCTCGGCGTCGACGCCGACACGCTCGACCCGGACGTGCTCGGCGCACTGCGTGACGCCGACCGTCGCCGCCGCGGCGTGACAGACCTGAGCAACGCGCTGTCCGACCGCTACCAGGCTGGACCGACCCCGGCTGGCGGCGCCTTCCGCGACATGGTCAACGCCGAGCTACGCGCCCAAGGCCTCGGACGACCCGACAACCAGGAGGACGACGAACATGGCCAACCGTGAACCGAACCCCCTCGACACGATCGACCCGGCGGGCGCCCAGTGGCGCGACGCCGACGCCGCCAGCGCCGAACCCGAGATCTGGGATCACGGCATGGTCTACGCCGGCCGGGAGCCCGGCACCCGCAGGATCATCACCCACCCGGATCGTAACGAGCTGCTACGCCTGCTCGGCCACCAGGTCGACAAGCAGTCCGAGAGCCGCCAGCGAGAGGCCGACGAACGGCAACGGATCGAGGAACGCATCGCCGACGCCGACGGCAAGCTGCCGGCCCTGCGCGACAACGCCGACACGCGCAAGGCCGAAGCCGACGCCGCCCTCGCAGAACTGGTCGCGGCAGTCCGCGCCGACCCGGTCCTGAAAGCCTGGGTTGCCTTCCGCCGAGCCGAGCGGCGTGGGGGGGTAGCACGTGCCAAGGTCAAGCGGTGGCAGTGGGTGCGGCAGCACGGCTTGCCGGTCGACCGGGCACCGGACTTCCACGAGCTCGGCCGTTACCCGGAAGGCTACGTCGACGCGTTGTTGAGGATCGCCGGCGACATCGAGGTGGAAGCACTCGCCATCGACCGCAACGCGGAACGCGACCCGCAGTGAGACCACCCACCATCCGGGAGCCCCGTCCGGCCGGGAGCCGGACACCAGCCCCGGACGTCGACACTCGATGGCGCGACCCGGGTCGCGTCACGGCCACCCGCCCCGTCCGGCTAGGTGCCGCACGGGCAGGCGTCTGCGCGCGACGCTGCGGGCCACGGCCAGCGGCCGGGCACGGGCACGCCTCCGCCTGCGCCCGGCCGCCGGGGTGGCACCCGAATCTCTCGTCCGACGCGAACACGACGAAGACGAAAGAACTTCACGAAGAGAGCGAAATCGACGAAACAAGAATGCAAGAAATCTGCGAACAACGCATCGTCGTGTCTGCGCGGCCCGGGACCCCCGCCCCCTGCCCCCGGACACCCCGCATACACACCCGACCGCCACACCGCACACCGCCCCTCGCCCCCACAGCCCCCGGACCATCCACCACGCGCAGCGTCAGACCGGGCCGGACGCAACCGAACTAGCGAAACGCGAACACGAACCGGCCACGCACACCACACACGCACGACACCGACACCCGCCCGCCCCGCCAGCACGCTCGACGACGAACGCGACGCGACACGCCGACCGAAGGGGGTGGGGTAGGACCCCTAGCCGGGTCGCCCACTAGGCGTAGCGGGCAGGGCTTCCGACCGTGAGCAATGCATGACGATCTCGTTTCAGGAGTCGACGATGGCCGATCACCCGCCGCTGACGCCCGACGTTCGTCGCGAACGGGCCGCGGAGTTGCGCCGGGGCGGGCTGACCGTGCGCCAGATCGCTGGCCAGCTCGGGGTGAGCACCACCACGGTGTCCCGCGATCTTCGTGCGGCGAAGGTGCCGACGGTGACGGGTGCGCCGGGCCTCGGCGAGCGGGGCGCGGCGTTCTGGGGCTACGTGGCTACGACGTTCGACATGGACGCCGGCGAACGCGAGATGCTCACCCAGGTGTGCCGGCTGCTGGACCGCGCCAACCAACTTGCCGCCGAGGTGGCAGCCCACGGGGTGATCGTGACGTCGGCGCGTGGCGAGCCGCGGCCGCACCCGGCGATCGCCGAGGAACGGCAGGTGTCGCTCGCGCTCGGTCGGCTGCTCTCGCAGCTCGAGATCCCGGACTCGGACGACGACGGTGGCAGCCCTGGGTTGCGGTCGGCGTCGTCGGTGCGGGCGTCGCGGGCAGCACGGTCGAGGTGGGACCGTGCGCCGCTGCGCGGTGTGCCGGACGACGTGGCATGAGACGCAAACCCGCGCCCAGGCCGGTGTCGGCGGATCCGCTCGACGACGTCGCGTATGCGGCCGGACTGTGGCGTCGAGTCGCGGCGCCGGGTAGCCGCCTCGAGGGCGGGGTGCTGCGCGGGCCAGGAGCGGACCGGGTGTGCGCGAACCGGCTGCGCCGGTTGGTGGCGCTCGCCGCCGAGGGCGACGTGGCCGGCGCCTGGACTCCGGTGCTCGTCGACGGGTGGCGCCAGGTCCTCGAACGTGAAGGGCTCGTGTGAACGTGGCAGCGCAGGTCCAGGCGACGCGCGCCGCGGTGATGTGCCGGGCCCGGCGTCCCGAATCTGCCCCGGATCCGGGGGTGGCTCGGTATCGGGACGGTCGCCATCACGGCGCACACGCGAACTGACGCCGCCGCTTTCTGTCGGATCGGACGCGTGATGCGCTCGAGCACGTCCGGGCTCGCCTACGGCGCGATGACGTCCTGCCTGAGCTGTTCGCGCAACGCGATCCCGGCGCGGTGATGTTCACGTTCGGCAGCATGAAGCGCTGCGAGCTGCCGAGGGGTCGGTGCCGTAGCACTCTGAACGTCGCCAAGCTGCAAGCCGAGAGCGATCGCGGCGTCGCGGAACGTCTCGAGCCGGGCGATCGCGTCCTCGGATGCGACGATTCGGGTCCGGGCGTAGATCCAGTTCAGCGCTTCGTCGCTCGGCTGGTCGAGGACCGCGTGTGGATCGTGGGCCCACGCGGTGCCGTTGTCGACGAGCTGCGAGACGTGCTTGAGCAGTTCGCCGTAGATGTCGATGCGTGATTCGAGCAGCCGTTGTGCGTGGTGGGCGCTGCGGCGAATCCGCTCGGTGACGAGCCCGCTGGCGAGACCGACGCCGCCGGTCACCAGTGCTACGCCGACGATGGTCCAGTCGATGTTCATACCGGCACCGTAGGCGCAGGGGCGGCGACGGGCAGGAAGTCGTCGGGCCGAGCCGAGGCCGGAGCGGCCAACCTTCCGAACGCCACGCCTAGTCCCGCGCGGACGCGCGGAACTAGCGAGGAAACCCGCAACGTTGTCGGCAATGCCCTCGGCATGCACGGTGCTACCTACGAGGTGGTCGCTCTCGCCGTCGGCCCATCCGAACCACACTGGCAGCGCCTGAAGCAGATCGGGGACCGTTGCGTGTGCGGGTGTCGCCGGCGCCACGCTAACTCGAGGTTGGCTCGTGTCAGTTCAGTTCCGCTGCCAGCGCGACTCGGCTTTCTTCGATCGCACTCCACAGTCGGCGCCCCCGATACTTCATTCGCTTCTGCACGTTGTCGACGCCGGTGACGTTGGTCGAGGCGATTGCCGTGGCGGCCGAGTTCCATGCGTCAATCTGCTCGCGGACGTTCATCACTGTGAGTGCGATTCCCTCACTAATGCTGGGCAGGTGAGGTAGCGCCATCTGGATCACGTCCGTCGAGAGCACGGGTGGTGCATGCCCAAGAGCCTCGATGTCGGTTCGCTGAGCGAGCTTGTTGTCGAAGTCCAGGAGCAGCAACCTCAGTGCGATACGCCGCTGGTGCGAGACCTGGAAGCGCCACACGGTCCAGGACGCGAGTGCGGTGACCACGACGCCGACCAGCAGGCCGATGAGTATCCAGAACCCGTCTTGGTCAGTCATGCCGTCCTCCGGGTCGATGCCCATGGTGCCGAGACCGTACTCAGCCTCCGAGCGGGCGACCCCGACTGCTCAGGCTCGCCGGTGCAATGCTGACGGCGAATCGATCCTTTCGCCTTCGATGCCCAGCGGCGGCAGTGATGATGCTGGCAACGTGAACGGCCCCCGGCGTGAACCGGGGGCCGTCGCGCGGTGCTGATGGGCTCAGCGACCGTCAACCAAGTAGCCGATCTGAGCGATCATGGTGGCGAGGCCATCCGCCCGTTGCACGAGCTCAGACATCTGCCCCTCGATCCGCTCGAGGTCTCCGGTCGCTTCGTCAAGTTCGCGGGTCACGTTGTCGAGCCGCTGCTCGATCCTGCTGCGGGTGTCGGTCGTCATGCGAGCACCTTCCCCTCGATCCGGTCGGCTAGTACCTCGAGCAGCTGCTCCGGGTCGTCGATGTCCGCGACGCCGGCTGGGTCCTTCAACGGCTCGGCCAGCGCAGCGAGGACATCCCGGGCATCCATCGGGATCGCGTACTCGGGGTACTCGTCAGCTATGACGTCCTCGTGCTCACGGTTGAACCGTGTCTCAAGGCTCTCGACCTGCTCTGCCAGCGCCGAGAGCCTCGGCAGCAACTGCCGAGCTTCGGTGACGATCATGCGTAGTTCATTGACCCACTGTTGGTCGACGTTCTCGATGGTGAGTGTTCGGTCCTCGATCATGCTTGCTGCCTCCTTGTAGGGCTTGCTGTGTCCGGGCCGACTCGATCCGGTCGGGACCTTGGGCGTTGGGTCAGCAGTTGTGTATTGGCACCTCCCGGTCGGTCGGCGGTCGGATGCGCTACGTGCGCAGGATGTCGGCCTCGAGCTGCGCAATCCGTTCCGGTATGTCCTGGCTGCCGAACCGGCCGAGCTGGGCCATGTCGACGGGTTCGGTGAGCTGTCCGGTGTCGAGCCGGTCGGCGGTGAGCCTGAGCCATGCTGCGGCCGACCGCAGCGTCTCGGCGATGGTCTCTGGCGTCCCGTCGATGGTGGTCATGCTGTCCCGTTCGGTCGTCGTTGCGGTCGACGAGTGGCGGGAGGTCCACGAGGACCGCTCCGCGGTGTGCCCGCGGTGTGCCAAGAACGCTGAGAGCGGCCGGAATCCGATCCGCACCCAGTCTCGCCGGATTCCACATAACCCCTGGTCAGAGCGGGTTTGCGAGACCGGCCGAGACTGGGTGATACCGTCCCGGCCACCCTTTCAAGGTGGTGACGCCGGTTCGAATCCGGTCGGGGGTACCAGCGAGACGTCGAAGTACCGGCGTCGCCGTGTCGACGCCGGTGCGCCAACAGTGCCCGTCTGGCACCCGGCGACCGGC
>JBJHAX010000065.1:0-7255 GCA_050480705.1 Nitriliruptoraceae bacterium
GTCCGAACCCCCACCACCTCACCATCCACCAACACCTCAACCCGCGACGACGACACCGCCAACACCGACCCCAAACCCCCCAACACCAACAAACACACCACCCCCACCGCACGGCGTGCGAGGACCCATCCGAGGTCGAGCTGGCGTAGGGGCATCGGTCAGCGCAGTCCCAGGCGTGCCGAGCAGGCAGGCCACTGTCCCCAGCCGGAGCGTGCCTGCAGGCGGCGCGCCATCTCGATCTGGGCTTCGCGGGAGTGTTCGTGGGGCATGTCGGTGCCGCCGACACGCCGCCAGGTCGAGGGCAGGAACTGCAGGCCGCCGTAGTAGCGGCCGTTGGCGGCGACACGCTGCCAGTTGCCGCCCGCCTCACACTGCGCGAGACGGTCCCAGACGGGGTCGTCGGCGTCGACCATCCCGGAGTTGGGCGGGGTGGTCGTGAAAATCCCGACACGCACCTCGCGGGTCTCGGGTTCGCGCACGACCTGTTCGCTCAGCAGTTCGCGTTCGACCGGTTCACCGTCGACCTCGACGATGCGGTAGCGGTCGTAGCGCAGCCCTTCCTGGCCTTCGGCTTCGACGACCTCTTCACCTTCGGCGAGCAGGGTGGTGCGCTGGCGGATCTCTTCGTTGGGGAGCACGACCTGTTCGACTTCTTCGCCGAAGCGCACCCGCGCCACCACCACCTGCCCAACCCCCGACAACGACTCCTCCACCCCATGCGACACCAGGTCATACGGCCCCAACTGCACCCCCTGCTCCACCAACAACCCCCCGACATCCCCCACAAACGTCGACACCTGCCGATCCTCACCATCCACCGACAACGTCACGTCATGCGGCACCCACACATCCACACGCCCCCCATCCTCCACCGGCGCCGTCCACCCCGGCACCACCTGCGCATCCAACTCCCGCACATCCCCCAACCCCGCATGCGTCAACACACCCGCCACCGACCCCACCGGCGCCACCACCCGATGCGCCAGAGCCCCATCCACATGCACATCCACCGTCACCGCCCGAGCAACATCAATCACCATCCCCTCCGACACCCGAGACGACGGATCCGGCCGCACCTCATCAAACTCCCCCAACTCCACACCCAACCCCGCAACCACACCCCCAACCGACGACGCAAACGTCCGAACCCCCACCACCTCACCATCCACCAACACCTCAACCCGCGACGACGACACCGCCAACACCGACCCCAAACCCCCCAACACCAACAAACACACCACCCCCACCGCACGGCGGGGCAGGCGGCGGCCCGGCATGACCGTGTCGGGACGGGGGGCGGGCAGCGACGCGTCGTCGCCGGTGAGGTCGATATCAGCGTCGGCGCGTGTGACGTCGAGGACGGCGTCGGCATCGGTGACGTCGATCGCGGAGTCGACATCGATCGTGTCGCCGGGAGCGTGGACAGGCGTGCCGACCGCCGGAGCCCGGGCGCGTTCGTCGAGGCCGGTGGCTGAAACGTCCGCTCGGGCCGGCCTGGTGGGGTTCGCGTCGCCGTCGACGGCCGGGGCCGTCGCCCCCGCGGTAGCTGCCGACGCCGGGGAGGGATGCGCTGGCATGGTCGCGGAGTCTAGCGGGGAAGGGCGAATGCTCTGCGGGTGTTGTCCCTGACGGCGGCGGCGACCTCGTCGACGTCGCGTCCCTGCAGCTCGGCGAGAGCGTGCAGGGTGTGGGGCACGTACGACGGGTCGTTCGGCTCACCGCGGTGCGGGTGCGGCGTGAGGTACGGCGAGTCCGTTTCGGTGAGCAGCAACTCGAGCGGGGTGTCCGCGGCCGACAGGCGCAGGCTGTCGGCGTTGCGGAAGGTGACGTTACCGGCGTACGACAGGAACCAGCCTTCGGCCGCGCACCGCTTGGTCACCTCGAGGTCGCCCGAGTAGCAGTGCATGACGACCCGGTCGGGTGCGCCGTGGTCGTCGAGGATCTCCAGGCACCGCGGCCAGGCGTCGCGGCAGTGGATGACGAGCGTGCGGTCGCGGTCACGCGCGATGTCGATCTGGGCGCGAAACGCCGCTTCCTGCTGCTGCGGGGTGGTGTGGTCGCGGTAGTTGTCCAGGCCGGTCTCGCCGATCGCGACGACGACGTCGTCGGCGGCGAGTTCATCGATTGCCGCGAGCACCTGTGGGGTGGCTTCCATCGCCGAGTTCGGGTGCACCCCGACCGCAGCCCACACCTCGTCGTAGCGGCGCGCTGCGGCGACCGCCTGCGCCGAGGACGCGAGATCGGTGCCGACCGTGACCAGGACGCCAACGTGGGCTGCGCGGGCACGGTCGAGTTGTGCGGCGACCGACAGCTGCTCGTGATGGTCCAGGTGGCAGTGGGTATCGACGTAGGTCACGGTGAACTCGCAAGGGCGGATAGGCAGGTCGCATCGACGTCGGGCACGCCGGGCGTGACGTAATGGCGGCAGCGCAGCTGCAGTGGACCACGACACACGAAAGTCAGCGCGAACATCAGGCGGTGCGGGTGGGAACGAAACAACCCGCCATCGACGGCGGGCGTTCTCATCATCGTACCAGGCCACCGGCAATCGGCGCACGGCACGCTCGCGCAGTGGTGGGCCGACCCGGGCCGCGCGACGGGCTGATCCGATGCTCCCGCAGCCAACGACGCCGGAACACCGCAAACCCGCGCGGAGCGCCGTACAGGCCCCGCTGGCGCCGCTAGAGCAACTCTTCTTGAACCGGCCCTTCGGCGAACGGATCCACATCGTCTCGGGGATTGCGAGCAGCAACGATGTCGTGTCTTGCCCGAAGGATCGGGGTGCCAGCTGTGTAGTAGCGCCCTCGCCGTTCGCCATGAGGATCCAACATGCCCGCATCAACCAGTTGCCTGAAATCTCGGCTTGCCGTGGCATCGGTGATCTCTTCGCCCATGTCCGCGAGAACGGCCCGGTATGTCGCGTTGCGAACTCTCATCCCTACAGCCGCGTCGAACAGGGCGTGCTGGGACCGTTCAGGCAGCCCATGGGCGGCGACCAGGCGGTCGATCTCCGTCCAAAGCCTCTCGCTCTCGTTCACCCGGCGAAGGAGCGTTCGAGCCTGACGAAGATGAGCAGTCAGTATGAATCTCAGCCACGGTCGCGCATCATTCGATGGACTCCAATCCCCCCCGCCGACCGCAGCCAGAACGTCGTAATACGCCCGGGTGTTGCGGCCCAAATACTCTTCAATACTGCTGAATGCGGGAGCAAGGATTCCCTCGCGCGCAAGCACAAGACTCTGGAGGCACCGGGCCATCCTGCCATTTCCATCCCGGAACGGATGGACCATGACCAGATTCAGGTGAGCCATCGCACCGCGGGCCAGCGGTGGCCCATCATCGTCCGTGTTCAGATCATCGACGAGTTCGCCTATGAGACTCGGGACCTCCTCCACTTCCGGCCCCTCGTAGACGATCCTTCCCGTTGCTTCGTCTTGTACGAAGACGGCCCCCGCCCGCCATCTCCCAGGACGAGCGGCGAGGTCATAGTTCGTCATGACGAAATGCAGACTCTTGAGCAGCTGCGCGCTATAGGCGAAGTCTTCATCGTCGGCCAGCTGCAGGACATAGGTCATCGCATCGCCATACGCGCGATACGCAAGGTAGGTCTCGTGATGGGCATCCAGCGGCTGCTCGTCCATCTCGATCGCTGCCGCATCATCGAGAGCGGCGTTGTATCCCTCGATGCTGTTGGAGCCTTGGATCGCTCGAGCCATGGAAATGCGACGAAGGGATCCGTGCCAGCGTCGCGGTTCGACCAGCTGCGAGCGCAACTTGCGCCGCAGGGTCGCCACGTCGTCGAGAACCTCCAGTTCCCTTTCGGTCAGGGTGGGCAGCTCGAACAACACGACTGAAACTCCGAATCCCTCTTATGCGATCGATGATATTATCCCTCATGGCATTTGTTGCCAACCGTCATTCGCTCGTGCATGGCCCGTCGATGTGATGAGCAGGTCCGCCACAAGCGTGAGCGTGACCCGCTACCCCATGCATTGGCCTGTGAGCTGGCAGATCGTTCAGCGGACGCCGCTGGACACGCGCCACGTTGCGTGCCGAAACAAGGTCAGGTGCGTTCGCGGGCGCGCAGCGTCGCGTCGTAGAGCGCCCGCCGGCCGACTCCGGCGGCCGCGGCGATCTCGGCGACCGCGTCACGGGTGCTCGTTCCCTGCGCGACCAGCGTCTCAACCTCGTCGACCAGCGCCGCCGGATCAGGCGTGTCGTGTTCGTCGGGTTCCCAGCCGTCGACCACGAGCACGAGCTCGCCGCGTGCACCGTCGGCGACGTCGTCGGCGAGCGAGCCCAGCGTGCCGCGCACGACCTCCTCGTGGAGCTTGGTGAGCTCGCGTGCGATCACGCCGCGGCGGTCGGCGCCACACGCGTCGCGCAGGTCAGCGAGGTCGTCGGCAGCCCGATGGGGGCTGATGAACACGACGATCGTGCGCGGCTCGCGGGCGAGCTGTTCGAGGCGTTCACGGCGTGCGGCGGCGCGGCGCGGCAGGAAACCTTCGAACGCGACCCGGTCGGTGGCCAGTCCCGCCACGGCGAGCGCAGCGGTGAGCGCCGAGGGGCCGGGCACGACACGCGTGGCGATGCCAGCGTCACCGCAGGCGGCGACCAGCCGGTAGCCGGGGTCGGAGATCAGCGGCGTGCCCGCGTCCGAGACCAGCGCGACGTCGCGCCCGGCACGCAGCTCGGCGACGATCTCATCGAGCCGGTCGCGTTCGTTGTGGTCGTGCAGCGCGCGTTGCGGCGCCGTAGCGCCGATGTGGGCGAGCAGGCGCCCGGTGCGCCGCGTGTCCTCGGCCAGCACCAGGTCGACGCTGCGCAGCACATCGGCGGCGCGTACGGTGAGGTCGTCGAGGTTGCCGATGGGAGTGGCGACGACGAACAATGTCCCCGCCATGATCCCACCTTCCTCATCCGTCGACGCGCCGGCGCCGTCACGAGCACCGCGACGGTACGCGAGGGCGCACCGCACCGGCGCTCACGCGCCGGCCACCACGTGGCGCGGACCGTGAGCCGCGCGCTCGCCCGGGCCGCGCAACGCGCAGGGGTGGTCGACGAACGCATCATCGCTGCGATGCTCGGACTCGATCGCGCGCCCTTCCTGCCGGAGGATCTGGCGCAGCGCGCCGACGACGACGGTCCGGTGCCGATCGGGCACGGGCAGACGGCGAGCCAGCCGTCGCTGCAGGCGCGCATGCTCGAGTCGCTGCACCTGACCCGCGACGACACGGTGCTGGAGATCGGCACGGGCGCCGGCTACCAGACCGCGCTGTTGGCGCGCCTGGTCGCACACGTGGTCAGTGTCGAGATCGACGAGGAGCTGGCCGGGCGCGCCCGTGACGCGCTGGCCGACGACGGCGTCGGTTCGGTGGCAATCGTCGTCGGTGACGGCCTGGCGGGCTGGGAGCCCGCATCGCCCTACGACGCGATGGTGGTCTCGTTCGCCATCGACGCCGTGCCCGACGCGCTCGCCGCGCAACTGCGTGACGGCGGCAGGATCGTCGCCCCGATCGCCGCACCCGACCCCGACGACGCCTTCGACCGTTCGGGACGCACGGAGGTGACCGTGTTCCGCCGTGTCGGTGCCAGCCTCGTGGCCGAACAGGTCGTGTGCGGCGCCTACTTCGTCGCGGCCCGCGCACACTGACCGCACACCGGCCCCACCTCGACAGCCTGTCAGATGCGGCGCGCCGGGCTGATCCGCGCAGGCTGCACGCCATCGTGCTGCCTATGCTGGCTCCGATGGCTTCCGACGCGCAGCGACCCGATCCCCTGGCCTGGCTCGACGACGCCGACGGGGCACGCGAAGGTGTGGACGCGGCGTTCGACGAACAGCTGGAAAGCTGCCGCACGGCACTGATCGCACTCGCCGAGGACGTGTCGCACCGCATCCTGCCGGTCACCGACGCGTTTCTCGACGGCGACGTCGACGCCGCCCGTGACCACATCGTGCACCGCCGGATCGCGGCTGACTGCGAACGCCTCGAGGACGCCTGCTTCCACCTGCTCGCGAGCCACGGACCGGTCGGCGCCGACCTGCGCCGCATCGTTGCGTCGATCCGCTGTGTGACGCCGGTCGAGCGGGGTGCGAGCATCGTCGCGCACGTCGCCCGCTCGCTGACCTGGGTGCACCCGCCGTCGATGCCCCCGCGGTTGCGCGAGACGCTGCGGGAACTCGCCGGGCACGCTGCGGCGGTGTTCGAGGGAGCGGTGGGTGCGTGGCGCGACCTCGACGCGCAGGCTGCGGCCGAACTGCAGCGCTCGGACGATGAGGTCGACCTGCTGCAGAAGCTGCTTCTGACCGAGCTGTACACCGGCGCGCAGTCCACCGAGGAGTCGGTCAGCCTCGCACTCATCGCCCGCTACCTCGAGCGGCTGGGCGACCACGGCGTCGAGATGGCGCGCCAGGTCGCCTACGCCGTCACCGGACGGCGCCCTGCCGACCAGTGAGCGGCCGCTGCCGGTTCGCTGATGCCCCGGCGTCCTGCCGTCGGCGGGCCCGCACGGGCCTGATGATCACGCGTACGCTTGGACGATGGCGGACGGCGGTGGCGCGGACAGCCCCGGTGGTGTGACCGGGCCGGGCGACGCCGTCGACCACACCGACGAACGCCGACGCGTCGAGTCGCTGCGCCGCGATTTCGTCGCCAACGCCTCGCATGAGCTCAAGACGCCGGTCGCCGGCATCCTCGCGCTGTCGGAGTCGCTCGAAATCGCCTTCGACCGCGACCCCGAGCGGGCCCGCGCGATGGTCGGGCGGCTGCGTGTCGAAGCGGAACGGCTGAGCCAGCTCGTGCGCGAACTGCTCGACCTCACACGCCTCGAGGACATGCCGGAACGCATCGGCGAGCGCCGCCAGGCCAGTGACCTCGCTGACATCGTCGCCCTTCAGGCCGAACGCCTGCGTGCCGAAGCCGACCGGCTCGGTGTGACGCTGAACGTCGAAGCCGACGACGCGGTCGAGGTGGCGGGCAACCCCGCCGACCTGCGCCTGATCGTCGCGAACCTGCTCGAGAACGCCGTTCGCTACAACCGCCCCGGCGGCGAGGTCCGCGTGACGGTCCACGGCGACGGCACCAACGCGACCGTCGAGGTGGCCGACACGGGCGTGGGCATCCCGGCCGATGACCTCGACCGGATCTTCGAGCGCTTCTACCGGGTCGACAAGGCCCGCAGCCGGCTCGCGGGCGGGACCGGACTCGGGCTGTCGATCGTGCGCCACGCCGTCGAATCTCACGGCGGGTCGATC
>JBJHAX010000065.1:7265-9570 GCA_050480705.1 Nitriliruptoraceae bacterium
GCCATCATCCGCATCCGCGATCACGGCCCGGGCTTGCCGCCCGACGTGCGCGAGCGGATCTTCGAGCGCTTCTACCGCTCGCAGGGGGCATCGGAAGCCGCCGGCGGCTGGGGCCTCGGGCTGTCGCTCGTGCGCCACGCCGTCGTATCTCCCGGCGGGTCGATCAGCGTCGACAGCGAGGTCGACCGCGGCACGACGTTTCGTGTCACGCTTCCGCAGGCACCTCGAGCTGCGTGAGCAACTCCTGTACCCGCTCGCCGATGTCGTCGCGGATCAGCCGCACAACGTCGATCGGCTGGCCTGACGGGTCGTCGAGCTCCCAGTCGAGGTAGCGGGTTCCCGGCACGACCGGGCAGGTGTCACCGCAGCCCATCGTGACGACCACGTCCGCGGCGTCGAGGTCGGCGTCGCTCCACGACCGCGGACGCTCACCGGCCACGTCGATGCCGAGCTCCGCCATCGCGTCGACGGCCACCGGGTGGATGTCGTCGGCGGGCGCGGAACCGCCCGAGAGAACCTGCACCCGCCCACCTGCCAGATGCCGCATCCATGCGGCAGCCATCTGGGAGCGCCCGGCGTTCTGCACGCACAGGAACAGCACGGTCGGTGTCGATGTCGTCATGAGGACTCCTGTCGGACGGCATTACGGGTCAGCGACTTGTCGATACGTCGGGGATGTTCGGGCAGCCACCAGCCGGCGAGCAGTGCGACACCAGCGACGGCGGCGAACTGCCCGGCGACGAACAGCGGGACCGACGGTGGCGCGATGCCGGTCCACGTGTCGGTGACCATGCGGGCGAGCGTCACCGCCGGATTGGCGAAGGCATCGGAGGCGGTGAACACGATCGCGGCGGCGATGTAGGTGCCGACGGCTGCCGGAATGCGCTCGTCACGGCCGGCGTGCAGCAGCCCGACGATGACGAGCAGCAGCCCGGTGGTGGCGATCGCCTCGGACGCCAGCATCGCGGCGCCGTCACGCGGCGTGGTCGCAAACGCGACGACCGGCTGGCCGAATGTGGCGTTGGTTGCGGCCGTGCCGGCGACTGCGCCGAGCAGTTGTGCACCGATGTAGCGAAGTGCCCGCGGCCAGGGAAGCCCGCGGCGCCAGGCGAGCAGCACGGTCACCGCGGGGTTGAGGTGCGCGCCGGAGACGGGGCCGAGCACGGCGATGAGCGCCGTGAGGGCCGCACCGACGACGGCCGCGTGCGCGACCAATGCCAGGGCCTGGTCGGTGCTGGCCGACACGACGATGCCCGAGCCGACGACGGCGGCGAGCAGCATGCCGGTGCCGAACGCTTCGGCGACGAGCCGCCGCGCCTCGTCGCGCCGTGATCGCTGGGTCATGCGGCGAGCGCGAGCCGGCGCACACGCCAATCGATCTCGTCCAGCGCTGCATCGAAGGCGTCACCGCCCGACCGAACGGGATCGGGCACCGACCAGTGCAGGCGCGTTGGGGTCGTTGCCGTCCATTCTTCGTTGGCGCGGTCACACACCGAGACGACGAGTCCGGGCAGGACGTCGATGTCGGCGAGGCGGCGGGGGCGCGCGCCGGTGATGTCGAGGCCGTGGGCGGCCGCTGCGCGCACGGCGCCGGGGTGCACGCGGTCTGCGGGCCGCGTTCCGGCGGAGACGGCCGGCTGGCCGGTGTGGTACTGCCACAAGTGTGCGGCGAGCTGCGAGCGGGCGGAGTTGGCCGTGCACACGAACAGCACGTCGCCGACCGCTCCGTGTGCGCCCGGAGCACCGACCACGACGTGTGTGCGCGGAGCGCCGAGCACGGCCTCGGCATCGGGATTCAGGCCCACGTAACGGCGGCGCCGGTCACCTTCGGAGACGCGCCGGCGGACGATGCCTACCCCTTCGAGCACGCCGAGATGGAACGCGAGCAGATTGCCCGCCATGCTGCAGCGGTCCGCGAGTTCGCCGACGGTGAGGTCGGTGACTGCGAGCGCGTCCACGATCGCAAGACGACGCTCGTCGCCGAGCGCGCGATGCAGCGCGGCACGGCGCGCGAGCATCTCGTCGGAATTTGTCTCAACATTCATTGAGATAATCGTAGCGGGTGGACGGCCGTATCAGAGGCCCATGACGGGCCGTCAGAGATCCTCGACCGTCCTGGGGCGATCCTCGCCGAGCAGCCGCGACATTGCCCGGTCAGCGAGGACGGTGCCGCCGGTCTGGCACGTCGGGCAGTAGTTCGTCTCGTTGTCGGCGTATCGGATGCGTTGCACGGGCGTCTCGCACACCGGACACGGCTGCCCGTAGCGGCCATGAACCGCGAAGCCGTCACGGAACGCTGTGACGT
>JBJHAX010000066.1:0-9563 GCA_050480705.1 Nitriliruptoraceae bacterium
CGTCATCAACGGTCACGGGGATCGTCTCCTTCGAGGCTTTCGACACCAAGAAGGATTCTCCCCGTGACCACCTATGTCACGGACCTGTCACCTCTACCCGTGAACTCCTTGGTCTAGGCCGGCAGTCTGGAGGCCAGGTACCGGGCGGGACTGGCGCTGTTGTCGGGCGGCACGGCAGATGATGGGTTGTCCAGGCCCACCTCACTGCCAGGTCACCCTGGCTGGATTCTGGTCAGCGTGAGCGGGTGTTTCGACGGTAGATACGACGAGCTTCGCGCTGGTGGTTCCAGATGGCGTGATCGAGTGCGGACCGGTCGGTGCCCATCGCGTCGGCGGTGGCCGCGACCAACCGTGCGGCATTGCCGGGGGTGGTGTTGTGTTCCTCGCCGCTGCCGATTGGTCGTTGAGGGTGGAGTGCTTCGTCGACGAACGCGCGGATCATGGTGTCGGCTTTCACTCCGGGCAGTCCGAGGAGGACGAGGAAGTAGTTCAGAGTCTGCTCGCCCACGCCCGGTGTTGCGGTGACGACGCTGCCGAGTTGTCGGCGGGCGTCAGGCGTGGCGGCGTGTGCCCGTACGTCGGCGGCGTGTCTAATTGCGTGGTCGAGGAGCTGCTGGGCAGTGGCGTGGACTGCCTGCCACTTGGTCAGCCGGTTGGGTCGTGGTCCGGGGACTTGCTGCGCGTTGATCGTGTGGAGCTGCTCGAAGCCCTGCTGCCGGATCGTGTCATCTAGTGCCCGAAGATCATCGGCCAGGTCGACGTCGCGTAGCTGACGCCATTCCTGGAGCACACGATGGACGCCGGTCGCCTCCCTCCCGTCGTCAGGTGGCCGTCCGTAGTTGGCGCGGGCCGAGAAGATCGCATCGATCAGGGCGACTTCGACCTCGTCGCGCCAACCGCCAGGGTGCCGGTCGATGGCGTTCCCGAGTGTGCGTTGGATGTGGGCGCGCAGCAACTGCGCCTGAGCGTCATCCGGCTGGCTCATCCCGCTGCCCGTCGACATCACGGCCCCCTCTTCTGCCCGCCAGGACGGCGGCAACCGAGGTCATGCCTACCAGATGGCTGCGATACGTGCCGCCGAACGCCCCTGGGCGTCCACACTGCACCACGCTGCTCAGTCACGGTTCACCCGCCCTTCGGGTGACCTGGCTGCCCATCAACATTCGCATTCGCGGCGGTTCTTGCGCTTGCCAGCCTTGCTTGGTCCAGAAGCCGAGCGCTTCGGGGTCGTCGAGGTGGACGATTCCTTCGACTCGCTTGACGTCGGTGTGTGCTTCGAAGCGATCGACGAGTGCCGAGGCGATCCCTTGTCGGCGAGAGTCCGGGTTGACCGCGACCCAGCGGATGAAGCCGACCTGGCCGCGTATGTGACCGAAGAGGACGCCACGCAGCCGGTCGTTGTTCTCAGCCGCGAACGTGAGGTGGTTGGGGAGCCGGTGGGCGTTGCCGATCGTCATCGTGATCTCGGGGTCGAGGTCGGGGATCGCTAACGCGGTCACGGTGCCGGTCAGCGCCTGTTGAAGTAGCTCACGAAGTGCGTCGGTGCGAGCTGCGATCTCGTCGGGGGGCAGGGAACGGATGTCGGCGTGCTGAGCGCTCATGACGTCCTTCACGTGGCTGTTGGGCCAACGATGATGCACGCTCGGTATGACATCGCGACCGTGCCGCAACGCATCGTGTGCCGGGTCTTCTCGTCAGAGGTAGTGGCCGTGTGCTGGTGATCTGTGGCGGTCACGTGCGAGCTGTTCGAGGACGTCGGTGGTGGGCTGTCCGTTGGTGTCGAGGATCGCGTGGCGGACCAGTTCGCGGATGTCGGCACCGCTGGCACCGTCGGTGAGCTGAGCGAGCCGGTCGAGGTCGAAGCCGCCAGGTAGATGCTGGAGGTAGTGACGCCAGATGGCTCGTCGGGCGGCGGCGGTTGGGGTGGGGAGTTCGATAATTCGGTCGATGCGGGCCGAGCGGATCGCGGCGGTGTCTAGGGCGGCGACGTCGTTGGTGGTGGCCAGGGTGAACACGGCGGTCTTGTCGCTGATCAGCCCGTCGACGGCGGTGAGGAAGTCGGCGAGGGACTTGTGGTCGCGGCCGTGCCGGTCGCCGATGATCAGGTCGGCGTCTTCAAGCACGACGATTGCCGGGGCAAGCTGTTCGGCGAGCCGGTAAGCGGCGGCGAGTTGGGTGCGCATCACCGAGGTGGACAGCAGCAGGGCGGAGACCTGCCCGGCCAGCTCGCCGACGATGGTGCGTACCAACTGGGTCTTGCCGGTGCCCGGAGGGCCGTGCAGCAGCACACCACGGTTGAGGCCCAGCCCGAGCTGGAGCAGCAGGTCACGGTTGGCGAGCACCCTGTGGATGTTGCGGTCGATATCACGCCAGATCGTCTCAGGCAGGATCAGCGCGTCACGAGTGTCGGTGGGAGCCGCAACCGCCGTGGCGGTCAGCCGCCCGTCGGCCTCGCCGACGTCAAGGACGTGACCGCGATACGGATGCTCATCCAGATCGCCGTCCTTGGCCAGCCGGGCCAGCAGGTCGCCAACCGGCGCTGCCGCGCGTGTGGGGGCGACCGCACGGATCAGTGAGAAGTCTTCGGGGCCGGGGTCGATCTCGATCGTGAACGCCACATCGGTCAGCAGACCGGCAGGGATCAGCGCACGCACCGACGCCGGGACGGCAACCGGCCGGTCGGGAAGCACGATGGTGCGCCAACCGACCCCCTCTCCCCCACCCGCGCCGGTCACATGCTCGGCACGATCCAGTATCCGGCCGATCACCTGCGCGGCGACATCCAAACTGAGCCCTCGCGCACGCTCAGCGATCATCCGAACCCGACTGTGGGGCTGGTCGAGCACGTGCGCTGACCAGCGGGCCAACGTCTGGGGTTGACGCCGCTCCAACTCGCCATCCAACAGTCCCGCAACCAGCCGCCCCACATCACGATCGAACGGCGACAGGGACTCCACGCGCGCCTCGGTGCTGGCGGTGTCGCGATCGTGTGGCGCGCCACCCGCAACCCCCGTTGTGACCGTGCCGTCGGGGCTTGAGGTCACAGCACGTCCCGATCGCGAGACTGTGGCCATCGATGTCTTTCACGCCGCGAGAAGCCACTATCCGCCTCGGCTGTGACACCAGCGACTGACAGGTCGCTGGCACGATTGGGATCGGGCAGGAGCGTGATGTCCGGAAGAACCGGTAGGCCAACAGCGACCCGAACGGTGAAGCAGGGACGTGCATCTATGCGTTGTTGGTAGGCACGGTTGACCTCACCTCCTAACGTCGCCTTCTCGTGAAGTGAACTCAAGCGTGAACATAACGACAGTTCCTTTCGGGGCAACGTCGCCGACGTGATGCGCGAGATTGGTCTGTAGGTGACACTGGTCCCGCCCGGAGGAACCGCGATGATCCCGACACCCGAAGCCTGGGAAGCAGACCCGAACCGATACGACCCGAACGCCAACGACGCCGAAGGCGTGATGCGCAACCTCGCGGCGCTGCGCGCCGCCAGGGCCGCGCCGCGGGAACGGCTCCGGGGGCTGACCGGCATCGACCCCGGCGCCGACGACGCCGACGAGTAGAAGCCCGCTATGCCAGTCGGCCCGTACCCCGACCATGCGGCCTGTGTCGCGGAGAACGCCGACAAGGATGACCCCGACGACCGACACGTCACCCTGTCGTGGCTCGGCAACCTCGACGACGGCAGACGGCCGTCGTTCCCGTTCGACGACGGGGCCCGGCTCGCTGTTGACACCGCCGAGGCCGTCGACGCGTTCGACGCCGACGTTGAACACGGCTGCGTGGATGTGCTCGACCGCTGGTACGCCACCAACCCGGCAGCAGCCAACGAGGCAATGCGTGAACGGCCTGACGGGCCACGGGAGGTGTCCTATATCGAGCAGCGCACCAACCCGCCAACCCGCGCCGCCACGACGTCATCCTGGCCCACCCCGCCTTCCACGTCACCGATGTGCGGTACCACTACAGCGAAGCCATTCAGGCTGGCAGCGACCACGGCATCATCCAAGCCACCCTCCAGCTCAGAGCACCCGTCGAACGCTGGCGCGTTCCGTACGCGCGCCCGTCGCTGCAATCGCACCCGGCTCACTTTGCCAACACAGCGGTCCAGTAGCGCCGTCGGCGAGGTGAGTAGACGATCTCGCAGCCTCTATCGCGCCGACAGCAGTGCATCCCGAGGGCACACTGTGTGCAGTCGCAATCGCAGGAGCCGTCGGGGGTCGGAGTTCTCGACGGCCCCAAGCTTCGCACCTGAACGCTGACGTCGGGAGCCACATAGGGAGCCACGTTGGTGGGGAAGGGAACCGAAGTGGGAGCCCAGTCCGTGAATCCGCTGGGACGCAATCGGACGAAACACGGCCTCAAACGGCAGAATGTCGGACTTTGGCGAACTGAACGGAACCGAACTGCCGACCCACGGATGCACTTGTAAGCGGCAGGTCACGGGTTCGAGTCCCGTCCTCGGCTCCAGAATTCGGCGCGGTTCACCGCTTGGGCGACGCCGCCTCGGCCGTCTGTCGCATCGAAGTGTCGCGGACCATGATGTAGCCGAGCGGCAGCCAGCTGATCCCGAACAGCGTGCGCATGAGCAGGAACGCCTCGGGATTGCCTTCGACCGGACGCCCATCGAACGCGAACAGGATCCATCCCAATCCGACGAGCCCCGCGACAAGTGGTACGAGGCGCCAGCGTGGCAGCACGTCGCGGCGCAGCGCCCCGACGCCGAACAACAGCAGGCCGACGACCGTCACAAGCGTCCCCGCAACTATCGGCATGAACCACGGACCGGGAAGTACGACGACGAACGACGCGACGTGCCCGACGGCGACCGCGGTGATACCGGCGACGATGGTGACCAGGCCAGCACGCCCCTCCGCCGGGCTCGCTGGCGCGTACTGCGCACGCAGAGCCCATGCGCCCACGAGCCAGCCCGCGAAGCCGACGACGAGCAGCGCGCCGAGCATTCGGTCGTCAGGGTCGACGGTGTGGCGAAACCTGCTCGCCAGGAAGATGCCCACGCCCGCCGTCAGCGCCACACCGCCTGTGCGGATCCCCACCATCGACCGCCCCAACGGTTGCGAGCGCGCGACCCTAGGTGGGGCCTGTGCACGCCGGGGGCCATGCTGTACATGCGCGCACACCACGGTCATGACCGCTCGCCATGAAACGGCGTCTCGTCCCCAGGCGGCATGGCGCCGGGAGGCCACGCGCCTGGGCGCGTGCAAGGCTGGTCCTGGTCGTCGCGCCGGCGCGTTGGATGGCGGTTGCTCGATCGGCGACGAGGAGGCAGGATGCAGATCGACGAACGGGAACGTCACGCGCTGCACTCGCGCCTGGTCGACGTACTCGGTGAACACGAGGCATCCACGCTGATGGACCACCTGCCGCCGGTGGGATGGGCTGACGTCGCAACGAAGCGCGACCTCGACCATCTCGCGACGACCTTACGTGGCGACATCGAGCGCGAGATCGGTGACCTGCGCACCGAACTCCACCAGGAGATCGGCGGCCTGCGCACCGAACTCCACCAGGAAATCGGTGGCCTGCGAAGCGAACTCCACCGGGAGATCGGCGGCCTGCGCACCGGACTCCACCGGGAGATCGGCGGTCTGCGAAGCGAGCTCCACCAGGAAGCGGGCCGGATCTACCACGCGATGAGCCGCCAGACGCGATCGCTGATGATCGCCCTGGTCACGTCGAACGCCACGCTCGCCGGGATGGCGTTCGCGGCGGCGCGCCTCGTCTGAACCTTCCACTTCTGTCGCTCCTCGTTACGCTGCCGGCAACGAGTGGGTGAGCGATGGATGCTCCGACGGCGGCACCGGACGTGCGACCGGTCGGGTTCCTCGCACGCGTCGTCGCCGAGGTCGTCGACCTCGCCGTCAGCTGGTCGGCGTTCTTCATCGTCGCGATTGCGGCATGGACCGCGCTCGAGGACGTCGGACTCGCCGGCGGCCTGGTCTTCGGCGTCGGCATCGGCGCAGCGTGGCTGGTGTTCGTCGCCTACTGGATCCTTCTGCACGCACACGGGCGACAGACCGTCGGCAAGCTGCTGATCGGAGCGGTCGTGGTGCACGCGGACGACCTGCGTGCGATCGGGATCGGACGCTCAGCCGGACGCCTGGTCGCTGAACTGGCGTCCGCGCTGCCGCTGAACCTCGGCTACCTGTGGGTCGCGTGGGATGCCCGAAAGCAGGGATTCCACGACAAGATCGCGCAAACCCTCGTCGTGAAGAAGGCCGACCTGGACGGGACGCGTTGAGCGTCCCGCGTGGCGTGCAATCGGCCTCGCCGGGCTGAGGTCGCGCTGTCGCCGCTACCATGGTGCGCCCTCGCCGGAGCCTGCGGCACGTGCGACGCGGACGGCGGGCCGCTCCACGGCACCGTCGTGTCGCCTCAGGCGACGCTTCTGTCGACGACCGCAGTCGCCCGGCGACGCGAGATCGGGGATCGGGGACGTACACGAGGGAAGAGGGCTGCATGACCGGCATCGATGATCTGCAACCGGTCGCGGAGACAGACCGGTTCAGGGCGCTCACCACAGCGCATCTGGACGAGCTGCTCCAGCGGGCGGGGCTCGACGAGGCCGAACGACTCGAGACTCGCGCGGTCGCGTGTGTGCTGCCGTTCAGGACCAACGCCTACGTCGTGGACGAGCTGATCGACTGGTCAGCGGCGCCGGACGACCCGATCTTCCGCCTGACCTTTCCCCGGCCCGAGATGCTTCCGCACGACGACGTCGCCCGCCTTGTCGACCTGCTGCGACGTGACGCGCATCGGCGCGAAATCAATGAGGTCGCGAACACCGTTCGGGCGCGGCTCAACCCCCATCCCGCCGGGCAGATGACACTGAACCGCCCTGCGACTGCCGAGGAGCCACTCGACGGCGTGCAGCACAAGTATGCGGAGACCGTGCTGTTCTTCCCCAAACAGGGCCAGACCTGCCACGCGTACTGCACCTACTGCTTCAGGTGGGCCCAGTTCGTCGGCGATCCCGACCTCAAGATGGCCTCGGGCGAGATCGATCGTCTCGTCGACTACATCCGCGAACATCCGGAGATCACCAGCGTGCTGATCACCGGCGGCGACCCGATGATCATGAAGCACCCCGTGCTCGAGCGCTACGTCGAGCCGCTGCTCGGTCTCGAACAGCTCGAATCCATTCGCATCGGGTCGAAGGCGCTCGGGTTCTGGCCACAGCGCTTCGTCAGCGACGACGACGCCGACGAAACGCTGCGCCTGTTCGAAAGGGTCGTCGACGCAGGCAAGAACCTCGCCTACATGGCGCACTTCTCGCACCCGACCGAGCTCTCGACCGACCTGGTGCACACGGCTTCGCGGCGCATCCGCGCCACGGGCGCCGTCATCAGAACCCAGGCGCCACTGATCCGTACCGTGAACGACGACGCGCGGGTGTGGGAGACGATGTGGCGGGAGCAGGCCCGGGCGGGCATGGTCCCCTACTACATGTTCGTCGAGCGTGATACCGGCCCCCAGGACTACTTCGCGGTGCCGCTCGCTCGCGCACACGAGATCTTCACCGACGCCTACCGCAACGTCGCGGGGCTGGCTCGCACTGTGCGGGGCCCGTCGATGTCGGCCACACCGGGCAAGGTGTGCGTGGACGGCATCGCCCGGATCGCGGGTGAGCGCGTCTTCGTTCTGCGCCTGCTGCAGGCGCGTGATTCCTCGCTCGTCGGCCAGCCCTTCTTCGCTCGCTACGACGCCGAAGCACGTTGGCTCGACGATCTCGAGCCGGCGCTGGGCGCAGAGAGGTTCCCCTTCGAGACCGAGGTGATCGACGTCACCGCAGGCGAGGTCGCCGGAGCGACGCCGCGACGGTGACCGAAACCGGTGCCCGGCGTGGGGCCGGACACCGGAAGCGTCACATCAGGACTCGGGGATGACGGCGACCGCGTCGATCTCGAGGCGAAAGCCCCTGTAGACCAGCCGCGGCACCTCGATGGTCGTGGACGTCGGCCAGACGGTTCCGAAGTACTCGCGCATGACCTGGACCACCTGGGGATGCTCGTCGAGGTCGGTGAGGAACTTCTGCACCCTCACGACGTCCTCGAAGGTCGCCCCGGCCTCCTCGAGCTGCCGGCCGATGTCGGAGAGCACCCGGTGCGTCTCCTCGACGATGTCAGGTGGAGGCAGCGGCGCGCCGTCGTCGTCGAACCCGTCGGGTGCTGCCAGCACACCTGAGATGTAGAGCAGCGTCGCTCCGGACTCGATGCGCACCGCCGGTACCAGGGGCAGGCGGGCAGCGGTCTCCGCGTCCTTGTGCGGAACCCTCGTGAACTGCTTGCCGTCGTGCTCACTCATGACCGACCTTCCTCTCGACCGGGACACCTGCGCCGGCACCGGTGGACGACGCTGCAGGCGGGCGGCGCAAACGCCGTCGTGCAACGGTCCCGCGACGCACGCACCCTAGTTGCGATGCCCGCTGGCGTCGCGGCCTTCGTCGCCGCCGCGGCGGGGCAGCGTGACCGTGAAGCGCGCACCACCTCCGGGCCGATCGTCCAGATCCACCTCGCCACGGTGCACCTCGACGAAACGACGCACGAGCGACAATCCGATCCCGGTGCCTGGCGACGCCGCGGACGCACTCGGGACACCCTGTTCGAACGGTTCGAAGATGCGTTCACGCAACGGGCGCGGGACGCCTGGCCCGTCGTCTTCGACGACGATGACCGCATCGTCTCCTGACGAGCGCAACCGCACCCACACGTTGCTGCCAGGCGGCGTGTGGCGCTCGGCGTTGCGCAGCAGGTTGTCGACGACTCGCTCGATCATGTTCGCGTCGATCTCGGCGTCGACCGGCTCGGTGTCGAGGTGGACCTGGTGGGCCCCTCCTGCGACCCGACGATCGATGAGCTGGCGGGCAAGCTCATCGAGATCCGTCAGTTCCCGGCGCGGCTCGACACGGCCACGCGTGAGCCTGTCGACATCGAGCAGATCATCGACGAGCCGCTCGAGGCGACGCGCGTTCTCGACAAGACGGTCGAGATGTTCGACGGCCTCGGGAGCGGCCCCGGCTGTGACGCGACGGGCCGTTTCGGCGAAACCGAGCACACCGGTCAACGGTGTGCGCAACTCGTGCGACACCGCCGACAGGAACGTCGTCTTCATCTGGTCGATGCGGCGCAGCTCGTCGGTGATGCGACGCTCGTGTTCGAGCGCGGCGCGGGTCAGCTCAGCCTCCTGATGCTCCAGGGTGACGTCACGCACCACGCCGACGAGGCTGACGGGTTGGCCGTTGCGGGTCAGGACCTTGCGACGATCCTCCAGCCAGAGGTAGCGCCCGTCGGGATGACGCCAGCGCCAGCGGAACACTCCGGTCAAGCCCGCGGGATGCCGCAGGAACGCGTCCATGCGCACGCGATCGTCGGGGTGCATCGCATCGCGAAGCCGGTCCGGGGAGCCCAGATGGTCGCGTGCCCCGACGCCGAGCACCCGTTCGGCGCTCTCGCTCACGAAAACGACCCGCGGGGCCGGGTCCAGAACAAGGCGGTAGGCCACGTCGTCGATCGCGTCCGCAATTGCCTCGAACTCAC
>JBJHAX010000067.1:0-9334 GCA_050480705.1 Nitriliruptoraceae bacterium
GCCGATGGGGTGGCGTGGGCGTCCCAGGAAGACCAGGAAGAACCAGCGCGACATGTAGAACGCGGTCAGCGCGGCGGTGACGAGCCCGATCGCCCAAACCGCCCCGAAGCCGTGCAGGTAGGCCTCGGTGAGGATCTGGTCCTTGGAGAAGAAGCCCGCGAAGGGCGGCACGCCCGAGATGGCGAGCCAGGCCACCGCTGAGGTCCAGAACGTCACCGGCATCGCCCGGCGCAGCCCGCCCATCTGCCAGATGTCGGTCCGGTTCGCCATCGCGTGCATGACACTGCCGGCGGCGAGGAACAGCAGGCCTTTGAAGAACGCGTGGGTGACCAGGTGGAAGATCCCTTCCCGGAACGCGCCGACACCGACCCCGATGAACATGAAGCCGAGCTGCGAGACGGTCGAGTAGGCGAGGATCTTCTTGATGTCGTCCTGGCGCAGCGCGATCAACGCAGCCATCAGCGCCGTGAGCGCGCCGATCCAGGCGATGACGGTCATCGCGCCGAGGGAGCCGACGACGATCGGTGACATGCGCACCAGCAGGTACACCCCGGCGGTCACCATCGTCGCGGCGTGGATCAGCGCCGACACCGGTGTCGGGCCGGCCATGGCGTCCGGCAGCCACACGTACAGCGGGATCTGCGCAGACTTCGCGACCGCACCACCGAGCAGCAGCAGCGTCAGCGCGGTCGCGCTGGCCGCTCCCAGCTGGTCGGCGGCGCCGATGACGCCGAGGATGTCGAGCGTGCCGACCGCGCCGAACGCGAGGAACATCGCGACCATGAACGACACGTCGCCGACACGGTTGGTCACGAACGCCTTCTTCGCGGCCGCCGCGTACTCCGAACGCTCGAACCAGAACCCGATCAGCAGGTAGCTGGACAGGCCGACCAGCTCCCAGCCGAGGAACAGCGTGAGCAGGTTGGCGCCCAGCACCAGGATCAGCATCGACGCGAGGAACAGATTCAGGTAGGCGAAGAACCGCGGGTAGCGCTCATCACCGTGCATGTAGCCGACCGAATACACGTGGATGAGCAGGCCGACACCGGTCACGACCAGCAGCATCACGGCGGTGAGCGGATCGACGAGCAGATCGAAGGCGACCTGCAGCTCACCGGCGTTGATCCACGTCGGCATCGGGCGCACGTGCGTCGCCGGGTCGGCCAGCACCTCGAGTGCGACACCGACGGAGAGCAGGAACGCGACACCTGCGGCGCCGATCGCGATGAGGTCGGTGCGTCGGCCCAGCAGACGGGTGGTGACGAGCACCAGCAGGAACCCGGCGACG
Source organism: Nitriliruptoraceae bacterium (assembly GCA_050480705.1). Taxonomy (GTDB): domain Bacteria; phylum Actinomycetota; class Nitriliruptoria; order Nitriliruptorales; family Nitriliruptoraceae; genus JBJHAX01. The sequence continues at coordinate 1,289 of JBJHAX010000067.1, forward strand.
GGGACGACGGGCAGCAGCCACGCGACGCCGATCATGCCCGTGGTGGTGACCACGGGGTCGGCGACCGCGGCGTCCGCGGCGAGCACGACGGACACGTCAGCTCCTCAACAGGCTCGGGACGTCGACGTCGACCGTGCCGCGCCGGAAGTACAGGTTCACGATCAGCGCGAGGCCGACGACCGCTTCGGCGGCGGCGACGACGATGACGAAGAACACGAACACCTGGCCGTCGGGGCCTCCCCACATGCGTGCGGCGGCGGCGAGCGTGAGGTTCACGGCGTTGAGCATCAGCTCGATGCACATGAACAGCACGATCGCGTTGCGGCGGATGAGCACCCCGACCAGCCCGACCGCGAACAGCAGCCCGGACAGCACGTAGTAGTAGCCGATGGCCACGGTCAGCCCTCCCGTGCCGGGTCGACGGTGGCGGCGTCCGCCGGCGGTTCGACGCCGCTGGCTGCCCCGGGATCGACGTCGTCGAGGTCTTCGGGTTCGAGGTCGCGGCGCCGCGCGAGGATGACCGCGCCGATGGTCGCGACCGTCAGCAGCAGGGCGGACAGCTCGAACGGGTACGTGTAGCGGGTGAACAGCCGCTGGCCGAGGAATCGCACCCCGGAGGCGTCGTCGCCGGCTTCGAGCTGCTCGGCCAGCCCGATGCAGCGCTCGGCGCCGGCGGTGCGCTCGACGTCCGGGCCGCACAGCGACCCGTCGGAGGTGTAGGGGCCGACGAACGCGAGCAGGAGCGCACCCGACAGGATCGCCGCGCCCGCCACGGCGAGGATCCTGGTGCGCAGCCCCCGGACGGTCAGCAGGTCGTCACGGTCGACGCCGAGCAGCATGATGACGAACAGGAACAGCACCATGATCGCGCCGGCGTAGACCAGCACCTGGATGATCGACAGGAACGACGATTCGAGGGTGAGGAACAGCCCGGCGATCGACAGCAGGTTGACGACCAGCATCAGTGCGCCGTGGACGACGTTGCGCAGCGAGATCACGGCGAGCGCCGAACCGAGCGCGAGCACGCCGAAGACGGCGAACAGCACCGTTTCCGCCGTCGACGCGGCTGCGATGATCACCGGGGCGGTCACGAGGCGTCCTCGTCGTCGGCCTCTGCCTCGCCTCTGCCGACGACGTCGCCGGCCCACGAGAACGGACGCGCGGTCGCCGGTTCGTAGCTGCCCCCGTGCACGGTCGGCGGGGTGACCGCAAGCCCGCCGTAGTAGGTGGCGCCACGTGCGCGGACCTCGGCGTCGGTGTGGGGTGTGTCACGCACCCCGTCGGGGATCTCGGCGAGCAGACGGTCCTTGGTCCACACGAGCACGTCGCGGTCGTCGGCGGAGAACTCGTAGTCCTCGGTCATCGTCAGCGCACGGGTCGGGCACGCCTCGATGCACAACCCGCACAGGATGCAGCGGTTGTAGTTGATCTGGTAGTCCTCGGCGTAGCGCTCACCGGGCGAGTAACGCTCGGTGGGTGTGTTGTCGGCGCCCTGCACGTAGATCGCGTCGGCCGGGCACGCCCAGGCGCACAGCTCGCAGCCGATGCACTTCTCGAGGCCGTCGTCGTAGCGGTTGAGTTGGTGACGCCCGTGGAAGCCGGGCGCGACCTGCCAGGGCTCCTCGGGATACTGGGCGGTCTCGGGACGCCGGAACATCGTCCTGAGCGGCACGGAGAAGCCACGGCCGAGCACGCTGCGCTGCAGCAGCAGCCAGATCAGGCCGACGAGCACGACGAATGTGAGCGCCGTGACGACCGGTGGGGGCAGTCCGAGGTCGATCATGCGTCAACCTTCTCGTTGTCGTCGGGTGCGCCGGACGCGTCGGGCGTCGTGCCGGCCCGAGCGAGTGTTGCGGACGAGGTGCGGGTGTCGTCGGAGGGCAGGAACAGCAGCGCGAGCACGATCAGTGCCGCGGCGCCGCCGAGCACCAGGCGCAGCTGGGCGGGGATGCCACCCTGCTCGTTGACGAGCACGAACGCGGCGGTGACCAGCGTCCACACCAGCGCGACGGGGATCAACACCTTCCAGCCGAGGTCCATCAGGCGGTGGTAGCGGGCACGCGGCAGGGCGCCACGCAGCAGCACGAAGAAGAACACGAACACGGCGGTCTTGAGGGTGAACCACACGGTCGGCATGAGCGAGGCGATCGGGTCGGGCAGACCGAACGTCGGGCCGCTCGGGCCACCCAGGAACAGCGTCACGACGATCGCGGACATGACCACGACGGACATGAACTCGGCCAGCATGAACATGCCGAAGCGCATCCCGGAATACTCGGTGTGGAAGCCGGCGACCAGCTCACCCTCGGCTTCGGCCAAGTCGAACGGCGGCCGGCCCGCCTCGGCGACCATGCCGACGACGAAGACGAGGAACGCCGGGAAGAGCGTGATCGCGTACCAGCCGGGCATCCCGGCGACGAGCCCGTCGCCCGACTGGGCGGCGATGATGTCCGAGATGCGCAGCGACCCGGTGGCGATGAACACGCTCGCGACCGCGAGTCCCTGCGCGATCTCGTAGGACACCATCTGCGCGCTCGAGCGCACCCCGCCGAGCAGGGGGTAGGGCGAGTTCGACGCCCATCCGGCGAGGAACACGCTGTAGACGTGGATGGATCCCATCGCGAGGATCCACAGCGCGCCGATGTGCAGGTCGGCGACGACCAGCGTGAAGGTCTCGCCGAACACCGTCACCTCGCCGCCGATCGGAACGACGGCGATGGCGAGGAAGCCGGCGACGACGCCGATCAGCGGCGCGATCGTGAAGATCGGCTGCTTGACCATGCTCGGAGTGACGTCCTCCTTGAAGAACATCTTGATGCCGTCGACCAGCGTCTGCAGCATGCCGAACGGGCCGACACGGTTGGGTCCCACCCGCGACTGCATCCTCGCGACGATGCGGCGCTCGCCCCAGATCAGCAGCGCGGTCGTGAGCAGGAAGTAGGCGAACACGGTCACGGTGACCGAGATGTGGACCCACAGCGGCGTCGAACCCATCAGGCGACCTCCCCGACGGCTGCGTCCGCGAGCAGTTCGACACGCACCGAAAGACGACCGGCGTGGTCGGCGAGGTCGCCTGCCGGCACGTCCGCGGCGTTGGTAGGCACCACGACCGTGCCTGCGGCCACGTCGTTCGTCACGCGCGCGACGAGGCGCATCGCGCCATGGTCGGACACGACCCGCACCGTCGCGCCGTCGCTGATCCCGAGCGCTTCGGCGTCCTCGACCGCGAGCAGGACTGCGGCTTCACGGGCGGTGGCGAGCAGGTCGTCGGCGCCGGTCAGCATCACACCGCGGTCGAGCAGCAGCGGCCGGGCCAGCGCAGTCAGCGCACCGTCGTCGGGTTCCTCGAGCACGACGTCGCCGGGCACGTCGAACGAATGCGCACTGGCGCGGCGTGCCAGGCGCTGCATCTCGGCACGGATGCCGTCGAGATCGTTGAATCCCAGGTCGCGGCCCTGCAGGGCGGCGAGCTGACGCAGGATCTCCCAGTCGTCGCGGGCGAGACCGGCCGGGTCGACGGCACGCGAGAACCGCTGCGCACGCCCTTCGAAGTTGGTCGCGGTGCCGGCGCGTTCCTGGCGTCCGGTGGCCGGCAGCACCACGTCGGCGTACTCGACGAGCGTGTCGGTGCGCGCGAGGTCCTGCACGATCACGGTGCCGGCACGTTCGAGTGCGGCGCGGGCCAGCGAGGTCGAGGCGGCGTCGCGCAGCAGATCGATCCCGATGAGGTGCAGCACGTCGACGCGGCCTTCGGCGGCGTCGGTGAGCACCGCGTGCAGCGAGCGTCCCGGGGTGTCGGGCAGCGGCCCCCAGACGGCTTCGACCTCGGCGCGGTCCTCGGCGTCGTCGAGGCGGCGCCCTCCGGGCAGCAGGCCCGCGGCGAGGCCGGCGTCGACGGCGCCGCGCGCCCCGGCGCGTCGCGGCACCCACGCGAAGTGTCCTGCGCGCTCGGTCGCGAACTCCGATGCCGCCGTGATGCTGCCTTCGCCTGCGCGTTCGCCGACGAGGACGACCGCACGTTCCGCCTGGTCGAGCGCGTCGGCCACGTCGCGCACGATCCCGCGGCCGCGGCCGTTCGCCAACTGGCGCAGCATGGCCGCTTCGTCGCCGGGGGAGGTGGGCAGATGCCGCCAGGTGATGTCGCCGAGCGTTCCGCGGTGGGGGCCGACGACGACGATGCGCGCCTTGTTGTTGCGCCACGCCTTGCGCAGGCGCAGGTGCAGGATCGGGACTTCCTCTTCCGGGTCGAGCCCGGCGACGACGATCACGTCCCCTGCTTCGATGTCGGCGTAGGTCGCCGTCCCGGGGCTCGCCGCGAGCGCGGCCAGTTCGCCGGTTTCGCTGTCGGGCGCGAACCTGGTGCGGTGGTCGAGGTCGTCGCTGCCCAGGATGGCACGCGTGTACTTCGCGGTCGCGTAGGCGTCCTCGTCGGCGAGCCGCGACCCGGTGAGCACCGCAACACGTCCCGGGCCTTCGGCACGGGCACGCGCAAGCGCGCTGTTCGCCGTCTTGAGCGCTTCGGCCCAGCCGGCGGCGCGCAGCTCACCGGCCTCGCGGATCAGCGGTTCGGCGACGCGTGTCGCGGCGGTCAGGTGACGGAAACCGAAACGGCCCTTGTCGCAGTTCCAGGCCTCGTTGACGTCCATGTTGGTGCGGGCGAGCTGGCGCTGGATCTCGCCCTTGCGCGACTGGACGGTGAGCGTGCAGCCCGCCGAGCAGTGGTCGCAGACGCTCGGGGTGGTGACGACGTCGAACGGGCGCGCCTTGAAGCGGTACGAGGTGGAGGTCAGCGCACCCACCGGGCAGATCTGGATGATGTTGCCCGAGAAGTAGCTGTGGAAGGGCTCGTCCTCGAAGATCGCGACCTGTTCGAGCCCGCCGCGCTCGTAGAGTTCGATGAACGGATCCCCGGCGATCTGTTCGGCGAAACGGGTGCAGCGTGCACACAGCACGCAGCGTTCACGGTCGAGCAGGATCTGCTCGCTGACCGCGACCGGCTTGTCGTAGCGCCGCTTCTGGTCCACGAACCGGGCGGTGTTGGTCCCGTGCGTGAGCGCCTGGTCCTGCAGCGGACATTCGCCGCCCTTGTCGCACATCGGGCAGTCGAGCGGATGGTTCATCAGCAGGAACTCGAGCGTGCCCTCCTGCGCCTTGCGGGCCATCGCCGAGGTGAGATGGGTACGCACCACCATGTCCTGCGCCACCGGCGTGGTGCACGACATCATCGGCTTGGGCGCCCCTTCGACCTCGACGACGCACTGGCGGCACGCACCGACGGGATCGAGCAGCGGATGGTCGCAGAAGCGCGGCACGATCGTGCCGAGCTGTTCGGCGGCCCGGATGATCAGCGTCCCGGCCGGGACGGTGATCTCGCGGCCGTCGATCGTGAGGGTGACGGTTTCCACGGCGTTCTCCGGCTCGCTCACGTCATCCACCCCCGTGCATGGCGACGACGGGGATGTCGCGTCGCGGCTCGGTCGTGCCCAGCGGGCAACGTCCCTGACGGAGATGCTCGACGTATTCGTCGTGGAAGTACTTCAGACTCGACACGATCGGTGAGGTCATGCCGTCGCCGAGCGCACAGAACACGCGCCCGAAGATGTTGTCGCACAGGTCCTCGAGCAACGCCAGGTCGTCGTCGCGGCCGCTGCCCGTCTCGATGCGCCGGTAGATCTGCGACAGCCACATGCTGCCTTCGCGGCACGGCGTGCACTTGCCGCAGGACTCGTGCTCGTAGAACTGGGTGAAACGCCACACCGTGTCGACGACACAGGTCTGGGTCGAGTAGGCCATCAACGCCCCGGTACCCAGCAGCGAGCCGGCTTCCTGGATGTCCTCGAACGTGTACGGCAGGCCGGCCTGTTCGGCGGGCAGCATCGGCGTGGACGATCCGCCCGGGAACCAGAACTTCAGTTCGGCACCCTCGCGCATCCCGCCGGCGATCTCGATGATCTCGGACACCGGGGTGCCCATCGCGACCTCGTAGTTGCCGGGGGAGGCGACCTCGCCGGAGACGCACATCAGCTTCGGCCCCGGCGACTTCTCGGTTCCCCAGCCGCGCCACCAGTCGACACCGTGCCGCAGGATGTGGGGCACGGCGGCGATCGACTCGACGTTGTTGACGGTCGTGGGGCAGCCGAACAGGCCGTGGGCTGCGGGGAACGGCGGGCGCAGCCTCGGCTGGCCGCGCCGGCCTTCGAGCGACTCGAGCAGTGCGGTCTCCTCGCCGCAGATGTAGGCGCCGGCGCCGCGGTGCAGCATCAGGTCGTAGCGGCGACCCGACCCCATGACGTCGGTGCCGAGATAACCCTTGGCGTATGCCTGACGGATCGCGGCGGACAACGCACGGCCGGCGTGGGCGAACTCGCCGCGCAGATAGATGTAGCCCTGCTCGGAGTTGAGGGCGAGGCCTGCGACGATCATCCCCTCGACGAGCTGGTGGGGGTCACGTTCCATCAGCTCGCGGTCCTTGAAGGTTCCGGGCTCGCCCTCGTCGGCGTTGCAGACGACGTAGACCGGCTTGCCGGTGCCCTGCGCGACGAACGACCATTTCAAGCCGGTCGGGAACCCCGCACCGCCGCGACCACGCAGCCCCGACTCCTTGACGGCCTCGACGATCGCCGAAGGCTCCATCTCGAGGGCGCGGCGCAGCCCGTCGTAGCCGTCGTGCTGCTCGTAGACGTCGATGTCGTCGACACCTTCGACGGCGTACCGCGCGGTCAGCGCCGTGACCTGGCCGGTGGCACTCATGCTCCGCCCTCCCCGTTCGCGATGTTCGACGCGGGGCGGGAACGCTCGGCGCGCTCGCGGTGGGCGCGGCCTCCGTGGCCGGCCGGATCGCCACCGGGGTGGGTCACGGGCAGGTCGGTCTCACCGGTGCGGTAGGCGGGCGGGACTTCCGCTTCGGCCTGCGCCTTCGCAGCGGCGACCAGTTGCCGGTGGACGCCGTCGTCGATGCCCGACAGCTCCCGCTCGACCTCACGGAACGTGCCGGGGGTGTGTCCCGAGCGTTCGGACGCAGGCGGGTCACCTGCCTTCGCCTTGGCGAGCAGATCCATCGCCTCGTCAACGGTGACCGGCCCGTACATCTCGTAGTTGATCTGCACCACCGGCGCGGCGTCGCAGATGCCGAGGCACTCGACGTGCTCGACCATCACGCCTGCGCCCTCGCGGTCGACGTGGCCCTCGCAGGCCCCGACCCAGCCGTCGTAGATCTGCTGGCCGCCCGCGATCTTGCAGGTCGGGTTGGTGCACGCGCTCAGCAGTTAGTCGCCGAAGGGCTCACGCTTGTACATCGTGTAGAAGGTCGCCACGGCGGCGGCCTCGGCGCGCGAGATCCCCACCATCTCGGCACAGAACGCGATGCCTTCGTCACTGACGTGACCCTCGTCGGACTGCACGAGGTGGAGCAGCGGCAGCAGCGCCGCCCGGGCGACCGGGTAGCGCTCGACGAGACGTTCGGCGTCGCGTCGCGTGTCCTGCGAGATCGGCATGTCGTCGGTGCTCCTGGCGGGCTCGTGTCAGCGGTCGACGCCGCCCATGACGGGGTCGATGGAGGCCACGACGGCGACCACATCGGCGACCATGTGGTCGCGGCACATCTCGTCCGCGGCCTGCAGATTGACGAAGCTGGGGTCACGCACGTGCACGCGGTAGGGCTTGTTGCTGCCCGTCGAGGTGACCGCGTAGCCGAGCTCGCCGCGCGGCGACTCGACCGGGACGTACACCTGCCCGGCGGGGACCGTGAAGCCCTGGGTGACCAGCTTGAAGTGGTTGATGAGCGACTCCATCGACTCGCCCATGATGTGGCGGATGTACTCGGGGTCGTTGCCCACCCCGTCCGCACCCAGCGACTGCTGGGAAGGCCAGGCGATGCGCTTGTCGTCGACCATGACGGGGCCGCCCGGCAGCGTGTCGAGCGCCTGGCGGATGATGCGCAGCGACTGGCGCATCTCCTCGAGCCGTACGAGGAAGCGCGCGTACGAGTCGCCCGCGTCCTCGGTCGGCACGTCGAAGTCGTACTGGTCGATGCCGCAGTAGGGCTGC
>JBJHAX010000068.1:0-8737 GCA_050480705.1 Nitriliruptoraceae bacterium
GAGTACGACGCACTTCCGGGCATCGGCCACGCCTGCGGACACAACATCATCGCAGCGGCAGCCGTGGGCGCTGCCAGTGCACTCGCCGAGGTCGCCGACGACATCGGTGTCACCGTCCACCTGCTCGGAACGCCGGGCGAGGAAGGCGGTGGCGGCAAGATCTTCATGCTCGACAGGGGTGGATTCGACGGGCTGCACGCCGCGATGATGATCCATCCGGCCCCCTACGAGGCGCCGGGCATGCCGTGTCTCGCGGTCCGCCACCTCAACGTGCGCTATCGCGGCCGGTCGGCGCATGCGTCGGCGTTTCCGCAAGCGGGCGTCAACGCCGCGGACGCCATCACGATCGCGCAGGTGGCGGTCGGGCTGTTGCGCCAGCACATCGGACCCGACGACCGCATCCACGGCATCGTCACCGACGGTGGCGATGCGCCCAACATCGTCCCGGAACACGCCGCCGGGTCGTGGTATGTACGGGCCGCGACCCTCGACAAGCTCGAGTCGCTGTATCCGCGCGTCCAGCGCTGCTTCGAAGCAGGGGCGCTCGCGACCGGCGCGGAGGTGACGTTCGACACTCCGGGACCCGCGTACTCCGAGTTCCGGCCCGACACCGAACTCGAGAACATCTACGTCCGGGAAGCGACCGCGGTCGGGCGTCGGTTCGCCGACGCCGACGACGACGCGCCGCTGTCAGGATCCACGGACATGGCCAACGTCTCGCTGGTCATGCCTGCGATCCATCCGCTCGTGCGCATCGAGACCGACGGCGCGGTCAACCATCAACCCGGGTTCACGGCGGCTGCGGTGGGGCCCTCCGCCGACGTGGCGGTCCGCGACGGTGCTGTCGCGCTCGCCCGGACCGTGATCGCGACCGCCCTCGACGACGAGCTGCGTTCGCGCCTCGAGGCCCGCACCTTCGTCGCCGGGTGAGCCGGTGGCGCCGGGGGGCGTCCCGAGACGGACATGGCCGACCGTTATCGGTGTGCCGTCGAGAAAACGGCCGGCGAGCTCGGCGAAACGGTCGGCGTCACCTGTTGTGAGGGCGTCGACCCTGCGGCGCGTCCGGCGGGCCGGCCGGTCCCAACCGGTGCGCTGCAGCAGGTCGCGCACCTCGAACGCGGTCTCGTCCGCGCTCGAAACGAGTGTGACACGCCGGCCCACGACCTCCAGGATCGGCCGTGCGAGCAGCGGGAAGTGGGTGCACCCGAGCACGAGTGTGTCGATGCGGGCGTTGAGCATCGGAGCGAGCCGCTCGCGGACGACGTCGAGTGCTCGAGGGGAGTCGACGTCGCCTGCCTCGACGAGTTCCACGAAGCCCGGGCATGCGTGCACGCTGACGGCCACGTCAAGGCCGAGACGCTGCGCTGTGCGCTCGTAGACGCCGCTGAGCGCCGTCAGGCGCGTGCTGATCACCATCACGCGCCCGGTTCGCGTCGCGGCGGCAGCAGCACGCAGTCCTGGAGCGACGACACCGACGACGGGGACCGGTGAGTGGGCGCGCAGCTCATCGAGTGCCGCCGCGGTCGCGCTGTTGCAGGCTACGACGAGCAGTTTGACTCCTCGTGCCAGCAGCTCGTCGGCGATCTGCAGTGCGTAGGTGGTCACGTCACTCGCGTCGCGGTCACCGTAGGGATAACGCGCCGTGTCGCCCAGGTAGATCACGTCTTCGTGCGGCAGCAGGTCTGCCATGGCGTGCAGGACGGTCAGCCCGCCCAGGCCGCTGTCGAAGACGCCGATGGGTCGATCCTGCAACGTGCCGCTCCCGATCCGCCCGCCGCCATCCGATGGCACCGTCGCGCAGAAGACGCCGTCACGCTACAGGCATGCGATGCCGTGTTGGCGTACGTTCGTCCGTCGGAGGTGGGCCGTGCGACACGACGATGCGACACCACTCGAACAACGCGTTCTCGATGCCGTCAAGGCCACCGGAGAGGCGTTCACGACCATCCCGGTGGATCCGTCGCTCGCCGACACCGCCGAATTCTGTGCGCACTACGGCTACCCGCTGGAAACCTCGGCGAACTGCATCCTGGTCGCCTCGAAGGACCCCGAGCCCGTCATGGCTGCCTGCCTGGTGCTCGCCACGACACGGCTCGACGTCAACAAGCGCGTCCGCAAGCTGCTGGGCGTGCGCAAGCTCTCGTTCGCGCCGCCCGAGCTCACCCACGACGTCACCGGTATGGAGATCGGTGGTGTGACCCCGTTCGGCCTCCCACAGGCGACCACCAGCGGCGCCGCGTTGCCGTTGTGGATGGACGCACGCATCGAACAACTCGACCGCGTCGTCGTAGGCGGCGGCAGCCGGCGCATCAAGCTCGAGGTGCCACCCTCGGCGCTTCGCGCGACAGGCGCCGAACCGATCGAGGACCTGGCGCTCGACGCCTGAACGCACCCCACAGCCGGCCTCCGGCCCGCGCGTGGCACAGCCCGCAGGAGCTACCTGCGCGCCGCGCCACCGCGTTCAGGCAGCGGGCACTCGCGGGCGCCAACCGGCGCGGGTCTGCTCGTAGGCGGAGATGTCCGGCTCGTGCTCGAGCGTCAGCGCAATGTCGTCGAGCCCGTTGAGCAGGCAGTGCTTGGTGTGCGCGTCGATCTCGAAGGGCACGTCGATCGCGTCGAATCCGTCGATGGCCGCCACACGCAGACGCTGCTCGGGAAGGTCGACGGTGACCTCCACCGACGGGTCGCTTTCGATCATCGCGAACAGCTGCCGCACGATCGTGTCGTCGACCGGGACACACACCACCCCCGACTTGCCGCAGTTGGTGCGGAAGATGTCGGCGAACGACGAAGCGACCACGGCTCGGAACCCCGCGTCCTCGAGCGCCCACACGGCATGTTCGCGTGACGAGCCGCAACCGAAGTTGCGTCCCGCGACGAGGATCTGCGCGCCGGCGTGCTCGTCGCGGTTCATCGGGAAGTCCTCGCGGGGCGAACCGTCTTCGTGGTAGCGCCACTCGGAGAACGCGAACGGGCCGTACCCGGTGCGCTCGACACGCTTGAGGTACTGCTTGGGGATTATCTGGTCGGTGTCGACGTCATTGGCGTCGATCGGGCACGCCCGGCTCGACACGATGCTGACCGGCTCCATCAGTTGGCCTCCACGTCGTACTCGTCGCGCACGTCCACGAAGCGGCCGTGGATCGCAGCGGCTGCCGCCATCGCGGGCGACACCAGGTGGGTGCGCCCCTTGAATCCCTGCCTGCCCTCGAAGTTGCGGTTGGACGTCGACGCGCAGCGTTCCCCGGGCTGCAACTGGTCGGGGTTCATCCCAAGGCACATCGAGCATCCGGGTTCACGCCAGTCGAAGCCGGCCTCGACGAGCACCTCGGCGATGCCCTCCGCCTCGGCGGCGGCCTTCACCATGCTCGACCCCGGCACGACCAGCGCGTGGACCGAGTCCGCGACACGCCGTCCACGGACCACCTCAGCGACCGTGCGAAGGTCCTCGAGGCGCCCGTTGGTGCACGAACCGATGAACACCTTGTCCACGGGGATGTCGGTGATGGACTCGCCGCCCTCGAGGCCCATGTAGTCGAGGGATCGTTCCCACTGCCGCGCGGTCGCCTCGTCTGGCGCATCGCCGATGGTGGGAACCTTCGAATCGACCGGCACGGACATCGCCGGGGTCGTCCCCCAGGTGACGGTCGGCGCGACGGCGGACGCGTCAATGACCACGGTGCGGTCGAAGGTCGCTCCCTCGTCGGTGGCGAGCGAACGCCACGCCGCCACGGCAGCGTCCCAGTCGTCGCCTTTGGGTGCGAGCGGCCTGTCCTTGAGGAACGCGAACGTCGTCTCGTCGGGTGCGATGAGCCCGGCACGGGCTCCCCCCTCGATCGACATGTTGCAGACGGTCATGCGGCCTTCCATCGAGAGCGCCTCGATGGCCTCGCCGCGATACTCGATGACGTGCCCGGTGCCGCCGTCGACTCCGATGGTGTTGAGCACGTGCAGGATGAGGTCCTTGGCGGCCGTGCCGCGTGGCAGCGCTCCCTCGACCTCGACAGCGAGCGTCTTTGGCATGCGCTGCGGCAGCGTCTGCGTGGCCAGAACATGCTCGACCTCGGAGGTCCCGATACCGAACGCGAGCGCGCCGAAGGCCCCGTGGGTCGCGGTGTGCGAGTCGCCGCACACGATCACGGCCCCCGGCTGGGTGAGCCCGAGCTCGGGACCGATGATGTGCACGATGCCCTGGTTGCGGCTGCCCATCTCGAACAACCGGATGCCGAACTGTTCGCAGTTGGCGCGCAGCACATCCATCTGCTTGATCGACAGTTCATCGGTGATCGGCAGCTCACCCGACACCTGGCGCGGGTCGGTCGGCACGTTGTGGTCCATCGTCGCCAGCGTCAGGTCCGGCCGGCGGACGACGCGACCTGTCTGCCGCAACCCGTCGAACGCCTGGGCCGAGGTGACCTCGTGCACCAGGTGCAGATCGACGTACAGCAGATCGGGGGCCTGCTCCCCGGAACGCACGACGTTCTGCTCCCAGATCTTCTCCACGATCGTCTTGGCGGTCATCACGTTCCTCTCGGTATCCACCAGCTGGCCCGGCCGCAGTCGTCGCCTCGGCGACCGCGGTCAGGGTTTGAAATCCGACCCGCGTTGCACGAGCCGACGCGACCGGTTGAGCGCGTCGATGAACGCCCGCGCACTCGCTTCGACGATGTCGGTCGACACACCGCGACCGGTGTAGTGCTCGCCGTCCTCGACTTCGACGGTGACGGTCACCTCGCCGAGCGCATCGATGCCACCGGTGACCGCCGCCACATGGAACGACACGAGGGACACCTCTTCGCGTCCCGCTGCAGCCCGAATCGCACTGCACGCAGCGTCCACCATACCGTCGCCCTCGGCGCCGGCATGAACGACACCGCCGGCCTCTTCGCCGCGCGCCGCCGCCACGTCGCGATCGACCAGCCGCAGCGCGACATCGGCACGCGGCGGCGTGTCGGTGCCTCCCTCGACCCGCAGCGACACGAGTTCGTAGTCGTCGTCGGTCTTGACGTGCGTCTCGGCGATCACGATCGCCTGGACGTCCTCGGAACTGACCACGCCCTTGCGGTCGGCGAGTTCCTTGAATCGCACGAACGCCGCCTGACGTTCGGCGTCGTCGAGTTCGAAGCCGAGTTCGTCGACCGCTTTGAAGAACGCATGCCGGCCAGAGTGTTTGCCGAGCACGATCTGTGAACCGTCGGCGCCCACATCCTCGCTGCGCATGATCTCGTAGGTGAGTCGATCGGCCAGGACCCCGTGCTGGTGGATGCCGGACTCGTGCGCGAACGCGTTCTCACCCACCACCGCCTTGTTCTTCTGCACGCCGTAGCCGGTCAGGCTCGACACGAGGCGCGAGGTGCGGGTCAGCTCGGGAGTGTTGAGGCCGTGGTCCACGCCAAGCAGGTCTGCGCGGGTCCTGATCGCCATCACGACCTCTTCGAGCGAGCAGTTTCCGGCACGTTCACCGAGGCCGTTGACCGCCACCTCGACCTGGCGGGCGCCATTGCGCACCGCTTCCAGCGAATTCGCCACCGCGAGTCCGAGGTCGTTGTGGCAGTGCACGCTGACGACGACGCCACGTTCCTCGATGGCCGGGATGCGCCGGTAGAGCTCGGCGATCCAGCCCCCGAAGTCGTTGGGAAGGGCGTAGCCGACGGTGTCGGGAATGTTCACGGTCGTCGCGCCCGCCTCGACCGCTGCCGCGCAGATGTCGACAAGGAACTCGAAATCGGTCCGCGTCGCGTCCTGAGGCGAGAACTCGACATCGTCGGTGAACGTGCGGGCGAGTTCGACCGCGCGCACCGCCTGCGCGAGGATCTCCTCCTCGGTGGCGTTGAGCATGTGCTTGCGGTGGATGTCCGAGGTCGACAGGAACGTGTGGATCCGCTGGTGCTTCGCGGGCGCGATCGACTTTGCGGCCGCCTCGATGTCGCTGTCCATCGCTCGTGCGAGGGCGGCGATCACCGGCGGCTCACGGTCGTCGGTCGCACCGTCGGCTCCGGCCGGGCCGGCCGCACGGCGCGGCGCGTTGCCGACGATCTCGGCGACGGCCTTGACCGCGTCGAAGTCTCCCGCTGACGCAGCGGAGAACCCGGCCTCGATCACGTCGACCTGCAAGCGCGCGAGCTGCTCGGCGATCTCGACCTTCTCACGTGCGTCGAGCGAAATCCCTGGCGACTGCTCACCGTCGCGAAGGGTCGTATCGAAGATGGTGACGTCGGGTCCGAGCCGGTCGGCGACCCTGTCGACGTCGACGGGGCTACTCATCTCTCATGCTCCCTGCCGCATTGTGGCGGCGTCATCCTGCTGATCCTGGTTGTCCCCTGTGTGAGCCTCCGCGTCGCCGTCGTCTGGGGGCTGGACGGCGCCGCGGCGTCAAAGGGCGAGGAGCAGGAAGGAAGCCGGGAGGAGTCCCTGGAGCGCACGCAGCCGACCACGACCGGCGTCTGCCGGGTCCGGGACGGGGCTGCTGATGGTGCGCATGGCCAGATAGTGTTGCTGCAGGTGGCCCGGCACGCAAGTGTGCGTGTGCGCCCGACGTCCGCGACACCCACGTGACCGCACGCGACCGGACGAGGAATCGACAGCGTGGACGACCTGCCGGACCAGGCGCGCACAGCGGCGAACGAGGCCGCACTCGCTGCGGGCCTGGAGGTCGTCGACCTTCACGATCACGAGGACATGATCGCGGTGACCGGGCTGCTCGACGCGGTGTGGGGGCGCGAGGCGGCCGCAGGGTCGCTGATGGTCCCCGAAGCGCTGACGGCACTGGCCCACGCGGGCAACCAGATCTCGCTGGCCCGCACCGCTGGCAGGGTCGTCGGCGCCACGGTCGCGTTCCTGGGACGCGACGAGGACGGGACGACGCACCTGCATTCGCACATCACAGGCGTCGATGCCGGCGCCACCGGCCGCGGGGTCGGACGGGCGTTGAAATGGCACCAGCGGGCGTGGTGCCTGGAGCGCGGCATCGGGCAGGTTCGCTGGACATTCGACGGACTGGTGCGCCGCAACGCGGTGTTCAACCTGCGCACGCTTGGCGCGAAGATCGTCGGGTTCGAGCGTGACGTCTACGGACGCGCCCCGGACGAACGCAACGCCGGACTGCCGACCGACCGGTTTCGTGTGTGCTGGCAACTCGATGCCCCGCGGGTCGTTGCGGCGGCCAAGGGGCGAACCGCCGGTCCGGATGTCGCGGCACTGCGTCGAACCGGCGCCGAGGTCGTGCTCGACGAGCACGGACAGCCGGCACCGTCGCAGGCACCACGCCGACTCGTCCGGATCCCCGATGACGTCGAGCGGCTGCGGCGCGACGATCGTGACACGGCGGCAGCGTGGGCGACGTCGTTTCGAACGTGCGTCGAGACGGCGTTGCGCGACGGACTCGAGGTGCGCGGCGTCACCTCGGACGGCTGGTACCTGTTCGCCCCACGCGGCGAGGTGGCCGAGCTGACCGACGACGCCACCCGGCCAGATCGGGCCGGTTCGTGACCGACGCGGCGACGGCAACCTCGACGGTGGGCGCCTCGCTGCCACCAGTTCGTGCCGAACGCATCGAGGCGCTGCGCACGCGCATCCCCCTCCTTCGACCGTTTCGCACGTCGTTCGGCGTCCAGCACGAGCGCGACGTGCTCCTCGTCCGTGTTCGTGGAGCAACCGCCGACGGGTGGGGCGAGTGCGTCGCGCCGGCCGCTCCCGTCTACTCCGAGGAGTTCACCGACGGTGCCGCATTGGTGCTGCGCGATCATCTCGCGCCTGCGCTGGCCGGCGACCTCGATGCGCTCGATCTCGACATGCTCGACCGTCGCACCGCGCATCTCAAGGGGCACCGCATGGCGCGCGCCGCGTTGGAGTGCGCGATCCTCGACGCGCAGCTGCGAGCCGCCGGCATCGCACTGGCCCACCATCTCGGTGCGGTGCGCACACGGGTTCCCGCCGGGGTGTCGGTCGGCATCCCGGCAGGCGGTGCGGGTGAACTCATCGACCAGATCGCCGCGTACACCGACCAGGG
Source organism: Nitriliruptoraceae bacterium (assembly GCA_050480705.1). GTDB lineage: Bacteria > Actinomycetota > Nitriliruptoria > Nitriliruptorales > Nitriliruptoraceae > JBJHAX01. The sequence goes on from JBJHAX010000068.1 coordinate 8,009, forward strand.
GTACGTGCGGGTCAAGACCAAGATCGCCCCCGGCTTCGACATCGCACCGATGCGCGCGGTGCGTGACCACTTCGGCGACGCCCTGTCGTTGCAGGTCGACGCGAATGCCGGCTACGACGCCGACGACGCTACGCACCACGCCGTCATGGACGGACTCGACGAACTCGGGCTGACCATGATCGAACAACCCTTCGCGCCCGATCGTCTCAGCGACCACGCCACCCTCGCAGCACGCCTCGACACGCCGCTGTGTCTCGACGAGTCCATCGTCGACGACGCACGCGCCCACGAAGCGCTCACGCTGGGAGCATGCAGCATCATCAACGTCAAGCCCGGCCGTGTCGGAGGCGTGCGATCCTCGGTTCGCGTTCGTGACGTGTGCATGGCGCGGGGTGTGCCGGTGTGGTGCGGAGGGATGCTCGAGACCGGCGTCGGGCGGGCGGTGAACGTCGCGATGGCGGCGCTGCCAGGCTTCGATCTTCCCGGCGACGTGTCCGCGTCGGACCGGTACTTCGCCGATGACATCACCGAGCCGTTCGTGCTCGTCGACGGCCACATCGCCGTGCCCGACACTGCCGGCATTGGTCGCACGCCGCACGAAACGGTCGTCGAGCAGGCGGCGGTCACGACACTGGTTGCGAGTTAGAACGAGGAAGGTGTGATGACGCTGCCGGTCGCTCCCCCCGTGGACCCGATGCTCGCCCGTCCGGTCAAGACACTGCCACAGGG
>JBJHAX010000069.1:0-8730 GCA_050480705.1 Nitriliruptoraceae bacterium
CCGATGCCCAACGCACGAGCACCCCTGCGCGGTACAGCGCAATGCCGAAGATCGACCCGCCAGCCAGGTAGCCCACGCCCTGCAGCACGATGACGGGGGCCAAGAGGCCGATGTCGCCGTCCACAGTGCCGCCGGAGACCGCAGCGATTACGTCGTTGACGTAGCCCGGGTCGGCCTCCGCGACCGCCGGGAGCACGAAGGCACCCGCGAACGCGGTGCCCAGCATCAGGAGGTAGCCGGTGGCGAACACCAGGTAGCCGACCAAGCCGAGCACACCGCTCTCCGTGACCTGGCGCAGGTACATCCCGGTGATGCCGACCAGCGCCAGGCCGGCCATCGCCACCTTGAGCGCTCCGCGGGCCGCCATCTCGTTCGTGGTGATCGTGGACGCGTCGAGGTGGGGGTGGCCGACCTGGACACCGATGAAGATCAGGCCGGCCACGGCGGCGGCGACACCGGCGATCCGGGTGAGAGTGGTCGGGGTGATGGGCATGTCGCCAGCTCCTGATTCCGGTCCGCAACCGTGTCGCGGGCGCTCTGGTGCGTGTACGCCGTACACGCATGTTTCGACACGGTATGTGTACGCTGTACGCGCGTCAAGTGAACCGCCGAAGTGAACCGCTGAGGAGAAGCGTCAGCCGTGCCGACGTCCGCGGACAAGCGCACCCCGCTGAGCCGGCAACGGGCGCTGCAGGCCGCCATCGAACTTGCGGACACGAAGGGGATCGACGCACTCAGCATGCGCAATCTGGCGTCGCAGCTCGGAGTGGTCCCGATGGCCCTGTACCGGCACGTGGCCAACAAGGAAGACCTGCTCAACGGGATGGTCGAGACGGTCTACAGCGAGGTCGACACCCCCACCGGAGCGGACTGGAGAGCCACGATGCGCCAGCGGGCAATCGCAATGCGCGAGGCGCTGCGACGCCATCCGTGGGCGGTCGAACTGATGGAGACCAACTCTCCCGGACCTGCCAATCTGGAGTACCACAACGCCGGTATCGGCTGTCTGCGAGCGCAGGCCGGCATGTCGGTGAGGACGGCCATCGACGCCTACAACCTGCTGGACAGCTACCTCTACGGCTTCGCCCTCCAGGAACGGATCCTGCCGAGCGACATCCCTGCAACGGCCCAGACGAGGCGGGAGGATCTGGCCAGGACCGACCCGTCGCTCGCAAGCAGGTTCCCCTACCTCATCGAGGTGGTCGAGGAGCTCGGCGCATCGGGCTACGACCACTCCAGGCAGTTCGAACGAGGTCTCGAGCTCGTCCTCGACGGCATCGACCAGCTGCGCCACGAAGATCGGCGCGATCGGACGGGTGCCGATCGTGGACGGACAAGGGGCAGCTGAAGCCCCGTTCCAGAGACACTCGTCAGCTCCCCCGCCGACCTGCGCCGTCGAGCGGGGCGTGGCCTTGGGTCTGCAGAGATGGCGACGCGTCCGGCGTACGGCGCCCACTGACGTCGCGCGAACCGACGCACTAGGTGTGGCCGGGGCCGCGGGTGCCCTCGACGTGCCCGCCCGCGGCGATCCAGGATTCGAGCCCTTCCGCATAGAGCCACACGTCGACGAACCTGCGGCGGGCCAGGTCGGTCGCGAGCTCCCGGCTGGCACGGCACGCCGGACCGAGTCCGTAGACAACGACGGTGTCGTCGGGTCGCAGGAACGCGGCGGCCTGGTCGGCATCGGCGAAGGTCAGCGCGCCGGGGAGGTGCACGGAGCGGAACGACGCCCGCTCGCTGGCGTGCACGAGCCAGATCTGTCGTCCGTTCGCCATTCGTGCCAGCAGCTGATCGGTGTCGATGGGCTTCATGCCGCGACAGATCCGTGCCCGGAGTCGGTCGCCAGGGGCAGTCCGGCGGCGTGCCACTCTTCGAGACCGCCGACGAATCGGCGCACGTGGCGGTAGCCACGGGTGGCGAGGATTCGTTGAGCCCAGGCGCTGGCCTGGCACGCCGGTCCCGAGCAGTACACGACGATCGGCTCGTCGTGCCCGAGGCCGTCGAGCGCACTGCCGACGTCGGTGAAGGTCTCCGAGCCAGGGATGTGTGCTCGGGCGAACCGGTCGGGGCCGAGCGCCATGACGAGCCGGACGGGCTGGCCGGTGGCGAGCAGATACTCCAGGTCGTGGCGGTCGATGGTGTCCATCAGGTGCTCCTGTCGTGCGGAAGATTCGGTGACGAGGCCACCATGCAGCGCACCGCTGCCGTGACGCTGCGGTGGCGCTGTCTCGGCCGTTGTGACGAGCCCAGCGGTTAAGGTCCGAACATGGACTTCGGCATCCTCGGCCCACTCGAGGTCTCCGACGGTGACGCGGTGCTCGCCGTTCCCGGCCCCAGACAGCGGGCACTGCTCGCGCTGCTCGTCGTCCACGTCGGCGAGGTCGTGTCGATCGACCGGCTGGTCGAAACCATCTGGGCCGACGACCCCCCGGCGAATCCGAAGAACGCGTTGCATTCACAGATCTCGCAGCTGCGTCGGAATCTGCACGACCAGGACCAGGACCTGGTCGCTTCTCGGCCTCCGGGTTACGTGCTGCGAGCCGAACCCGACCACGTCGACGCGGTCCGGTTCGAGCGCCTGGCACGCGACGGACGCCAGGCGTTGCACGACGGGGACGTCGATCGAGCGCTGAGCAGACTGACTGGCGCACTGGCGTTGTGGCGTGGCGCGCCGCTTGCTGAATTCGCCGGCCAGGAGTTCGCCGAGGTCGCCGCCGCCAGGCTGCAGGAGCTTCGGCTCGGCGCCATCGAGGACCGCATCGACGCCGATCTGCGGGCCGGACGCCACCGCGATCTCGTGGCCGACCTCGAACAGCTGATCGTCGGCCATCCGCTGCGGGAGCGGCTCCGCGGCCAGCTGATGCTTGCGCTGGCACGCAGCGGCAGGCAGGCCGATGCGCTCCAGGTCTTCCACGACACCCGACGTGTGCTCGACGAGGAGCTGGGCATTGACCCTGGCCGTGACCTGGTGTCGTTGCACGAGGCGCTGCTACGGCAGGACGACGATCCGCCGCTGACGACCACCGAGGCGCACCGTCCGGCCGTGGCCACGGTGCTTCCGAGCGCACTGCCGCGGGCGCTGTCGAGTTTCGTCGGTCGCGCCGACGACCTCGATCGGGTCGTCGACCTTCTGCACCGTTCGAGGCTGGTGACCCTCACCGGACCGGGCGGGGTCGGCAAGACCCGCCTGGCCATCGAGACCGCGTCCCGCACGCTCGACCGCGGCCCGGCGACCGACGGCGCCTGGCTGGTCGAACTCGCCGGCCTGCAGGACCCGACGCTCGTCGCCGAGGCCGTGGCCGACACGATCGGTCTGGCCACCGAGGCCGGACTGGCCGCCGGGGCTCCGGAGCCGCGCGACACCGCGGCACGCCTGAGGGCGGCGCTGCAAAGGCGGCGTGCGCTGCTGGTACTCGACAACTGTGAGCACCTGGTCGACGCGGTCGCCACGTTCGTACGCGACCTGCTGGGCGCGACCGCCGAACTGACCGTCCTGACCACCAGTCGCGAGGCACTGGGCATCACCGGCGAGTCGGTCTGGTCGGTTCCGTCCCTCACGCTTCCGCCACCCGGTACCGAGGCCGAAGCCGACGGCCTGGATGGATGGGGCGCCACGGCACTGTTCCTGGACCGCGTCCGCGAAGCCGACCCTCGGATCACGGTCGACGATGCTGGCGCACGAATCATGATGGAGGTCTGCCGACGCCTGGACGGCGTCCCGCTCGCCCTGGAGCTGGCCGCCGCACGGGTCCGCACGCTCGGGCTCGACGAGCTGGCTGCTCGGCTCGACGACCGCTTCACGGTGCTCACCGGCGGTGATCGCACGGCCCAGCCGCGCCAGAAGACCCTCGAGGCAGTCATCGGCTGGAGCTGGGATCTCCTCGACGAGGCCGAGCGCACGCTTTTCCGCCGCCTGGCGGTGTTCGCCGGCGGCGCCACGATGGAGGCGATCGAAGCGATCTGCGCAGACCCGAACCACCTGCCGCGGGAGCGTGTCGTCGAGATCGTGGCCTCGCTCGTGGACAAGTCCATGCTCGTCGCCGACCGGAACACCCGCCCCACCCGCTACCGGATGCTCGAGAGCCTGCATGCATACGCGACGAAGAGGCTCGCCGACAGTCTCGAAGACGGCGAGACCCGGGACCGCCACGCCGACCACCTGCTGACCCTGGTTGTCGACACGGTCCCCCAGTTGCGTGGCCGCCACCAGCTGGCGGCCATGGACCACCTCGACCTGCTCCTCGACGATCTCCGGTCTGCGCTGCGCTGGCTCGAGGAGTCTGTCGACGGACGACGTGGCGGTCGGTTGGCAACCGAGTTGGGCTGGTACTGGTACCTGCGCGGGCACCGAACCGAGGGTCTGCGCTGGCTCACCGCCTTCGCTGACGCGGCGCCTCGCGAAGCCGCCTTGGCGACGCTGTGGGCAGCGCTCCTCGCGCCTACGGCGGATCCCGCCCTCGACCTTCCGGCGCGCATGGAGCACGCCGCCGACGTCCTGGCGGATCACGGCACCCTCGCCGATCACACGTTCGCGGAGCTGCTCATCGCCGCGGTGATGACCGCGTTCGGTGACCACGAACGGGCAGGCCGCCACCTCGACCACGCGCGAGCGCTCATCGATCAGACCGGCGACGACGGCCACGCCGCGATCGCCGACCTGCTGACCGGCAACTTCTTCCTCGTCAGCGGTGATGTCGACCGTGCGCGATCCTGGCTCGAGGCGGCGCTCGGCCGATTCGCCGATGTCGGCGACCGCTGGGGCCAGGTCCAATGCCTGGGGTCGCTGCTGAGCACCGCCGAGGCCGCCGGCGACCTGGCCGGCGCCCAGCGGCACGCCGACCGGGGCATCGAGCTCGCCGTCGAACTCCGGCTCGCCGAGCTCGAGGCGATCCTGCATTCGCGTCGTGCGACGGTGGCGACACTGGCCGGCGACCACGACGGCGCCAACGCCTCGCTGCGCCAGGCCCGACAGCTGGCCGACGAGCTGGGCGACGCGATGGTGGGCGGCACGGTCGACCTCGCGGCCGGGTTCGTGGCCCTGCGGGTCGGAAACCTCGTCGACGCCGAGCAGTACTTCGAACGGGTGGTCACCTGGGTCGGTGACGCACCACTTCCCGCCGTGCGCGCCTACGCGCTGACCCGGCTCGGCACGGTCGCGGAACTGTCCGGCGACCTCGACCGGGCCGCGCAGCTGCAGCGCGACAGCTACCACCAGGCCTGCCAGACCGGTGACCCGCGCAGCGTCGCACTCGCGCTCGAAGGGCTCGCGGCCGCCCATGCCGCCGTCGGACGGGGCGAGGACGCAGCCGTGCTGCTCGGCGCCGCGCAGGCACGTCGCGACGCGGTCGGCCTCCCGCTGTCCAAGGTAGAACGGACCGACGTCGACCGTGCCGAGGACAATGCGCGAGCTGCGGTGGGCGACGACCTCTTCGCGGCTGCGCTCGAGCGCGGACGGGCTCTGCCGGACGACGAGCTCCCCATCGCCTGACCGTCAGACCCACGCCCCTTCGCGCGCTCCCTGGACCTGCGCGGCAGGCAGACGGTTCACCACGACAGCGCGGCGACATCGTCGCGACAGCCACGTCCCGGATGCTCCCGGCCGTCACCAACCGACCGAGGAGCACACCTTGTCGACCTCATCCGAGCACCACCAGCACGTCGCCCGTCGCCCGCGCCGCAGGGGCAGAACCATCGTCGTCCTTGGCGCGCTGGCCGCGGCGCTGATCGCGTTCCCCGTGGTCGCCAACGCGGCAATGTCCACGTTCGCCGCCCACGATCACGGCAGTCTCGATATCGTCATCGATGGCGAACTGGTCGATCTGGATCAGCCACGCTTCCACGACCTGCACCCGGAGTTCCACATCCATCCCGGGTACGGCAACCGGTGGCACCATCACCCGCGCCACCTCGGCGCAATGTTCGGCTTCGAGCCGCTGACCCTCCGGCAGGCCCTGTCCGCGGTTGGCCTCGATCTGGCCGGTGACCGGCTGGTCTTCGACGGCAGCTCGTTCGACCTCCTCGACACGACGACGGAGCTCTCCGTCCTCGTCGGTGTGGTCGAGGTCGATGTCGACCGGCACATCGTCGGAGACGGAGACCGCATCACCGTTCGGCTGGTCACCGCCGAATGACCGGCACCGTGCAGATCACGGCCTCGAGCGCAGGCCGCAGCCGCAATGGAGCGCCGGTTGACGGTGGGTGTAACGTCGCTGCTACGAGTGGCGGATGCACCGACCGTACGTCCATGCCGGCCAACCTCCGTTGCAAACACGAGTAGGAGGCCTCGCCATGGGCGAAGCACGCATCGATACTGCTGAGCAAGACCCCGGTTCGGACAGCCCTGAGCGGGCAGGCACGCCGACCGAGCCGTCCGAGGCAGGCATGACCGTCCGTTCGATCTGGCCGTTCCTGGCGATCACGTTCGGACTGACCTGGGGCCTCGCCACGCTCCTGATCCTGTTCCCGGACCCGATCGAAGCGATCTTCGGTGAGCTGAGCACCACCCATCCGCTGTTCATCCTGGCCGTGTACGCCCCGGGCTTCGCGGCGGTCATCATGGTGTTGCGCCACTACGGCGTCCGGGGTCTTGGCAGCTTCGCGAAACGCCTCACGCTGTGGCGGATGCCGGGCGCGTGGTGGTTGTTCCTGGCACTGGGCATCCCCGTCGTCGTCTACGGGTCCGCCATGATCACGGGCACATTCTCCGATCCGTTCCCGTTCTCGCCCTGGCACGGCGTGCTGCCGGCGCTGGTCCTGGCGCTGTTCCTCGGACCCATCGAGGAGTTCGGCTGGCGCGGGGTGGCGCTGCCGCTGCTCCAGCGCCGCGTCGCGCCGCTGTGGGCGGGATTGATCCTGGGTGTGATCTGGGCGCTGTGGCACGTGCCGGCGTTCCTGCTCAGCGGCACCCCACAGAGCTCGTGGTCGTTCGTGCCGTACTTCATCGGGGTCGTGGCCATCTCGGTGGTCTTGACGCCCATGTTCAACTCGGCGCGAGGAAGCATCCTGATCGCCGCCCTGTTCCATTTCCAGGTGATGAACCCGATCTTCCCCGACGCGCAACCGTGGGACACGCTCGTGTGGGTCATCGTCGCCGCGGTCATCGTGTGGGTGAACCGGAAGGCGATGCTGAGCCGAACGGGCGCCGTCACCGGGATCCTCATGCCCGCGGCAGAGATCGGTTCCGCCGAGGTACCCAGCCGAACGCCGTAGTTCGGACCGACGTCCCAGTGAGAACGCGTTCCCGGCCGTTGGGTTCGACGCCAGTGGTTCGTTTCACCACCGGACCATCGCGACGGCCGGGCACGGGATCACCGAGGAGACCTGCATGCATCCTTCCGCGAGCACCGCGGCCACCGGCAGCATCCCGGTGACCGGACCGTCGATCGCGCCGCTTGCCCGGAGCGCCTCGATCCCGCTCGATCGTGACGACGCCAGCCTGGTCGCGCTGGTGGAGGCCGTGCGGCTCGGACCCGGAATCGCACCCCTGGTTGCGGGCCTGTTCCTGCTCGCCTGGCACCAGGACGCAACTCGTCGGTCGGGGGTGGACCTGCCCTCATCATCATCGAACGTGGAACGCGTCGCCGACCAGTCGGACTCATGACCGCAGCGATGACGGCCGGCGTCGGGGCAGCGGTGCTGATCGGCGGGGTCGCGGGCTTCCAGTTGGCTCTCGCCCTGGGTCTGCCGCTGGGTGACGCCACCTGGGGTGGACGCGCGCCCACCGACAACGGGGCGCTCGAGCCGAGGTTCCGGGTGGTTGCAGCCGTCAGCGCGGTCGTGCTGTGCGGCATCGCGTGGCTCGTTCTCGCGCGCGCCGGCCTGGCCGGCACAGGCCCGCTGGGCGACGCGGCCCTGGTGCGCACGACCTGGGCGCTGCTCGGCCTGCTCACCCTCAACACCATCGCGAACTTCTCCGCTCCTCATCCGGTGGAGCGCTGGGTCATGGGGCCGGTCACCCTCGTCGTCGTCGTGCTCATCGCCGTGGTCGCGTTCGCGCCCGGCCACTCCCCTGCCGACGACGCGACCAGCCACATCCCGACCCAACTGGCCGCGTCCGCCGTGACGCCGCCCGCAAGGGCTCCGCAGGACGGTGGCCACCTCCACTGGCTCATTGTGGCCGCTCAGCAGCACGGCCGCTGACAACCTGTACACGACGCAACCTGCGCACCGTGGTCGACGTCGAACCAGGCATTGGATCGCCATCGGAACACGACGGATAGAGTCGAGACATGGCCGCAGACCGTGTCACTTCGGATCCCGCGCCGACATCATCGTCGGGCGGAGCCTCGCTCCCGGCAAGGATGGCGCGATGGGCAAGCCTGGTGCTGCATCTCGCCGTGGCGGTGTTCCCGCTGTCGGCCAGCGGCCTGATGGCCCCTCCCTGGGCGCTCGCGGTCATCGCACTCGGATGGCTCGTCGGGCTGATCGCCGTCTGGCGCATCGGCAGCCGTCGGCCGTTCGCTGCGCTGCTCGTCCCGATCGGGACCGTCGCCGCGTGGTTCGCGCTCATGTCGATGGGCGAGTTCTTACTGGGCTGGACTGCCTGAAGTCCGACACCGACCGCGTCGGAGAGCTCACACCGAACGATGAGCTCTGTGAACAGTAACTTCGTCAGCGTGAACGAGACCAAGGTTGGCGAGTCGCCGGACCGGGCGGCGTCAAGCACGGCTTCCGATGGGCCATCCCACCCGAACCCTTACACGATGGTGCTGGTGCCGAGGACTGCCTGCA
>JBJHAX010000070.1:0-8496 GCA_050480705.1 Nitriliruptoraceae bacterium
GCGCAGCACGACCGTTCGGCTCCCGTTCAGCAGGACACGGTCCTGCGCGTGCAGGCTGACCGCACGCGACAGCACGAGCCGTTCGACGTCACGGCCGAGCGCTGCCAGCCGGTCGGCACTGTCCGCGTGTCCTACCCGGACGACGTCCTGATCGATGATCGGTCCCTCGTCGAGATCGGCGGTCACGTAGTGGGCCGTCGCACCGATCAGCTTCACCCCACGGTCGAACGCCTGATGGTAGGGACGCGCGCCTTTGAACGCGGGGAGGAACGAATGGTGGATGTTGATCGCTCGACCCGACAGTGCCGCGCACGTCTCGTCGGACAGGACCTGCATGTAGCGCGCGAGCACCACCAGGTCGATGTCGTGACTGTCGACGAGCTCGAGCAGCCTCCGCTCGGCTTCCGGCTTGGTCTCCGGGCTGACCGGAACGTGCTCGTAGGGGATGCCGTGGCGCTTGGCGATGGGCCGGCACGTCTCGTGGTTGGACACGATCAGCGGAATCTCGATGGGTAGCTCACCGATCTCGTGTCGATAGAGCAGGTCGACCAGGCAGTGGTCGAACTTCGAGACCATGATCAGCGCACGGTGCCGATCGGCGGACCGACGCAAGGTCAGCTCCGGTTCGAACCGTGTCACCGCTCGACGCAACGTCTGCTCGACCCGGTCCGGTTCCTTCGAGGGTGAGCTGAACTCCAGTCGGACGAAGAACCGCCCCGTCGACGCGTCGAAGAACTGCGCACTGTCCAGGATGTTGCCTCCGACCTCGAGAACTCCCGAGGACAGGGCATGCACGATCCCGGGCTGGTCGTCACACCGCAAGGTCAGGACGTACGAGGTATCCGTGGTCATGCTCCGTGCTCCGATCACGCATCACCCCGTACCGACGACCGCCTTGGCGACGGTCACCTCATCAACGGTACGTGTGAGCGCCGCAGCACAGGAAATCGTCCGGCGCATCGGTCTAGCTGGTCGGACTGGGCACCTGCAGGATCAGCCGGTGAAACTCATGGCGACCATCGGCGCACCTGGGTCGACGATCGTGCCGTCCGCCACACCTGACGCGTCGCCGGCACCACCGTCGGTCAGGGCGAAGCGCACAAGATTTCCCTCGACCTGTGCATCGAGCTGCGTCCATGCACCTTCGTGCAGCTTCCAGTACTCGTGAACCGCGCCGGGAAGCTCGATGGTGACATGCACCGTCGACCCGACATCGATACCCCCGACCCGGAACTCGATGAGGCCGAACGGCAGGGTCCGACCCGGCGGTGGCGGTGCATCACCACCGTCCAGCGCGCGCACCTGCAGGTCCAGGATGACGCACCCGTCGCCTTCGACGGTGACGACGATGGCTCCGTCGACACCGACCGCCGTCGTCGACGAGGTGCATGTGGCTACCGAGCCAGTCCGGGCCGGTGACGACGAACCTCCGCCACCACCGACACAGCCGTCGGTCGCCGGATCCCACGAAATCGTGACCACACCATCGCCATCGTTGCCGCCGTCGGTCACCGAAATGCTCCCGGCACCGGCGGCGACGAACGAAGAACCTCCACCACCGCCACCACCGATTTCACCGGTTTCTGTGGTGTCTGCACCGCCACCTCCACCTGCACCATGACCGCCACCACCACCGCCGCCCGCCGTTGCGACTCCTTCAGCGAACGAGCCGCCTCCGGCGCCTCCGCCACCGAACCCGATGCCGCCGCCACCCCCACCGCCGCCGAGCGCGATGAGGATCGACCGACCGTTCTCGCCCAGGCCACCCAGCCTCGTGTTTCCCTGGCCACCATCGCCACCCGGGTTGGCCCCTGCCCCACCATCGCCTCCAGTGCCTTCGCCACCTCCGAAAGCACCGTCGCCGAAGTCACCGCCACCGGGTGCGTCCGACCCCGCAGAGGCGTTGCTGAAGTCGCCCGACACCGCTCCGCCGCCACCGCCGCCGAGGTGGCCGGACCCCGTGCCCCCTGACGTGTGGCCAGGTCCGCCCGTAGTCACGCCTCCGCCGCCGGCCCCGGCTCCCTCGCTCCCCACGGATCCGCCGCTACCCCCACTTCCTCCACTTGTGCCCCCGGAGCCGAACCCGAATCCACCGCCATCTCCACCGTCGTGTCCGCCGGCACCGCCACCACCATGGCTCCCGGCCCCGCCTCCGCCACCGGCGAGGACAAGGGCCGTGTCGTCGCTGGGAATCCAGACTGAGGATGCGCCGCCGCCGCCCCCGCCAGCAACGAAGTCGTCGAATTCTTCGACCCCTGCAGCACCGCCGCCACCGCCCCCGCCCAGGCCCCCAGGGCCGCCATCCGCGCTCGAGAGGTCGGCCGTGCCGTCACCTCCCTGGGTGCCAACGACGACACGAAGCTCGGTCACCGTTGACGGCACTTCGACCCGCGCTTCCACCCTGGCACCAAGTCCCCCAACCTCTCCGCTGGACGATCCGCCCCCGGCCGCACCGGCTGCTTCAACCGTGAAGAAGCAAATTCCTGTTGGAACAGAGAACTACTGCACAGAGCCGTTGGGAGCGAACGCCTCCGACTCGGGATGCGACGACGCCTCAGCCTCCTTCACGGTGGACACGAGTGCTGAAGACACCACAGCAACCGCAAGCACCATGGAGAACACCCGGCCGTTCACGCCCTTGGGTCCGAGGACTATGGCCGCAGCGCCGGGTCGCGATCCTCGAAGTGACCGACCGCGCCGTGGCGTGCCCGACGCCGCAGGCCCTCCGCGTCCCCCTCCCCCCGTGGCACGGACCGAACGGCGGACCCAGTTCGGGATCGATGATTCGCCTGGTGCGAATCCTCGGACCGAACGACGTAGCCGGCAACGAATGCGCATTGTGGTCTCCACCAACCCGAAGCGTCCAAGAGAGTTGGGGAAGCTAACGATCTGTTGCGCATCAGGCAACGTGGTACTTGTAGTGCCGCAGCCCCGGCATGGCGCCCTACGTGGGTAGCCCTCGGATGTTGGTCGGGCGGCACCAGCGTGGTGATCCTGTTCTGACGCCATGCCAGTCGAATCGGCGACGTCGTTTGACGCCTACTGTTCGGAAGCCGTGGCGCCCACCTCGATTGAGGCCTGTCCGGAACGTTCGCGCTGGCGGGCCAGACGCGCGGCACGCTTCTCCTCGAACCGGCTCGCCTGTCCGTCGAGCTTGGTGAGGAACTCCGCGAGTTCGTCACGACGGCGCTCGGCGTGCTCGTCGAGGCCCTCCAGCTCGAAGACCTTCCAGTGGCGCAGCAACGGCCAGACGATCTCGTCGTGATGGATGCGCAGGTCGTAGATGCCGGCGTTGGCGATCTGGGCCGACTTCGACAGGAAGTTGCGCATGCCGGCACCGGGCATCTCGAAACCGATGACCTCGTCGACGATCGCTTCGACGGCAGCGGACGGATCGAGACGCATCGCCGCACCGAGCATGTCCCGATAGAAGCGCATGTGGAGGTTCTCGTCCTTGGCGATACGCGCCATGATCCGGTCGGCGACCGGATCGTCTGAGTACCTGCCGGTGTTGCGGTGGCTGACCCGTGTCGCGAGCTCCTGGAAGGCGACGTAGGCCATGCCGGTCAGCGTGCCCTTGTTGTCGTGGTCGTATCCCTGCATGACCTGAGCCATGCGCGCCCGTTCGAGCTCGTAAGGGTCGATCGCTCGGGTGACGACGAGGTAGTCGCGGAGAACGATCGAGTGGCGACCCTCCTCAGCGGTCCAGCGGTGGACCCAGTTGATCCAGGCGCCGTCACCCTGGCCGAACATGTCGTGAATCTCCCGGTGGTAGCTCGGCAGGTTGTCCTCGGTCATCAGATTGACCTCGAACGCGATCTGGGCGACCCCGGTCAGCCGGGACTGATCCGGTGTCCACGGGTCGCTGTCGAAATCGCGTCCCATCGAATACGGGATGTAGTCGTGCGGGAACCACTCGTCGGCGATCTTTTCATGTTCGCGAAGCTGGGCTTCGGCGACGGGCTCCAACTCGGCGAGAAGGTCACGATCCGACAAGCGGTTGGGCGTCAATTCGGGCCTCGATTCAGGTGGGAACTTGTCCGGTCATCTCGTCAGGCATCCGCAGGTCAGAAGCGTCAACCGCTTCCGACCTGCGGATACCCGCCTTGTCGTGCGCGGCGAGCAAGCTCGCGCACGGCGAGCGATCCGCCACCTACGCTATCGTAAGTTACGCATCCGTATCCAGCGCCGGTGGCTACCTCCGAGCGGCCACTTCCCGTGGCCGGCCCTCGGGCGACAACTCCGCAGGATGCGCCGCGGGCGACCACGCCCGCATGCGACCACCCTGGCCTGCTTTTCCACATCTCGTCGCAGACCGTCAGGCCGGTGCCTCACCCATATGCGAACATACGTTCGATGCAGACAACGACCGCGCCCGCCGAAGCACCGGACCACACGTCCGGTAGCCCTCCGGCGTGCGGTTCCAACGACAGGCCCTCTCGGCAGGGTGACGGCTTGGACCGCGGGCCGTCCTCACGCAACGACAACCGCGGTGGCCTCTCCGTCCGCGGCGCGCCCGACCCCTCGATCGGCGAGAACTGTCCGCCACTCGGTGACCTGTTGGAGACACTGCGCGAGCTCGACCGGCTTCAGTGCCGCGCAGTAGAACTCGTCGGATACATGCACGAATCTGGCGAGGTCGACCAGAGCACCGGGCTCGACGTCGAAACGTGGCTCGCTGCGGAAGGCCGATGCACCCGTTCGGACCGGCGCATGCTCGGCACTGCCGCCGACACGCTCCGGCTCCTGCCCGGAGTGCGTGACGCGTTCCGGCGCGGAATCCTGTCATGGAGCCAGGTGCGCGCCATCGCGCTCAAGTGCGAGCGGCTGCCCGGACACCTGTGCCGCCACATCGATGACGCGCTCGGGCCGGAGGTAGATGCACTCAGCGATGCCGAGCCCGACGCCATCCTCCACGTGGTCAACCAGACAATCGCTTCACTCGATCCTGACAACGGCAGGGAGCGGCACCCGGGGTCGGGAAAGCCGTTCGTCCACCTGCAGCCCCACCTCGATGGAGAAGGCGGTCGGCTGTACGCCGAACTCGACGGCTTGGGGCTGGCGATCGTCGAGCGAGCGACCGACCCGGGCCCTCCACCCGCGGGCAGTGATGCGGATGAAACGGACGATGAATCCGGACGCCGACAGCCCAGGACACAGGCACGTCGCCGTGCGGTGAAGCTCGTCGACGTCCTGGCGGCAAGCCTCGCGGCCGGTAGCCGAACGGACAACCCATCATCACCGGCAGGCGCACGCTCTGGAACGCCTACGCAGGTGTCGGGAACAGCGGGCGCAACCAACCGCGCCGAATCAGCGACCAACCCGGCGACCACCACGTCAGGCGTCCTGCCGGTGGCTCCGACACTTCTTCTCACGATGTCGCTCGACACGCTGCTGGGCCACGACGACACCCCCGCTCACGTCCTCAGTTCGATCACCGGTGGCCACCTGCGCGTGGCATCAGCCACCGCCCGCACCCTCATCGACCAGGGTGGCGCAGCAGTCCGCGCCATCGTGCTCGACGACACCGGAGAGGTACTCGGCGTCGGACGCCGGATGCGACTCGCGCGCGGATGGTTGCGTGACGCGATGCTCGCCCGCGACCGTGTCTGTGCCGAGCCGTGCTGCGAACGAGCAGCGGTCACCTGCGACGCTGACCACATCGTCAGTTGGCGTGAAGGTGGTGGTACCGATCTGTCCAACATTCAGCCGCTGTGCGCGTCAGCGAACCGCACCAGACGCCACGAATGGATTGTCCGGCGCCTGGATGACGGAACCCGCCGTTGGACGCATCGACGATCCGGACTGACCACGCGAACGGTGCCGAGTGGCCGGCGCGCCCGGGTCCCGACGTGCGGCGGGTGCGATCCACCCTGACCTGGCGACACACCCCGGTCGAACTCGACCGCGGAGCAGCCGGTCGCCAACCCAGGAAGCCTGAACCAACGGCGATACCCGACGTCCACCGCCGACATCCGAACCGGATGTCCGGTTCCGAGGTGAGGCGTCTCACCCCAGCTGAGCGAGCGCATCACGGCGTTCGCTCAGCTGCGCATGGTTTCGTGCCAGTTCTTCACGGCGTTCGCGTTCCTTGGCGACGACCTCAGCCGGAGCTCGCTCGACGAACGCATCGTTTGCGAGTTTTCCGTCGACCCGCGAAAGCTCCGCCTGGGTGCGGTCCAGCTCCTTGCCGAGGCGCGCCAGTTCGGCCGTGACATCGATCAGCCCCGCAAGGTTCACCTGCCCCTGACCCGTTCCGAACACCACGGTCGAGGTTCCGGGGAGTTCCGCCAACGCATCGACGCACCGCAGCGCAGACAACCCAGCCAATGATTCGACGAGGACCCGGTGGCGTTCGAGCAGTTTGCGTTCCTGTGAGGCCACGACGAGCTCGAACCGCGCTGAGGGTGCGATGCTGTTCTGTGATCGGAAGCGGTTCACCTCGGTGACCAGATCCCGAATCACGGCGAAGTCGCGTTCCGCGTCTTCATCGATCTCGGCGATGGGGCCTTCCGGCCAGTCGGACACCATCAGCGACGTGCTTCCTCCTGGCGCGCTGGTCAAGGCCCGCCACAGCGCTTCGGTGACGAACGGCATCAGCGGATGCAGCAGGTGCAGCACCCGGTCGAGCACCGAGGCCAACACGTGGCGTGCCGTGGCAGCAGCAGCCTCGTCCTCGCCGTAGATCCGGATCTTGATCGCTTCCAGATACCAATCGGCGAACTCGTCCCAGACGAAGTGGTACAGGCTCCTGGCAACCACCGGCCAGTCGTAGCCGTCGTAGCCCTCCTCCACCGACCGCTGGACCTGCGCCAGGCGGGACAGGATCCACCGGTCTTCGATCGCCCACGCTCCCGCCTCGCCCAGTGGACCCGGCCCGACACCGCCCAGATTCCCCAAGGCGAACCGTCCCGCGTTCCAGAGCTTGTTGGTGAACCGCTTCGCGCCCTCGACCCACTCCTCCGCCATGGGCACGTCCGTGCCCGGGGCCGCCGAGCGCAGCAACGCGAATCTGGTGGCATCTGCCCCGTACCGCTCGATGAGCTCGACCGGATCGATCACGTTGCCGAACGACTTCGACATCTTCTTGCCATGCTCGTCACGGACAAGTCCGTGGTTGTGCACGACCCGGAAGGGCACCTCGTCGGTGAACCACAAGCTGATCATCAGCATGCGGCTCACCCAGAAGGTGTTGATGTCGTAGCCGGTCACGAGCGTCGACGTCGGGAACCAGCATTCGAGTTCGGGGGTGCGTTCCGGCCAGCCGAACACACTGAACGGCCACAGCTGCGACGAGAACCAGGTGTCGAGCACGTCCTCGTCCTGAACCCAGCCGTCCTCGACGATGTCCTCACGGGACACGCGCACCTCGCCGTCGGGGCCATACCACGCCGGGATGCGATGTCCCCACCAGATCTGTCGGGAGATGCACCAGTCATGGAGATTGTCGAGCCAGTCCAGGAACGGCTTGGTGCTGGACTCGGGCACGAACACGGTCCGCCGTTCTCGCACCGCCTCGGCGGCTCGTTCGGCGAGTGGCCCCATGCGCACGAACCACTGCTCGGACAGCCGAGGCTCGACGATCGTCTCGCAGCGTGAGCAGTGGCCCACCGCGTGGTGATGTGGCTCGGTGCCGATCAGAAGACCGGCTTCGTCCAACGCGGCGACCACGGCACGCCGCGCCTCGAACCGGTCGAGTCCGGCGAACCGCGAACCGACGACCGGGGTCGTCGCAGCGGCGGCGTCGAGGATTTCGATTATCTCGAGGTCGTGCCGTTCGGCGATCGCGTGGTCGTTGGGGTCGTGTGCCGGAGTGATCTTGACCGCACCAGAGCCGAACTCGGGGTCGACGTACTCGTCGGCGACGATCGGAAAGACGCGGTCCTGGAACGGGTGACGGACCTGCTGGCCGACCAGACCCACGTAACGCGCATCGTCCGGATGAACCGCGATCGCGGTGTCGCCCAGCATGGTCTCGGGCCGGGTCGTGGCGACCTCGATACCAACCGGGCGGCCTTCACCGTCGGCCTCGTCGCGCGCCGCGAACGGGTAGACGAACCGGGTCAGCTCACCGGCCGTGTCGACATGCTCGACTTCGATGTCTGACAGTGCGGTTGCGCATCGCGGGCACCAGTTGATCAGTCGGTTTCCCCGATAGATCAGACCCTGCTCGTAAAGGGAGACGAACACCTCACGCACCGCGCGTGACCGTGCCTCGTCGAAGGTGAAGACCTCGCGGTCCCAGTCGGCCGACGCACCCAGCGTGCGAAGCTGACGCAGGATGGTGCCACCCGACTCCTCCCGGAATGCCCAGACACGATCGATAAACGCCTCCCGGCCGAGCGTGTGCCGGTCGGTGCCTTCTTCCGCCAAGAGGCGCTCCACGACGTTCTGGGTGGCGATGCCCGCATGGTCGGTGCCGGGAATCCACACGGCATTGCGTCCGCGCATGCGTTCCCGGCGGATGATGACGTCCTGGATCGTGTTGTCGAGTGC
>JBJHAX010000071.1:0-8420 GCA_050480705.1 Nitriliruptoraceae bacterium
ACCGTTGTGGCGCAGGCGTCCTCCAGGGCGTTGCATGCGCTCATCTGGTAGGCGACCGGGCAGATGCCGCAGATCCGTGCGGTGATGTCGGGCGCCTCGGTGAACGCCCGGCCGCGCAGGAACGCCTCGAAGAAGCGTGGGGGCTCGTAAATCTGCAGCTCGACGTTGCGAACCCGCCCGTCCCGGGCGTGCACGAGCATGGCGCCTTCACCCTCGACGCGGGTGAGCGCTTTGACGTGCAGGGTGCGATCGCGGTCATGGCTCATGGCGGTCGCTTTCCTCGCGGAACGCGGGTGCGTCGGCGTTGAATGTGCGAAACACCCGGTGGACGTCAGGTGAGGACATGCCGAGCCCGGTGAGCCAGTCGGCCAGCGAGTGCGTGTTTGGTGTGGCCATCGGTCCGAAGCAGCCGTAGCAGCCACGTCCGTAGGCCGGGCACAGCGCCCCGCAGCCGGCCTGGGTGACCGGGCCCAGGCACGGCTCGCCCCGGGCGACCATCACGCACACCGTGCCGCGCCGCTTGCACTCGACGCACACGCTGTGCGCCCGGATGCCTGGCCGCCGGCCAGTCAGGTAGGCCGTGACGACCTCCACCAGTTGGCTCTTGTCGATCGGGCAACCACGCAGCTCGAAATCGACGGCGACGGTGTCAGCGATCGCGGTCGAGCGCGTGAGCGTGTCGATGTAGGCCGGGGTGGCGTAGACGATGCGCGTGAATTCCTCGACGTCGCGGAAGTTGCGCAGTGCCTGGATGCCGCCGGCGGTCGCGCACGCGCCGATGGTCACGAGGAAGCGTGAACTGGCCCTCACCTCGCGGATCCGCTCGGCGTCGTCGGTCGTGGTGATCGACCCCTCGACGAGTGCAAGGTCGAACGGGCCGTCGTCGAGCGTGCTGGATGCCTCAAGGAAGTACGCGATCTCGACCTCACCCGCCAGTGCGAGCAGTTCGTCCTCGAGGTTGAGCACCGACAACTGGCAGCCGTCGCAGGACGCGAACTTGAAGACCGCGAGCTTCGGCTTCTCACGTTGCGCCATGGTCACAACTCCCGGACGCTCAGCAAAGGATCGATGCGGTCCAGGTCGAACACCGGCCCGTCCATGCACACGAAGGCGGGACCGAGTTGGCAGTGGCCGCAGTGGCCGATCGCGCACTTCATGTTGCGCTCGAGCGACAGCCGGATCCGTTCGGTGGCCACCCCGTGGTCGTGGAGTGCGGCGGCGACCACGCGCATCATCACCTCGGGTCCACACACCATCGCGACCGTGTCGGCAGGATCGAGCGCGACGCGGGGAACGAGCTCGCTGACGAGGCCGACCTCGCCGTGCCAATCGCCACCAGCGGCGTCGACGATGACCTCAACCGTTACATCGAATCGGGAACGCCAGTCGCGAACGTCATGCGGGAACATCAACATCTCGGGTGCACGCGCTCCGATGAGGATCGCCACCTTCCCGTAGCGTTCCCGGTGCGCGAGCACGCCTTCGATCGCCGGACGCAGAGGGGCGAGTCCGATGCCGCCTGCGACGATGACGAGGTCTGCGCCTTGGGCGCTTTGCAGGTCCCAGTGGGTGCCGAACGGTCCGCGCACACCCAGCATCGCGCCCGGCTGCATGTCGTGCAGCGCCCGGGTGACCGCACCGACAGCGCGCACCGTGTGGTGGATTCGTCCCTCGCTCGCGCCGCTGACCGAAATCGGGACTTCGCCGACGCCGAACGCGTAGAGCATGTTGAACTGTCCGGGCAGGAAGTCGATGGGGTCGGCCCCGACCGGCTCGAGCGCGAGTGTGACCGTGTCGGCGGTCTCGCGCTGCCGCGCGACGACCCGGTAGCTGACCGGCAGCATCGGCGTGGGTGCGATGAGGCTGTGTTCGGTCGTTGTCACGGCGTCTCACCCGCCCTTCGGTCGGCCGTAGACGTCCGCCAGGCGCAGCCGGGCCGAACGCAACCGGGCGTAGACGACCGTGGCAAGGCGCTGCATCAGCGCGAAACCGAGCTGGGGGTCGTCGACGCATTTCGCGCGCAGGCATGTCGCGTCCAGACTGATCGCACTGGTCGGCTCCAGTGCGCGGCCGTCGAATGACCAGCGGTGTGGGGGCACCAGCCATGACACCCCGAGGACCTCGTCGGGGCCGAGCGTGTCGACGATCAGCAGATCCCGGTCGGCGGCGGCCAGTTCGAGCGCGACGCGGCCAGAACGCAGCACGTAGAGGCGGTCGGCAGGCTCGCCCTCTCGGAAGATGTACTCGCCGGCGTCGAAGTGCACGTTGTGACCGCAGCCGGCCACGAACTCGAGCGTGTGCGCATCGAGGCCGGAGAAGAAGGGGTGGTCCTCCAGCAACTGACGGATCCCGCGCTCAGCCATGACCATCGGCCTTTGCGTCGTGAGGGTGCTCGCGCATGGCGCGCGTCTCCTCGGTGATGTCGATCCCGACCGGGCACCAGGTGATGCAGCGGCCACAGCCAACGCATCCGGAAGTTCCGAACTGGTCGATCCACGTCGCCAGTTTGTGGGTCATCCACTGGCGGTAGCGCGATCGGCCGCTGGCTCGCACGGTGCTTCCGGCGAGTTCGGTGAAGTCCGTCGTGAAACACGAGTCCCAGACCCTGTGTCGCTCGGCGTGGTCGCCGGTGAGGTCGGTGGTGTCCTCGACGGTCGAGCAGAAGCAGGTCGGGCAGACCATCGTGCAGTTCGCGCAGGTCAGGCACCGCGAGGCAACGTCGTCCCAACGGGGATGGTCGCGGTTGTCGTACAGCAACTGCTTGATGTCGTCGGTGCGCATCTCACGACCCATCGCCGCCGCAGCGTCGCCCAGGACAGTCGCGGCGGCGTCGACGTCGCCCCGCTCGGCCTGCCGGTGATCGATGGTGTCGAGGACCTCACGGCCACGGTCAGTCCCGACCTCGACGACGAACCGGTGCGACTGATCGCCGCCTGTGCCCGCGTCTTCGATCAGCTCGGTCAGTGCGAGGTCGTAACCCTGCTCGCATCCGGGTCCGGTCCCCATCGACACGCAGAAGCAGGTCGCGGCCGGCGTCGCGCAGTTCACCGCGACGACGAACGCGCGCTCACGACGCCCGGCGTACTCCGGGTCGGGATGCTCGCCCAGGAATACCCGGTCCTGGATCCTGATGGCCGCCAGATCGCAACCACGGACGGCCAGGAACGCGTAGGTCGGTGCCGCGGCACGTTCGTCGGCGACGTCGAAGCCTTCGTCGGTGCGCCGTGCCCGCCACAGCACGGTCCGCGGTGGGAACAGGTACGGCTTCCAGGAGTGGGGGCCCACCGCGTAGCCGAACAGGGCGTCGTCGTCGCGTCGAAGGAGCCGGTAGGTGCCGCCGTCCTGCTCGTCGGTCCAGCCTGCGGGCAGATCGTCTACGCCACGGACCTCGCCGAAGACGATCGCTTCGTCCGCGAGAGTGGGCCCGATCACCGTATGTCCGGACTCCCACAACAGTTCGATGAGCGCGCCGAGTCCGGACCGGTCGATGACCCTCGCAGACGGCGTCATGAGCGACCTTTCGGACCGGAGCGTTGCGTGATCTCTAGCGGGCCACGCAGTCCGGGGAGGGCGTGTCCGCAGCGCCGGCAAACGGGGCACCCACGGGCTTGCGGGCGCGGCAGTCATGACGCTGACCGTCACGCTACGGACAGGTCTTGGAGTGATCGAGGGGCGTGCGCCCTTGCTCGATCGGGCCCATCGTCCCCACGGCTGATGGCGCGACGCGCGTGGTCGGCGGAAGCACGTTCGTCAGTCCGGGTAGTACCAGCGGGTGTAGGACGACGAACTCGCGTTGTAGTTGATGTCCGGATCCGCCAGGATCTCGGTGAAGGCGTCACGGCTGGGGAAGTAGGCCAACCCCGCGCACGTGAAGTCGGCGTCAGGGCAGTCCTCGGGCAAGCCGTCGGGAACGTCGACGTGGCTGGATGCCAGCCCCCGCGGGCCGTCGATGTCGCAGCGCACCATCGCGTAGCCCCCACCGGTTGGAAGCGTGACTCTGCGCGGGCATTCGCCGACCCATCGCATGGCGGCATGCGGACCCGTGTCGTCTTCGATCGTGTCGTCATCCCTGATGGTCAGAAGAACCTCGACACCGGTGAGCGTGGGGGTGTGGATCGGTTCGGTGTGGTCGTTGATGTAGACGACGTTCACCCCGAACGCGTCACGTGGATCGTCGGCGCTGGCCGTGCCGGCGATGCAGGTGATCAACGGACGCGGCTCCAGTCCGGCTTCCTCGCGGCGTTCGCGGTCAGCGGCGATGACACGGGTGATGCGCCAGCGGTTGTGGAACTCGTCGATTTCGTTGAGGAAGCTGCCGGAGAAGCCGACGCGTTGAGGAAGACCGTCGAGGCCGTGTTCTTCGTAGGCGGCCATCATCTCATCGCGGGTCCACGTGGCGCCGCAGAACCTCTGCTCTTCGGGAAAGTCAGACCACTCCGGGCCCGCATCGCCGTCGGTGACGTCGGGGAGGCTCGTGTCAGGGTCGGCTTCGCCGGCAGCCATGTCACGGAGCGCCGAGGCCGTGTCGCTGACATCCCGGGCGACCCCGCAGCTCGCGACGAGTGTTCCCACGAGCAGCAGGGTGGTGGCCGTTGCGATCCGTGCCATGGCGGCCCCTGTCGATCAATCGACCGACGGACACGCCGGCCGTACCTCGAAACTACGTGAATCCCGATGCGCGAAATGGGGCATACATGCCCGTCGTCAAAGTGACCTCGGACCGCATTATCCGTGCGCCGCGTGTCCATTCGGATGCGTCAGGAATCGTCGGCCTGGAGCGAGCACGCATCGGTACCGTCGCCGGCATGACCAGTTGCGGCCTCGCCCGGATCGACCGTCCGGATACCCCATGACGGCGGACTACTACTGGTGCTTCAAGCACCGCACGGTCGAACAGGGACGCGCGTGCAAGGCGGCCAATCGGTTCGGTCCCTACGAGTCGCCCGAGGCGGCGCGTGGATGGAAAGAACGCCTCGAGCGCCGAGATGAGGCATGGGCCGCCGACGACGAGCGCTGGCACGGCACCGACGAGGACGAGCCGGGCTGAGCGTCGGATTGGCTCAATCTTGGCCGAATGCTGGCCGGTGCCTGGCTGATTCACGCCATCGTTTTGCATGCGGTCTCGTCTAACTGGGTGCACGACCGGACGCGTCCCACACCTGCGTGGACGGCCGGATTCCCGAGGAGTCGTCCGACGATGACACGCATGAGGTGGTCCCTGACCACCGCACTGACCCTGCTGGTTGCGGCCTCAATGGTCGCGTCAGTCGCGGTCGCCACTCCCGCCGAGGCCGCAACCAAGCGTGCCGAGGTCCGAAAGATCACCACCGGCGGACATCCCGGATTCGACCGGATCGTGTTCGAGGTGGGCAACGCGCACCCGAACGTCAACGTGGTCCCGATCACGAACGTGTCGGCCGTCACGATCAAGGACGTGTCCGGCAAGCGTGTCGAGCTGAAGGGAACGACGCTCACAGCCATCACACTCAAGCCGGCCGTCATCAAGCCCCCGTCGTCGGGAAAGACCTACACGGGCCCGAACGCGATCCAGACGAAGCTGCCGACGCTTCGTCAGGCGATCATCACCGGCAACAGCAAGGACCAGGTCACGGTCGTGCTCGACCTGAGCGCGCAGACCGGGTACCGCACGTTCACGCTCGACTCGCCGAGGCGTGTCGTCGTCGACGTCGCGACTCCGGTGACCCCCACGAAGAACACGCAGCTGCGCAGCCGCAAGGAACCCGCCGATTACCAGATCGTCGGTCTCAAGGACGGTGTGAAGCTCAGAGTCCGTGACCACCCCGAAGGCAACACCGTCGCCAAACTGAGCGCGGACACCGTCAACATCCGCACCACCGGTAACCGTGCCCGGCGCGATGGAGAGAAGTGGGTGCAGATCTGGATGAAGGACCGCACCGGCTGGGTGAAGGCGAAGCACCTCGAGTTGATGCCCACCTGATGCCCGCCGGGTGAACGGCCAACAGGTCGTTCACCCGAACAGGTGCGGGTACGCGCAGGTCGCCCGCGAGCGCTGCCTCGCGTCGGCGGCCTGCGCTGCTCGCCAGGCAGGCGTGGTCAGCGGCGCGTGCCGCATCGTCCGGTTACGTCGAAAGCGGCACACGTTGCAGCCGGACCTCGGCCACGAGCCCCCCTCCGGGCCGGGCCGCAAGTTCGACCGATCCATTGCTGGCCTGGGCGATCGCAGCTGCGATCGGCAGCCCCAGGCCGGAACCGGATCCTGCCGAGGCCTGCCAGAAACGCTCGAACGCACGCACTCGCTGCTGTTCGGTGAGCCCGGGGCCCCGGTCGCACACGCGTACGGAAACGTCTTCGTCGCGGGTCTCGATCGTGACCTCGACGGTCGCGCCTGCCGGCGATGCCCGCACGGCGTTGTCCAGCAGGTTGTCGAGGATCTGCTCGAGGCCGCCCGGAACGCACCACGCTGCGGCGTCGTCAGTGCCCGACATTTCGATGCGGACGCCATTCTCCGCTGCCGACGTGGCCGCGGCCTGAACCCGGTCGCGTACCACCTCGGCGACGTCGACCCGGATCGGATCGTCCGGGCGACCCTCAGCGCGCGCAAGCGCCAGCAGGTCGTCGACGATCGCCGTGAGACGATCGACCTCCCTGATCGCTGCGCCGACGTGACGTGCGTCGTCGGGTGCAGCGATCTCGGCGTTCTCGAGCTGAAGGCGAAGTGCTGCAAGGGGGGAGCGGAGCTGGTGCGAGGCGTCCGCGACGAAGCTGCGTTGCAGGTGGAGCATTCGGCGGAGCTGATCGGCGCTGTCGTTGAGCCGTTGGCCCAGCCGGCGAAGCTCCAGCGGTCCGGTTTCGACCGAAGTTCGCGCGTCCAATTCGCCTGCAGCGAGCCGTGCGGCCACGTCGTCGAGTTCCTCGATAGGGCGGACGATGGATCGAGCCAAGGCACGCCCTGCGAAGGCTGCCGCCGCGACGAGCGCGGCCGCAGCCGCGGTGAGCACGAGAAGGGCGGTGCGGGTGCGCGCCGCGACCTCCGCTCCGGGCACGATCACGACCGCGGTCGCTTCGACAACACCGTCCACGACGACCGGCGCGGCACCGACCACCAGGTCGGCGTCGCGGTCGATCCCACCGGAGATCTCCCCGGCGCGTGCGCGTGCCACCGTCGAGCCCGCCAGCACCGCATCCGGCAGCTGTGCGCCGGCGAGCAGGCGTCCCGTCGTGTCGACGAGCGCGACCTGCTCACCGTCCACGCCAGGCAACGCGGGCAGCGCCAGTGCGTCCCACTCGGTGGGGTCAACGGGGATGCCTGCGACGAGCCCGATGCTTGCTGCGCGCCGCTCGACCAGCTCAACGACCTGCGCACGAACGTCGCGCTCGTGCAGGACTGCGAGCGGAACGACGAACAACAGCAGCGCGGCCATCAGAGGCCCGAGCATCCGCCACACGATTCGTCGCATCACCATCGCCGCGCCGCCGGTCCCCAGTGCACGAATCGCCGCATCCGTCAGTCCGGTTCAACCATGCGGAACCCCACGCCCCGCACGGTTTCGATCCATCGTGGATCCCCGAGCTTCGACCTGAGGCTCGCCACATGCACGTTGAGGGTGCGTGTCGAGCCGTACCAGTCACCCGACCACGCATCGTCCATGAGATCCTCGCGGCGGCGGACCGCTCCCGGGTCGACCATCAGCGCCGCGAGGACGTCGAACTCCTTCGCGGTGAGATCGACCTGGCGGCTGCCGACCGTCACGGTCCGCGTACGCCGATCGAGCGTCAGCGGTCCGAACTGCTGTGTTGGAGACTCGGTGTCGCCTTGATGCGGCGCCTGTTGCGCGCCGACCCGATGGGTCCGGCGCAGCAACGCATGGATCCGGGCGACGAGTTCCCGAGAGGAGAAGGGTTTGACCAGATAGTCGTCGGCACCGAACTCCAAACCCAGAACCCGGTCGATCTCTTCACCGCGGGCACTCACGACGATCAGCGGGATCTCGGAAACCTCACGGATGCGCCGGCAGACCTCGAGCCCGTCCAGATCGGGCAGACCCAGGTCGAGCAACACGACGTCGGCGTCGCCATAGCTCTCCAGAGCTTCCGAACCGGTGCGCACCCACGTCGGCTCGAAACCCTGCAGCCGCAGACCTTCGACGAGTGGCTCACCGATCGCGGTGTCGTCTTCGACGACCAGAATCCGTGCATCCGCGGGCTGACTCATCGGCATTGGCCGCAGCCGCATCCCCGGCGTGACCGGCGGCAGGACGGAGACGCGAACGTCACGGCACGGCGCTCCTCACGGCGGGTCGCGAGTATCCCACTAACTTGGATTCACGCGCTGGGGCTGTTCAGCCGGCGTTGATCGGTTTGCTGCTGGCAGCGTAGGGATTGTGGGGTTTTTGCGGGCTTCTGGGGTAGGTCTCGCTGAATCAGATGCTGCTGTGGGG
>JBJHAX010000072.1:0-8243 GCA_050480705.1 Nitriliruptoraceae bacterium
GTCATCGGCTGGTCGACGCCGGAGCGTCTGTCGGTCGCTGCAGGATCAGCCGCCGCCGATGGCCTCGACCATCAGGTCGACGTAGCGGTCGGGGGCGTTGAGCGCGAGCTCGATCGCCTCGCGGATCTCCTCGCCCGTGCGGGGGTTCCAGGCGACACCAGCTGACAGCGCATCCTCGACGAGCGCGGGAGCGTTCGCCGCATCCCAGACGGCCGCACGAAGCGGATCGAGGATCTCTGCCGGCATGTTCGGCGGGGCGGTCAGGATGATGCCCAGCTGCGAAATGGTGATGTGCACCTCGAGCAGGTCGAGCACCTCGTCCGACAGGTCGTACTCGGTGATCGCGGGCACATCCGGAAGGGCCGGGCTGCGCTCGAGGCCGATGACGACGAGCCCGCGGACCTCGCCGGCTTCGATGGCAGGAATCTCGCCACCCAGCAGGTTGAAGGCCGCGTCCACCTCACCGCGAACCAGCGCAAGCTGGGTCTCGGCGCCGCTGTCGAACCCGGACACGATCTGGATGCCCATCTGGTCGCCGAAGACCCCCTGCATGAACACCGCATCGTTGTAGCCGGCGCCCGACGTCCCGGTGACCCCGAACTGGATGGTGTCACCCGACTCGAGCATGTCCTCGAAGGACTCGTAGGGGCTGTCGGCGCCAACGGTCATCAGCCGCGGCTCCGAGGTGAGACCGGCGAGGAAGCTGAACTCGGCGAGGTCGAACTCGATCGCGCCACCGTCACTCTCGGTGAGCACGGTCACCGTGGTACCCGGACCGTTGAGCGTTCCGATGGTGGTGCCGTCGGGGTCGGAGGCCCAGATGTGGTTCAACGCGATGAGGTTGCCGGCGCCCGGCATGTTCTCGATGACGTTGGTCGCGCCGGTGGTTTCCTCGAGGAACGGCTGCATCCACCGCGCGGCATCGTCGTAGCTGCCGCCGGGGTCGTAGCCGACCACGGTACGGATCGTCTCACCCTCGAACGGCAGCGCCGCGTCGTCGGGTTCGTCGGCGTCCTCAGGCTCGTCGGTTTCTTCCGGCGCATCGTCGGCTGGTTCGGGTGCGGGGGCGTCGTCGCTGCCGCCGCACGCCGCGAGGACCAGGGCGAGCGCCATGGCCATCGCGCCGAGACGCGCAGGCGCGAAACGAGCAGATCTCAGTCGCATTGATGTCTCCCAAAGGTTGTGTCGTGGGCGGATGACTCGTGGACGCACCCCGTGGATCGATGCGCCGGTATCCGTCTCGAGCTGACGACGGACCTGCCGCTGGATCGGCGAACTCGATCATGCTCCCGGTTCGTTGCTCCGTCATTGCCGCATGGAAACGTTCGAACAGAATTTCCTCGGCAAGCCTGTCACCTGAATCAAATGTTGTCAACGTCGTCGGCGTAGATTGCCAAGGTTGCATTGATCGGCCTCTAGCCTCGCCGAGCGCCTCGAGCCACTTGCCTCCGACCGAGCGAGCACCGACGTGATCGACGAACTGCGCATCTACACCATCCAGCCCGGCCAGCTCGACGAGTGGCTCGCCTACTTCGCGACGACGGTCGTGCCGCTGTATCCACCGTTCGGCATCAGCGTGCTGCAGTGCTGGGTGGACCGTGCCACCAACCAGTTCGTGTGGACGCGGCGCATCGAGGGTGCGTCGACCGTCGACGAGGCGCGTGCGGTGACCGAGGCGTTCTCGAACTCGCCGGAACGCGCCGCGATCGCCGACGAGGTCCGCAGCTACATCGCCTCGGTCGAGGCCCGCATGCTCGAACCGGTCGAACTGGCGAGCCCACCGGCCGGGTGACGCCCGTCGGGTGATGCCAGGGTGCGAAGTGCCGGCTTCCACGGGTTGGCCGCCACATCGGGCCGCAGCGCCCCGATGCCGACGCAGTACTTGCTCAGCCGCATCGGGCGTGCCTGCACCCGGTACAGCGCCCGCCGCACGGCCGCGTGGCGCAGCGCCCCCTTCGACTCCACGATCACCCACGAGGGGTCGAAGGCGACCGTGGCCTGGCTGCCGGACGGCGCGACGTCGGCGACGCCGAACCCGACGTCGATGGTCAGCCGCTCGCTGGCGTGCCGATCGATCAGGGTCGTGCGGGTGTAGCGCGTCTCGAGCACAGCAGCGAGGTCGTTGACCGGATCGACGCCGTACTGCGCACGCACGGCCGCGACGACGTTGTCGAGGCCACGGTCGCCAAGCTCGGTCGGGGCCGCATCGTGCGCGAACCGGCGTTTGAGTGTTGCACCGCGCAGCGCCTTGAGCTTGGCTTCGAGCATCGGCGGTGATGCGTCGTAGCGCCGGGTGCGGATCTTGTAGCGCCGCCGGCGTCCCTGCCGGTGCGCGTGGAAGGTCGCAAGCCCCGCGTCGTCGAAGTACACGGTGCGGTAGGTGAACCGCCGGCTGCCGTCGACCTCGAGGGCCGCGACCGAGCCGTGAAGCAGCGCCATCAACTCGTCGAGCCGGTCGACGTCCACGAGGAACTTGCGGTCGAAGCGGGCGGCGGCCGAGACCTCTTCAACATCGGCGAGCGTGACCGCCGGCAGCGTGGCGACGTCGTCGGCGAAGCCGTCGAGCGCCGTAGCTGGTCCGCTCACCATCGCAGGCTCACGGTGCGGTGTCGCCCGCGCCGGCCGAGCCCGGCGCCGCCCCGGCCGCCCCACCGTCGGGGCCGGGCACGTCGCTGGCGGCAGCAGGCAGTTTGATGCGTACGTCGACGCGGGTGGTTTCACGCACGTAGTCGACCCGTTCGACGATGAGGTGCTTGACCTCGCCGCCGAGCCGACGCTCGAGCTCGGCACGCAGCTCGGCCGGGTCGGTGAACAGGGCCTCGAGTTCGATGCGGTAGCGCGGGTGGCGGTCGAAGGGCAGCAGCACCGGATGGTCCGCGATGTACATCGCGCCGACCAGCAGCAGGGCGAAGAACACCTTGCGCTGCAGGTCGAGGCCGGGCAGCCCCACCAGCAGGCCGAGCACCAGCGACACCATCGTGTAGCCGATCTCGGCCTGGGTGGTCTCGTCCGAGCGCAGCCGCACGATCGACAGCACCGCGAACAGCCCGAAGCCGACCCCGATGCTCAGCGGCGCCGATCCGAGTGCGGCCGACACGCTGAACAGGCACACGTTGAACGCCACGTAGCCGAGCAGCAGGTCGCGGCGCCGGTGACGCCGGAAATACAGGCCGTAGGCCAGGATCGTGATCCCGACGAGGTTGATGCCAAGCGCCCAGATCAGATGTGGCACTCGCCGCTCCCCGGTCGTTGATGCACGTGTCGACGGGCCGCAGGCGGCGTCCCGTGCAGATGGGCGAAACGGAAAGCGCCGGCGGGCCCCTCACGGATCGCGACCGGCAACGTTAGCCGCGCCGCGTCAGCAGGGCCGCACGTCAACCCGCCGGGGGCGGTGGTGGCGGCCCGGTGCCCGGGAACGGCACGCCCGGCGGCGGGAACGGCAGGCCGTGCGGACCGGTCGGTGGCGGCGGCAGCGGCTGGTCGGGCTCGGGTTCGGGATCGGGACGCACCGGCGGCAGCGGCGCGTCGACCCGCACCGTGCCGGCGTTGAGGGTGGCGAGCCGCTCGATGCGCTCTTTGATGCTCGGATGGGTCGCGAAGCGCCGGGCCATCTTCGCCGCTCCCCCACGGCCGCGCGTGTCGTTGGGTTCCTCGAACCACAGATGCGCGGTGGCGACCTCGAAACGCTGCAGCGAGCTCGAATCCCCGTCGATGCGCCGCAGCGCGTTGACCATCGACTGGGGGTCACGAAGCAGGTCGGACGCGGTCGCGTCCGCGAGGTACTCGCGCTGGCGTGAGACCGCGAACCGGATCATCTGCGCGGCCAGCGGTGCCAGCACGAGCGCGATCAAACCCACCACGAGGAAGATGACCTGCGCACCGCCGCCGCCCTGGCTGCCGCCGCGCCGCCCGCCGCGGCCCCCGCTGAACCACATCATGCGCACGAGCACGTCGGCGAGCAGTGCGACGAGCCCGGCGGTGGCGACCGCGACGGTCACCGCCCGGATGTCGTCGTTGAGGATGTGCGCGACCTCGTGGGCGAGCACGGCGCGCAGCTCGTAGCGGGGAAGACGCTCGACCAGCCCGGTCGTGACCGCGATGTGGCTGTCTTCGAGCTTGAGCCCGGTCGCGAACGCGTTGGGGGACGGGTCGTCGACGATGTAGAGCTTGGGTTTGTTGCCGAGGATGCCCGCCGAGACGCACACCTCGTCGAGCAGGTTGTGCAGGTCAGGCGCTTCGTTGCGGGTCACCGGACGTGCTCGGGCCGCCCGCAGCGCCAGCGCCGGACCCGACCGGTAGGCCATGAACGTGAACAGCAGCCCGATGCCGGTGCCGAGCGCGGTGACCGCGAGCCCGATCATCGGGTCGAGCGCGGCGGGGCCCATGATGAACCCGGCGATGACCCACACGAGCACCGCAGCGATGATCACACCGCCGGTGAGCAGCAGGCGGGTCGATCGCCGGTTCTTCCGCTGCAGCTCGTCGTACAGCCCGCCGCCGCGCGCCATCGATCACCTGCCTCGAGTCAGAAGCGTGCGTGCAGTGCGTCGCAACGTCCGCCGGACGATCAACCGAAGTCGACGGTCGGCGCGCCACGGACCTCGACGGTTTCGACCTCGAAATACTCGCGGTCACCGAAGTTGAACATCGACGCGATGATCGAGGTCGGGAACACCTTGCGGGCCTCGTCGTAGGCGCGCACCGAGGCGTTGTAGTGGCCTCGGGAGCCGGCGACCATGTTCTCGGTGTGCGCAAGCTCCTCCTGCAGCTGGCGGAAGTTCGCGTCGGCTTTCAGCTGCGGGTAGTTCTCGGTGATGGCCAGCAGCTTGCCGAGCGCCTGGGTGATCATGTTCTCGGCTTCGGCGACCTCGCCGGGCATCTGGACGGTCAGCGCCTTGGCGCGTGCGGCGGTGACCTCCTCGAACGTCTCACGTTCGTGGGCGGCGTAGCCCTTGACGGTGTTGACCAGGTTCGGGATCAGGTCGTGGCGACGCTGCAGCTGGGTGTCGATCTGTGCCCAGGCCTCGTCGATGCGCACCCGCGAGCGCACCAGCCGGTTGTAGCCGGCGATGACCCAGGCGGCGATCAGCACCACGATGACGATCAGCACGATGGCGGCGGTCATACGGCGTCCTCGATGTCGGTGACGGGACCTGGATGGACCTCGCCGCGAGCGTACTGGACGTGCGTGCGGCGGGTCGGGTGTCGACGGCTACGTTTCGGGCCGGATGAACGACTCACCGCACACCGCCACCACCGCGCCCTCGATCGCGCTGTTCCTCCCGACGACGCGCGGCGGCGGCGCCGAACGCAACTTCCTGCGGCTTGCAGGCGGGCTGCGCGACCGCGGCTACGACGTCACCGTGGTCGTCGCCGACACGCGCGGACCCAACCGCACCTGGGTGCCCGACGGGGTCGAACTGGTCGACCTGCGAATGTGGCTGCTGCCACTGTCGCTGTTCCCACTCGCACGGTTCCTGCGTCGCCGGCGCCCCGACGTGCTGCTGAGCGCGCTCAACGGCGCGAACGTGGTCGCGCTTGCGGCCCGGATGCTTGCCCGCACCGCCGTGCCGATGGTCGTCACCGAACGCAACACCCTGTCGCAGTGGCGCGCCGACGCGCGCACGATCCGCCGCCGCTGGATCATCCCGTGGCTGGTGCGCCGGCTGTATCCGCGCGCCGAACGGGTCGTGGGGGTCTCTCAGGGCGTCGCCGACGACCTCGCCGAATTCACCGGCATCGAGCGGGCACGCATTGACGCGATCCCGAACCCGGTCGTCGACGAACAACTGGCCGAACGCGCCGCCGGGCAGGCGCAAGACGCCGAGGTCGTCGCCGACGGCCCGGTCGTGGTCAGTGTGGGCCGGCTGGTCCCCCACAAGGACCACCCCACCCTGCTGCGTGCGTTCGCCAAGACCCGCGGCGAGATCCCCGGCGCGCAGCTGGTCGTGCTCGGTGACGGTCCCGCCCGCCGGTCGATCGAGCGGCAGGTCAGCGAGCTCGGCCTCGACGACGCGGTGCATCTGCTCGGGTTCCTCGACAACCCGTACGCGTGGATGGCGCGCTCGCAGGTGCTGGCGATGTCGTCGCGCTACGAGGGGCTGCCGACCGTCATCATCGAGGCGCTGGCGTGCGGCGCGCGGGTGGTCGCCACCGACTGCCCCAGCGGTTCGGCGGAGATCCTCGAACACGGCCGCTGGGGATGGCTGGTCGACATCGGCGACGTGGACGGCTTCGCGACCGCGCTCACCGCGGCGCTTCGCGCCGGCCGCTGGCCCGCGCCGCCCGACGAAGCGCTCGACCGCTACCGGCCGGATGCCGTCCTCGACGCCTACGAGCAGCTCATCGCCCCGCTGCTGGCGCGGCCCTGACCCCGGCTCACTCCCATTCGATGGTGCCCGGCGGCTTCGAGGTGATATCGAGCACGACCCGGGTCACCTCCTCGACTTCGTTGGTGATCCGCGAGGAGATCCGCGCCAGCACGTCGTAGGGCACCCGCGTCCAGTCCGCGGTCATCGCGTCCTCGCTCGACACCGGCCTGAGCACGATCGGGTTGCCGTAGGTGCGCCCGTCGCCTTGCACCCCGACGGAACGCACGTCGGCGAGCAGCACCACCGGGCACTGCCACACGTCACGGTCGAGTCCCGCTGCGGTCATCTCGTCACGGGCGATCAGGTCGGCGGCGCGCAACACCTCGAGACGCTCGGCGGTGACTTCGCCGACGATGCGGATCGCCAGGCCCGGGCCGGGGAACGGCTGGCGCCACACGATCGCTTCGGGCAGCCCCAGTTCGAGTCCGACCGCACGCACCTCGTCCTTGAACAGGGTGGCCAGCGGTTCGACCAGTTCGAACTCGAGGTCGTCGGGCAGGCCCCCGACGTTGTGGTGGCTCTTGATGTTGGCCGTACCGGCGCCGCCGCCCGACTCGACCACGTCCGGATACAGCGTGCCCTGCACGAGGAAACGGGCTGCGTCGCTGTCTTCGGCGATGTCGGCGGCGGCCCGCTCGAAGGCACGGATGAACTCGCGGCCGATGATCCGGCGCTTGTCCTCGGGGTCGACCACGCCGGCCAGCGCCTCCAGGAAACGCGCCTTGGCGTCGACGACGACCAGGCGTGCCCCGGTCGCATCGACGAAGTCGCGCTCGACCTGTTCGGCTTCGCCTGCGCGCAGCAGCCCGTGGTCGACGAACACGCACGTGAGCCGCTCACCGATGGCGCGCTGCACGAGCGCTGCCGCGACCGCGGAGTCCACTCCCCCCGACAACCCGCACACCGCGGTGCCGTCACCGACCTGGTCGCGTATCGCGGCGACCTGCTCGTCGATCTGGTTGCGGGTCGTCCAGGTGCGTTCACAACCGGCGATGTCGAACAAGAACGCTTCGAGGATCCGCTGGCCGTGCTCGGTGTGGAGCACCTCCGGGTGGAACTGCACGCCAGCGAAGCGGCGCGCCGGGTCTTCGAACGCGGCGATGGGTGCGCGTTCGCTCGTCGCGGTGACGGTGAACCCGTCCGGTGCGGCGCTGACCGCATCCCCGTGCGACATCCACACGCTGAAGGTGTCCTCGAGCCCGTCGAACAGACGTGACGCCGTGGCGCCGGCGACGTCGAGGCGGGTGCGCCCGTATTCGCCACCGCCCGTGCGCGCCACCTCGCCGCCGAGCGCCTGCGCCATCGCCTGGAAGCCGTAGCAGATCCCGAACACGGCCACACCGGCGTCGAACAGCGCCGCATCCAGCGCCGGGGCGTCCTCGGCGTACACCGACGACGGCCCGCCCGAGAGCACCACGGCGACCGGTTCGCGTGCGAGCATCTCGTCGACCGGCATGGTGTGCGGCACGATCTCGGAGTACACCTGGGCTTCGCGGACCCGGCGGGCGATCAGCTGCGCGTACTGCGCGCCGTAGTCGACGACGAGCACGGGACGGGGCACGGTCATTGCGCTGCCGCCACAGTGACTTGACCTCCCACGTCGTCCTCCCGGTCCGCGCTCGGGTCCTGGGCCGATGCCGCACGCTACTTGGCCCGGCCGCCACCGCGTGTGCGCCGGACGGCCACGGAGCAGCGCTGCGAAGACGAGTACAGTCCGCCCGGCCCTACCCCTGCCAGGAGATCGTGCCGTGCAACGTGCCGTGGTGACCGGTGTCGCCGGCTTCGTCGGCAGCAACCTCGCCGAGCGGCTGCTCGCCGAAGGTGTCGAGGTGGTCGGGATCGACTGCCTCACCGACTACTACGACCCGGCGA
>JBJHAX010000073.1:0-8150 GCA_050480705.1 Nitriliruptoraceae bacterium
CAGTTGCTCACCCACGCCGACGACAACGACTCCAGTTGGGTCCGTTGGCTCCCGAAGAACGCTTGAGCCACCGATCGCGATGGGGTGCCGGTCGGTTGCCTGCAACCGATACCGGCGGCTTGGCCCAGGCGCGTAGGAGAGGTCCCTCGCCTTGGCTCCACCCATCCGGAAGCTGTGATGATGGGCCCGTGCCGTGGCTGGGCAGGTCGCTCATAGTGACCCGAACTCGTGCGGTTGGCACGAGCGGCTCGGGAGTACGTAGCGCTCGGGCGCGTTCCTGATTGCGACAGGCACGTCAAGTAGCTGGGGTGAAACGACCTGCGAGCCGCATCGCGCCGGAGCTGTCCCGCCACGACTGGTGTGCTGCGGCGGTCTTGACCAAAAAGATTGTCAAGTTCTATTCTTGTGTTCATGGACGACATGCGAGTACTCGCTGACCCAGCCGCAGTGGAGATGGCGCTCGATCCCATCCGAGCGTCGATCCTTGAGGCGTTGGCCGAACCGGGATCGGCGGCCACGGTCGCAGCGGCGGTCGGGTCGACCCGTCAGAAGGTGAACTATCACCTGAAGGCGTTGGAGACCCATGGGCTGGTCGAGCTGGCCGAAGAACGTGTGTGGGGCGGCATCACCGAACGACTCATGCGTCGTACGGCACGCCATCTCGTTGTTGCTCCCGACGTGTTGCCGAGCACTCCCATCGATCCGAACGAGGTCGCCGATCGCCTCTCGGCTGCGTATCTGATCGCTGTGAATGCTCGGAGCGTGTCCGAGGTAGGGGCAATCGCCGGCGCCGCGGAGCCGGAAGCGCGTCTGCCGACCTTGACCGTCGACACGGTGATCGGGTTCAGGTCGGCTGAAGATCGTGCTGCGTTCGCTGCTGACCTGCAGTCCGCCCTCGCCGCGCTGGTCGCCCGATACCACCACGACGACGGACGACCACATCGTCTGACCGTTTCGTCCTATCCCCGACCCAAGGAGCGCTCGTGACTGATCCCGACCAGCCCAATAGTGCCGAATATCGGATGGAGCGCACCTTCGAGGTGGCCGCGACACCGGAACAGGTGTGGGAGGCGATTGCAACGGCCGATGGGATCTCGGCCTGGATGGTCCCGGCGCGACTGGACCCGCAGATCGGAGGTGAGGTGTCGTTCGATCACGGGGGATTCCGGTCGACTGGTTGCGTCACCGCCTACACGCCGAACCAACGGTTCGCATACGAGGAGCCTTGGCCGATGACCGAGGCGATGCGCGGCTGGGTGGCCACCGTCGTCGGCCACGAGATCACTGACCATGACCTCTCCTTGGTCACCCCGATCGCTACAGAGTTCCTGGTCGAAGCGGCGTCCGGCGGCAGCTGTGTGATCCGCGTCGTCGCAAGTGCTTACGGAAGCGGAGCGGATTGGGAGAAGGAGTTCTTCGACGAAATGGCCGCCGGCTGGATCGCAATGCTCGACAACCTCATCGCACATCTCCACGAGGCGACGTAGCAACGGAACGCGGGCCTCGCTGACCACGTCGAGTCGCCCGTGGCTCCCACGAAGGTCTCAACGGCAGCTTCGACACCCTCGCGACCGAGAACTTGACGCTGCCGACAAGCTCGCGTCCGGCCGGGCTCCGATGACGGCAGGGACTTGACCGGGAACCGCCCAACGACTCCGACGTCACCGCATCCACCGAGGATGGAACCCGACGCCCACCGCCCCAACACGAACTGAGTGGGCAGTCCACTCACACGAGCACAGACCGACCTGTTGAAGCGGGCGCGCGTTGGAGACATCGCCGCCCGTACCGCGGCGAAGGAGATGCAATGGCCAAGCTCATCTACTCGATGATCACCTCGCTCGACGGCTACGCCGAGGCGGCAGAGGGCGATCTCGGCACGGGACCGGCGGAGGATGAGGAGGTGTTTCGCTTCATCGGTGACGTCTTCCGCCACGTCGGCACGTTCCTCTACGGCCGACGGATGTACGAGACGATGGTCTTCTGGGAGACCGCGCACACCTTGCCCGATGTGCCGGCGCACATGCTGGAGTACGCGCGCGACTGGCAGGCTGCGGACAAGTTCGTCTACTCCACGACACTGGAGTCGGTGTCGAGCGCGAGAACGACCATCGAGCGGGCCTTCGATCCCGATGCGGTACGCCGGCTCAAGGCTGAGGCTGATCACGACCTCACCGTCGACGGTCCGAACCTCGCCGCGCAGGCGATCGCGGCCGGCCTGGTGGACGAGTACCACCTGTTCATCACCACGACCGTGGTCGGCGGCGGCAAACGGTTCTTCCCGGATGGGGTGCGCCTTGATCTCGAGCTGGTCGAGGAGCGGGCGTTCGACAGCGGACTGATCTACGCGCGCTACAGGACCCGCTGAGCGACTACCGGACTGCCGCTGGCGGGGCCTCGCATCGGCGGAGTCACACAGGTCCAGTGGAACGCGGCAGGGCCGCCAGGCACCACAAGTCTTCAGCATCGGCACACCAGGAGAAGTCAGTGCACATCACGACCTTCGCGGCATCCTCGACCGCCAGACTCGATCGGAAAGTCAACGAGTTCCTGGGGCGGCAGGACGTCGTCGTGCGGCAACTCCATGCGGCTATGTCGTTCGGGACCTACATGGTCGTAGTCGAGTACGACGACCGGTGATCGACTGAGCGCCCACACTAGAGCCCGTCGCATCCGACGACCCGAGGACCCCTGCCAACTATGCGCGGTTCACACTATTCGCGTCGCCGGCGGACCCGCACACAACGGGGACTTCCGGGCGGATCCGGTGCTGAGGCCGGGAATGAGCAACCAACGACGAGCACGCGCCTTCGATGGCGGGTACCCCTAGCATCGGCGATGGACGTGAGGGGACCCGGTGGCGGAGCTCTATTGGGGAACGACCGGGGACTTCGTCGAGCAGGCAACCCAGAACACCATCGCTGCGGCGCTTCGGACGGCGTTCTTCAACGCCTACGGGTACAACCCCTCCCCTTCGGAAATGCGCTCGTGGAGCAACTCCCTCAAGGCGCTCGCGAATGCATTGCGCTACGGCGGCTTCCTCGACCACGGCATCTTCCTCGAGTTCCAGCTGCCACTGAGTTCGCTGCGCCTCGATGCGCTCATCACCGGGCACGACCACGACGGGCAACCGGGATCGGTCCTCGTCGAGCTCAAGCAGTGGGACCGTGTCGAGTTGTCGGACGTGCCCGACTGCGTGGGCGTCATGTATGGGGGCAAACTGCGCGACCAGCTCCACCCGTCGGCCCAGGCGAGGCAGTACCGCCTGTATCTCGAGGACACCCACACGGCGTTCCACGACGGCCTCGTGGGACTCAGGGCGTGCTCGTTCCTGCACGACTTCATGCACGACGACGAATCGGAGTTCTACGACCGGCGTTACGCGAATCTGCTCGGCGCGACCCCGTTGTTCGCGGGCGACCGGCTCGACGAACTGATCACGTTCCTCGACGACCGGCTCGGCGGTGGATCGGGACTCGCGGTGCTGCATACGGTCCGCGAGGGCCGATACCGCCCGCACCGCAAGCTGCTCGATCACACCGCCAAGATGATCCGCGACGAGCCGAGTTATGTCCTGCTCGACGAGCAGCAGGTGGTTCTGAAGTCGATCCTGGCCGCCGTCGACGAGGCGGTGTCCCTCGAGCGCGAAACGGTGTTCATCGTGCGTGGTGGACCGGGAACCGGCAAGTCAGTTCTGGCCCTCAACCTCGTCGCAGAGTTGTCCGCCGCCGGCTACGCCACCCATCACGCCACCGGGTCATCCGCCTTCACCCAGACCGTGCGCAAGCTGGTCGGGACCCGCGCCGCGAAGCAGTTCAACTACTTCAACACCTACCTCAACGCGGACGAGAACGAGCTCGACGTCCTCATCTGTGACGAGGCGCACCGGATCCGCCGTCACTCGTGGAATCGCTGGACGAAACGCAACGCTGAGGACCCCGAACGTCCCCAGATCGACGAGTTGCTGTCCGTCGCACGCGTCGTCGTGTTCTTCATCGACGACCTCCAGGCCGTGCGGTCGAACGAGATCGGCGACAGCGACTGGATCGAGAAGCTCGCAGCCGAACGCGGCGCAGACGTGCGCGACCACCACCTCGAGATCCAGTTCCGTTGCGGCGGATCCGACGGTTTCGTCCGCTGGGTCGAGAACACGCTCGGTGTTCGACGCACCGCGAACGCGCTGTGGGCCGGTGAAGACAATTTCGAGTTCGGCATCGTCGACTCGCCACAGGAACTCGACACGATCGTTCGCGCACGTGCCGACGAAGGGCACTCGGCGCGGCTCGTCGCCGGCTACTGCTGGCCGTGGTCGGACCCCACCGGCGATGGTCGCCTCGTCGACGACGTCACGATCGGCGACTGGTCGCGTCCATGGAACGCGCGCCCGGATGCCGGACGCCTCGCCCCAGGCATCCCGAAATCGCACCTGTGGGCCAGCGACGACGGAGGGATCGACCAGGTCGGCTGCATCTACACCGCGCAGGGCTTCGAGTTCGACTACGTCGGCGTGATCGTCGGAAGCGATCTCGTCTACCGCCCGCGCGAGGGATGGGTCGGCCGCCGCGACGCCTCCCACGACAACGGACTCAAGCGCGGCGTCGATGACGAACAGTTCACCGCGTTGATCAAGAACACCTACAGGGTCCTGCTCTCGCGGGGTCTTCGCGGCTGTTACGTCTACTTCGTCGACGAGCCGACCCGCGACTTCGTCGAGAGCCGCATCGACCGCATCGCACTCGAGCTCGCGGCGGAGCGCGACGGCGCCTACGGCGACCCGTCGTGAACGCGACCCCGCCATCCAGCGACCTCGAACTGCTGCGACAGCGGCTGCGCGCGTTCGCCGCAGCCCGCGACTGGGGCCGCTTCCACGACCCGAAGAACCTGTCGATGGCGCTGGCGGGCGAGGTCGGCGAACTCGTGGCGCTGTTGCAGTGGCACACTCCCGACGAGGCGTCACGGATCATGGATTCGGACGCCTCCGGGGACGTGCGTGACGAACTCGCCGACGTGTTGATCTACCTGGTGCGGCTGGCCGACGTCCTCGACGTCGATCTCGCGGGCGCAGCGAATGACAAGATCGACCGGAACGAGTCCCGGTTTCCTCTCGGCGAGGGCGGGGGCGACACACCGGGACGGTGACGGATCGCCCGTGCGGTGACACGCCCGGTCAGTCCGAGGCTGCGTCTGCCGGATTCTCGAACGAGTGGATGACGTTGCGCAGCTCGTCCATGTGGGCGCGCGCGTCACGTCGCTCAGCGATCAGCCCGTCGATGACCTCTTCGAGCTCGGCGATCTTCATGCCCGGCCGGTGGGCCATCGAGGTCTCGTCGGCGCTCGTCCCGTCGGGCAGTTCGAACTCGCGGTCGGAGGTGTTGCCGACCATCCGGTTGATCCGCTCCCACATGCGGTTGACCGGCCGCATCTCGGAAGTGTCGGTCTCGCCACGCGGCGTGTCGCCCGGCGTGCCGAGCATCTGCCGCACCCTCCAGTCGCGCTCCTCGCTCGCCACCTCGATGCGGTCGAGCCGTTCGCGCACGTCGACCTCGTGGCGCATCCAGTCGTCGAGCCGCTGGCTGGCTTCCCAGTGCTGGCGGGTTCCCGGGGTGAACTCGCGCGGGTGCAGGCCGTCGTAGCGTTCGGCGACGAGGCGCTCGATGGCTCGCTCGTCGGCGGTGATGCGCGCGTTGAACTCGCCCACCTCCCCCAGCACCTGCTTCATCGTGGCCAGGAACCGAATCTCGGGTGCGGCCTGCAGCTCCACCCATCTGCGTTTGGCCGCGTCCGCCTGCTGGTACTGCTCGAACACGTAGGCGTCGTAGCGCTCCCACTGTTCGAGACGCTGCTGGGTGTCGCGGTAGACGGCGATTTCCTCGGCGGTGGCGACCACCCGGCGTCCGTCGGGCAGCTCGACCGCTTCGATGTCGGGCATCGGCACGGTGCCGGTCCCGCCACGCGTCTCGTTGAGCCCGTCGAGGTAGCGCTGCAGTTCGTCGTTTTCCCAGCCGCCGAGCCTCGCGCGGGTGACCGCCTCCTCGATCTCGCGTTCCGACAGGCGCAGCCCGCCCTCGTCGGCTCCCGTGTCGGTTGCAGGGTCCGGCGTCGGGGCGACGGGTGGCGGATGGTGGTCGCCGCCGGCTGGCTCGTCGGCGTCGTGCGCCTCGTCGGCGGTGTCTGGGCCGGGGGTGTCGTCGCCCGCGGGTGGCTGCTCGGCTGGCGGCTGCCTCGATTGTGGGGCGGAGGGCCCGTCTGCCTCCAGCGGACGTGGCCCGTCGGGTTCGATGTCCTCGACCGTGGGCGCTGCCGTTGCCGGGCCGGTGGGCGTGCCCGACTGGCCATCGGCGTGCGACGGGGACGGATCCGGCGCGGTGCTCGCCGCCTCGCCGTCAGGTCCCGGTGCGACCTCGGTGACCTCGACCTCGCTCAGGCGCCGGCGGGTGCCGTCCGCACCGGCCTCGGCATCCTCGACGTGCAGGTCAGAGCCGACGACGCGCCCGCGCGGACCGAAGCGCTGCTTGCCGGTCGCGGTCTGCTCGCCGCTGGTGGCATACAGGTCGTAGCGGTCCGACTCGTCGACGTCGACGATCTCACCGACCGCAGGGTCGCCTTCGACGAACACGCGCCGGCGGCGCCCACCGGCGACGTCGACGAGCGACAACGCACCGAACAGCAGCGCACCGGTTGCACCTGCCATCGCTCCACGGTCGGCCTGGCGGCGGGTGAGCACGATTCCCGCGGTGTCGTCGACGGCTGCGGCCGTGACCGACTCGTCGGCGGGCGGCGGTTCGTCCGGCCCGGTGGCGGCCGCGTCGGCGGTGTCGGGCACCGCCAGCGGCCCCGATGCGCCGGTGAGCGTGAAGTCGTGGCCGAGCAGCGCCCCCTGCAGGAAGCGTTCGGGCTCGACCCACACCGTGACCTCGTACGCCTCGTCGGTGTGGTCTTCGAACTGCGGCAGCTGCGACGCACCGTCCGCACACGACACGTCGTTGCGCACCTCGTAGATCCCGCGGGGCAGCATGCGCACCGGATAGTCGGGGTCGACGCCGTCGGCGGCGCCGGAGAACGTGATCGCCGTCGAGCCGGAACAGTCCACAAACGCCTCCGGGCCGCGTCCCTCGCTCCACTGGCCACTCATCGCCAGGACGATGTCGAGCCGGTAGCGGCCGCCGTCAGCGTGGAGCACCACCTCGTTGGCGGTCACCGTGTTCATGTTCGTCGCATACAGCCGCCCGTCGAGTTCGGCGAGTTCGCCGGTGTAGACGCCGTCGGCGACCGGCCCGGGCTGCGCGGACGCGACACCGGGCGCGGCGAGCGCCAGCACGGCCACACCGAGCGCCGCAATCGCCGCGATCGAGGTGGTGGCCAGCACCCCGGACGCCTCACGGATGCGCTGCTGGCGACCCAGTGGCAGTGCGGCCTGGGCGCCGACACCGAACCAGGCCAACGACTGCCCGACGCTGACCACGCCGACGAGCGAGGCGTACGCGGCGAGCTGGACGGCGAGCACCGCGCATCCCCATGCGGCGACGCCGGCCAGCCGGCGGCGCTGCAGCAGCACCCCGTCGTGGGCGATGACCTCGCTGGTGGTGCCCTGCCACCAGCCGAGTGCGAGACCAAGCGCGAACAGCGGCGCGGCGAGCAGCGGGGAGGGCGTCACACCGAGCAGCACGCCCAGCAACACGGTGGTGGCCAGCGCGATCGCGATCCGGGTGGCGTCGAGCCACAGGCGGACCGGGGCGGCCCGGCGCGCGGTGGCAAGCGCGATCGCGACACCTGCGATCGTGAGCACCGTCGTGACGACGGCCACCACGCCTTGGTCCTCCGCGTGACCCGACCGGTGTCTGGCGTCGCCAGGGCGCCCCGGTGGATGCCTTCACGCTAACGACGCCCGATGTTCGGGTCGAGCGCACCGTGCGCTGACCACCCCCGGGTGTCGTCTCAGCGCCCACAGCGTTGCTGGCCACCTCGACCGCCCCGATCAGGTGCAGCCCCGCGGCGGCACGAGGCGGCCCCGCCTGCCGGTGCGTGATGCCACCAGCGGGCGGGGCCGCCTTGCCCCCGTTGTCGGCGCCTACACGAGCTCGGGGTAGCCGGGCACGCCGTGCTCGTTGACGTCGAGGCCTTCGATCTCCTCTTCCTCGGACACGCGCAGC
>JBJHAX010000074.1:0-7845 GCA_050480705.1 Nitriliruptoraceae bacterium
GCCCCGCCTGCCGGTGCGTGATGCCACCAGCGGGCGGGGCCGCCTTGCCCCCGTTGTCGGCGCCTACACGAGCTCGGGGTAGCCGGGCACGCCGTGCTCGTTGACGTCGAGGCCTTCGATCTCCTCGTCCTCGGACACGCGCAGCTGGCCGATGGCCTTGAGCACACCGAACAGCACCGCCGAGGCCAGCGCGACCCAGGCGGCCACACCGAGGATTCCGATGATCTGGGCGATCAGCAGTTCCACGCCGCCGCCGAAGAACAGGCCGCCGTCGGCTGCAGCGAGACCGACCCACAGGGTGCCGAGCACGCCGCAGGTCCCGTGGACGCTGATCGCGCCGACCGGGTCGTCGATGCGCAGCCGGTCGATGGTGGTCACCGACACCGCGACGAGCACGCCGGCGAGCAGCCCGACGAGCACCGCCATGTTGTTGCTCACCGCGTCCGCGCCGGCAGTGATGCCGACCAGGCCGGCGAGGATGCCGTTGGCGGTCATGGCCACGTCCCACTTGCCGCCCTTGAAGCGCGTCCAGAACGCTGCTGCGACGCCGCCGGCACCTCCGGCGAGCGCGGTCGTGACGATCACCTTCGCGATCGCGACACCGTCGAGCTCGAGGACCGAGCCGCCGTTGAACCCGAACCAGCCAAAGAACAGCAGCAGGGTTCCGAGTGCGGCCAGCGGCATCGAGTGGCCGGGGATCGCCCGCGCCTGGCCCGTTGCCGGATCGAACTTGCCGATGCGCGGGCCGAGGAACGCCGCGCCGACGAGTGCGGCGACACCGCCGGTCATGTGCACGATGGTGGATCCGGCGAAGTCCGCGAAGCCGAGCTGGTCGATCCAGCCGCCGCCCCACGTCCAGGCGCCCACGACCGGGTAGATGACCGCGGTCATGACCACGGCGACGGCGATGTAGGCGCCGAACTTCATCCGCTCGGCGACCGCACCCGACACGATCGTCGCGGCGGTGGCGGCGAACATCGCCTGGAAGGCGAAGTCCATCTCGAGGGTGGCGTCAGGGTCGTAGGAGTCGCCGATCAGGAAGAAGTTGTCGGTTCCGATCAGCCCGGCGACCTGCTCGCCGTACATCAGCCCCCAGCCGATGGCGTAGTAGGTGAGCACACCGAGCGAGATCGTCAGCAGGTTCTTGCCGATGATGTTCGCGGCGTTCTTGGTGCGGGTCATGCCTGCTTCGAGCAGGGCGAACCCCGCGTGCATGATGAACACCAGCACGGTGGCAAGCATCAGGTAGAGCACGATCGTCGCTTGTGCGAGATCTTCCAGCGAGATCGTGTCCAGGGCGTGGGCGGGCGCCACGGCCACCACCAGCAGCAGGGACGTGATCACCCCCAGCTTCAGCAGTCGCTTCACGAGCAGAACCCTCCGGTCGTCGGTTCGGTCGGCCCCGGCCGTGGCGGTGCGACGTGGACGGGTCGTCCCATCGAGGCTGGCCGGTACGGTCGAGGACGCTACGGAGGTGTGGTTTCTCCTCCGTTGAGGCATGGT
Source organism: Nitriliruptoraceae bacterium (assembly GCA_050480705.1). Taxonomy (GTDB): domain Bacteria; phylum Actinomycetota; class Nitriliruptoria; order Nitriliruptorales; family Nitriliruptoraceae; genus JBJHAX01. Next base: position 1,504 of record JBJHAX010000074.1, read on the forward strand.
TTCCACCGTGTTTCATCTCACCGAAAGGCCCGGTCACGTGCGACTTCGCATCGCGATGGCCCAGATCCCCGCGCGGGTGGGCGACATCGACGGCAACGTGCAGCTCGTTCTCGACGCCTGGTCGCGTGCCGCGGACCGCGGCGCGGACCTGGTGGTGTTCACCGAGCTGACGATCACCGGCTACCCGCCCGAGGACCTGCTGCTCAAGCGCGAGTTCGTCGATGCGAACCTCGGTGCGCTCGAACGGCTCGCCGATCAGGGCCCGCAAGGCACCGTCGCCGTGGTCGGCTTCGTCGGCGCCGGTGCGGGTGACGCCACCGACCGCGACCACTGGGACGTCTCGCTCGCGACACGTGATCTCACGAACTCGGCGGCGATCATCGCCGACGGCGCGATCGTCGCGACCTACGACAAGGTGCGCCTGCCCAATTACGGGGTATTCGACGAAGCCCGCTATTTCATGCCGGGCGAGCGGCCGTGTGTGGTGTCGGTCGCCGGCGTGGCCGTCGGTGTCACGATCTGTGAGGACCTGTGGACCGAGAACGGGCCGATGCAACAGGCCGCACGCGCAGGTGCGAAGGTGCTGGTGAGCCTGAACGCCTCGCCGTTCCACCGGGGCAAGCGTGTCGACCGTGAACGCTGGGTCACCCATCATGCGACACAGGCCGGCGCGTGGGTCGCCTACTGCAACGTCGTCGGCGGCCAGGACGAGGTCGTGTTCGACGGCGACTCGATGCTCGCTTCGCCCCACGGCGCGATCGTCGCGCGGGGGGATCAGTTCCGTGACGACCTCGTCGTCGCCGACATCGACGTCGACGGCGAGGCCCCGGCCGACCTGGTGCAGCTTCCCGGTGTGGGCATCGAGCGCCCCGCATTGCCGGAGGTCGAGATCCCGCCACGGCTCGACGAGCCCGCCGAGGTGTGGGCGGCACTCACCCGCGCCACCCGCGACTACTGCCACCGAAACGGCTTCCGCGACGCGCTGGTCGGCCTGTCCGGCGGAATCGATTCGGCCGTTGCCGCCACCATCGCCGTCGACGCGCTCGGCGCCGGGCACGTCACCGGTGTGGCGATGCCCTCGCCCTATTCCTCGACGCATTCGCTCGACGACGCCCGCACGCTCGCTGCGGCATTGGGCTGCAGGCTCGAGGAACTGGCCATCGACGAGATGCTCGCTGCGGCCTCGGCCACGCTCGGCGAGCTCGTCGCGACCGGGTTCGACGACGCGGCGACAACAGCTGGTGTCGCCTACGAGAACCTGCAGTCTCGACTGCGGGGCGCGCTGCTCATGGCGATGTCCAACGAGCACGGTGCGATCGTGATCACCACCGGCAACAAGTCGGAGTACGCGGTGGGCTACGCCACCCTGTACGGCGACATGGCAGGCGGGTTCGCGCCGCTCAAAGACGTGCCCAAGCTGCTGGTGTACGAGCTGGCGCGCTGGCGCAACCGTGACGGCGGGCCGATCCCCGTCTCGACGATCGACAAGCCGCCGTCCGCGGAGCTCCGCCCCGGGCAGCGCGACGACGACTCGCTTCCCGACTACGCGGTGCTCGACGACATCGTCGCCGCCTACGTCGAACGTGATCTGGGCATCGACGACATCATCGCCCGCGGCCACGACCGTGACCTGGTCGCCGACGTCGTGCAGATGATCGACCGGGCCGAGTACAAGCGCCGCCAGGCGGCGCCGGGTCCGAAGATCACCGAGCGGGCCTTCGGTCGTGATCGGCGGGTGCCGATCACCAGCGGCTGGCGGGGATGAGCGCCGGCTGAGTCGATTCGTCGCGCCGACTACGGCACACTGTGACCCGCACCTGTTCGACGAGCCGCTGGACCCGCCTGCGCGGGCCGGCAGGAGGAGTTCGAAGGTGAGCGTTCACGCGTCCGCTCAGCGCGGGCAACCAGACATCATCGGCCTGCCGCGACGCGGTCCGGTGACGATCAACGATCTCGCCGCCGCCAAGCAGCGCGGTGAACGGTTCGTCGTCGTCACCGCCTACGACGCCAACGCCGCGTCGATCCTCGACGAGATCGGCGTCCCGGTCCTGCTCGTCGGCGACTCGCTGGGCATGGTCGTCCTCGGCTACGACTCGACGCTGCCGGTCACCCTCGACGAGATGCTGCACCACACCCGCGCGGTCGTGCGCGGCACGACCGAAGCGCTCGTGGTGTGCGACCTGCCGTTCGGCTCCTACCAGCAGGGCGCCGACCAGGCGCTCGCATCGGCGACACGTGTGCTCAAGGAGACCGGCGCCGCGGCGGTCAAGCTCGAAGGGGGCGCCAGGGTCGTGGACTCGACCGCGAGGTTGGTCGCCGCCGGCATCCCGGTGATGGCCCACCTCGGGCTGACTCCGCAGTCGGTCAACCAGTTCGGCGGGTTCAAGGTCCAGGGTCGCGACGAGGCCGACGCGGACCAACTCGTCGCCGACGCGATCGCGCTCGCTGATGCGGGTGCGTTCGCGATCGTCCTCGAGTGCATCCCGACCGAGCTCGCACAGCGGGTCAGCAACGCTGTGGACGTGCCCACGATCGGGATCGGCGCCGGACATCACACCGACGCGCAGGTGCTCGTGTGGCACGACCTGCTCGGGCTGACCACGGGCCGCCTGCCCCGGTTCGTCAAACAGTACGCGCAGCTTCGCGAGGTGATCGCCGACGCGGTCAAGACCTTCCAGACCGAGGTCGCCGACGGCGAGTACCCCTCCGAGGAGCACCGCTACTGAACGCCGCGGCGCGCCTGCGGCCACGGGCGTGCCGACCCCGCATGGACGTCGACACCGGGTAACCCAGCGGTTTCGCCTCGCTACGTGGTGCTGTCGACCCTGCGGAGCGGTACGGTTCGGTCCGCGCGACCAGGGGCGTCGCACCCCGACGTCGCGCCACGACGGCATGTCGGGGCCCCGCAGACGTCGCATCAAGGCAACTCGGAGGAACCGGTGGACCCAGTCGAAGCGCCGAGCGACCTCTACAGGGCGCTGACCGCCAACCGAACGGGCTACGACGGCGTGTTGTTCGACGTCCAGTTGCAGGTCATCAGCACCGGCGCGCTGGTCTGGGCACAGAGCTTCTCCGACCAGGCCCAGGCGGAATCCTTCCACGAGGAACTCGAAACCGACCTCAAACAGCTCGCGTTGCCGGAGTTCCGCAGCAAGTACAGCGTGCCGTCGAACAGCTGACACCTGGTGCTGCGAACTGACGTCGCCATCATCGGCGCCGGCGCCGCCGGCCTGTACCTCGCCGCCCAACTGCCGTTAGGCGTCGACGTCACGGTGATCGACAAGGGGCGGCCGGGCAGCGACTCGGGCTCCTCACCGTGGGCGCAGGCCGGGCTCGCCGCCGCGATCGGACCCGACGACTCGCCGGGGATGCACGCTGAGGACACGCGTGCCGCCGGCGACGGGCTGTGCGACGCGACCGCGACCGAGGTGCTGGCTGCCGAAGCACCGGGGCACATCGATCAGCTCATCGCCTACGGCGCCCGATTCGACCGCCACGGCCCCGACGGTCCCCTCGATCTGGCACGCGAAGGCGGGCAGCGTGTCGCACGGTCGGTGCGCCGTGCGGATGCGACCGGCGCGGAACTCATCCGTGTGCTGCGTGAACAGCTCACCGGGCGTGTCGAGCGCCTCGCCGGGGCTGCCTGCGCACTTGCGCGCGACGACGAAGGCCGCGTCCACGGGGTGTGGGTTCTGGCCGACGACGGCCCGGTCGGTGTCGCGGCCCGCACGGTGGTCGTCGCCACCGGCGGTGTGGGCGGGCTGTACGCGGCGACGACGAACCCCTCCTCGGCGACTGGTGACGGGCTTGCGCTCGCGGCCGCAGCGGGCGCAGCGGCACGTGATCTCGAGTTCGTCCAGTTCCATCCGACCGGACTCGCGGTCGGCGACCAGCGCCGCTTTCTTCTCACCGAGGCGCTGCGCGGGGCCGGCGCGACGTTGCACGACGAGGCCGGGCACCGGTTCATGCCGTCGGTGCATCCCGACGCGGAGCTCGCACCGCGCCACGTCGTCGCGCGGGCGATCCTCGAGGTTGCCGGCGGTGTGGCATGGATCGACGCGACCGCGCTCGGTCGCGATCAGCTCGACCGCGAGTTCCCCACCGCCACACAGGGTGCACGCGCCCACGGATTCGACCTCGCCATCGAGCGTGTCCCGGTCGCGCCTGCGGCGCATTATCACGTCGGCGGGGTGCGCACCGATCTGCATGGCCGCACGAGCCTGCGCGGGTTGTACGCGGTCGGCGAAGCGGCTTCGACAGGCGTGCACGGCGCGAACCGGCTCGCCGGCAACTCGCTGTCCGAAGCGCTCGTCTTCGCCGCGCGTGCAGCCCGGGCCATCGAACGCGACCGCTTCGAGGCGCCTGACGAGCTCGCCGCCTCCCCGCAGTTCGGCGACGACACGCACGAGCACGACGAATTGATGGAGCGTCTGAGGATCCGCATGACCGCCGACGCAGGCGCTCGGCGTGACGCACGACGGCTGCGCGAGCTCGCAGCCGACATCGAGACGTGGCAGCGTGAACTCGGTCGCCCGGCAGCGCTGCCTCAGGCGGCCGCGCCACGACTCGCACTGCGCGCAGCCGCCATGATCGTCCGCGGCGCACAGGTGCGCGCCGAATCCCGCGGAGGCCACACGCGCACCGACGTGCCCGAGCGCGACCCTGCCTGGGACGGCGTCCACGTCGAACAGATCAGCCCGCAGACAGATCCGTTCGGTTGACGTCCGGCTCAGCTGACGTCGTCGAGGTCCTCGAGCCCGAGTTCGATCACGCGCCGGCGGTGGCCCTCGAGCACGCTCATCGCCAGCCGTTTGACCCGCCCTTCGGGCGTCTCGTCGGACCGGCGGTCGGCGTCGAGCAGGACGGCGAGCGCGTCGGTGTCGGCCACCACGGACTGAAATCCAGTCAATGCGCGGCCGAGCAGGTCGGCAGCCAGATGCCGCGCACGCTCACGGTCGTCGTCGTCTTCGAGCATGGCCGCGAACCGCTCGATCGCCTCGCGCTGCGCCTGTCCACGGTCGAGCGCCGCAACGATCACTTCGGCGGTCTCGTCGTCGAGTGCAGGCGCGACCGCGCGGGCGAAGTCGGAGGCGATCGGCAGCCCGAGCGCGAAGAAGGCAGCCACCCCGAACCAGTCCTCCAGGGGAAGGTTGTCGAAGTAGGCGTCGAACGCGGCCCGCTGTCGTTCCATGACCGTGCCGGCGAGCTCGGTGCGCTCCTCGAGGGCGGCCCGCACACGCACGTAGCGGGCGTGTTCCTCGACAGCGAAGGTCGCGATGTCGTCGGCCGCGCCGGCGTCCGGCGCGCGGGGAATGCTGCGCGCGGTCGCCTCGAACGCCCGCAGCTGGCCGTAGGCGAGCGCACCGAGCAGCTCGACGGTCGCGAGTTGTCGGTCGTCCACGACTGCTCCTGGGTGGTGGCCTCGAGCTGTCAGCCCGTGCGGCGTGGACGCCAACCGAGACGTTCGCTGATCTCACGTGCCGAACGCAGTACCCGCAGCGCGATGCTCTCGGGTTCGGGCAGGCGTGCGGTCGGTGCCACGATGCCCACTGCGGCGACCGCACGGCCTGTGTGATCGAACACCGGCGCGGCCACACCGGACGCGCCCGGTTCCAGCTCGTCACGGGTGTAGGCGACACCACGTTGGCGGACCGGCTGCAGGTCGGACATCTGCGCCCCTTCGGGCAGGAACGCGAGCAGCGCCTTGCCGTGGGCCGCGACACCCAGCGGATGGCGAAACCCCACCCGGTAGTTGACCTGCACGAATCGGTCGTCGGGCTCGATCACCTCGACGACGACCAGATCCTCGCGGTCGCGCACCGCCAGGCACGCGGTCTCGTTGGTGTCCTCCGACAACGCACGCAGCGGCGGGCCGGCGAGCCGGCGGACCTCGAGCCCCTGCGCGGCGCGCACCCCGAGTTCGAGCATGGACAGGCCGAGCCGGTAGCGCCGCGAGTCGGCGTCGCGCGTCACGAACCCTTCCGAGGTGAGCGTGTCGAGCAGCCGGTAGAGGACGGCGCGGTCGAGCCCGGTCGCCTCCGCCAGCCCGGAGACGGTCGCGCCGTCGGCATGCTCGCCGAGTGCGGTCAGCAGGGCCAGTCCGCGCGACAGGGTCCGCGAACCGCTCGACCGACGCCCACCCGTGTCATCGTCGCCCGCCACGCGGCTCCCTTCACCCGTCCGAACGCGGCCATCGTTGGCTGTGCGTATCCGCTCGACGCCGCAGCGTCTGCTTCGTCGTGCCGCGCTGCCCCATGGACCGCCGGCTGCGCACACCACGTCGGTGTCACCGCGCGGTGCGCGGCCGATGCGCGTTTGCTGCGCGATCTGCGCACGGTCAAG
>JBJHAX010000075.1:0-7820 GCA_050480705.1 Nitriliruptoraceae bacterium
GGCGTTGCGTCCGCGCATGCGTTCCCGGCGGATGATGACGTCCTGGATCGTGTTGTCGAGTGCGTGGCCGAGGTGCAACGAGCCGGTGACATTGGGAGGAGGAATGACGATCGAGAACGGCTCGCCCTCGGCATGCGGGTCGGCGTGGAAGAGTCCGGCCGACGCCCAGTCCTCGTAAAGGGCGGGCTCGACCCGTGCCGGGTCGTAGGCCTTGGGCAGTTCGGTCATCGTGGGCGGATCCGTGCGTTGGGCAGCTGACCGTCGAGCCTACTCAGCCGACCGGTTCGCCCGTTCCCTCCCAGACGACCTGCCATCCGTCGAACTCGTCCACCCACACGAGCGGATCGGCGCGTCCATCGGTGGGCACGACCAGCAACCGGTCGGCGCTGTCGTGCATCGCCACCCATTCGCCGTCGGGTGAGACCCACCCGCCATAGACCATATAGGTCTCGACCGCGTCGACCTCCCAGACGACCGTGCCGGACATGTCGAGCTCGACGGTCATTCGGCCGTTGTCGGAATAGGACCGCACCCCTTCCGGGTAGTCGAAGAATGGTTGCTCGTCGTCACTCACGGTGCGGCGGTCGACCACCGCACCGGTATCCGGGTCGACGGTGAAGTGCACCGCCCCCGACTGCGTCCACGAGGCCACCACGACACCCTCGGAGGTCCAGGCGACGACCTCGCCGCCGTCGCGGTCGCAGTACGGCTGAGAAGTGGCGCCGTCGGCCAACGCGATGTGCAGGCACTGGCGGTCCCGGTCCCATCCGAGCCACGCCACACCGGCCGACGGTTCCAACGCGTCGGAATCGCCGACCGAGGCGAGGTCCGGCGGGCGGGCCACCCCGAACACGACGGTTGCGCCAACCACGGCGGCGAGCAGCACACCGGCCGCAACCAGCATCCAGATGCTGCGATCAGCGGTTGAACGTGTCGGCTGGTCCTCCGACGGCGGGCGCTCGTCCGAGGTGGTCATCGTGGGTCTCCTTGGCCGTCGTCCGCCGCGACCGGTTCGCGGGTCACCTCTCGCCTGGCGCGTCCGAGCCCGACCGCCAGCAGTACCAACAGCAGGCCGACGAGCAGCAGCGTCGCGGGCGCACCGATGACGTCGCCGAACATCTCGAACACCAACTGCGGGACGAACACGAACAAACCGATGGCGCCGAGGATCAACTGGTGCAGCTCGTCGAGAAGTACCGCCGCGGCAGCCGCGACCGCTGCCAGCAAGGTGATGACCACGAGAACCGCCAGCCGATTGTCACCGAACGTGGCGATCTGCGCCCCGACGATCATCACACCCGACCCGGAAACGTCCGCGAGCAGACGAGGCTGGTGCCAGCCACCCCGGGCCAGCAGAAGCCATGCGCCCCCTACGGCGGCGACGGTCGCACCTTGCCACAGCGACGGCAATGGCATCGGTGCCAAAGCGGCACTCGCGGTGACCAGCGTCAACAGCGACGCCAGGGACGCAAGCTGGAGCATCGCCCGCTGGCGGAACAGGTAGAGCGGCGTTGCCGTCAGGAATGCGACGGCACCGACGACCACGACGACGTTCTCGTCGCGCATCGCCAACAGGTCGCTTGACACCACCGCGGTGGTCCACCCGAGGCCGACAACGACCCCGGTCATCAGGACGCTCTGAAGCCGCTGCATCGCCGCGCTTGCTGCGGCGCGCAACGCCCACGCGGAAAGCGCCATCGCGACCGTCAAGGCGACGGTGATCGCGATCCGTCCACCGACGAGCAGGTCGGACCAAAGTGTCCCGAGCAGTAGGACCAATGCGCCCAGCGCAAGAGCCGCGCCGACGTAACCGATGGCCTCCGCTGGGGAGGTGCGCGTGCCAGCGGTGTCGGAACCCCGTTGCTCGAACTCGGCGATCGCTCCGGCTTGGGCCTGGTCGATCAGCCCGGAAGCAACCCACGAGTCGAGGCGGCCGCGCAGTTCCCGATCCACCAGGTCCCCTCCAGATCCGGGCGGGCGAACCACGCCATGCGATAGCACCAGGATGCCCGCTCAGGGGCGGTTTGTCTCGTACCCGGTCAGTGTCCTCACATAGAACGCTGCCACTCACAGCGTCGCCCGGCGAACCGTCGCCGACGCGGCGTCCAATGCGACGCGACCCGGGGCTGCGTCTCAGCCGGCGACCACGGCCGACGGGTCCGTGTTGGCTCCGCAGACTACGACGGCGACACGCTCCGTCGGCGCAGGCACGTACGCACCGGAGAGCAGTGCGGCGAACGCGGCCGCACCGCCCGGCTCGGTGACAAGTCGCGCGGCATCCCACAGCCACCGTTGCGCGGCGAAGACGTCGTCGTCGGTGACCAGGACGACGTCATGCACACCATCCCGTGCTGCCCAGGCCAGATCGCCGATGCGTCGGGCTCCTAGCGACGACGCCGCAACACCCGACACCTCCACGTCGACGGGCCTGCCCGCCTCAAGTGCAGCGGACAGCGTCGGTGTGCCGTGGGTTTCGATCGCGATCACGCGAGCTTGACCTGCCAACCATCCGACGATGCCCGCCAGCAGCCCTCCGCCACCGCAGGCGACCACCACCGTGTCGAACGCGGCCTGCGCGGCGAGCTCAGCCGCCAACGTCCCCTGGCCGGCGACCACGGCACGGTCGTCGTAGGCATGAGCGCGCATCGCACCGGTGTCGGCGACAAGCATGTCGGCGGTCGCGAGTGCATCCGCGTACCACCCGTCGACGACGGTCAGTTTCGTCCCGAACTCGCGCAGCGCGTCGATCTTGGCAGACGGTGAACTGGACGGAACAACGATGTGGGCCGGCACTCCCAGCCGGGTGGAAGCCCAGGCGACGGCCAGGCCGAAATTGCCGCCCGATGCCGCCACGACGCCGGCGGACGGCATCCCGCCACTTGCCAGCAGGGATGTCGCGCCGCGCACCTTGAACGAGCCGGTCGGCTGCAGCAGGTCGAGCTTGAGCACCACCTCGCGCGCAACACCGCCGACGCTGATGTTGAGGACGGGAGTCCGCCGAACATGGCCGGTGATGCGCTCCGCCGCAGCGGCGACCTCGGCACGACCAACTGGCGCGGGTGCGTACGCCGATGGGCTCACGTCAGCCACGGACTGCCTCTGGCTCGTTCACGGCGGTCGACCGTAGCTCGCCGTCGGCCAGCAACGTGCCCGGACGACAGTCCGCCACGGCGGGCGCTCGGCAGACAGTGGCGTGTTCAGGCGATGGTGCGCTCTTCGTCCATCTCACAGACCGACGCGGCGAGCACGTGGGCCCGCACGGGACGACCGAGGGCGTATCCCTGGGCCCGATCCGCGCCGAGGTCTTCGACGATGCGCAGATCGTCCGGCGTCTCGATGCCTTCGGCAACCACCGTCAGGCCCAGGGCTCGAGCGAGGTCGATGATCGATGCGACCACGCGCTGACCGAGGCGGTCGGTCGCCAGACCCTGGAGGAACTGCCGGTCGATCTTGACCTCGTGGATCGGCAGCTGGCGCAGCATCGACAGCGAGGAGTAGCCACTACCGAAGTCATCGATCGACAGCACGACACCGAGCCGTCGTAGCTCGCCCAGTACCGGAAGCGCGAGGTCGAGGTCCTCCATCAGCACGGTCTCGGTGAGTTCGATCGTGAGCTGCTCGGCCGGGAACGGCGCCTCGTCGAGGAGGCCGGCGATCAGGCCGACGAGCTGCGGGTCATGGAGCTGCGCGGCTGAAAGGTTCACCGCCAGCTGCAACGGCGGCATGGTCGGATCCTCCCACCACGCGGCGAGCTGGCGGCACGCCTCACGGATCACCCACCGGCCGATCGGCACGATCGCGCCGGTCCGTTCCGCCATGGGGATGAAGGTCGCCGGAGGCACGATGCCACGTGTCGGGTGGTGCCAGCGGAGCAGCGCCTCACAGCCGTCGACACGTCGTTCGCCGAGCCGAAGCGTCGGCTGGTACTCGAGGACGAACGACTGATGCAGCACGGCATCGTGAAGTTCGGAGGCGAACGCCACGGTGGCGTCCGCGCGAGCACGGAGCACGAGGTCGTAGCGGACGACACGGTCGCCTCCGCTCACCTTCGCCTGCTGCACGGCAAGGCCCGCGTCAGCCATGAGCGACGCGGGCGTCGCGCGCTCGGCGTTGACGAATGCCACACCGACACTCGCGGTGATCGTCACCGTCCGGCCGTCCAGATCGGCTGGCTGGGCAATGCCGAGACGGATCTCGTCCGCACATCCCATGGCCTCGTCGGCGAGCGCGTCCGGAATCACGACAGCGAACTCGTCCGCACCGATCCGGGCGACGAGTGCGTCGATGGGAACCCGCGCACGCATGCGGTCGGCGACGGACGCGAGCAGCAGATCGCCACGGGCATGACTGAGCGTGTCATTGATCGACCGGAAACCATCGATGTCGACGTGGATCATCCCTACGCGCCGTCCCAGCGCGGCTTCGTGCGCAAGCAGGCCGGCGAGGTCGCGCTCGAACATCGAACGACCCGGCAGTCCGGTGAGAACGTCGGTCCGAGCGGCGAGTTCGGACTGGCGGGCACTGGCCAGACGAGCGGAGACGTCGACCAGCGAGACCGTGGCCGCCGCCCCTTCCGGGTCGGGCTCCACCGATCGAACCCGCACCTCGGCGTCGAACGGCACACCGTCCGTTCCCGCGATCTGTGCCCGGATCGGCTGCGTCGGGCCGTTCGAGAACACGGCCGCACACACCGAGCAGGTCTGCGCATCACCCAGATGCAGCAGTTCATGGTGGTGGCGGCCTGTCAGCCGGTCCGGTCTGACGCCGAACAGGTCGAGCATCGCGGAGTTGACGGCGAGAATTCGACCGTCGCGGTCGATGTCGTAGGTCGGGATGGCGCCCGTCTGGATCTGAGCAGGCACATCGGGCCGTGGCCGCCAGACAACGGGCAGCAGGGTCGCCGGAGCGAGCAGCAGGTAGGTCCAGACCGGCGCCGCGATCAGCCACAGGACGATGGCGACGGGAAGGTGCACCACGACCCCGGTGGCCGCGGCACGGCGCACGATGGCGCCCGCTGCGAACCGGCGATCAGGTGAACGCTGCATGCGTGGCCTCACGTCCTCGCGTCGGTGTCGAGTTGCCCCACGGAACGTGTATCGGCATGTGGACATGCGACCTGAAGCACGTGGTCGCGGAGAAATCGACCCGGGAAATCTGCCGCCGGTCGACGTGGAAGTGCAGCATCGCCAGGCGGTCAACGACCCGACTCAGGCCGATCGTTCCTGTGGTTCGTCGAGCTCCGGACGACTGCCGTGCGGAACGAGTGTCGGGTTGGACCGCTCCCTGACGGTGTCGGAAGTGATCAGACACCGTCCGACGTCCTTGCGAGACGGCAACTCGTACATCGTGTTGAGCAGGACCTCTTCCAGGATCGCCCGCAAACCACGCGCACCGGTCTGGCGCAACACCGCCAGGTCGGCGATGGCCTCGAGTGCGCCGTCGTCGAACTCGAGCTCGACACCGTCGAACTCGAAGAACCGCCGGTACTGCTTGGTCAAGGCGTTCTTGGGCCGGGTGAGGATGTCGACCAGCGCGTCCCGGTCCAGCGGTTCGACCGAGGAGACGACCGGAAGCCTCCCGATGAACTCCGGTATCAGCCCGTAGCGCACCAGGTCTTCGGGCAGCACGTCGCGGAGCAGGCCGGCGAGGTCTTCGTCGCGTGCGGCGACCACGTCAGCGCCGAATCCGACGCCGCGCCGACCTTGTCGCTGCTCGATCACGCGCTCGAGACCGGCGAACGCGCCCCCACAGACGAACAGGATGTTCGTCGTGTCGATCTGGATGAACTCCTGGTGTGGATGCTTGCGTCCGCCTTGGGGGGGCACCGATGCGACCGTCCCCTCCAGGATTTTCAATAGGGCCTGCTGGACGCCTTCGCCGGACACGTCACGCGTGATCGACGGGTTGTCCGACTTGCGGGCGATCTTGTCGACCTCGTCGATGTAGATGATCCCGGTCTCGGCCTTCTTGACGTCGAAATCGGCGGCCTGGATCAGCTTCAGCAGGATGTTCTCGACGTCCTCGCCGACGTAACCGGCTTCGGTCAACGCGGTTGCGTCGGCGATCGCGAACGGGACGTTGAGCAACCGGGCGAGTGTCTGTGCCAGGAGCGTCTTGCCGGAGCCGGTCGGTCCGAGCAGAAGGATGTTGGACTTCTGCAGCTCCACCTCTTCGGCAGAGGCGCTCGACGAGGTGTCGACCTGGATGCGCTTGTAGTGGTTGTAGACCGCAACCGCGAGTGCCTTCTTGGCCGCATCCTGCCCGACGACGTAATCGTTGAGGAACCCGTAGATTTCCTTGGGCTTGGGAAGCTCGTCGAGCTGGAGTTCAGCCGGCTCGTTGAGCTCCTCCTCGATGATCTCGTTGCACAGATCGATGCACTCGTCGCAGATGTAGACGCCGGGGCCGGCGATGAGCTTCTTCACCTGCTTCTGCGACTTGCCGCAGAACGAGCACTTCAGCAGCGCGTCGCCCTCGCCGAACTTGGCCATCTCGCGCCTCGCTGTCCACTCGCGCCCCGGAGCGCGTCCCACCACGCGCCGACCGAACGACACGGCCGTTCACCAGGACTCCGGATGGTAACCACCGGCGACCACCATCGCAGTCAGCCGGTCCTCGCCGGGCGTGGACGCCTTCGGGGACGCGAGGCCGCGACTACGCCTTGCGGCTGACGATGATCTCGTCGATCAGGCCGTAGTCCTTCGCCCTGGCGGCATCCAAAATGAAGTCACGGTCGGTGTCCTTGGCGATGCGCTCGACCGACTGCCCGGTCTTCTCCGCGAGGACCTCGTTGAGCAGGTCGCGCATCCTCAAGATCTCGTGCGCCTGAATCTCGATGTCGACCGACTGACCCTCGGCACCGCCCGACGGCTGGTGCAGCAGCACACGCGAGTGCGGAAGTGCGAACCGCTTGCCCGGCGTTCCGGCGGCAAGCAGCACGGCGGCCGCCGATGCCGCCTGACCCATGCAGGTCGTCTGCACATCGCACTTGATGTACTCCATGGTGTCGTACACCGCGAACAGTGCGGTGATCGACCCGCCTGGTGAGTTGATGTAGAGCGCGATGTCCTTGTCGGGATCCTCGGACTCGAGGTGCAGCAACTGCGCCATCACGACGTTGGCGATCTCGTCGTTGAGTGGCGTCGACAGGAAGACGATCCGCTGCTGCAACAGCCGCGAGTAGATGTCGAACGCACGCTCACCACGGTTGGTCTGCTCGATGACCGTGGGAACCAGGTAGTTGTGCGGCGACCCGGGCCCGGTGAGGTCGGCCATCGCAGCGGAAAATTGTCCGGTCGCGTCCACGCAGCGCTCCGTTCACGGTCGATCATGCGCCGGCATCCGACAGCGGGAGCCGTCGCGATCCGAGCGCCGCCGCAGCGTACCGAGGGGACACCGTCGGGACGCCCGCCTGCGCCGGGTCGCCGCAGATCGCCGCCGTGCGGCATCCCGGCGCGATCAGGCCGGATGCAGCTCAGCGTCCCGGCACGATCAGGCCCGAAGCGTCGCCGTCGGCACCGCTTCCGGTGGCGTCGCCTACGGCCACGTCTGGCTCCTGGCCCGGAACGATCAGCCGTGACGGTCGCTCGGCATCCTCGTCTGATCCCTCCGAGGGGATCAGCTCGAGCTCGGCGAGCAGCTCCTCCGACGGCGCGCCATCGACCTCGGCAGCCTCGACGATGACGTCGATCGCCTTGCGACGCATCACGTCACCGACGAGCACCGGCAGGCTGCCCTGCGACTGGATCGCGTTCGCGACGTCCTCAGGCTTCATCCCGCTCGCCTGAGCGTGACGGATGATCTCCACCTCGATATCACCT
>JBJHAX010000076.1:0-4721 GCA_050480705.1 Nitriliruptoraceae bacterium
CTCCCGAGGACAGGGCATGCACGATCCCGGGCTGGTCGTCACACCGCAAGGTCAGGACGTACGAGGTATCCGTGGTCATGCTCCGTGCTCCGATCACGCGTCACCCCGTACCGACGACCGCCATGGCGACGATCACCTCGTGCACGGTAGGTGTGGGCGGCGCAGGATCGGAAATCCTCGATACCACTGACGGTCCAACCGAGCGGCTGGCATGGCTGCGTCCCCGCCGTACGTATGGTGATGGGCAGTCGCTGGTCGGCAATCGCTGGTCGACAGTCGGTGGTCGGTGGCGCCGCCACGCTGCCGTCGGTCAATTCGCGGCAACGACCTCCTCCGAAGACCCGGCCTGTCCGGATCGTTCACGCTGGCGCGCCAGGCGTGCGGCCCGCTTGTCTTCGAACCGGCTCGCCTGTCCGTCGAGCTTGGCGAGGAACTCGGCGAGTTCCTCGCGACGTCGTTCGGCATGCTCGTCGAGGCCTTCGAGCTCGAAGACCTTCCAGTGACGCAGCAACGGCCAGACGATCTCGTCGTGATGAATGCGCAGGTCGTAGATACCGGCGTTGGCGATCTGGGCCGACTTCGACAGGAAGTTGCGCATGCCGGCACCGGGCATCTCGAAGCCGATGACCTCGTCCACGATCGCCTCGACGGCAGCGGACGGGTCGAGGCGCATCGCCGCACCGAGCATGTCCCGATAGAAGCGCATGTGGAGGTTCTCGTCCTTGGCGATGCGCGCCATGATGCGGTCGGCCACCGGATCGTCCGAGTACCTGCCGGTGTTGCGGTGGCTGACCCGTGTCGCGAGTTCCTGGAAGGCGACGTAGGCCATGCCGGTCAGCGTGCCCTTGTTGTCGTGGTCGTAGCCCTGCATGACCTGGGCCATCCGCGCCCGCTCGAGTTCATAGGGGTCGATCGCCCGGGTGACGACGAGGTAGTCGCGGAGCACGATCGAGTGGCGACCCTCCTCGGCGGTCCAGCGGTGGACCCAGTTGATCCATGCCCCGTCACCCTGGCCGAACATGTCGTGGATCTCGCGGTGGTAGCTCGGCAGGTTGTCCTCGGTCATCAGATTGACCTCGAACGCGATCTGGGCGACCCCGGTCAGACGGGACTGATCCGGTGTCCACGGGTCGCTGTCGAAATCGCGTCCCATCGAATACGGGATGTAGTCGTGCGGGAACCACTCGTCGGCGACCTTTTCGTGTGCGCGAAGCTGAGCTTCGGCGACGGGCTCCAACTCGGCGAGAAGGTCACGATCCGACAGGCGGTTGGGCGTCAATTCGGGCCTCGATTCTGGTGGGAGTTCTTCCGGTCGTGTCGTCCGGTATCCGCAGGTCGGATGCGTCTGCCGAATCCGACCTGCGGATACCCGCCTCGCCGCACCCGCCTCGTCGTACGCGACGAGCGACACGTCACCTACGCTATCGTAAGTTACGCGCCCGTATCCACTGCGGGCCCACCTCCCAGCGGCCGTGGCCGACTCTCGGCCGACAACTTCGCACGATCGGCGACACCACCTACCCGGGACGCGCGACGCCAGCTGCCCGGGGATGGACGACGCCAGCTGCCCGGGATGCGCGACGCCAGCTGCCCGGGATGGGCGAGGCCAGCTCCCGGACATTCGACCACTCCCGCATTCGACGACCTCGGCCCTGTTGTCCACAACTCGCCTCAGACGATCGGGCCATTGTCGCACACATGTGCGAACATACGTTCGATGGACACGTCAGCAGCGACCACCGAGGCACCGGACCACGCGTCCGGTCGCCCTCCGGCGCGCGCTTCCAACGACCATGCCTCTCACGATGGTGACGGTGACGCCGCCGGCCACAAGCCATCCTCACCCGCCGGCCACAAGCCGTCCTCTCCCGCCGGCCACATGCCGTCCTCACCCGGCGGCGATGACCGTGTGCCGACCTCGCCTGGCGGCGATGGCCGTGGCCTCCCCTTCCGAGGCATGCCCGATCCCGCGATCGGCGAGAACTGCCCACCGCTCGGTGACCTGTTGGAGACACTTCGCGAGCTCGACCGCCTTCAGAGCCGTGCCGTCGAACTCGTCGCGTACATGCACGAATCCGGCGAGGTCGAACAGAGCACGGGGCTCGACGTGGAGGCGTGGCTCGCCGCGGAGGGCCGGTGCACCCGTTCGGACCGGCGCATGCTCGGCACGGCTGCCGACACGCTCCGGCTCCTGCCAGGAGTGCGTGATGCGTTTAGGCGCGGCATCCTGTCATGGAGCCAGGTACGCGCTATCGCGCTCAAGTGCGAACGGCTTCCCGGACACCTGTGCCGCCACATCGATGACGCGCTGGGTCCGGAGATAGATGCGCTCAGCGATGCCGAGCCGGACGCCATCCTCCACCTTGTCAACCAGACGATCGCCTCCATCGATCCTGGCAACGGCAGGGAGCGACACCCGGCGTCGACGCAGCCGTTCGTCCACCTTCAGCCCCACCTCGATGGAGATGGCGGTCGGCTGTACGCCGAACTTGACGGTCTGGGACTGGCAATCGTCGAGCGAGCCACCGACCCGGGCCCGCCACCCGCCGGCAGCGATGCGGATGACCAGGATGATGAATCCGGACGCCGACAGCCCAGGACACAGGCACGTCGCCGGGCCGCGAAGCTCGTCGACGTCCTGGCGGCAAGCCTCGCGGCTGGCAGCCGAACGGACCACCCATCGGCAACGACAGGAACTCTCGCAGGAGCGCGCACGCAGGAGTCGGGGACACCGGGCGATGCCACACGCGCCGGATCAGGGACCAGTCCCGCGACCGCGACTCCCGGCGTCCTGCCAGTGGCTCCGACGCTGCTTCTCACCATGTCGCTCGACACGCTGCTGGGCCGCGACGACGCCTCAGCCCACGTCCTCAGCTCGATCACCGGTGGCCACCTGCGCGTGGCATCAGCGACTGCCCGCACCCTCATAGACCAGGGTGGTGCGGCAGTCCGCGCCATCGTGCTCGACGACACCGGTGAGGTACTCGGCGTCGGACGTCGGATGCGACTCGCACGCGGATGGTTGCGCGACGCGATGCTCGCCCGCGACCGTGTCTGTGCCGAGCCGTGCTGCGAACGAGCAGCTCAGCTGAGTAGCGTCCAGGGAAGTGGTGTACGGGGCGGGTTGCTCGCAAGCGAGTGACCACCACGCCATCCTCGAGAAGCACCCATCACAGCGACAACTCGAGGAGACAACGGTGGTGGTACCGACCTGTCCAACATTCAGCCGCTTTGCGCGTCAGCGAACCGCACCAGACGCCACGAGTGGATCGTCCGTCGTCTGGATGATGGAACCCGCCGTTGGACACATCGACGATCCGGACTGACCACGCGCACGGTGCCGAGTGGCCGGCGCGCCCGGGTTGCGACGTGCGGTGGATGCGATCCTCCCTGACCTGGCGACACGCCCTGGTCGAACTCGGCTTCGGAGCAGCCCGTCGCCCCCATCGGACGCCTCACTCAACGGCCATGCCCGACGCCCACAGCCGACATGCACCCGGGATACCCAGTCCCTGGGTGACGCCTCACCCCAGCTGAGCGAGCGCATCACGGCGTTCGCTCAGCTGCGCATGGTTTCGTGCCAATTCTTCACGTCGTTCGCGTTCCTTCGCGACCACCTCAGCCGGAGCTCGCTCGACGAATGCCTCGTTTGCGAGCTTGCCATCGACCCGCGAAAGCTCCGCCTGGGTTCGGTCCAGTTCCTTGCCCAGGCGCGCCAGTTCGGCGGCTACGTCGATCAGCCCCGCCAGGTTCACCTGACCCTGACCCGATCCGAACACCACCGTCGACGTTCCGGGGAGTTCCTCCAACGCATCGACGCACTGCAGCGCAGACAGCCCGGCCAACGATTCGACGAGGACCCGGTGGCGTTCGAGCAGATCGCGTTCCTGTGAGGCCACGACGAGCTCGAACCGCGCTGACGGTGCGATGCTGTTCTGTGATCGGAAACGGTTCAGCTCGGTGACCAGATCCCGGATCACGGCGAAGTCGCGTTCCGCGTCTTCGTCGATCTCGGCGACGGGGCCTTCCGGCCAGTCGGACACCATCAGCGACGTGCTGCCACCTGGCGCACCGGTCAGTGCCCTCCACAGGGCTTCGGTGACGAACGGCATCAGTGGATGCAGCAGGTGCAACACCCGGTCGAGTACCGAGGCCAGCACGTGGCGTGCCGTGGCAGCAGCGGCTTCGTCCTCCCCGTAGATCCGGATCTTGATTGCTTCCAGGTACCAGTCGGCGAACTCGTCCCAGACGAAGTGGTACAGGCTCCTGGCAACCACCGGCCAGTCGTAGCCTTCGTAGCCCTCCTCCACCGACCGCTGGACCTGCGCCAGACGGGACAGGATCCACCGGTCCTCGATCGACCACGATCCCGGGTCGCCCAGCGGACCCGGTCCGACACCGCCCAGATTCGACAAGGCGAACCGACCCGCGTTCCAGAGCTTGTTGGTGAACCGCTTCGCGCCCTCGACCCACTCCTCCGCCATGGGAACGTCCGTGCCCGGAGCCGCCGAGCGCAGCAACGCGAATCTGGTGGCATCCGCCCCGTACCGCTCGATGAGCTCGACCGGATCGATCACGTTGCCGAACGACTTCGACATCTTCTTGCCGTGCTCGTCACGGACAAGTCCGTGGTTGTGCACGACCCGGAAGGGCACCTCGTCGGTGAACCACAAGCTGATCATCAGCATGCGGCTCACCCAGAAGGTGTTGATGTCGTAGCC
>JBJHAX010000076.1:4731-7565 GCA_050480705.1 Nitriliruptoraceae bacterium
CGGTCACGAGCGTCGACGTCGGGAACCAGCATTCGAGTTCGGGGGTGCGTTCCGGCCAGCCGAACACACTGAACGGCCACAGCTGCGACGAGAACCAGGTGTCGAGCACGTCCTCGTCCTGGACCCACCCGTCCTCGACGATGTCCTCGCGGGACACGCGCACCTCGCCGTCGGGTCCGTACCACGCCGGGATGCGGTGGCCCCACCAGATCTGGCGCGAGATGCACCAGTCGTGGAGATTGTCGAGCCAGTCCAGGAACGACTTGGTGCCGGACTCAGGCACGAACACGGTCCGGCGTTCTCGCACCGCCTCCGCAGCTCGTTCGGCGAGCGGCCCCATGCGCACGAACCACTGTTCGGACAGCCGAGGTTCGACGATCGTCTCGCAACGTGAGCAGTGGCCCACCGCGTGGTGATGTGGCTCGATGCCGATCAGCAGACCGGCTTCGTCCAACGCGGCGACCACGGCACGCCGCGCCTCGAACCGGTCGAGTCCGGCGAATCGTGCGCCCACGACCGGCGTGGTCACGGCCGTGGCATCGAGAATCTCGAGAACTTCGAGGTCGTGCCGTTCGGCGATCGCGTGGTCGTTCGGGTCGTGTGCCGGAGTGATCTTGACCGCACCCGAGCCGAACTCAGGGTCGACGTAGTCATCAGCGACGATGGGAAAGACCCGGTCCTGGAACGGATGACGGACCTGTCGACCGATCAGGCCCGAATAACGCTCATCGTCGGGGTGCACCGCGATCGCGGTATCGCCCAGCATCGTCTCGGGCCGGGTCGTGGCGACCTCGATACCGACAGGGCCGCCTTGACCGTCGGCCTCGCCGCCCGCAGCGAACGGGTAGACGAACCGGGTCAGCTCACCGGCCGTGTCGACGTGCTCGACCTCGATGTCGGACAGTGCGGTTGCGCACCGCGGGCACCAGTTGATCAGGCGGTTGCCCCGGTAGATCAGACCCTGCTCGAAGAGGGAGACGAAGACCTCACGTACCGCGCGCGAACGCGCCTCGTCGAACGTGAAGACCTCGCGGTCCCAGTCGGCCGAGGCCCCCAGCGTGCGAAGCTGGCGCAGAATGGTGCCACCCGACTCCTCCCGGAAGGCCCAGACACGGTCGATGAACGCCTCCCGGCCGAGCGTGTGCCGGTCGGTGCCTTCCTCCGCCAGGAGGCGCTCCACGACGTTCTGTGTCGCGATGCCCGCATGGTCGGTGCCGGGAATCCACACGGCATTGCGTCCGCGCATGCGTTCCCGGCGGATGATGACGTCCTGGATCGTGTTGTCGAGCGCATGTCCCAGGTGCAGGGAACCGGTGACATTGGGAGGAGGAATGACGATCGAGAAGGGCTCACCCTCGGCATGCGGGTCGGCATGGAACAGGCCGGCCGACGTCCAGTCCTCATAGAGTGCGGGCTCGACCCGTGCCGGGTTGTAGGCCTTGGGGATCTCGGTCATCGTCGGCGGGTCCGTGCGCTCGGCGGCTGGCGGCCGATCCTACTCAGCCGACCGGTTCGCCCGTTCCCTCCCACACGACCTGCCACCCGTCGAACGGGTCGACCCACACGAGCGGATCGGCGTGGCCATCGGTGGGCACGACCAGCAACCGGTCGGCGCTGTCGTGCATCGTGACCCATTCGCCGTCAGGTGAGACCCACCCTCCGTAGACCATGTAGGTCTCGACCGCGTCGACCTCCCAGACGACCGTCCCGGACATGTCGAGTTCGACGGTCGTCCGGCCGTTGTCGGAATAGGACCGCACCCCTTCCGGGTAATCGAAGAAGGGTTGCTCGTCGTCGCTCACGGTGCGGCGGTCGATCACTGCACCGGTGTCGGGATCGACGGTGATGTGCACCGCCCCCGACTGCGTCCACGAGGCAACCACGATGCCCTCGGAGGTCCAGGCGATGACCTCGCCGCCGTCGCGGTCGCAGTACGGCTGAGACGTGGTGCCGTCACGCAACGCGATGTGCAGGCACTGCCGGTCCCGGTCCCACCCGAGCCACGCCACCCCGGCCGACGGTTCGAACGTGCCGGCATCGCCGACCGAGGCGAGGGCCGGTGGGCGGGCCACCCCGAACACGACGGTGGCGCCCACCACGGCGGCGAGCAGCACACCGGCTGCGATGAGCATCCAGATGCTGCGATCAGCGGTTGAACGTGTCGGCTGGTCCTCCGACGGCGGGGGCTCGTCCGAGGTGGTCATCGTGGGTCTCCTTGGCCGTCGTCCGCCGCGACCGGTTCGCGGGACACCTCTCGCCTGGCGCGTCCGAGCCCGACCGCCAGCAGCACCAGCAGCAGGCCAACGAGCAACAGCGTCGCGGGCGCGCCGATGACATCGCCGAACACCTCGAACACCAGCTGCGGGACGAACACGAACAAGCCGATGGCGCCGAGGATCAGCTGGTGCAGCTCGTCGAGGATCACCGCCGCAGCGGCCGCGACAGCTGCCAGCAAGGTGATGACCACGAGCACGGCCAGCCGGTCGTCACCGAACGTGGCGATCTGCGCCCCGACGATCATCACGCCCGCTCCGGAAACGTCCGCGAGCAGCCGGGGCTGGTGCCAGCCACCGCGGGCCAGCAGAAGCCACGCGCCGCCCACGGCAGCCACGATTGCACCTTGCCACAGCGACGGCAGCGGCATCGGTGCCAGAGCGGCGCTCGCAGTGACCAGCGTCAACAGCGACGCCAGCGACGCAAGCTGGAGCATCGCCCGCTGGCGAAGCAGGTAGAGCGGGGCGGCCGTCAGGAAGGCGACGGCACCGACGACCACGACGACGTTCTCGTCGCGCATCGCCAACAGGTCGCTGGACACCACCGCGGTGGTCCACCCG
>JBJHAX010000077.1:0-4173 GCA_050480705.1 Nitriliruptoraceae bacterium
GGATCTGGATGGTTTGGAGGTCTGCCGGCGCATCAGGAACGTTTCACAGGTTCCCGTGATCGTGGTCAGCGCTCGCGGTGAAGAGATCGATCGCGTGATGGGTCTGGAGTTCGGCGCCGACGACTACCTCGTCAAGCCGTTCTCCTCCCGGGAGCTCGTCGCGCGAATTCATGCACTGCTCCGTCGCGCACACCGGGTCCCGGGGAATCCGGGAACGAACGCCGAAGGCGGCGAACAGGGACCGGGGCCGCAGCACTTCGGTGCGCTCACCCTCGACCGGCGCACGAGGACCGTGACCGTCGGTGATCGGCCGGTCGACCTGACGGCGAAGGAGTTCGACGTCCTAGCCGCTCTGATGCACGACCCGGGAGCGGTCCGCCGGAGGCAGGATCTGATGGACGATGTCTGGGACGATGACTGGTACGGGTCGACGAGGACGCTCAACGTGCACGTGGCGAGCCTGCGGTCGAAGCTCGGGGATCCTCGCTGGATCGAGACCGTGCGGGGCGTCGGGTTCCGCATGGCCCCGCTGGACTGACCGTGCCCCCAGCCGCGACCGGGCCAAGAGTGGCACCTAGATGATGATGCGCCAGATCCTTTCGCGGATGCTCGGGCCGCTCATCATCGCGCTACTGCTGTTCGTCGTCCCATTGGCGGTCCTGCATGAACGTGACGCGCGTGCACAGGTGATCGAGCTGGTCGAGCGCCGGGCAGCCAGCATCGCACTCGTCGCGGGAGTGCCGGCCGATTTCGCCGATTGGGACACGATGGCGCTCCGTGCCCTTCCCGGCGTGGAAGGTGAGCAGACTGCCTTGGTCGACCTCGACAATCGGGTGCTCGCCGGCGCACTGCTGCCAGAGGCAGTGCTGGACAGTCCTGCGGTCGCCGACGCACGTAAAGGCGAGCTGTCCGGCTCCATCGACGGCGGAACTGACCTGGTGGTGGGCGCCGCACCGGTGGTCGCCGACGGTTCGGTCGTGGCGACGGCAGTCGTGGTCGTTCCTGCTTCCGAGGTGGGGGAACGAACCCGTGCGACTTTGCTGCTCCTCGCCGGTGCCGCACTGGCCCTGATCGCTGCAGCCACCATGGCCGGCCGTGCCCTCGCCCGGTCGATCGTACACCCGATCGAAGAACTCGATGACGTGGCTTCCCGGCTCAGCGCCGGCGATCTGAATGCACGTGTCTCGGTCAAGGCGGCGCCGCTGGAGCTCAGGCGCTTGGGACAGCACCTCAACGAAGGCGCCGACCAACTCGCCCGGTCGATTGATCTGCAGCGCACCTTCGTGGCCGACGCATCACATCAGTTGCGATCGCCCTTGACGGCGTTGCGCCTCCAGCTCGAGAACGCGGAGTTGGCTGCCCCGAACAGCACAGCACACCTGCAGGGGGCGCTGCGGGAGATCGAACGCCTCACCGCGATCGTCGACGGCCTTCTGGCCCTCGCACGAACCGAAAGTGCTGGGTCCGACCCGGTCACGATCGAGGTCACCGAGATAGCGCTCGACCGCGTTCGCGCCGCCGCTACCGCGGCGGATCATCGCGTCGATGTGACGATGGCCGACGTCGACGACGTCACCGCCTGGTGCATTCCAGGGGGACTCGAACAGATACTCGACAACCTGCTGGACAACGCGGTGCGCGCCTCGCCGACCGGCGCGCTGGTCGAGGTATCCGTCGACGACCGGGGGGATCACGCGGTCATCCGTGTGAGTGACCGGGGTCCCGGCCTCTCCGATGCCCAGCGCGAAGCTGCCTTCGAGCGGTTCTGGCAGGCGTCCACGGGTGCCGGTTCGGGGCTTGGCCTGCCAATCGCTGCCGCGATAGCCCGAGCCAGCCACGGATCGATCGAGCTTCTCCCCCGATCTGGCGGAGGGCTGATCGCCGAGGTCCGGCTGCCGATCGCGTCACCTATACATCCAACGTCGGCGCGAAGCGAACGGGTGCCGCGCTATGGGCCGTCCGACCAGTCATCAAGGTCCTCGGATGACGCAGGCCGCCCGAACTGACGCTCGGGCGGCCTGTTCTGGGCCACACCTGCCCGGGTCGGCGACCTGGATGGCCGTCGAGCTGGCGGTTGTCAGGCGGGCATGACCTCGAGGTATTTGACCTTGACCCAGCCGGTTCGGTCCTTCAGCCAGATCTGCACCCAGGTCTCCCCGTCACGCTTGGCGCGGTTTCCTGTCGTTCGGATTTTCACGGTGCTGGCGTCCAGCTTGGCCACGGTGTCGCCACCGGGACGATCACGGACCTTGAGCGTGGCATCCGGGGCGATGCCAACGATCTGGTGATCTGCCGGCTCCACACGGCTGCGCAGCTTCGTGTCCTTCGTCGGCGTCAAGGGTGTCGCGACATCGATCACGACACGCTTCGGGTTGCTGAGCGTGAACGTCCGGTAGCCCGTCTGTGCGCTGACGTCCAGGACGACCGTGACCTTGTCTTTGCTATTGCCGATGATGATGGCCTGGCGCAGCGTCGGCAGCTTCGTGGAGATCACGTTCGGACCTTGGTAGGCCGTCGAACCGCTCGAAGCCGGCCGGACGATGGCGGGCTTGAAGGTCACGACCGTAATGGCCGAGCCCTTCAGATCAACTCGCCGGCCCGCGACATCCCTGATCGCAACAGGCGACACGTCATCGACCGGGATCACCTTGACCGTCGGCTGCGTGCGACGCATCTCGAACACGATCCGGTCGAACCCACGGTGCCCACCGACGGTTATCGCACGAATCTCAGCGCGCTTGGTCGCAGCCTCCACAGGAGTTGCGACCGCCACCGCGGACACCATCGAGGCCAGCAGAACGAATGTCAGGGCGCTGGTCAACCGCCAATTGAAACGTCTCATCGCGGTCACCTCCCCGGAGTACGCCGGTCGTCCGTACGGATTACAGGACGCATCCGGTATTGCATCTCAATTGTACGAAATGGCTGGACAAGCAACGGCGTTACTCATACCAGGATTCGGCCTGAATCACGCCAAGACTCGGCCAGTTCAGCGCCTTGCCACCTCCCTCTTTGCTCCTGCACAACGTCCTGCTCCTGCACGCCTACATGGGAATCACCCCACACGTTGGTTTCCCTGGCGTACAGGACGTACCGTCTGAGCCCTCAAGGAGCTGATGGTGAGACCGACGGCCGCACCACGAAGACGGCCGTTGCTCTTCGTCATCGGCATGGTGCCGCTGTCCGTGGCGGCCGCGGTCGGGCTGTCCATGGTCGGTGCACTGACCGAGCCGAACGTGCCGCGTGTTCTTCCACCGCCGGACGCCGCCCCGGCCGCGTTCGGCGAGCTGGCGCCCGGGATCGTGCGCGAGGAGCCATGGACCCCTGCCGACATCGTCGACGAGGATCCCTGGGCCATGTTCGACGAGCTGGACGGAGTCGCGCCCTGGCGGCACCGACTGCCGCATGCGCGCTACGGACGCGACGCGACACTCGGCGCCTACTTCGTCGAGGAGGCGGTGGTGCTCACCGAACCAGCGCCCTGCTACCACTTCGCACGCATCGTCCGCGGCGTCGGGGTGGACCTCGACGAGCCGGCGGCGAGCCGCATCACCGGACAGATCATGGCGTGGATGGACCCTCCCTACTTCGCCGGGGTGGACCCGCCCGAGGGCCTGCGCAGCTGCGCGACCAGTGATCGCTCCCAGTGGGGATTCGTGATCGAACAGGTCGAACCGGTCGCATGTGCGCTGCCTGGACGTGAAGTTCGCTGTTTCGTCGCCGCCGAGTGGCGGCACGACTTCGGGGATCGCGACCGGTGGTGGGTGAACCAGCTCGTCTTCGACGCGGCCAGCGGAGATCTGCTCGCCGACGCTGACTTGCATGCCGACCTGGACGTCGCCGGGCTGCAGGCACTTGTCGGCGAGGTGCTGTGTGACGCCGGGTTGACGTGCGATCCCGTTGGCTTCGACGGAAGCCAGCTGCGTCCCACGGCCGACTCGGTCGTCGTCTTCCTGTCCCCCGGAGACCTGGAGGGTGTCGACGACGGAGTGCAGCTACGCATCGACCGTGACGTGCTGCCGACACACCCTACATGAGCGCCTCGTCGCCTGCACCGGTCAACTCGACCTTGGTGCGGGAAATCCTGCCCCTGGACCCTTTCTGAATGACCACGATCTCTGCGGCATCGAGTTTCGCGAGGTGAGCGCCCGAGACGCTCGATCTCGGCGAGGT
>JBJHAX010000077.1:4183-7492 GCA_050480705.1 Nitriliruptoraceae bacterium
CGGCGAGGTCGTGCCCACCACGCTCGAATCGTCAGCTATGGCGGTCTGACACGTCTGAAGACGTCACGGCATTGACGTCGGGACCTGGACCGTGGCGCGGCAGGGTCACCGTGAACGTGGTGTTGCCGGGACGCGATACGCACTCCAAGCGCCCGTGGTGTTCCTTGACGACGATGCGGTGCGTCGTCGACAGCCCCAAACCCGTGCCGCTACCTGGCGGTTTGGTGGTAAAGAACGCGTCGAACATCTTCCGGCGGGTCTCTTCAGGGATTCCCGGCCCGTTGTCGCTGACCTCGACGATGACCTCATCGTCGGTGGACCGCGCGACGAGACGCAGAGTGGGGCGTCCGGCAGGCACCTTCGTCTCACCGTCTGTTGCCGCGCCCGGCCCGTTGGCCGCGCCATCCGCCAGCGCATCCGCAGCGTTGTCGATCAGGTTCGTCCAGACCTGATTGATGTCGCCACCGACCGCAGTGATCCTTGGAAGCCCGTCTTCGTAATCGCGTTCGACGACGACACCGCCGAGCTTGTGTCCCAGCAGGACCAGCGTCGATTCGAGTCCTTCGACGACGTCGACATCCTGGACCGGGGCGCGGTCCAGGTACGCGTAGCCCTTGAGGGCAGCCACGATGTGCGACAGTCGGCCCGACGCATCCGTGATTCCACGGACCAGTGCCCGAACTTCGGCGGCCGCCGCCGCGAACGCCAGCGCGTCGCGCAGCACGACGCCGTCCGTAACGTCATCCGCCGGCCCTACGTGGGCCGACCCGTGTTCACGTTCCATCGCGGCCAGGCTGGTCAGCAGATTCCTCAGTCCAGCGAGGTCGAAGCCGGCATCGACCAGTTCGGAAGCGATCCGCCAACCGTCGTCCACGCCGTGCGCGTCGAGCAGGTCCGCGACGGCGTCATCGAGATCGCTTCGCTCCAACGCACCCAGCGCGGTCGTGAACGAAACCGCGGAGCTACGACTCGCGACCTCGGACCACACCGCCGCACGGGCACGCCCACCGTCGCCGACCGGGTTCAGCAGCATGGCGATGAGGTGATCCAGGCGTTCCTCCAGGCTGCTCGCCGCACGTTGGACCGCCGCGGCAGGATTGTTGAGCTCGTGTGCGATTCCGGCGGTCAGAGTGCCCAACTGGGCCATGCGCTCGTTGTGACGCAGCTGTTCGGCGGTGTCATCCATCCGAGTGACCAACCCGGTGAAGACCGCACGGGCCGCTTCGGGGCTTGAAGCCAGAAGATCATCGAAAGTGGTCTTGGGAATTCCCACGAGTACGGCCGCGTCGCGCGCCTTGACCGTTGCGGTCCTCGGGGTTGCGCGCAGAAGCGCCATCTCACCCACGACCTCGCCAGGCCCGTGCACCGCGAGGACGACGTCGTGGCCTTCCGAATGCTTGACGATCTCCAGGCTGCCTTCGACCACTACGTACGCGCGGTCACCGAGATCGCCCTCGTGGAACAGGATCTGGCCGGCCTCGAGCCGAATCTCATCGACGTCAGCACAGATGGCTGTCAGCGTGCCAGGAGCCACGTCGGTGAACAGGCCCAGCTGCTGGAGTCGATCAGCGCCGGGCATGTCAGATCGTCGACAAGTAGCGGTGCACGAACGAGACGGAGATCGCGCCCTGCCCAACCGCCGAGGCAACCCGTCTCACCGACTGGTCGCGCACGTCACCGGCCGCGAAGATGCCCGGCACCGACGTCTCCAGCAAGTACGGCTCACGCTCGAGGCGCCACCCTGGTGGCCGTGCGCCATTGACACCGATGTCGGGACCAGTCGGGACGAATCCCTGCTCGTTGACCTCGACGACACCTCGTAGGAACTCGCTGTGTGGGACTGCGCCGACGAACACGAACATCCCGGTCACTTCGACGGCGGACCTCTCGCCGTCGCCGCCGACGACGACAACCTTCTCGAGGTGTCCGGCACCTTCGACGCGGACCACATGGCTGGAGGTCTGCACCTGAATGGCTTCGATGCCTTCGATCTGTTCGACGAGGTAGGTCGACATCCTTTCCGCGAGCGAGGCCGCACGCACGACCATGATCACCTCAGCGGCGTAGCGCGAGAACATCACCGCGGCCTGGCCGGCGGAGTTGGCGCCGCCCACGATCACGACCCGCTCGCCACGGTAGGCGGCAGCTTCCGGCAGTGTCGCGCCGTAATAGACCCCGGCGCCGGTGAGCGCTTCTGCTCCTTCGACGTCGAGTTCGCGCATCCTCATCCCGGAGGCAACGAGGATCGTGTGCGCGCTCAGTTCACGACCGTCTTCGAGCGCCACCACACGTGCCGGACCTTCGACGCGGACGCCGGTCACCTCAACAGGATGCAGGATCTCCGCACCCAGCCGCTTGGCCTGTGCCGTCGCCCGACGTGCCAGGTCGCCGCCGCTGATGCCGTTGGGGAAGCCGAGGTAGTTCTCGATGCGCGAACTCGATCCGGCCTGGCCGCCGGTCGCTGAGCGTTCGAGGACCGCCACATCGAGTCCTTCCGAGGCACCGTAGACAGCAGCGGCAAGGCCCGCAGGGCCGGCACCGACGACGATCAGGTCGTAGAACGGCGAGCTCGCTTCCACCTCCAGGCCGACCGCGGCCGCCAGATCGACTGTCCCGGGCTCAGCCAGCACCTGCCCGCCGGGCAGGACCACCACCGGCAGGCGACTGGGGTCGTCGAGCGTCGACAGCAGTGACAGTCCATCGGAATCGTGCTCGATGTCGACGAAGCGGTAGGGGATCTGGTTGCGTGCCAGAAAGTCCTTGACTGCGTGTGCCGCCGCATCCCATCGGGCCCCGAGCACCCGGATGCCATCCACGGCCGGAGGCTGCGCGGCGTGCCAGTCGTCGAGCAACTCGTCGATGATCGGGTAGAGCAGTTCCTCCGGCGGCTGCCACGGCTTCATCAGGTAATGGTCGAGCCCCACCTGGTTGATGCTCTGGATGGCGGCGTCGGTGTCGGCGTAGGCGGTCAGCAGCACGCTCTTGGCATCGGGGAAGTGGCTCTTGGCCTCGATGAGCAGACCGGTGCCCTCCAGTTCGGGCATGCGCTGATCGACGACAAGGACGGCGATGCGCGCGCCACGGCGGTGCAGCTCGCTGACTGCCGCGAGTCCAGCCGGACCGCCGTCGGCGGCGACGATGCGGTAGTCGTCGCCGTAGCGCCGCCGCAGATCGCGACGCACAGCAGCAAGCACGTCCGGGTCATCGTCGACCGCGACAATCACCGGGAGTCGGTCACGATCGTGCGCACTGCTGTGCGGGGTGCCGTCGGGGACTGACCGACCAACCACCGAGGCAGTCATTCGCTCA
>JBJHAX010000078.1:0-7426 GCA_050480705.1 Nitriliruptoraceae bacterium
CGCTGGTGGACTCCTTCGAAGGGCGCGACGCATGGTTGCGATCCGGCATGGAGGTCGGGGTGAACGACGGCTACGCCAAACTCGATCGGATCCTGGCCGGCATCGCCGTGTGAGCCTGCCGTGGCCCGGCCGCAGCGCGATCACGCCGGGCCGTTGCCCGCCACCTGACCGGCTCAGCGATTGGCGGGCCTGTAGGCACGAAGGAACACCTCGACGCCCGCGAGTGCACGATCGTCGACGAGTGAAGCTGACGGTGGTCCCCCGTCAGCCTCGAACAGGGCCCGGTCGAGCGAGGCACCCAGGACGAGGAAGGCGAACTGCTCGGCGGCTGTCTGCGCATCGGCGACCGCAAGCAGGCCGCGTTCTGCGAGCTCGGCCAACCCGACTGCCAGGCTGGACATGACCTTGCCGGGAGCTCTTCGGTAGTAGTCGCGTGCAAGTTCGGGGAAACGCGCCGCTTCGCCGATCAGCAGGCGGCGCAGGGGCACGACCCGTCCGCCAAGGACCACCTGGGCGAGCTGCGAGGCTGCGGCGCGTAGCGCCTGTTCGACATCGTTGGCATCGCCGAGTGCGGCGGCAACCTCGAGCGAGTACCGCTCAGCATGGTCGATCGCTTCATGGGTGATCGCCCGGAACAGCGCTTCCTTGCCGCCGACGACGTTGTAGATCGTCCGTTTGGCCACCTGGGCGCGTTCGGCGATCTCGTCGAGGCTGGTCCCGAGGTAGCCGTGCTCCAGGAAGCAGCGGATCGCTGCGTCGACGATCGCTGCGCGCGACCGGACGATCCGGGGATCGACGTCGGCGGCATCCCCGGAGCCTTCGACATGCGCGCCCATCGGTCACCTCCTCGGAGCGGGTGCTACCGGTTGGGGAGAGCCATGCCGATCAAGTATTGCACTGATCAGTGCAATAGTGCAGGATGCGTCGTACCTGGACCGGGCATACGCCGCGATGGCATGCCTGCACAACAGGAGGACGTAGCGGATGGCCGAACGCGAGCGGCGCCCGGAAGGCTTCGACGGATCGGCGGCGGTGACCCGCGCACTGCTTGGCTGGGGGCTCGTCGCCGGAGTGTTCTACCTCACCGTCGGCATCGTGCTGGCGTCGACCCGTGAAGGCTTCGACCTGGCCGCTCACCCACTGAGCCTGTTGATGCTCGGTGACGGTGGTTGGATGCAGCGCACCAACCTGATCGTGTCCGGCTGCATGACGGTTGCCGCTGGTCTCGGCATGCGTCGCGCACTGCGCGACGTCGCCCGCGGACGGAGGTCCGGCGCCCTGGTGCTCATCTATGGGATGGCCGTCGTGGCCAGCGGCATCTTCCCCCCAGATCCGATGGCGGGTTTCCCGGACGGCGCCGCCGGTGACCATGCGTCGGTCTCGGGGGTCCTCCACCTGGCGTTCGGTGCGGTGGGCTTCCTGGCGGTCGCCGCGGCTGCTTTTGCGCTGGCCGGTTGGTTCGCTGAGCGCCAGTTGCGTGCGATGGCCAGATGGTCGCGCGTGTGTGGGGCGATCATCCTGCTCGGGTTCCTCGCCGGTGCCGCACTGGCCGAACTCACGGTCGGTGTTGGCGCACTCTGGTTGGCAGTGATCGCCGGCTGGGCGTGGCTCGCCACGACATGCGTCCACCTCTACCGGTGGGTCCCGCATCCAGACCCTGATCGCCGGACATCCGCCGACGCTGCGGCCTGAGCGCGGGTAGCAAGCCGGCGGATGTGCTCGGGCGAGGTGCCGCAGCATCCGCCGACCACGTCGACACCCTGGCGGATCCACGTCTCGACGTCGTCCACGTGCTCGTCTGCGACCCAGCAGCCCCGGTCCGGATCCCAGGTGTCCCCGATGTTGGGGTAGACCACCAGGTGGGTCCCGACGGGTAGCGGTCGGAGCGTGCCCAGCAGAGGGGCCACCAGCTGCGGTGGTGTGCAGTTGATTCCCACCCCGACGACGCGTCGGAGGGCCGCGGCGTCGGCTGCGACCCGGGCGAACGGGGTGCCGTCGGCGATATGCGCCTCGTCCCGGCAGGCGAAGGTGACCCAGGCGGCTGGCCCATCCATCTCGTCGAGCAGCTCGAGCAGCGCATGGAGCTCGAGCGCGGACGGCACCGTCTCGATCGCAAGGAGGTCCGGTTCGGCGTCGGTGAGCACCTCGAGACGGCGACGATGGAACTGTCTCAGGTCTTCCAGGGTCGCGTCGTAGTCGCCGCGGTACTCGGATCCGTCGGCGAGGCTGGCCCCGAACGGCCCCACCGAGGCGGCCACGAAGGCATCCGGACGTGAAGCGATCACGGTCGCCTCACGGGCCAATGCGACGCTGCGGCGCAACATTCGGGTCGCCTCGTCGTCGCCGACACCGACCCGTGCGAAGCCGGCGAAGCTCGCCTGATAGCTCGCGGTGACCACGACGTCGGCACCGGCCCGAAGGAAGTCGAGGTGCACCTGCCGGACGAGGTCCGGACTTTCACGCAGCGCACGGGCCGACCAGAGCCCTCCGGAGAGGTCCGCGCCGTGTACGGACAGACTGGTGGCCAGCCCGCCGTCGACGATGACGATGCCACGGCGTGCGATCGCGTCAGTGAGTGGATCCTCGCAAGGGTCACGCATGCGTACAGGATGCCCCGTCAACGCTGGGGCAGAGGGATACGCTGCGGTTCGAGTACGACCCTCGCGCTGTGTTCGCGCTGCTGGCCGACTCCGACCGGCGGACCCGCCGAGGAGACCTTCGTTTGCAGACCCGTCCTGACGCCCGCGTGTCGGCGATGCACGACCCGTCCGGGGCGATCGTCGCCGTCCGTGGCCTCGTCAAGACCTACGGCGAGGTCACCGCGCTCGACGGTGTGAGCCTTGATGTCGCGCCCGGCAGCGTCTACGGGCTGCTCGGTCCCAACGGGGCGGGAAAGACCACGCTGATCCGGGTGCTGGCGACGTTGTTGAAACCCGACCGTGGGACGGCCACCATCGCTGGCGTCGACGTGGTCGCCGATCCACCGGCCGCCAGATCGCGGATCGGTCTCGCCGGCCAGTTCGCCGCCGTCGACGAGTATCTGACCGGCCGCGAGAATGTCGCGATGGTGGGCCGCTTGTACGGCCTGTCGGGCATCGAATCGCGTCGACGCGCAGCCGACGTGCTCGAACGCATCGGGCTCGCCGCGGACGCCGACCGGCGAGTGGGCACCTACTCCGGTGGGATGCGCCGGCGGCTCGACCTTGCGGCGTCACTGGTCGGGCGCCCCCAGGTGCTGTTCCTCGACGAGCCGACGACCGGGATCGATCCACGAAACCGGGCGATGCTGTGGGAGCTGATCGACGAACTGGTCCGCGACGGCACCACCGTGCTCCTGACCACCCAGTACCTCGAAGAGGCCGACAAGCTCGCCGACCGCCTCGCGGTGATCCATCACGGACGGATCGTCTCCGAAGGCACCACCGATGAACTCAAGGACACCCTGGGAGGTGCGGTCCTCGAGCTCGGAGTGGCCGAGTCGCAGCGGGAGGCCTCGGTTGCGGTGCTCGGCCAGCTGCTTGGCAACGAGCCCGCACTCGACCGGTCCGGCACCCGGCTGCGCGTGGCAGCGGTTGATGGCGCGCGGACAGTCGCCGCGGTCGTCCGCGCGCTCAGCGACGCCGGGGTCGAACCGAGCGAGCTCGCCTTGCACAAGCCCACGCTCGACGATGTCTTCCTGGCGTTGACCGGTGAGGACACCACCGCGAGGACGCCATCGTGACCGCACCGACGTTCAGCCCGGGCGGTGACGTGGTGATCGCCCGTCCGGGATTCCGCCGGCTGGTGACCGACACGCTGGCCATCACCCGGCGCAACCTGCGCCGTGTGATGCGCCTGCCTCAACTGCTGCTGTTCTCAACCGTGCAGCCCGTGATGTTCCTCGTGCTGTTCAACTTCGTGTTCGGCGGCGCGATGGGAAGGACCCTGCCCGAGGGATTCGCCTACATCCAGTGGCTCATGCCCGGACTGCTGGTCCAGATCTCGGTGTTCGGCGCCGGCCAGACCGCATTCGGATTGGTCGAGGACCTGTCCAAGGGCGTCATCGACCGGTTCCGATCGCTTCCCATGACCCGCTCGGCGGTGCTCGCGGGACGCACCTTCGCCGATCTGCTGCGCAACGCCGCGGTGCTCACGCTGATGCTCACGGTCGGGTTCGCGATCGGGTTCCGATATGGCACCAGCGTGATGGGTTTCCTCGCCGGTGTCTCCGTCGCCCTGGCGTTCGGTTACGCCATGTCGTGGGTGATGGCCACCATCGGACTGCTGGTCAAGAACCCCGAAGCCACCCAGTCGGCGGTGTTTCTGCCGGTGTTTCCGCTGGTGTTCGCCTCGTCGGTGTTCCTGCCGACCGCGACGATGCCCGGCTGGCTGCGGGCGTTCGCCGACAACCAGCCGATCACCGCCGTCGCCAACGCGATCCGCGGCCTGATGCTCGGTGACGTCGCGTTGGACCCGGGGGTGAGCGTGGCTGGTCAGGTGCTCGCCGCTTTCGCCTGGATCGCGGCGATCACGTTCGTGTTCGGCGGCATCGCTGTGGGTTTGTACCGGCGAATCGAACGCTGAGGACGGTCGGCATCCGTTATGGTCGTCCGTGGGGGAGCAACCCGGGGGAGCAACCCCGTTCGTCGGCCGCGACATGCTGAGGCGCCATCACCTTGAGGACGACCAAGTGATCGTGCGCAAGACTCCCACCCAGATCGCGGCGTTGCGGGAGGCAGGCCGGGTCGTGGCCATCGCCCACCAGGAGATGCAGACGGCGGCCGATCTCGGGGTGACGCTCAACGACCTCGACGAGGTCGCGCGTGACGTGTTGCATGAGCACGGCGCCACCGCAGCATTTCTCGGCTACCAGCCCCATTTCGCCCCGACCCCGTTTCCGGCGGTGATATGCGCGTCGGTCAACGACGTGATCGTGCACGGCATCCCCACCGACGACCCGCTGCAAGATGGCGATGTCGTCTCGATCGACTTCGGGGTGACGCTCGACGGATGGGTCGGTGATGCTGCGGTCACCTTTACCGTCGGCACGCCCGCCCCCGACGACGTGCGACTGGTGGACACCACTCGTCAGGCGCTTGACGCGGGCATCACCGCCGCGCAACCGGGCAACCGCATCGGCGACATCGGCCACGCGATCGGGGTGATCGGGCGCGGTGCCGGTTACGGGATCCCGGAAGGCTGGGGCGGACATGGTGTGGGCCGCCAGATGCATGAAGACCCGTCGGTTCCCAACGTCGGCCTGCCCGGCCGGGGGTTGCCGCTCAAGCCAGGCCTGGTCATCGCGATCGAGCCGATGTTCCATGCTGGCGGTGACGACGGCTACCGCATCGACGACGACGGGTGGACGATCCGCACCGCCGACGGCAGCCGCGCGGCGCACTGGGAGCACACGATCGCCGTCACCGAGGACGGTCCGCAGATCCTCACGCTGCCTTGATTGCCTCCCGGTGGCGAAAGCTGGCGCGTGGACCCTCGCGTGATCGTCAGCCGCGCTCCGACGTCGGCGAAGGTTGCTGATCGGCGACGTCCATGCGCAGGCACTCAGCGATGTTGAGCATCCGTGGCGGACGCTTGACGGCCTCGCCCAGCTCCTGCCATGCCTCGTCGACCGAGATCAGCCGGGGAGTGGTGAGCGTGAACGTCTCACCGGCGACGTCGAGCCGAGCCTGGCCGGAAGCGAGCACGTTTCGGACCCAGTCGGAGCGCGCCCCGTAGACGAGGACGAACACGAAGCCCCCGTCGACCGGGTGCGCATCCAACGGGGTGCGGTACGTCGAGCCGGTGACGCGACCGACATGGGTGAGCGCCGGCCGCGTTCCGCTGCGCAGCACGGGTGGGTTGAACACGCGCCGGTTGATCCTGGTCCACCACCGCGGCATCGGCATCGTGGCACTCCCTGGCAGATCGGATGGCGGTCAGGCGAACGAAAACAGCGGGGGCAGCACGACGACCACCACACCGGCCCAGCCGGCGAACACGGGAAGGTAATTGCTCTGCCACCGTGCCAGGTGTTGGGGGCCGGCCCGCCCGGACAGATGACGGAGGTTGGTCCAGGCCGAGCCAGCGAGGTTGACGAGCAGGACGAGATTCAATCCCAGCGCGGCGACCCGGTTCGGTGTGAATCCCATGAGGTCGATGCGG
Source organism: Nitriliruptoraceae bacterium (assembly GCA_050480705.1). Lineage (GTDB taxonomy): Bacteria > Actinomycetota > Nitriliruptoria > Nitriliruptorales > Nitriliruptoraceae > JBJHAX01. The sequence continues at coordinate 6,142 of JBJHAX010000078.1, forward strand.
GCGGTCATCGCAACGAGCACCATCACATCGAGGGTGAGCGCGGCAGTGACGGTCACGAGTTGGATCATGACCATCCACCGCGTGGCCAATGCACCCGTCGTGGAGGTGCCATAGAGCACCAGGGCGAGCACGACCACGAGCAGGGCGTCGAAAACGACGAGCATCTCACGATCGAACGCGACACCGGTCGCCACGTACATCACGGCGGCAGTGGTCAACATGACACCGAACAGCGGTGTGAAGATCTGTGTTAGCACCGGCGCAAGGCTGCCCACCATCCTCGTCCGGTCCTGCGCAAGCCAGGCAGCGACGATGACACCACCGGCGGCGCCGGAGGGGAGCACCCACACGATGACCTGGTCCGCGAGACCGCTGCTGACCGGCGCGAGTACGCCAGCGGTCAAAACGAGCAGTACGCCACCCCCGATCGCGATCAATGTGAGATAGATGAGCCATTCACCGGTGAACCTCACGAACGCCATGCGCGCCTGATGGGATTGCAGGTCGCCGGCTGCGTGTGCGTAGGCGACGATGAACCACAGCAGCACTGGAACATGGATCGCCGCGAGGATCTGGGTAGATCCTGTCGGAGTCCATGGATAGGCATTGGTGACGAGCGCGAGAGCCGCTACGAGTGCGGCGGCGGTCAACCATTGACGCAGCGCCAGCCGTTGACGCCGGCCGATGAAGGCCACCAAGAACGGCAGGACCGCGAATCCGATGTTTCGCGCGAGCCACATGGGCGCCTGTTCGGGGAAGTTCGCCACGATGCGGACGACCTGAGCAGCGACCGCCGCGAGTAACGCGAACGACATGACATCGGTGAGCCCGTCATCGGATCGCGCAGCCGGCTGGCCCCGGGTGAGCGTGACGCCGAGTCGAGGGAGGGCCTCCCGTGCGAACTCGAGGGAGGCGGCGTTTGTCCTAGCGAGTCGCCTTATGGCGACGAGGAACGCTTCGTCGTCGGTCAGGCCGACGTCGCGGAGTTCGGTGATCTGGGTGCGGAGCTGGGCTTCGAGCTCGTCGACACGATCACTGGTGGACTCAGGCGAAAGTGCCACGGACAAATGCCAGTCCGCGATGAGCGATTCGAGCGTGGCCATAGGCTGCTCCGCGTCTGGCAGCCAGGGACACCTGCAAGACATGTGCAGAGAACCACGACACGGCGCGACGCGGTCTGATGTGGCGTGCCCGTTCGTCCAGATCTTCGGGCACCAGAGGGGCAGCACCGCTGCCGCTGATCTGCGATGATCGGCACCTCGGCTGTCGGTACGCGCGCCCTCGG
>JBJHAX010000079.1:0-7273 GCA_050480705.1 Nitriliruptoraceae bacterium
CGTACCCGACGTGCCCGAGTTCCTCGATCTGATCCGCGACGCCGGCGGTCACCTGTGGGCCTGCCGCATGTCCGCCGACATGATGCATCTGACCGAGGACGACCTCTACGAGGGAGTCGAGGCCATCATCAACGCCTCGGACTTCATCGAACTCTCCGAGGGGGCCCAGACCATCTTCATCTGACGTCCGACCAGCCACGCTCGGGCCACGAACTGGCCCGAGCCTGCACCCCGTCGACCCGCTGTGACCGAGGGGCCACGATGCAGACGGACCGGTACGTCCTACGCCTCCGGACCGCCGACGACCCCGACCGGGCCGAGGAGCGGGTCCGAAGCGCCCTCGCCGGCCAAGGGTTCGGCGTGCTGACCGAGATCGACGTCCGCGCAACGCTCCACGAGAAGCTCGCGGTTGATGTGCCGCCGTACCGCATCCTCGGTGCGTGCAAGCCGGCCTACGCCCGCCAGGCCATCGGCATCGACCCGGCGATCGGTGGCCTGCTGCCGTGCAACGTCGTGGTCCGGGCCCACCCAGATGGCGGCAGCGAGCTGATCGCGGTTGACCCGATCGCGATGATGTCGCTCACCGGCAGCGACGAACTGCATGCCATCGCCGCACAGGTCCGCGACGAACTGGCGCAGGCGCTGATCGCCGCCATCGAGGCCGACGACGAGGCCGAATAGGTCGACTTCGACGGCACCATCGACGGCGCTGCGCGGGAGCAGCGGGTGTGGGTCTGGCCGTGCCAATCAGCGTGCACGGAGGCCGGCCACCCGCCGGACGCTACTCCCACGGGAGTAGGCCGAACACACCGTCGGGCCGATGGACCCAGGCGGGTGGATTCGTAGTGTCGAGTTGCCGGTCGACGCCTGCGCAACGGGCACCGGTGACCATCCACTCCGCCTGCTGAAACAGAGGTCGAATATGCCACCGATCAATGCTGCCATCATCATTGGTGCAGGGATCGCCGGACCTGCCGCTGCGCTGGCCCTTCGTCGCATCGGTGTCGATGCCGTCATCTGCGAGGCACATCCCGAACCTGCTGACCACGTCGGGTCGTTCCTGAACACCGCCTCGAACGGGATCGCTGCGCTCGAGCAGCTCGATCTCGCCGAAACCGTCGAGCGGGCCGGCGTCCCAACGACTCGCATGCAGTTCTGGAGCGGCACGGGAAAGCCGCTGGGAACCGTGGCCAACGGCACGGTGCTCGACAGCGGCAGGACCAGTGTGACCATCCAGCGTGGCGAACTGAACCGGCTCCTGCGTCACGCCGCAGAGGACGCCGAAGTCGAGGTCGTCTCCGGCCGACGCCTCGTTGGTGCCCGCCACTCGGACACGGGCGCACAGGCCGAGTTCGCCGACGGCACCACGATGGAGGCCGACCTGATCATCGGCGCCGACGGCATCCACTCCAAACTGCGGAGCATCATCAACTCGTCAGCAGAGCAGCCGCGCTACTCGAAGCTGCTGAGCATCGGCGGTCGCACCCGTGGGGTGGCGCTCCCCGCTGCCGAACCAGGCACGTTCAACATGATGTTCGGTCGCGACGCCTTCTTCTCCTACCTGCCGGCCGCGTCGGGTGACGTGTGGTGGTTCGCAAACCTCCCCGAGCCGAACGAGCCTCCACGGGGCGCCCTCGCGGCCGTCGATGACACGGCCTGGCGCGAGCGGCTCCTCAGAAGCTTCGCACGCGACACGGGACCTGTGGCCGACCTCGTCGAGGCTTCCGCCGGGCCGCTCGGTGCGTATGCGATCCATGACCTGCCGACGGTGCGGGACTGGTCGCGTGGCCGGATGGTGCTGATCGGGGACGCCGCCCACGCCACCTCCCCGAGCGCGGGCCAGGGCGCGTCCATGGCACTGGAAAGCGCCCTCCAGCTTGCCGTGTCACTCCGCAACGCGCGGAACGTGGCCCAGGCGCTGCACGCCTACGAGCAGACCCGCAGGCCACGCGTCGAGCGCATCGTGCGCTACTCGGCCCGGCTAAGCGGCTCGAAGACGGCAGGGCCGGTCGCGCGCCGGATTCGAGATGTCGCGATGCCGATCGCGTTGCGACACTTCGCCAAGCCTGAGGCGCACGCATGGATGTACGACCACGTCGTCGAGCTGTCCCCCAACGACGCCACTGCCCAAACCGCGGGCGGACGGGGTTGACGCGGTGGGCGGGGTCCCTGGATCACCCGGGGACCCCGCCCACCGGCGTGGGGAGTGCCTTCCGGGTTGTCCCAGCACCCGGCCGACAGAGCTTGGCTGGATGCGCCAGAGCACGCATCCTTGCACCCGCAGCGAACGGCGACCCATGACCGCATCCGATCACCCCGTCGCTCGAAGACGCGTCGGTTGGGCGGACAGCGGGGTCGCCGTCGCTGTCGCCGTCGCGTCGCTTGCCGCCCTCGCCTTGTCGGATGAGGCGGGCGCCCGCACGCCCGATCCGGTCGCGGTCGCACTGTTGCTCGCGATGGCCGCACCGCTGAGTGTGCGTCGCCGATGGCCGACCGTCGTGGTCGCTGTGGTCGGCGTGCTCGCCTTGGTCAGCTTCGCTGCCGGCTATCCGGGTGGACCGCCCACGATTGCCCTGCTCGTCGCCCTGTTCTCGATCGCTGCTGCCGGTCACCGATGGTGGACCATCCTGGTGACCGTGTTCTTCGCCGGTGGGGGCCTGCTGTTCCGGGTGGTCTTCGAGGATGACCCACCCGTATCGATCGTCCTCGACTCTGCGCTGTTCGTGCTCGTGTCCCTGCTAGGCGATGCGGTCCACACGCGACGGCAGCTCATGATCGAGACACAGGAACGGCTTCGCCTTGCGGCAGTGGAACGCGATGCCGAAACGAAACGTCGCGTCACAGACGAACGGCTTCGCATCGCCCGTGAGCTCCACGACATCATGGCGCACACCATCACCACCATGTCGGTACAAGCTGGCGCGGCACTCGATTCGCTCGATCACCAGCCGGACCACACCCGAACGGCACTGACCGGCATGCGCACCGCAAGCCGGCAAGCGATGCAGGAGCTGCGTGCCACCGTGAGCCTGTTGCGCAGCGCCGATGGCAACACGAGCGAGACACGACACCCAACGCCGGGGCTGGCACAGCTCGACGAACTGTTCCAGCGAGTGCGTGATACCAGTGTCGAGCTGAGCCACGACATCGCCGGAACACCGGCCGAGCTGACCCCGACGCTGCAGCTGACGGCCTACCGCGTCGTCCAGGAAGGCCTCACCAACGTCATCCGGCACAGCGGGGCCGAATCAGTCACAGTCCGGCTGACATATTCGGACAACAACCTGCGTGTGCAGGTAGACGACGACGGAACCGGCCTACCCAAGGACCACGTGGAAGGATTCGGGTTGCGTGGGCTGCGGGAACGCGTCGAGGCAATCGGCGGAACGCTCCACGTGGGATCCACTCCCGGCGGTGGATTTCGCCTGCGTGCGGAGCTACCACACCTCGAGGCCAGATGATGAGCCCTGAACCGATCCGCGTGTTGCTCGCCGACGACCAGGCGCTGGTACGAGCCGGGTTCCGATTGGTGCTCGAGCACGACGCCGCGATCGAGGTGGTCGCTGAGGCCGTCGACGGCGCCCAGGCCGTCCGACTCACCCATGAGCATCGCCCTGACGTGGTCTTGATGGACATCCGGATGCCAAGCCTGGACGGCATCGAAGCCACCCGGGAGATCGTGCGGCAGCTCGGTACCGACTGCCCGACGATCGTGGTCCTGACCACCTTCGAAACCGAAGACAACATCGCCGATGCTCTGCGTGCCGGCGCATCCGGGTTCCTGCTCAAGGACATCGAACCTGACGAGCTCCGTTCGGCCATCCGGACCGCCGCCGACGGAGGCGGACTCCTCGCGCCGTCGGTCACCCGCACCGTCATCGAACAGTTCGCCCTTCGGCCAGACCACCGTCCCGATCGCCCAGAGCGGATCGACGTCCTCACCGACCGTGAACGAGAGGTCCTCGCACTGGTCGCACGCGGACTGTCCAACGACGAGATCGGTGCGGAGCTCTTCATGAGCCCCGCCACCGCGAAGACCCATGTAAGCCGCGCCATGACCAAACTGGCGGCGCGCAACCGCGCCGAACTGGTCGTGATCGCCTACGAGACCGGTTTCGCTGGCCCGTCGGCCTGAGACTGTCCGCGGTGCCACTCCGGCCTTTGGCGCAGACGCGCGTTCCAGAGCTACGCCGAATTGCGTAGCCGACCGACGCCACCTGGCGGACGGCCGAGACGAACCTCATCCGTAGCGTCCAACGCGTCAATCGATACGCACGCGAAAGGCGCTCACATGAGCCTCAAACCTCCCAGCCTGATCCTCTCCGCACTCCTGCTCCTCGGCGTCGCCGCCTGCGACAGCCGAGCGGATGCGAACCAAGGCGCAACCAATTCGTCGGTGAGCCAGAGCCACGCGACCGGGGACACCGTCATCGAAGTGCACGACAACAGCTTCGCCCCGGACACCACCACCGTCGCTGTCGGTGAGACCGTGACGTGGGACTTCGCGACCGCTGACCTTCCTCACGACGTCGTATTCAGCGACGAACACGGCAGCGACGTCCTTCGGGACGGCACATGGAGCACAAGCTTCGACGAATCCGGCACCTATGACTACGAGTGCACCCTCCACCGCGGGATGACCGGCCGGATCACCGTCACCGGCTAAGCGCACCCAACACAAGAACAGGAGCACACCATGGATGACAACCTCTTCGCCGTCATTGTCCTGGGTTTCGGGACGGTGCTGATCGCTGTCGTCATCTGGCAGCTGCTCGCCATCGCCCGCGCCCGCATGCAGCTCGATCGCGGCCCCGCCTCCACGTACGAACTGGAACGCTGCCGAGACGACATCCAGCAGCTCGACGCCCGTCTCACCGCACTCGCCGAAGACATGCACGAGATGGATCAGCGCAACACGCAGCAGCGATCATCGGACTGACCCTCGCAGTCCGGCGACCGACGTCCGGCTCCGGGACACAGCCAACACTGACGCGCCAACGACCACGCACGGAAGCGGTCGGACGCGTCGAGCACGTCCCGGAAGCCGGACGTCGTCGCGTGCCGTGCAAATCAGAAGAGCCAAGCGAGCCCGATCGCCTCACGCCGGCCTGCGAGCGGGCGAATTGGAGTAACGATGCAGAACCTGCTTATCCGCCGTACATCAACACGCGATCGGCCCTTCCTCCGGGTGATGCTGGCCCTCGCAGCTCACGAACCCGATGTTCGAGCCGTCGACCGAGACCCCAGACTGGCACACCTGATCGACTGTCATGCGAGCAGCGAACCTGGATTCATCGCGAGTAGCCCGGACCCAGTGGGAGCCGTCTGGCTGGTGTCGCCGCACGACACGCACCACGGGTTCACGGCAATCGGAAGCGATATACCCGAGCTCGTCCTCGCGGTCGCCCCTGAAGCACGAAACCACGGGGTCGGAACCCGACTCCTCAACGAACTTCTTACGCTGACCCGTGGTCGCGTATCCCGAATCGCGATCAGTGTCCGCGAGGACAACCCGGCTATCCGACTGTATGCACGCGCCGGTTTCCTCCCGCTACCGGGCCGACGTCAACGAAACCGTGCTGGTTCCTGGTCCACGGTGATGCTGCTCGACCAGACCATCGGCACCGACGTCCAGGCCGGCGCGGAGACTTGACGCCAGCCAGGGGCATTCGAGACGACAGACTCGTTCCGAGGTGGCTGGGGGGCAGGGGATCGAACCCTGGATTCCGGCTCCAAAGGCCGGCGTGTTGCCGGTTACACCACCCCCCACAGGCGGCACGCCACGCACACGCGGCGCCCGAACCGAGCGTAGTGGTTCAGCCGCCGGCGATCTCCGGCCCTCCGGCGGGAGACATGGCCAATTCGACCCGTGCGAACCGGTCGCGCACCTGATCGGCGATCCGGGCCGCCTCGACACGAGAACGTGCCAGCGCGACCATCGTCGGTCCCGACCCGCTGACGATGGCGCCGAGCGCACCGGCATCGAGCATCCTGAGTTTCGCTTCGGCGAGTTCGGGACGCAGGTGACAGGCGGCCGCCTCGAGGTCGTTGTGCAGCGCCGCGCCGAGCGCTTCGGCATCGGCGGTGCGAAGTGCCTGCAGCACCGCGTCGGGTTCGAATCCCGACGGTGCTGACACCTCGTCGAACGTCGCGTACACCTCCGGGGTCGACAACGACCCGTCGCTCACCCCCACCACCCAGTGGTAGCTGCCGCGGGTGAGCACCTGGGCGGTGGCGGTACCGGTGCCGGTGGCCAGTGCGGTCCCGCCGCCGACACAGAAGGGCACGTCGGCGCCGAGTTCGGCGCCGAGCTCCTGCAGCTCGTCCCGGGCGAGGTCGGCCTCCCACAGCGCGTTCAGCGCCACGAGTGCCGCCGCCGCGTCGGCGGAACCGCCGGCCATGCCGGCGGCGACCGGAATGTTCTTGTCGAGCTGCAGCCGGGTGACGGGCACCCCGTCGTGGCCCCCTTCGGTCGCGCCCATGCCCAGCCGGTCCATCAACTGGCGCGCCGCGCCGATAACCAGGTTGTCGTCGCCGGTCGGCAGTTCGTGATGGCCGTTGACGGAGAAGTCGATGCGCATGAACCGACGGGACGAGGGGTGCGCAGCGGCCGGTGTCAGGTCGAGCTCGGCGGTGACGAGGTCGTGGACGGACACGGTCTGCAGGACGGTGACCAGCTCGTGGTACCCGTCGTCGCGCATGCCGCGGACGGACAGGAACAGGTTGACTTTCGACGGCACCCTCACGCGCACGCGCGCCGTCGGCTGTCGGCGGGTGTCTGCCACCCTGGCCGTCCTCCCATCCGTCGGCGACCGTCCGCACGGGCGAAGCGACGCCTCGGCCCGGCTGTCACCACGAGTGCCACGGCCTCGTCGCACTGCGGCCTCCCGCCCGACAACGTACGCAATCGGCCGGAAGCCATGATCCAGACCGTGCGATCCGCGCAAGAACGTGCATGCGCGGCGGCGGTCGCCATCCGGTGGTCTCAGCCGGCGAGTTCGGCGGCCAGACGCCGGAACGCGGCCGTGTCGATCGTCTCCGCCCGGGCAGACAGGTCGATGCGGGCGGTAGCTGCCGCGGCCGCGAGACGGCCCGCGGGCGCGACATCGGCGAGGTTGTTGCGCAGGGTTTTGCGCCGCTGGGCGAACGCGGCTTCGACCAGTGCGCGCAGCTGTGCGCGTTCGTCACCTGCCGGCGCGTCGTCACGGCGGGTCAGGCGCACCATGACGCTGTCGACGTTCGGCACCGGATAGAACGCGGTGCGCGGGATCGT
>JBJHAX010000080.1:0-7173 GCA_050480705.1 Nitriliruptoraceae bacterium
CACCGATGAGGCGATGGCACTGCTCGCGCACGCCGCTGTCGTCGGCGTGACCCTCACAGCGCTCATCGCCGTGCTCGCACCCGTCTCGGGCGCGCACCTCAACCCCGCTGTGACCCTGCTGCTCGCCTGGCGCCGCCGGCTCACCTGGCCACGGGCACTGCGCTACATCGGCGCACAGACCCTCGGCGCGCTGACCGGTGTCGCGGTCACCAACGCGACGTTCGGCGAGCCTGTCGTCGCGCTCGCCACCACACCACGCGACGGCGCCGCGATGCTGGTGTCCGAAGCGATCGCCACATCCGGGCTGCTGCTCGTCATCGTCGGGCTGCTGCACGCCGGTCGTGACGAGCGCATCCCGGCAGCCGTGGGCACCTACATCGCTGCCGCGATCGTGTTCACCGCCTCAGACGCCTTCGCGAATCCCGCGGTGACGCTCGCGCGCATGACCTCCGATACGTGGACCGGCATCGCGCCGGCGTCCGTCCCGCTGTTCGTCGTCGGACAGCTCGCCGCCGTGGGCGGTGTCGCGCTGTTCGCTGGCTGGTGGCTACCCGAACGATCCCGATATGTCGACACGACCTTGGCACGTGACCGCGTCCGAGAGGAGACCTCATGACGACTTCGACACCGACCGTGCTGTTCCTGTGCGTCCAGAACGCCGGGCGCTCCCAGATGGCTGCCGCCTGGATGCGGCATCTGGCCGGCGATCGGGTGCAGGTGCTCTCGGGAGGTTCCGCACCCGCCGATGACATCCATCCGGTGGCCGTCGACGCGATGGCAGAGCTCGGTATCGACGTGACGGGTCAGCGTCCGCGGACCTGGTCCGACACCGACCTCGACGCCGCCGACGTGGTCGTCACGATGGGGTGCGGTGATACCTGTCCGGTCGTGCCTGGCACCCGGTATCTCGATTGGGAGCTCGACGACCCGTCAGGTCAGCCGATCGACGTCGTGCGGTTGATCCGTGACGACATCGGCGAGCGGGTGCAGGCGCTGCTCACTGAGCTCGAGGTTCCAGCGGAAGCGTGACACGGAAGGTGGTGCCGCGGCCTACTTCACTGTCGACGCTGATGGACCCGCCGTGGGATTCGACCGCGTGGCGCACGATCGACAGGCCGAGCCCGGTCCCGCCCGCCAGCCGGCTGCGGGCCTTGTCGACCCGGTAGAAACGTTCGAAGATCCGGTCGAGGTCATCAGCCGGGATCCCGACGCCGGTGTCGGCCACCTCGACGATCGCATCGGCGCCGTCACGTTGGACGCTGACGCGCACCTCGCCGCCGGGCCGGTTGTAGCGCACGGCATTCTCGAGCAGGTTCGCGACGATCAGACGCAGATCGGCCGGATTGCCCGACACCTCGACCGCGTCGTCCGCTGCGACGTTGAGCGCCACCTTGAGCGTGTCCGCTTCGGCACGCAGCCGCTCGGCCTGCAGCGCGACGATCTCGGTGAGGTCGCTGGCCTGGCGTTTTTCCCCGATGCGGTCGGCCATGTCCTCGAGCCGGGTGAGGTCGAGCAGTTCGCGGACCAGCTGGCTCAGGCGTTCCGCTTCGACACGCAGCCGCCCGACCATCGCCCGGGCCCGCTCGGGGTCACGATCGAACGCGATCTCGAGCGACTCGGACAGTGCGAGGATGCCCGCGACCGGGGTCTTGAGCTCGTGTGAGGCGTTCGCGACGAAATCGCGACGCAGCGACTCGACACGTCGACGCTCGTCGGTGTGGTCCACGGCGTCGCCCGCCCCGGTCGCACCACCGGGATCGCCGTCACCGTCGCCGTCGCCTGCCATCGTCGCAGGGTACGCCGCAGCATCCCCGCCGTGCGGGTCCCACCTGCCGGGAGCACGCTGGTGGCACAGGCCGCTCAGGTGCCCACAGCCCGGTGGATCGTCGGTCAGTCGGCATCGGTGGAGCGCCGGCCGGTGACGGCATAGGCAACCTGGCGTGCCATCTCGACGCCGTGGTCGCCGAGCCGCTCCAGGTAGCGGGCGATCAGTGCGAGACTCACCGACTCCTCGGTGGACTGCGCGCCGGTGTACAACTCGGTCAGCAGCAGTTTCTGCAGCAGGTCCACCTCGTCGTCCGAGCGCTGCAGCTCGGCTGCGGCGTGTCCGTCGAGATCACGCCACGCACCCACCGCCCCCTCGAACACCTGTGCCGCGTGTCCCGCGAGTTCGCGCAGCGTTTCGCGCAGCCGCTGCGGCATCGACGGGGGATGCACCCAGGTGAGTGACCTCGCGACGTGCGCGACGATGCTCGCGCCCCGCTCGATCGGGGTGACACACCGGATGGTCGCCACGATGCGGCGCAGGTCGGCGCCGGCGGGCCCTTGGCGTGCGAGGAGATAGAAACACGCGTCCTCGAGGCGTTCACAGTCGGCCGCGATCCGCCGGTGCACGATGTGGTCGCGGGCCGCGTCGGCGTCGCCGTCGAGAAACGCGTCGGTGACCGGCAGAATGCGTTGCGACACGTCGCCGGCCAGCTCGATCAGTCTGATACGGCAGCCTTCGAGCTGCTCGGCGAACACCTCGTCGCCGGCCTCGTGCTGGCTGTCGGCATCGTCGAGCCACGCCAAAGGGTCGGGTCGCTGCGCGTCAGATGCCATCGCCGCCAGCATAGGCAGTGGCCTGGAGGCCGGGACCGTGGATCAAGCAGCTGCCGGCCGGGCCGTTGTCACGCTGCGGCGTGCCGCCTCAGTGGGAGCGGGCCGCGACGAAGTAGGCGCCGCACACGACCTGCTCGGCCACGAGCTCATCGCCGACCCGCCGCAGCACGGTCACGTCGCTGCGCCCCGAACGTCCGTAGGGGTCGTCGCCGTCGTCGTGCGAGGCGATCGGCGCGACGATCCGTCCGCCGTCACGCAGCTGGGCTGCAAGCCGGTCGGGCACGTCGTCGATCGTGAACGACACCACCATCGCGTCATACGGCGCCCCGGCGGGCCAGCCCGCCAGCCCGTCACCGACGACCAGGTGCACGTCACCGACCGCGTCCTCGGCCAGTGCGTCGCGGGCGCGTGCCGCCAGGTCCGCGTCGATCTCGACACTGACCACACGCGCGGCCAGGCGTGCCAGCAGGGCGGTCTGGTAGCCCGCGCCGGTGCCGACCTCCAGGACCGTGTCATCGTGCGTCAGCTGCAGCGCTTCGAGCATGCGGGCCTGCAGGGACGGCTGGCTCGCTGTCTGCTCGTGGCCGATGGGAACCGGCCCGTCGTCGTCTGCGCGATGGCGCAGATCCTCAGGCAGGAACGGCGCGCGATCGAGGTCGCGCATCGCGTCGATGATGCGTTCGTCGACGACCCCGGCGCGTTGTGCGGCCCTGGCCAGCGCGCGGCTCACGATACGCACCACGCGGCGGGTGGCGTGGGAGCGTCGGTGCGGCGCGCCCTCGCGTACCGTCGCGGTGCTGGCCGCCGCGTCGGCGTATCAATGAACAGGGAAGGTGGGATCATGGCGGGGACATTGTTCGTCGTCGCCACCCCCATCGGCAACCTCGACGACCTCACCGTACGTGCGGCCGACGTGCTGCGCAGCGTCGACCTCGTGCTGGCTGAGGACACTCGCCGCACCGGGCGGCTGCTCGCTCACATCGGCGCCTCGGCGCCGCAACGCTCGCTGCACGACCACAACGAACGTGACCGCATCGACGAGGTGGTCGCCGAGCTGCATGCCGGACGCGACATCGCGCTGGTGTCCGATGCGGGCACGCCGTTGATCTCCGACCCCGGCTATCGGCTCGTGGCAGCGTGTGGCGACGCCGGCATCGCCACCCGCGTCGTGCCCGGCCCGTCCGCGCTGACCGCCGCGCTCGCCGTCGCCGGGCTGGCCACCGACCGGGTCGCGTTCGAAGGATTCCTGCCGCGCCGGGCCGCAGCCCGCCGCGAACGCCTCGAGCAGCTCGCCCGGGAGCCACGGACGATCGTCGTGTTCGTCAGCCCGCACCGGGCCGACGACGACCTCAACGACCTGCGTGACACGCTCGGCGCCGAGCGCCGCGGCGTGATCGCACGTGAACTCACCAAACTGCACGAGACGGTCGTGCGTGGAACCCTTGATTCGCTCGCCGAGCATGTCGCGGAGGGCACCCGCGGCGAAATCGTGCTCGTCATCGAAGGCTTCGAACCCGACGAGGACGCTACGCCCGACGTGGCCGCGCTCGTCGATGACGTCGAGGTGCTCGTCGCGCAGGGCGCCAGCACCCGCGACGCGGTCGCCCAGGTCGCTGTAGGTGCGGGTGTCGGCCGGCGCGCGCTGTACGACGCGACGCTGCGCGCCCGCGCCACCTGACCTGGCGTCGACACGTAACGGGGTGCGTTGACAGCGGCGTCCGTGGTTCGTCTAGCCGAGTCGCGTGCCAGCGTTTGTGGGGTAGTGGCTCACGTTCGGGTTCGTGTCGGGCGTGCTCACCAGATTGACAGAGCCATGCGCGAATAGCAGTTGGAAACTCATTTCATGTTGGATAATATCATCCCTCGCGTAAGAGTGATTCGGAGTTTCAACCGTGTTGTTCGAACTGCCTGCCCTTACCGCAAGGGAACTGGAGGTCCTCGACGACGTGGCGGCTCTGCGGCGCAAGTTGCGCTCACAGCTGGTCGAACCGCGACGCTGGCACGGATCCCTTCGTCGTATCTCCATGGCTCGAGCGATCCAAGGCTCCAACAGCATCGAGGGATACAACGCCGCTCTCGACGATGCGGCAGCGATCGAGATGGACGAGCAGCCCCTGGACGCCCATCACGAGACCTACCTTGCGTACCGCGCGTATGGCGATGCGATGACCTATGTCCTGCAGATGGCCGACGATGAGGACTTCTCCTACAGCGCGCAACTGCTCAAGAGTCTGCATTTCGTCATGACGAACTACGACCTCGCCGCTCGTCCTGGGAGGTGGCGGGCGGGGGCCATCTTCGTGCAAGACGAAGAATCGGGAAGGATCGTCTACGAGGGGCCGGAAGTGGAGGACGTCCCGGGCCTCATCAGCGAACTCGTCGACGACCTGAACGCGAACGATGATGGGCCACCTCTGGCCCGCGGTGCGATGGCTCACCTGAATCTGGTCATGATCCATCCCTTCCGGGATGGAAATGGCAGGATGGCTCGGTGCCTTCAAAGTCTTGTGCTTGCGCGCGAGGGAATCCTTGCCCCTGCTTTCAGCAGCATCGAGGAATACTTGGGCCGCAACACCCGTGCGTACTACGAGGTTCTCGCTGCGGTCGGCGGGGGGGACTGGAATCCGTCGAATGATGCGCGACCGTGGCTGAGATTCATACTGACTGCGCATCTTCGCCAGGCTCGAACACTCCTACGACGGGTGAACGAGAGCGAGAGGCTCTGGACGGAGATCGACCGTCTTGTCGCCGCCCATGGACTGCCTGAACGGTCCCAGCACGCCCTCTTCGACGCAGCTGTCGGCATGAGAGTGCGTAACGCGACATACCGGGCCGTTCTCGCGGACATGGGCGACGAGATCACCGATGCCACGGCAAGCCGAGATTTCAGGCAACTGGTCGATACGGGCATGTTGGACCCTCATGGCGAAAGGCGAGGGCGCTACTACACGGCCGGCACCCCGATCCGTCGGGTACGGCAAGGCATCGTCGACGCTCGCAATCCCCGTGATGACGTAGATCCATTCGCTCGCCCCTAATCGCGGAGCTGCCAGGCAACCAGTCGTACAGCTCGGATCAACCCACCACCGCTCGTGCGTGTGCTGTGTGCGGGGGGCCGGCGGCCTGGTATGATGGTCTGAACACCCGCCGTAAATGGCGGGTTGTTTCGTTTCCACGGACCACCCGACTGTTGTACGTCCTGACGGCCGGACGTCGTGGTCCACTGCATCCGTCCCGCCGATGCTGGCCGTCGTTGTGCCGTGCCAGGTGTGCGGGGCGTCGATGTGACCGTCCGACCCGACCTGCCGAGTTCACCGTGACCTACGTCGATACCCACTGCCATCTGGACCATCACGAGCACCTGTCGGTTGCCGCACAGGTCGAGCGCGCCCGCGACGCGGACGTGCGCACCATGGTCACGGTCGGCACCGACCTCGCGTCCTCGGCACAGGCGGTCGCGGCTGCCCGCAAGTACGACGAGGTGTGGGCTGCCGTCGGTGTGCACCCGAACTCGGCGATGGAAGCCACCCCGCAGGTGCTCGCGGCACTCGACGAGCTCGCCGCTGACGACGTCGTCGTCGCGGTCGGCGAGACCGGCCTCGACAACTACCGCGACCACACCACCCCGCAGCAGCAGGAATCGGCGTTTCGTGCCCAGATCGACATCGCGCGTGCCCGCGACCGGACACTGGTCATCCACTGCCGTGACGCCTGGCCGCGCTGCCTCGAGATCCTCGACGACCACGGCGCTCCCGACCGGGTCGTCATGCACTGCTACTCGGGCGACCTCGACGTGACCAAGCGGTGTGCGGCCGAAGGCTGGTTCTTGTCGTACGCCGGCAACGTCACCTTCCGAAACGCCGACGAGCTGCGCCTGTCGGCGGCGAGCACACCGCTGGAGCTGTTGCTCACCGAAACCGACTCGCCGTATCTCACGCCGCATCCGCACCGGGGTGAACCGAACGATCCGTCGTACGTGCCCCACACGCTGCGTGCGCTCGCTGAAGTCCAGGGGCGCGACGCCGACGAGGTTGCCGCCGCGGTCAGGGAGAACACTCGCAGAGCATTCGCCCTGCCCCGCTAGACTCCGCGACCATGCCAGCGCATTCCTCCCCGGCGTCGGCAGCTTCCGCGGGGGCGACGGCCCCGGCCGTCGACGGCGACGCAGAATTCACCAGGCCGGTCCGCAGGGACGTTTCAGCCACCGGCCTTGATGAACGCGCCCCCGATCCGGCGGGCGACACGCGTCCCGACGCACCTGGCGACACCTCAAGCCATGCTCGTGGCGAGATGTCTGTCGACACGCTCGAGGCCGACCCGGCGATCGACGTCACCGACCTCGACGCTGTCATCGACGTCACACGCGCCGACGACGCGGACATCGACCTCACCGGCGACGACGCCTCATCGCCTGCCCCCCGTCGCGACGCAACCCCGCCACCACGCCGCCTGCCCCGCCGCACGGCCGGTGTGGTGTGTTTGTTGGTGTTGGCGGGGTTGGGGTCGGTGTTGGCGGTGTCGTCGTCGCGGGTTGATGTGTTGGTGGATGGTGAGGTTGTGGGGGTGCGGACG
>JBJHAX010000081.1:0-361 GCA_050480705.1 Nitriliruptoraceae bacterium
GTGTCGTACACCGCGAACAGTGCGGTGATCGACCCGCCTGGCGAGTTGATGTAGAGCGCGATGTCCTTGTCGGGGTCCTCGGACTCGAGATGCAGCAGCTGCGCCATCACGACGTTGGCGATCTCGTCGTTCAGTGGTGTCGACAGGAACACGATTCGCTGCTGCAACAACCGCGAGTAGATGTCGAACGCACGCTCACCACGGTTGGTCTGCTCGATGACCGTGGGAACGAGGTAGTTGTGCGGCGATCCGGGCCCGGTGAGGTCGGCCATCGCAGCGGAAAATTGTCCGGTCGCGTCCACGCAGCGCTCCGTTCACGGTCGATCATGCGCCGGCATCCGACAGCGGGAGCCGTCGCGAT
>JBJHAX010000081.1:371-6408 GCA_050480705.1 Nitriliruptoraceae bacterium
TCGGGACGCCCGCCTGCGCCGGGTCGCCGCAGATCGCCGCCGTGCGGCATCCCGGCGCGATCAGGCCGGATGCAGCTCAGCGTCCCGGCACGATCAGGCCCGACGCGTCGCGGCCGGCACCGCCGCTGATGTCTCCGCCTTCGGCCACGTCTGGTTCCTGGCCCGGAACGATGAGCCGCGACGGTTGCTCAGCATCCTCGTCCGGGACCTCCGAGGGGATCAGCTCGAGTTCGGCGAGCAGCTCCTGCGACGGCGCGCCATCCACCTCGGCGGCCTCGACGATGACGTCGATCGCCTTGCGACGCATCACGTCACCGACGAGCACCGGCAGGCTGCCCTGCGACTGGATCGCGTTCGCGACGTCCTCAGGCTTCATCCCACTCGCCTGGGCATGACGGAGGATCTCCATCTCGATGTCACCAGACGACACGCCGACATCGAGCGTCTCGGCGAGACGGTCGAGGACGATGCGCGCCTTGACCGCGTTCGTGGCCTGACCTCGCGCCTGCTCGGTGAACTCGTCACGGGAGCTGTCTTGCGAGCCGAGCAGGTCCTCGACGGATACGCCGTACTCGTCCGCCTGATGCTCCAGGCGGTGCATGCGCTCGTCCACCTCGCCGTCGATCATGGTCTGCGGAAGCGGAATCTCGACCCGCGCCAGGTAGGCGTCGAGGACCCGGCCGCGCAGCTCGTGCCGCGCCTGCTGGATTCGCAGACGCTGCACCGACTTGCGGACGTCGTCGCGCAGTTCGTCGAGGGTGTCGAATCCGGAAGCGGTCATCGCGAAGTCGTCATCGAGGTCCGGCAGGTTCTTGGCGCGGACGTCGGCGACACGGATCCGGAACGTGGCCTCCTTGCCGCTGTGATCACCGAACCCGTCCGGCAGCTGGTCGTCGTACGACAGCTCGTCACCGGCGGCTGCACCGATGAGCGTCTCGTCGAGCTTCGGCGTGACCCCGCCCGAGCCGATCTCGTACATCGCGTCGGTCACGCTGACGTCCTCGAGCGGCTCGCCGTCCAGTTCGACATCGAGACTCAACGTGACGTAGTCACCGTCCTGAGCCGTGCGCTCGACCTCGTCGAGTTCGGCGAACCGGTCGCGCAGCACCTCGAGTTGCTCATCGACCTCGGCGTCGGTGACTTCCCAATCGGGGTGTTCCACCCGGATGCCGGTGTGATCTGGCGGATCGAATGTGGGCCGAATCTCCACGGTCGCCGTGAACGCGCAACCCGCCGCCTCGTCGAAACGTTCGACGTCGACGTCGGGCTGAGCGACCGGCTCGACCTGTTCCTGGCGCAGCGCCTCGACGTAGTACTCGGAGATGCTCTCCTCGAGCGCCGCCTGGGCGATCGCACCCTGGCCGAACCGTTGCTCGATCACCTTGCGAGGGGCCTTGCCGGGGCGGAACCCGGGCAGGTTGACCTCCTTGGCGAGCTCGCGGGCAGCACGGTCGAATGCACGCTTGACGCGTTCGGCCTCGACCTCGACGGTCAGCTTGATCTTGACGTCGTCGAGCGTTTCGACGGAAGTCTTCACGTCGTGGAATCCTTGATCGCGGACGGCCACCGTCATCTGGTGGCCGCATCATGGTCGGTCGGATGGTTCCAGCTTGCCGGCGCGGTGTCCATCGGGATGCGGCACCCCGGTCACGTCCCAGCGTGGTCCACGATGCCGCGCGACAGGTGTCGCCGCGGGCGCGGATACGCTCCGGCGCGCCGGGGTGTGGCGCAGCTTGGTAGCGCACCTGCTTTGGGAGCAGGGGGCCGTCGGTTCAAATCCGGCCACCCCGACGGTGACGGGCCGCGGTGTCGAGTGCCGCGGCCAGATCACGTCATTTCTTGCGCGCCGTCTCCCTCTTGGTGACGAAACGGTCGATCTGGCGCCACAGGTCGTCGCGGACCTCGACGACGGCCTTGAACAGATCCTGGTCAGTGGACGTGGCCACCATGCGTGGAACACCGGTGATCCAGCACTCGAGGACCATGCGCTGTTTGGGCGAGTCGCGGTCCTTGACCGAGATCTCTAGCTCCACCTGTTCCGGCTCCCAGCGCTGCAGCCGGCGCTCGAGGCGACCGAAGAGCAGCTCGACGATCCGATCATGCTCGTCACTGCGGAACTCGGGGACGATCCGCAACCGATCCTGGATGCTGGCCAACGTGGACTCCTCGCCGGCGAGGTGTGTGTATCTGGGACGGGACACGCCTCGGAAACGGGCCGGGGCGGACTTGGCCCGCCGTGTGCCGCGCGCCGTCTGCGGCGCGGAACGTGACGCTACCGCGACGTGCAAGTGCCGTGGACCGCACCGGTAGCATGCGGTGCTCGCGCGGGTGTAGCTCAATGGCTAGAGCCCCAGCCTTCCAAGCTGGTTATGCGGGTTCGATTCCCGTCACCCGCTCTGCCGCTATGAACCGCACCAGGGGCACCCCAAACACCACCTCGAGTTCGTGCTTCGGAGGTGCTTCGCGAGGATGGCGCGGTGGTCACTCCTGTGCGAGCAACCCCGCCCCGTACACCACTCCACTGGATACCAACCCTCAAGGCTCCAGCCGATACGCGAGCACCACGATCGCAAGGCCATATGCGAGGTAGGTGATCTGCAGCCAATGGGGTGGCCAGCCCAGGAACGCGACCTGCACGAGGATCCAGGCGACGAGTGCGATGCCGACGATCCGGTGCCCTGCTGACACCCACGGCCGACGTCGCAACGCGGCTATCAACACCACGGTCGGAAATACACCGTTGACCACGGCGAGTGCGATACCGGCGAGCAACGTGGATCCGAACGGCAGGTCCGCGGTGGCATCGCCGAAGTCCATCCCACCGGTTACTAGCGCGGCCGCACCGCCGTAGGCGCCCAGCGCCAGGAGCGCCTCCAGCCACACGAGCGCCACCTCGGCAGCGGACCGACGGGTCGGTCGTGACCGTGGGGTCGGACCATCACGGTGTGCCACCGCGCCCGGTCCTGCTCCGTGGCGAGATCGCCTGCATGGTCGAGCCCTCACTTCAGGTTCGAGTCGTGCGACGATACGACGTCGCCATCTCGGTCGTGGTTCGCTCCCACCGCGACGTCACGGGCACGTCCGGCGCAAGCGGAATCTCCGCCTGCCATCGATACGTCGTCGGCCAGCGCCGGAACACCGGCACCACCGTGGTGACGACGCGCATCAGCCACGGCAGCCGGCCCGGTTGCCAACGCTCGTCCGCCTCCATCGAACACTCGACGGTGCCGCCTCGGCGCGACGCATGCCAGGCGCCGCCCGTCAGGCGAGCACCGTCCACCTCGACATGCCAGTGGCCGATGCTCACCGAACCATCGGCAAGTTCACCAGGATCCGGCAACCCCGGGTCCAGCACGAGCTTCGCCTCATGGCCAGCATGCGCGCACCAGACCGTGGTCAGCGCCCCGGTGTGGTCATGCTCGAATCGCTGGCATTCACCCGGGGTCGACGGGCGCCCGTCCTCTGCTGCGTTGACAAGGGCGACGACCACCGGCGCGGCGTACTTGATCAGGTGGCGCCGATGCAGGCGTTCTCCTGGCAGCCGTCCGATGGTGGCATGCCGGCCAGCGATGCGGATGAGGGGGTCGGTCCCGGCGTCGCGCACCAGATCGAAGCGCGGCATCCACACCAACATCAGGCTCACGGGAGCTTCGACGGCCGCCCCCACCGGGGCGAGAAGGGCGGCGGGGCGGCGAGCCCGACCGTCGCGGTCATCGACCCGGACCTCGACCGTGTTCCCGTCCACGTCGGTGAATCGTGCCGCGGCGTCGACGCCGTCGACGGTAACGACGAGTCGGGCTTCGTCGAAGATGATCTCGTTCCAGCTGCCCGTCCCACCACCGATCTGATATGCGGCACGGTCCAGTTGCAGGCCCGGCTCGACGTAGTAGTCGATCTGCCGGCCGTCGCGCCGCGAAAGGAACGCCAGCATCCCGCTTCCGTGGCGGTCGTCGTCGAACCACTGCAGTTCGACGCCGTCGTACGTCGGATCGTCAGCGAGTTCGAGGTTCAGCATGCACGCGATCTCGTCGACCGCGACGGTCATCGGCCAGACCGGACGTCCAGCTGCGATGCCGTTGACGCCTCGACCGTTCATCCGGCGCCCTCCATATGTCGTACTCGATCCGTTGCCCGCCCCTGTGCGCGCAGGCAATCAGTGCGGATCCGGGGTGCCCTGAAATCGGCGCGACAGCCGGTCGGCGGTCGGTGTTCGACGCGCCGCGACAGGGCCCAAGACGATGCTCAGCGCCAGGATCGACATGCCGACAACAGGCTGCCACACCGTGACCACTGCGGCAGCGAGAAGCACGACAATCCCCGAACCCCATCGTCCCAGCATCAGGTAGACATCCGGGGTGTCGATGCCGGCGACCCATGCGCGGCACCGACGTGCGCGCAACACAAGCAACAGGAACAGCACCGACAGCACGGTGAACACCGCGACGAACGTGAGCACCGCGGCGCGGTCGGCGGCTGCGTTGCCCACGAGGCTCGTCGGGAACGGAACCAGCGCGACCGCACCCAACAGGACCAGATTGATTCCCACGAGTCCCGGCTCGACGAACGCGAACGCGGCGAGCAGCTGATGATGCTGCCACCAGAGGTTGGCGATCAACGCGAACGCCAAGCCGAACGCGACGAGCTGGGGCAGCTGGTCGACCAGCTCCGATGTGAGCCCACCGGAACCGGGTTCCGGCACATCCAGCGTGAGCACGAGCAAGGTCATGGCGATCGCGAACACCGCGTCACTGAGGTTCGTGACCCGTGAGAACTCCGGCGTCCCACGACCATGGCCCACGGTTTCTCGCACCACGGTTCACTCCTGTCCCCCGGGCTGTCCGCATCCGGCCAAGCGCCGAGACCCGCACCCTGTGCCGACTTCCAGCCGCACGATGCTTCCGACCGTGCGCCGTCCCAGGTCTGTCCGGCAGGGGCCATTGACCCGATCTCCACCGACATCCGTCATCCGGTCAGCGCGTGGGCGCCGTCGACCCGCACCGTCACCGGGGTGCGTGTACTCGGGGTCCGCGGCATCGGGGTCCGCGTCGGGTCCACGACCTCGGATTCGCGTACGCACGTTGACCCTATACCCCTTATGGGTATCATGGGCGCGTGTGGCTCCACGCAACATCGACTGCCGCCAGCGCAGCCACCCAACGTGAACGCCCTCGACTGCCCCCGCACATGCCGCAGCGCCCCACGAGGAAGAGATGGCTGACGTCGACCACGATCTCCACCGCGGCCACGCCGGCCACGACGGCCATGGCGACCACACGGACCACGACAGCCACGACGCCCATGGCGACCACGAAGACCACGCGACGCAGTTCCGTGACCGGCTCTGGTTGACCGCCGTCCTGTCCGTCCCGATCGTCATCTGGTCGCACCACGTCCAAGAGCTTCTCGGCTACACCGCGCCTTCGGTCCCCGGCGCCCATCTGATCGGTCCGGTGCTGGGCTCGGTCGTCTTCTTCTACGGAGGCTGGCCGTTCCTGGTCGGCGGAGTACGGGAAGCGGCCGCCCGGCAACCGGGCATGATGCTGTTGATCTCCATGGCGATCACCGTTGCCTACCTCGCCTCGTCAGCGACCGCCTTGGGCGTGTTCAACCAGGAGGTGTGGTGGGAACTGACGCTGCTCATCGCCATCATGCTTCTCGGCCACTGGGTCGAGATGCGCGCGATCGGGCGCGCGCGCGGCGCCCTGGCCGCGCTCGCCGAACTGCTGCCCGACACCGCCGAGCGCGTGCGAGCTGACGGATCTACGGAGCAGGTCGATGTCGCCGAGCTGCGCCAAGGCGACCTCGTACTGGTCAGGCCCGGCGGACGCATTCCCGCCGACGGCCAGGTTGTCGAGGGTGCCGCGGACGTCGACGAGTCGATGATCACCGGTGAGTCGACGCCGGTCGCCCGACACGCCGGTGATCGAGTCGTGGCAGGCACGGTCGCCACCGACGCGAGCTTGCGTGTCGAGGTGACCGCCACCGGCGAGGAGACCACGCTCGCCGGCATCCAGCGCATGGTCGAGGCCGCCCAGGC
>JBJHAX010000082.1:0-6269 GCA_050480705.1 Nitriliruptoraceae bacterium
TGACCGTGCTGGTCGCCCTGGTCGTCTCGGTCATCCTGGCCATTCCCGCGGTGATCATCGGCGTGCTGACCCTGGGAATCGGGTTGGTTCTGCTCGCGTTGCTCATCCTCGCCGCCATGATCCTGTGGGTGGTGCTGCCGATCGTGGCGACCATCAAGGCTGGAAACGGCGAAGGCTTCCGCTACCCGTTCACCATCCGATTCGTCAGCTGAGCCGGCCGGATCGATGACGCCCCGCGTCCCACTCGGGCCGTGCCGTCACAAGGCGTGGCGGCACGGCCACTGAGGGTCTACCGTGTGTCCGTCGGTGGGGACTCATGAGTCGTGTTCGGTCGCGGAAGTCCAACAGGGCGATAGGGCCGCGCCAGTCGGCTGGCCGGGGTCGCAGCCAGCTCGCCGAGTCGGCCCTGCGGTTCTCGACGGCTGCGTCGCCGGTCGGGGCCGTCACGCTGATCGCGATCGGCCTGGCGGTGTCGTGGATGGCGACCACCCTCGCGGGTGGGGTCGAGCGGCTCGTCCCGCATCACTATTACGTGGTGATCCTGTTCGCCGCGGTCCGGTTCGGGCCGCTGGCCGCGCTCGGGGTGGCGCTGGCCTCCGGCGTCCTCGCCGGGCCCTTGTCGTACGTCGACGTCGCCGCGGCGACCACGCAGGACCCGTCACGGTGGCTGACCAGGACCGGGTTCTTCGTGGTGATTGGTCTGGTGATGTCCAGCCTGGTCCGACCGATGCTGCCCTCGATCTCCGACGAGGTGCGCCGGATCCGGGGCGCACGAACCATCACCCGGGCGCTGGACGACGGGCAGCTGTTCCTGCGGTTCCAACCGGTGGTCGACCTGCGCACCGGCGGCCTGTTCGGAGTCGAGGCCCTGGTGCGCTGGCAGCATCCCGAACAGGGCGAACTCGCACCGGGCGAGTTTCTGGCCATGGCAGAACAGTCCGAAGCGATCCACGACCTAGGTGCGTTCGTTCTCGAAGAGGCCTGCCGACACGCGGTCAGGTGGACGCAATCCGACGGTTCTGGGCCGTGTGTGAGCGTGAACATGTCGGCGCGTGAGCTGGAGTCACCCAACGTCGTCGAACGTGTGCGTGACATCCTCGAACGCACCGGTGTCAAACCTTCCCGCATCTGCCTGGAGGTGACCGAGTCGGTGCTGGTCGCCGACATCGACCTTGCGGTCGCCCGGCTGGCGGGGCTGAAAACGTTGGGGGTGCGTGTCGCCGTCGACGACTTCGGCACCGGCTATTCGTCGCTGGCGTCGGCCTATCGGTATCCGATCGACCTGCTGAAGGTCGACCGCAGCTTCGTGGCCACGCTCGACAGTCATCAGGACGCCGAAGCGGTGCTCGGCGGGCTGGTCCTGTTCGCCCGGTCCATGGACGTCGTCACCGTCGCCGAAGGCATCGAGACCGCCGACCACGCCGCGCTGCTCGGC
This sequence comes from Nitriliruptoraceae bacterium, assembly GCA_050480705.1. Classification (GTDB taxonomy): domain Bacteria; phylum Actinomycetota; class Nitriliruptoria; order Nitriliruptorales; family Nitriliruptoraceae; genus JBJHAX01. The sequence continues at coordinate 1,436 of JBJHAX010000082.1, forward strand.
GAACTCGGCTTCGATCTCGGCCAGGGCTTCCATTTCGCCCGTCCTATGCTTGCCGACGACGTCGACCAGCTGATCGCTGAACTTCCCACCGTCGACGTCGAGCCGCGTGCCGTCGATGCCCGGCCACGTCATGTCGATGCCCGACGCGGCCCCCACGGCGACCGGTAGCGGCCGGTAGCGACCGGCGCGGTGTGTGGCCGGCCGCCCGACCACCTCGCCGTCGACAAGGCGGCAGCCCGCCGACGACGGGGCACCTCGCCGCGGAAGTACGATCGGTCTGGTCCGCAGGTTCGTGCCGTTTCGGTCGAGGTGGCTCACGTTGTCCGAGGTTTCCGACCGGCTCGTCGAAGGGCTCAACCCGGCCCAGCGTGAGGCGGTCACCCATGTCGACGGGCCGCTGCTGGTCGTTGCCGGTGCCGGGTCAGGCAAGACCCGGGTGCTCACGCATCGCATGGCCCACCTGATCCGTGACCACGACGTCAACCCGTTCGCGCTGCTCGCGATCACCTTCACCAACAAGGCGGCGAACGAGATGGCCGGACGGGTCGGTGGGCTCGTCGGCCAACGCCTGTCCGGGTCGATGTGGGTCACCACGTTCCACAAGGCGTGCGTGCGCATCCTGCGGCGGGAGCTGCACCGGCTCGGCTACCGCAGCGGGTTCACGATCTACGACCAGCAGGACGCGTTGCGGCTGATCACGATCGTCGCGCGCGAGCTCGGTGTCGACGAGAAGCGGCTTCCCCCGCGGGCGATCCTGCACGCGATCGGACGCGCCAAGGACGAACTCGTCGACTTCGAGACCTACCGCCAGGCCGCCGACGGCTGGCCGGAGGTCCAGATCGCCGAGGTCTACGCCGACTATCAGGCGCGTCTGCTGCAGGCCAACGCGCTCGACTTCGACGACCTCATCGTCAAGACCGTCGAGCTGTTCCAACTGTTCGACGGCGTGCTCGCCCACTACCAGGAACGGTTCCGCTACGTCCTGGTCGATGAGTACCAGGACACCAACCGGGCGCAGTACCACCTCGTCAACCTGCTCACCGCGGCCAGCCGCAACCTGATGGTCGTCGGCGACCCCCAGCAGGGCGTCTACTCGTTCCGCGGAGCGACGATCCGCAATATCCTCGACTTCGAGCAGGATCATCCGGACGCCCACGTCGTTGTGCTCGACCGCAACTACCGGTCGACGTCGACGATCCTTACGGCCGCGAACCACGTGATCGCCACGAGTCCGGTTCAACGTCGCGCCGAGCTGTGGACCGATCGCGGCGAGGGTCCGCCGGTGGTGCGCTACCGCGCCGACGACGAGCACGACGAGGCGGCGTTCGTCGCCGAGGAGTGCGAACGGCTCCGCGCGCAAGGCACCCGGTTCGACGAGATCGCCGTCTTCTACCGGACCAACGCCCAGTCACGGGTGCTCGAGGAGGTGTTCATCCGGGTCGGCCTGCCCTACCGCGTCGTCGGCGGGGTGCGCTTCTACGAACGGCGAGAGATCCGTGACGTCCTGGCCTATGCGCGGCTGCTGGTCAACCCGGACGACGACGTGTCGGCCCGTCGCGTGATCAACACGCCCCGGCGGGGCATCGGCGACCGCACGGTCGAGATCCTGGCCGCCCATGCGCGACGGGAAGGCATCGGCCTGCTCGCCGCCTGCCGTCAAGTCGAGACGATCTCTGAGCTCGGCGCACGCGCGGTCAGCGCGGTCAGCTCCTTCGTCGGGCTGATCGACGGGCTGCGCACCGCCGTCGAGCACGACCTGGCGGTGCCGGACCTGATCGAGGAGATCTGGACACGCACCGGCTACCTGCGCGAGTTGCAGGCCGAACGCACGATCGAGGCGCTCGGACGCGAGGAGAACCTGCGTGAGCTGCGTTCGGTCGCCCAGGAGATCCACGAACGCAGCGAGCACAACGACGGTGTGGCCGCGCTGGAGGAGTTCCTCGAGTCCGTCACGCTCGTCAGCGACCAGGACGAGCTGGTCGACGACGAAGGGTCGGTGACGCTGATGACACTGCACACCGCGAAAGGACTCGAGTTTCCGGTCGTGTTCCTCGTAGGCATGGAAGACGGGGTGTTCCCACATGTGCGTTCGCTCGGCGACGAGGACCAGCTCGAAGAGGAACGACGGCTGTGCTATGTAGGGCTGACCCGCGCGCAGGACCGCCTGTACGTCACCCACGCCGACCATCGCACCCTGTGGGGCGGCGCGTCCTACAACCCGCCGTCACGGTTCCTTGACGACCTTCCCGATGAGATGGTCGACGACCGCCGCAGCAGCGCCGCCGGGCGCCGGGTCCGTGACGCCGAGGTGATCCGCATCGACGGCGCGGAGTTCCGCGTCGGCGACCGGGTGCTGCACGCCAAGTTCGGCCCTGGCGAGCTGACCGCACTGGAAGGCGAAGGCGAACGCGCCGAGGCGACGGTTGCGTTCGACGACGGCGTGGTCAAGCACCTGGTGCTCGCCTACGCCCCGCTGGTGCGCGCGTGACGACGCCGAGCGGGCCCTTGTTTGGTGAGCAGGCCGGGTGACCGAGTTCGGGGTCGCCTTCGGGCTGGTGTTTCTCGCCGAGTTCGGCGACAAGTCGATGCTGCTGGCACTCGCGTTCGCGACCCGCTACCGGTTGTGGCCGGTGATCGGCGGGATCTCGATCGCCGCGTTCACCGCCACGGGCCTTGCGACGCTGGTCGGAGCTGCGCTCGGAACGGCGCTGCCGCAGCGCGGCTTGGTGCTCACGGGTGGTGTCGCGTTCTGCGCATTCGGGCTGTGGATGCTGCTCGACAACGAAGAGGACGACCCGGATGACCTCGACGACGATGACGACGGGCGCCTGGTGCGGTCCCGGTCGGTGCTGACCGCGGTGGCCGCCTCGTTCCTGATCGCCGAGCTCGGGGACAAGACGACCCTGGCAACCGCGGCACTTGCCACCACCCAGGCGCCGCTGCCGACCTGGGCGGGTGCGGCGCTGGGCATGACCCTGGCCGCCTCGATCGCGGCGGTCGTCGGCGCGAGCCTCGGCACGCGCATTCCGCGCAGGACGACCCGGCTGGCCGCCGCGGTGGTGTTCGCCGTCTTCGGGGTGCTGCTGCTCATCGAGGGCATGCGCATGTGAGCGCGACGGCGATGGCAGCTGGTGACGGCGCGCGTGCCGCCTCGGTGTGTCTGAGCCTGCCTTGCCGGATGCACCGGTGTCATGGTGCTCGGTGGCAGGCGGGTTCGACTGGCGTGTCCGACGGTGCCGGGGGCAGCGTCGTACGGGTCGGATCGAGGTAGAGCACCCCGCCGGTGAGAAGCGTCGGATGTTCGGCGAGCGACGCCGTCGCATGCCCGCGGCCGGTCAGCGACCACACACCCCCGTCGGGGGCCTCCAGGCGGTTCGAGGCCGGGCAGTAGGCGACCTCGCCGGCCTCGGCGAACGCGCGCACGCGCGGACCGGCGGCGACGACGAGCACCCCGTCGGCGGTGACGTGGCTCGCCGGCAGGTCGGCGACCTCGGCGATGGCCACCCATGACTCGCCGGGAGGGGCGGCACCCCGCTGCAGGAACAGCACCCCGGCGATCACCAGTACGACCCCGGCCAGCAGCGAGGCGATCACCCACTGCAGGCCGAGAGGCGCACGCAGTACGACCTTGCGGGCGCGTTTGCTGGCACGCTCGGGCAGGTAGCCCGACGGGCCGAAGTCGAGCCCGTGGCCGGCGCTGCGGGCCGTGCCGTCGTCGGCTGATTGCGCCGTGCCGTCGTCGGCTGATTGCGCCGTGCCGTTGTCGGCTGCCGCGTGAGCTGCGCCGTCGGCGGAGTCGCCGGGAGGTGGAGTCGTCACATTCGGTGACGGTACCGCGGTCGCCGACTGCTTCAAGGCGCCGGGATGCGGCGCAGGGTCTCGGCCGCCTGGCCGACGGTGTCTGCCACCGGACGGGTCGCGTCGATGGCGGTGACCGCGACACCTCGCCCTGCGAGAACCTCGACGGCTTCGCGTGCGATGGCCAGCTCGGTGGCGACCTGCGAGGCGAGCTGTTCCCGCGTGGCCAGCCCTTCGCCATCCGCCTGAGCGTGTCGACGGATGGTTCGCCCGTCCGACTCCGCGCGCCGCCGCAGACGCGCGACGACGGTCTCGGGGTCGGCGTCGAGGTGGACCACGGCACCCGGTGCGGGCACCAGTTCGGCGTGACGCCGCCGCACCGACGGATCGGTGATGGAGGCCAGCAGGCTCGCCGGCAGGCTGAGCGGCTTGTCGTCGACGACGGGAGGGCCACTCGTGTGGTCGAGCCAGGCTCGCTGCTGCAGACGGCGGGTGTGCCAGACGGGTCCGAGCAGTGCCTGGTCCGGCTGCGGGTCCTCACTGACCGAGTCGGCGGGGCGCACCTTCTCGTGAAGGACCTCCTGGATGTTGACGATCCGGCCCGACCGGTTCATCCGCATCCACTGATCGGCGTCCTGAGCGAACCGGAAGAAGCCGCGGTAGCCACCGGCTTGGTCGTAGGCATCCCGCCGCATCAGCACACACCCGTGCGTTCCCGGCCGTGTGCTCGACGTCCCGGCATGCTTGTCGACGTAGTGCGACGGCACCTTGCGGTGCGCAGCTCTGCGCCGGAATCGTCGGGTATGCGTACCCACGAGCCGACCGCGACGACGTCGGGATCCTCACGCAACACCGCCAACTGCCGGGCGAGCCGGTTTGGAAGCGATCGGTCGGCCGCGTCGTGGATCGCGATGAACTCGGCGTGAGCGCGCGTCGTGATCGCCTGCCGAAGCGAGTCCGTGAATCCCGTGTTCGACTTGGACCAGACGTCCATCTCCACACCACGGTCTTTCGCGTCCGCTGCGGCCCTCCGCAG
>JBJHAX010000083.1:0-6237 GCA_050480705.1 Nitriliruptoraceae bacterium
GGTGTATGTGTTGTCGAAGGAGGAGGGTGGTCGTCATACGCCGTTCTTCGATAATTATCGGCCGCAGTTTTATTTCCGGACGACGGATGTGACGGGTGCGGTGTCGTTGCCTGGTGGTGTGGAGATGGTGATGCCGGGTGATAACACGGAGATGTCGGTTGAGTTGATTCAGCCGATTGCGATGGATGAGGGGTTGAAGTTCGCGATTCGTGAGGGTGGTCGCACGGTTGGTGCGGGCCGGGTCACGAAGATCCTCGAGTAGGACACAACCCAGCTGGGATCGGATATCGGTCCGGTCCCAGCGTCGGTGCACACGCCCGGCGACGACCAGTGACACCCGGACAGTGTGTGCCGGGCAGGAGACGAAGAACGATGCCGAAGAGCTTGAATCGCCCCAAGGTGACGATGGCCTGCGTCGAGTGCAAAGAGCGCAACTACATCACGACCAAGCACCGCGTCACCCAGCGCGAACGCATCGAGCTGCGCAAGTACTGTCCGCGATGCCGCACCCACCAGCAGCACCGCGAGACGCGCTGACACGCTGACGCACGCACGGTTCGGTCTTCATCCACGCCAGTAGGAGCAGCGACGATGGCGCTCGATCCTCAGCGTGTTGGACACCGCTATCCGGCCTACCGCTACGAGATCTCACGAGCCAAGATCCGCGAGTACGCGTTGGCGCTGGGTGAGACCGACACGCGGTACCTGTCGGACGGTGACGACATGGTCGCGCCGCCGACGTTCGCCGCGTGCTTCACGATCGACGAGGCGCTCCGGCAGATCCTTGGCGACCCGCAGCTCGGTGCGCACACAACGCTCGTGCACGGATCGCAAACGTTCAGTTTCGGTGAGCGCCCCATGCGACCGGGTGACGTGTTGAACTGCGTCGTGACACTCAGCGACCTCACGCTCCGTGGCGCGAACGAATTCCTCACCGTCAATTCGGAGTGTCGGTTCGACGACACCGGCGATGTCGCCGTGATCTCTGATGCGACGATCGTGTTTCTGGGCTCAGCACCCGACGACGCCAAGGACGGGGCATGACGCTCGAGGTCGGCACCGAACTCGATGAGGTCACCATCGTCGCTGACCTGCCCACCCTCGTCGCGTACGCAGGGGCGTCGGGGGACCTCAACCCGCTGCACTACGACCCGGATTTCGCCGCCGAGGTCAGCCCGACCGGCGGCATCATCGCGCACGGCATGCTGTCGATGGGGCTCGCGTCACGTGTCCTCACGGCCTTCGCCGGTGGGCCTGAGCGCGTTGCGAGCATCGACGTGCGGTTCGTGCGGCCCTGGCCGGTGGGAACCTCGTCGACATTCGCTGGCAAAGTCACGGCCGTCGACGGGGATCTGGCAACCGTCCAGCTGTGGGGCGACAACGAGGACGGGACGAGAATTCTGCGCGGCACCGGTGTCATCCGGATCTGATCTGCACGTGCAGGTCACCTCGTGCCCGCGACAGGCCTGCATCGAGCGATGAGAAGGCACATCGCGAGTGTCTCGGCAGGTGACCGGTTGTCGGGGTTGCCACGGGCGGGTTACCCTGGCATCCCGCTGCTCCTCGAGGGGCAGCGTTCCCGTGTCGGGGGTTGTCGGCGTCGCCGGGACGTCGGTGGCCGTGTCCCCGGTTGACGGGGACGGACGGGAGTAGCTCAATTTGGCAGAGCACCGGTCTCCAAAACCGGCGGTTGGGGGTTCGAGTCCCTCCTCCCGTGCGAGGTGATCGACCGCGATCCCACGTCCCCGGACGCGGGCAGCGCATGTCTGCTTCGACCACCGTCGGGCCACACCGGTCCCTGCAGGAGTCGTGATGAGTCGGGAATCGAAACGTCGGGCCGAACGTGAGCAGCAGCGCACGTCTGGCCAGCAGGGCGTGTCCGCAGAGCCGACGACCGGCGATGGCCGCACGCCGCCGGCGCAGTTCCTGCGCGAGGTCCGTGGCGAGCTCCGCAAGGTTCACTGGCCATCACGTCGCGAGGTCGGCCAGTACACGATCGTTGTCCTGGTGACCACGCTCTTCCTCGTCGCTGTCGTATGGGGAATGGACGAGGTCATCCGCCGCGCCGTCATCAACACCCTGGGGTGACATCCGTGCCCGAAGACACCACGACTCACGACAACGATCTCGACGAGCTGCTCGGCATTGCCGGCGCGGACCGTGACGACGACGCCACGGGCGTCCAGCCCGACGTGGACGCCGCCGACGGCGAGCTGGATACGGCCGGCAGTGGCGACGACGATGGCGGCGGCGCGTCACCTGATGCGGGCACCGACGCCGCGATCGACGACCCTGCTGGCACCGGCGCCGCGATCAGCGACGCCGGCGAGCCTGATGACGCAACGACGAGCGCCGCCGAACCTCAACCGCGTCCACGCCCGCATTCGCTGGCGGACGTGCGCGACCAGAAGGATCTCGCACGGCTGTCCGGCGACTGGTACGTCGTGCACACCTACGCCGGCTACGAGCAGCGCGTCAAGGACAACCTGCTCAACCGTGTCGAGGCCCTCGAAGCCGAGGATCGCATCTACGAGGTCGTGATCCCCACCGAGGAAGTCACGGAGTACAAGAAGGGCAAGAAGACCGTCTCGCAGAAGAAATTCCTTCCCGGCTACGTGCTGGTGCGCATGGAGATGGACGACGAGCTGTGGGGAATCGTGCGGCACACGCCCGCGGTCACCGGCTTCGTCGGCTCGCCGGGTACCCGGCCCGTGCCGCTGCCGCTGCGCGAGGTCGCGAACACGCTGCACCTGCCCGCCGAGTACGTCGAAGTGGTCGAAGAAGACGAAGAGCGACCACAGGACGTCGCGGCCAAGGTTGTCGCCGAGATTGATCTCGAGGTCGGTGAGACCATCCGTGTGACCAGCGGCCCGTTCGCTGACTTCACGGGAACGATCTCCGAGATCAACATCGACCAGGCGAAACTCAAGGTGCTCGTCAGCGTGTTCGGTCGTGAGACCCCGCTCGAGCTGCCCTTCGACAACGTCGCCAAGCTGTAAGACCCATCGATCGTGGGAGGCCGCATGCCGCGGCCGTCGGACCACGCGAGGAGACACCAAGATGGCCAAGAAGGTCGTCGGATTCATCAAGTTGCAGATCCCCGCAGGCCAAGCCAACCCGGCCCCGCCCGTGGGGCCGGCGCTCGGTCAGCACTCCGTGAACATCATGGAGTTCTGCAAAGCGTTCAACGAGCAGACCCAGGCCATGCAGGGCGACATCGTCCCGGTGGAGATCTCGGTCTACGAGGATCGCTCGTTCACCTTCATCATGAAGACGCCGCCTGCGGCGCAGTTGCTGATGAAGGCCGCTGGCGTACCCGGAGGCTCTGGAACACCGCACACGGCCAAGGTCGGATCGGTGACACGTGAGCAGGTGCGCGAGATCGCCGAGAAGAAGATGCCGGACCTCAACGCCAACGACATCGATGGTGCGATGCGCATCATCGAGGGCACGGCACGGTCCATGGGCATCACCGTCCAGGGTTGAGACGTCCGGGCCGCGAGGCCCGGCAGCGAAGACTGTGGGAGACGGCCAGGCCGTCGCCTGTACCACGAGGAGCAACCAGCATGGCGAAGCGAAGCAAGCGGTACCGCGAAGCGCTCGAGAAGATCGACGCTGAGCGCCTCTACAACCCCAAGGCGGGGTTCGAGCTGCTCAAAGAGATCGGCGCCGCCCGTTACGACGCGACGGTCGAGTGCGTGTTCCGCCTCGGTGTCGACACCCGCAAAGCCGACCAGATGATCCGCGGCTCGGTGTCGCTGCCCAACGGTGTCGGCAAGGACGTCCGGGTCGCGGTCGTGGCGACCGGCGAGCGCGCCGACGAGGCACGCGCAGCCGGTGCGGACCACGTCGGTGGCGACGACCTCGTCGAGCAGCTCGCTGACGGGTCGATCCTCGACGAGATCGACGCGGTCATCGCAACACCGGACATGATGGGCAAGCTCGGTCGCCTCGGAAAGAGCCTGGGGCCCCGCGGGTTGATGCCCAACCCCAAGTCCGGCACGGTGACCGCCGACGTCGGCCGCGCCGTCTCCGAGATCAAGTCGGGGCGTGTTGAGTACCGCGCGGACCGCAACGGCAACGTCCACGCCGTGCTCGGCAAGCTGTCGTTCCCCGCCGAGCAGCTCGTCGAGAACTTCGGCGCGCTGCAGGAGGAGATCGTCCGGCAGCGTCCGTCGTCGGCGAAGGGTCGCTACGTGCAGACGGTCGCGATCTCGACATCCGCCAGCCCGTCGATCCGCCTCGACCCGGGGCGTGCACGGGACCCACTCGGGACGGAATGACTGGCCTCGTGCGCCCGGGTGACCGGCCGTGAGCTCCCGCTCGACGGTCGTCGTCGCCTCGGCGTCCGACGACGTGCGCACCCAGGTTCGCATGACACTGGCCGGTGAGCGCTTCGATGTCGTCGAGGTGGCGTCACTCGACGACGCCATCATCGAGGTCGCACTCAGCGTGCCCGATGTCCTTGTGCTCGACGCGGATCTTCCCGGTGGCGGCGCCGACGCCATCGCGCTCGCCGCGACACTCAGAGGCCAGGTCGAGACGTCGACGATCCGCGTCCTGGTGTTGTATCCACGCCACATGCCGCCACCTGTCGGCGCGGTGGGCGTCGACGCCGTGCTGCGACTGCCTGCTTCACCGTTCGCGCTGTTGGGTCGCGTCGAGTCCCTGGTCGCCACAGCCGGGTGAGGTGACGGCGCCTGCCGAGGTGACGCCACCGGTGAGGCCCGATGCGTCGATGCTGGTTCGACGGGTCGCCAGCGCGCAGGTACGCTTGGCAATCGAACCGAGCCGAAGACCGCCGGACGCCCGCGCGAGCGGGCCGAAGGTCACGGTGTTCCGACGGCATCCGCCGCGGCGCCCGTGCGTCCTGCGCAGGAACGGACATACCGCCGGATTGCATAATCCGTCGCTGTGGCCCCTGCGCATGCGCAGGGGTTGTTTGCGTTCCGGGCCGGGACGACACCGATGTCCCACACGATGGAGCAGCCATGGCACGGCCCGACAAGGTCGAGAAGGTCGAGGAAGTCCGCCGCGACCTGAGCGAGGCGAACGCGACCCTGCTCACCCATTACCGCGGACTCTCGGTCACTGCGATCAGTGAACTGCGCGTCAAGCTGCGTGAAGCCGACGCCGAACTCAAAGTCGTCAAGAACACGCTGACGCGGCGTGCCGCCCGCGAGGCCGGTATCGAAGGGTTCGACGAGCTGCTCGTCGGCCCAACGGCGCTGGTGCTCTGCGGGACCGACCCGGTCGGACCGGCAAAGGCGCTCAAAGAATTCGCCAAGGACCATCCCGAGCTCGTCGTGCGTGGTGGCTACTTCGACGGCGACATCCTGGATGAGACCGAGGCGATCCGCCTCGCGGACCTCGAGAGCCGCGAGGATCTGCTCGCCAAGCTCGTCGGGCTGCTCAACGGTGCGCTCGTCAACACCGTGCGGCTCGTCAACGCTCCACTCGAGCAGCAGGCACGCCTGCTGCAGGCCCTCGTCGACGCTGGTGGCGCGCCGGGAGCCCCCACGTCCGAGCCGTCGACTGAGGACGCGGGCGACGCCGCGGCAGGTGGCGACGAGGCGGCAGCACAGACGCCGGATCAGTCGTCGGCTGACGATGGTGACGCTGCCGCGGAGGCGACCGAGGACCCCAAGGCGGCGGCAGGCGACACCGAGGGTGACGCGACGACCGACGGCGATGGTGATGCGGCTGCCGAGGACAGTGCCGAGGACGGCGCCGAGGAATCCAACGCCTAGCAATCGACCCGGTGGCGCTTCGCGCACCACCGCAATCAACGACCTTGAAGGGCGTGACAGCACGCCCGTACGGAGGAACACCGATGGCCAAGATGACGACCGACGACTTGATCGACGCCTTCAAGGAGCTCACGCTCGTCGAACTCTCCGAGTTCGTGAAGAAGTTCGAGGACACCTTCGAGGTGACCGCTGCCGCGCCCGTCGCGGTCGCTGCCGCCCCGGGTGGTGGCGGTGACGCCGGCGCCGCTGAGGAGAAGGACACCTTCGACGTGGTCCTCACCGACGCGGGCGACAAGAAGATCCAGGTCATCAAGGAAGTTCGTGGCCTGACCAACCTTGGGCTCAAGGAAGCGAAGGAGCTCGTCGAGGGTGCGCCGAGCGCGATCCTCGAGGGTGTCGCCAAGGACGCGGCTGAAGAGGCCAAGGCGAAGCTCGAGGAAGCTGGCGGGAGCGTGGACCTCAAGTGAGTCGTCGGGCCACGCACGAC
>JBJHAX010000084.1:0-5408 GCA_050480705.1 Nitriliruptoraceae bacterium
CGCGCTGCGGCTGCTGGCGAGGACGGTACGGATCCTGTGGGACAACCCGGATTCGGCCCCGCCGACGTTGAACGTGGGGGACCTGCCGTTGGATGACGACGACCTGTTGCGACAGTTGACCGTCAAGCTGGAACGGTCAGAGTTCCAGCAGGTCGCCGACGCCGACCTCGTCGGTGATGACGCCCACGCCGTGGAGACGGACCAGAAGCGCGGTTCGCAGGCGAGGCACGCCGCGCGGGCAGCGACCGTCGCCTTCGTGCACTCGCTCGAGCGCACCAACGTCGGCGGGGCGACGCGCGGTGACGTGTTGCTCGGTGCGGCACGTCCGGGCGATGACCCGTCCACGATCATCGACGCGCTCGACGACACCGCTGCGATCGCGTGGCACCTGGAGGCGACCGGTGAACGGTGGAGGTTCACCCCGGAGCCGAACGAGAAGAAGATCCTCGCCGAGGAGACCGAGGCGCTCCTGCCCGGCGGTCGGGCCGGCGGCAAGGTCCTCGACGAAGTCGACGACCTGGTCGCGAGCCTGTTTCGCGCCCCGTCCGACCAGACCGCCAGAGCGACCGTCAAGGTCGACGTCTTCCCGTCGTCAGGGCTGCGGTCGGTCAAGGACGAAGAAAGGCTGCACGTGGTCGTCGTACATCCCTCTGAGCTGACGGTGTCAGACCGAGACGCGTTGCCGCCACCGGCGCTACTGGTCGAAGCGCGCGACAACTACAACGACAAGCGGCGCCGCAATCGCAACGGGGTTGTGTTCGTCGTGGCTGATGAACCGCTGCTGCCGACGATGCACCGCGAGGTTGCGAAGAAGCTGGCCGCGAAACGTCTCGCCGAAGACGACACACGGTTCCCGGGTGAAGGCAACCGTCGCCTGCGGGACAAGATCCAGGCGGCCGCCGACACAGCCGATCTGTCGGCAGCGATTTCGGTGGCATCCTGCTTCTCTCACGTCTACTGGCCGGTGTCGGACAAGACCAACAGTCATCTTGCGCATCAGCAGCTCACCCCCGCGCAGAAGGGCGACATCGCGACGTCCGGAACGGACAGGGTGTGGGACCTGCTGATCCAGCACGACCTGATCTTCGACGGGCCGGTCGCAGCAACGTGGCTCAAGCAGAAGGGATGGGTGAACCAGCAGCCGCAGATCTCGACCGCCGAGGTCAAGTCGCACCTCTGGCGTGACCACGGCGCGAAGATCGTCCCAACCGATGCACAGCTGACCAAGGCGATCGCCCAGGGTGCCGAGGCCGGCGAGTGGGTGTACTACGACCATCAGTCACAGGCGTTCCTCGCGGACGAACCACGCGGGCGCGCCATCCCCACGATTGCCGACGCCACGTTCCTCGTCGAGCGTGCGCACGCCGAGGCACAGGGTTTCATCGCGCCACCGGTCGACGTTGCGATGCTGCTCGATGCGCTGCCGGAACCCGGCGGTGAGCCGGTGGCGGTCAACGACGTGCGAACGAGCATCGAGGACGCTCGTGGCGGGCACATGCCCACGAAGGCAGACCTCCGTGAGGTCATCAAGTCCGCGATGCGAACCGGCAGGGTCAAGGCGTACAAGGAGGGCAACCTCGATGCAGAGCTCGTCCCGTCCGACCTGGACGATGTCGGTTTCGACCGAGTCGTGCTCATCCGTCCAGACGAGGTGGCTGCAAGTGCTCGCAATGACCTGTTCTCCGGACAGGGCACCGTCGGAGAAGCGCTCGGCAAGGCATACGCCCGCGCCGCAGACCTGATTACCGAGTCCGACGAGTTCACCGGGATCAGCCAGCTCAGCGTGTCGATGGACCTCGATGCGGCGGGGATGCGTGCCCGCGCCGCACTGACCATCCCGAGCATGGCGCAGTCCCTGCCGATGACGGTCGACCTGGAGATCGCTGCAGAACTCGCGGACGACCTCGGCACCGCGACGGCGCACCTGGTCGTCGACAAGGCCACGTTGGCGACCGCCAAGCCGCTTGTCGAACGGCTGGTCGCGGCGTCGGGCAAGTGCTCTGGACGGATCCGCTTCTCCGTCACCTTTGGCGAAGCCGTCGCGATCGACGAGCAGGCGTGGATCTCGCTGCGACAGACCCTGACCACCGCCTTCGCCGACGTCAGCGCGAAGGCCAGCGGGAAGGTCACCTGATGCCCGCATCCACACGTACCAACAGGCGTCCAGCCAAGCCCGGCCATCGCGGATTCCAACTTGAGGTCGAGCCGACAGGCGGCGGCACCTTCGGGCTGCGTCTGCACGAGATCAACGGACGTCCCGAGCATGCACGTCCCGTCGCGCACCTGCCGGCCAGCCGCTACCCCCGCGTGTCAGAGATCGTCGTCGCAGCTCTGTCCGCCTCGGGCAAGCAGCCCCGAGTGCTCGCCCCGACTCGAAAGCAGCCCATCGACCTCACTGAAGCCGCAGGCGTCCGCCTCGCACTTGCGCTCAACGTCGTCCACGGCGTCACCAAACCCGGACGGAACCGCGCACTGCTCGATGGAGTCGCGCGCCTGTCCGACGAGGAATGCCTCTACTGGTACGCGGCGTGCTGCGCGGGCGCAACCGCCGACCAGCGTCGGACGAAGGCGCTTCGCATCTACCTCGCAGCCGAGTGAACAGGGACCCCGTGAACGACGATCGCCCGGTCTCCACGCTTCCAGTTCCACCGACTGGTGAGCGGCTCCCCGTACTGATCGAGAATTGGCTGCCCATCCAGGAACTCGGGATCGAGAGCGGTCGACGCGAATCGAACCCTCGTCCGCCGCTCAACGGATTCCACGTGTGGTGGGCCCGCCGACCGCTCGCCGCTTGCCAGGGTGCCCAACTCGCCGCAGTGCTGCCAACGTTCGACGAGGTTCCTGCTGGCGAGTTCGACACGGAACGCGACTACCACGAGTGGGTCCTTCGATTGTCCGGCATCCTCGGGGACCCTGTCGCGAAGTCCGCGGAGATAGATGCTGCGAACGCCGAGGGGCGTCGCCTCCCATCCAACCCGTACGGCTACCGACCGGCGTTCAACAACTCGCCGTCCGTCAGTGATCTCGCCAAGTTGCACCGCATCCTCATCGAGCGGTGGGGGCGTCTACCGGTCGTACTCGATCCGACGGCAGGGGGTGGCGCCATCCCCTTCTCCGCGATGCGCTACGGCTTACCGACGCTGGCCAACGACCTCAACCCCGTCGCGGTGGGCATCCTCGAAGCCACCCTCAAGACCGCAAGCCTCTACGGACCCGAGTTCGCCGACGAGGTCGAGAAGTGGGCACAGGTCCTGATGTCACGGTGCGAGGTGCGACTCGCGCCGTTCTTTCAACGCGAGGAGCCGCAAGAGAGCATCACCGCCTACGTGTGGGTGAACGGCGTCGCGTGTCCCCGCACAGGCGGCCCCGTACCGCTCGCACCCAACTGGTGGCTTTCGAAGGCCAAGGGCGGCGTCGCCGTCCAGCCCGTGCCCGTCCGCGATGTTGACGGCCGCCCGTCCCACATTGACTACCGCGTCATCGAAAACCCTAAGAACCAGGGATTCGACCCGGACGAGGGGACCGTCGCTGGCGGGGACGGGGTCTCGTTGTGGGATGAGGGGGTTGTCGACGGCGACTGGATCAAGGCCGAAGCGCAAGCGGGGCGCATGTGGTCCGAGTTGTACGCGATCGCGGCGTCCAAACCAAAGGCCACGGGTCGTGGCAAGACCCGTTACTTCCGCGCCGCCACCGAGGTGGACCTCAGCGCAGTCCGAGCGGCGGAGGACGAACTCCAACGGACCCTCCCGCGATGGGAATCTGCAGGCATCTTGCCAACTGAGGAACTCCCAGTGGCGATGAACGATCCGCGCCCGCGCAACTACGGGATGACTCACTGGCGGGACATGTTCTCGACCCGTCAGCAACTGACGCACGGGGTCTTCATCGAAGAGTGGCGTGACGTGAACGACGAGATTGCCGCGACTTGCGGTGACACCATGCGCGGACGAGAAATCGCGACAGTCCTAGCAATGGTTCTGAACAAGACGCTGAACTACAACTCGCGTCTGTCCTCTTGGGATGTATCGAAACAGGGCATCAGGAGCACGTTCGATCGGCACGACTACGCGTTCAAGTGGACCTTCGGCGAGTTCGAATCCGCAAACGCAATGCTTGGTTGGGCCTTCTCCTCATTGTTGGGGAAGTTCCGGGAGATCATGCGGATCGCTCAACCCTCTCCCGAGGGGATGCTTGCACTAGGCAAGGTTGAGGTGGCCGCGCCAGGACCGATCGAGCTCACCGCCAGTTCAGCAACATCACTGCCGCACCTGGCTGACGGTTCCGTCGAATGCGTGAACATCGATCCGCCCTACTACGACAACGTGCAGTATGCAGAGCTCGCGGACTTCTTCTACGTATGGGAGAAGCGCACTCTCGGGACGCTCTACCCCGAGCGCTTCACCACAGAGTTGACCGACAAGGACAACGAGGCCGTCACCAATCCGAGCCGATTCGGCTTCGCGAAGGGCAGGCAGCGCAGGCAGCTCGCGGATTCAGACTACGAGTCGAAGATGCGCGACATCTTCGCTGAGGCACGTCGTGTACTCCGTGACGATGGTGTGATGGTGGTCTGGTTCACGCATAAGAAGGCGGAGGCGTGGGACACGCTCGGTGCCGCGCTCATGGACGCCGGGTTCACTATCGAGACGTCTTGGCCCGTCAACACCGAGTCGGCCGTCTCGCTTCACCAGGCGAACGTGAACGCCGCGAAGTCCACCATCGTGATGGTGTGTCGCAAGCGACTGGCAGAGGACACGTCGAAGGTGTTCTTTGAGGACATCGAGGCCGACATGCGCTCGGCGGCTCGTCAGGCTGCCGAGGAGTTCGAGCCGATTGTCGGGCACGGTGGAGTGGACCTGATGCTGGCCACGTACGGGCCGACGTTGTCGGTGCTGTCGCGACGGTGGCCCGTCTACCGAGCGGAGGCTGACGCGTCGGGAAACCTGGTGCCGATCCGGCCGGAAGAAGCGCTCGACATCGCACGTGCGGAGGTCGCCAAGCTGCGTATCGCACGTCTGGTCGGTCACGAGCGTCGCTTCGACCCCACGACGGATTTCGTCGTGCTGTCGTGGTCGCTGTTCGCCGATGTCGGGTTCCCCTATGACGAGGCCCGCAAGCTCGCGCTTGGCGTGGGCGCGGACGTCAACGCACTGGTCGACGACAAGGTCCTGGCGAAGAAGGGCAGCAACGTGTCGTTGGTCGACCCGCGTCACCGGGTGCAGCGACGCCTCAAACTCGAAGGGCCGTTCGCGAACCTGCATGACGCTGTGAGCGTGATGCTGAGGCTGTACTCGACCGACGGGGCAGGATCGGTTCGTTCGTGGTTGGTGGAGCACGGCTACGAGCACAGCACCGAGTTCAAGGAGGCGGTTCTCGCGCTGGCCAATGCCGTGCCGCGGGTGCAGGAC
>JBJHAX010000085.1:0-5313 GCA_050480705.1 Nitriliruptoraceae bacterium
GACCTACCCCAGAAGCCCGCAAAAACCCCACAATCCCTACGCTGCCAGCAGCAAACCGATCAACGCCGGCTGAACAGCCCCAGCGCGTGAATCCAAGTTAGCGTCGCTCATGCGCGTCGACGTCATCGGCAGGGTCGGCGCGTGGACGGGAGCCTGACGTGGACCGAAGTGCTCGGACCGACGCAGTCGTCGTCGGCGCGGGTCCCAACGGTCTCGCGGCGGCGCTGACGCTTGCACGCCAGGGTTTCCGTGTCGTCGTGCTCGAAGCGGCTGAGGAGCCGGGCGGGGGAACCCGAACGGTCCCTGATGACAGTGTCAGCGGGATCGTCCACGACCACTGCTCTGCGGTTCATCCGTTCGCCAGTTCGTCGTCGTTCTTTCGGGCTCTTCCACTGGAGCGGCACGGACTGATCTGGAAACATCCAGAGATCGCCGTCGCTCATCCTCTCGACGACGGGACGGCGGTCACGGCGCTCAGGGATTTCGATGCGACCGTCGACGGGCTCGGCCCGGACGGACCTGCGTGGCGCCGCCTGTTCGGGCATGCGTCGAAGCGCTACGACCGTCTCGCCCAGACCCTCATGAAGCCGTTCCCGCGGATGCCACGACATCCGATGGCGTTGGCGCGCCAGGGGCCTGCCCTGCTCGCCCCTGCGACCGTGCTCGCCCGGAGCTTCCCGACCGGACGTGGTCGTGCGCTGTTCGGAGGACTCGCCGCGCACATCATCGCGCCGCTGTCACGCGTGTTCTCCTCCAGCGTCGGAATCATGATGGGTGCTGCCGGACACGCGTACGGATGGCCCGTTGCCCAAGGAGGATCGGCGTCGATCTGGCGGGCGATGGCGTCCTACCTCGATGAACTCGGGGTCGAGATACACACCGGAGTCGAGATCAGCCGCCTCGACGAACTCCCGCGGGCACGCGTGGCGCTGTTCGACGTCGCGCCGGCGGCACTGGCGAGCATCCTCGGTGAGCAGCTTCCGGCGCGGCAGCGTCGCCGCTACCGCCGCTGGCGCCACGGGCCTGCAGCGTTCAAGGTCGACTATGTCGTCGCCGACGAGGTGCCTTGGAGTGCGGAAGAGGCACGCCGCGCTGGCACGTTGCACCTCGGCGGAACCTTCGAAGAGATCGTCGAAGCAGAGGAGGCAACGGCCCGCGGCGAACACGTCGAACGCCCCTTCGCTCTCGTCGCCCAGCCTCACGTCGCTGACCCGTCCCGGCGCGTCGACGGTCACGTCCCGCTGTGGACCTACGCGCACGTGCCGCACGGTTCGACCGAAGACGCCTCCCGGCTCGTCGACGCGCAGATCGAACGGTTCGCTCCCGGTTTCCGTGATCGGATCCGAGCCCGGCGTGTGACGACACCCGCCGATTTCGAGGCGTGGAATCCCAACTTCGTCGGTGGCGACATCGCCGGCGGCGCGAGCACCGGACTGCAGCTGATCGCCCGTCCCGGCCTGACTCTCGACCCCTACGCCACCGGTGTTCCGGGAATCTTCCTGTGTTCGGCGTCGACGCCCCCGGGAGCGGGGGTGCACGGCATGTGCGGGTACAACGCTGCTCGACGCGCGCTGCGCGTGTTGACTGCCTGAGTCCACGCCCTTCGACACGCGGGAGCGACCCACCGATGGAAGAGCGGGATCCTTTCGATCCGATCGAGGCGTCGCCTCGATTCGCCACGCCACTGGCGGTCGTGGCGATCGCACTGGCGGTCGTGACGCTGGTGACCGGGTTCGGGGTTGTGACGGGGCCGGTCGGCATGGGGGTCGGCCTGGTTGCCCATGTGAAAGGGAGCCGGCTCGGTCTGGTGGCAGCCATCGCGTGCGGTGTCGCGCTGATCGTGTCGATGGCGGTGGCGATGTATCTGCGCTGAGATTCCAGGTCGCGGACCTGCCGGCCACAGGTCGGCGGGCCGCGTCGATGCGCCCGCGAACTATCCTCGAAACACTCGAGTGGGCGGCCAGGAGGCTGTCCGCTGCGGTGACCAGGAGCACTGCCATGGCCGTGATCAAGACGATCGACCTCGTGGGCGTGTCGACCGAATCGTGGCGTGACGCCGCCGAGCAGGCGATTCAGGAAGCGACGAAGACGTTGCGCAACGTCGAGGGCTTCACCGTCCTCGAGACGTCCGCTGTCGTCGACGGTTCGGACATCACCGAGTTCCACACGAGCGTACGGATCCGGTTCAGGATCTCACGCTGACGGTCACGAGCCGCTGAGAGTCGGCCCAGCGGCATCCACGGGGTCGGCGGTGCTCGTCGCGCGCGTCTCGACGGCTTCGGCCATCGTGGCGGGCAGCGCCGCCATCGGGCCGGTGTGCAACGTCGCGGCGGCGAGGCGTTCGACGTCCTCGGCGTGGAAGCCCGCGCCGCCGAGCACGAAGGCGACGCTGCCCGGGCGTGGCGCCATCTCGTCGAGGAACGCTTCGGCGTGCTCCCGGAACAGCGACGCCACCAGCACCACCTGCGGACGCACCTCGGCGACCGCGCGTTCCAGCGCCTCGGTCGGTGTTCGCGCGCCGAGGTAGTGCACACGCCAGCCCGCGTCCGCAGCCACCACTGCGGCGCACAGAAGGCCCATGTCGTGCTCTTCGTGTTCAGGCGCGGCTGCGATGCAAGAGCGGCCGCCGGGGCGGGAACCGATCCGCAGAAGACGCTGCAGACGCGGCCGCAGTGCGTTGGTCGCGAAATGCTCACGGGCGATGACACGGGGATCGTTCGCCCATCCGTCGCCCAAGTGGTGCAGGACGGGCATGAACACCTCGTCGACCGCGCGGGGGATGTCGAATCGCGCGAGGACATCGTCCACGATCCCGTCGACCGTCGGAGCGTCGAGGTCGTCGATCGCACGGGTCATGCGGGTGACGAGGGCTTCGGTCACCGCTGGCGTCGCCTCCGACGCCAGCGGCGGCGAGGTGTCCTCGCGCAGTGCCTCCCGTGCGGCCGCCGCCGCGGCCCAGCCTTCACCGATGAGCCTCGACATCGAGCGGACGCGTTCGATGTCACGTTCGCTGTAGAGGCGGTGGCCCCCTGTAGTCCGTTCCGGTTGCAGCAGCCCGTAGCGCTGTTCCCAGGCACGCAACGTCGGCACGGAGACCTCCGTGCGCAACGAAACCTCCCCGATGCGAAGCACCGCGTCGGAGTCCTGCATGCCACACACTTTCCCTGTATGCCCGGTCCGGTGACGGGGCGTCACCATCGTTCGTGGCCGGCGGGCGGGCTGGACGGCCCGGTGTGGCCAGTCACCGGTCAGGGGCAGGATGCCAGGGTGTTGCGGCCCCCACCCGCATTCGGGTTGGCGCAGTTCGTCGGCGAGGCATAGCGTGATCCCGCCATGGATGTCACACCGCTCACCGAGCTGACCGCCGGGACCCCCGTCGTGTTCGGGGGTGACCGTGTGGTGCACGTCCCCGACGGGATCGCGGACGCGTTCGCTCCCGGCGACGCGCTCATCGTCGTGCAATCCAGTGGAGAGCTGCTGCACATCCCCGCAGCGGACCGGGCCGCGGCGCGTGACGCGGTCACCGCCGCGGTCGAGGCGTTCAGTGCAATGGGCACCACGACCAGCGAGCAGCTCGACACGTTCTTCCGTGCGTTCGCGGACCGGCTCGCCGACGAGGCCTCGTTCGCGCCCATCGCGACCGCGAACGACCACGACGTCGCCGCGGCACGCGAGAAGGGGCGTTCCACGACGCGCCTGGCGCTGTCCGAACGGATGCGTTCGGAGATGATCGAAGGTCTGCGCGGCTGGGCGAAGGCAGCGTCGCGCCGTGACGAAATCGTCGGCAGCATCGAGCACGACGGCTGGCGGCTCGAACAGTTCCGTGACCGCCTCGGCGTGGTCGCGTTCGTGTTCGAAGGCCGCCCCAACGTCTTCGCGGACGCCTGCGGGGTGCTGCGGGGCGGCAACACGGTGGTCTTCCGCATCGGATCGGACGCACTGGGCACCGCGCGTGCGATCGTCGAGCATGCGCTCGACCCCGCACTCGTCGACGCCGGCCTGCCGCGCGGTGCGGCCTCGCTCGTAGACGCACCGTCGCGCGCCGCAGGCTGGGCGCTGTTCTCCGACCCACGGCTGGCGCTGGCGGTCGCCCGAGGATCGGGTGCGGCGGTCCGCCAGCTCAGCTCGGTCGCGCAGCAGGCCGGAAACCCCGTGTCTGCGCACGGCACCGGCGGAGCATGGATGGTCGCCGCCGCGAGCGCGGACACAGATGCGTTCCGCGCCGCGGTGCACCGTTCGCTCGACCGCAAAGTCTGCAACACCCTCAACGTGTGCTGCATCGTGCGTGATCGCGCTGCCGACCTGGTGCCCGTATTCCTCGACGGGCTGGAGGCGGCCGCAGCAGACCGCGGCGTCAACGCGAAGCTGCACGTGCTCGAGCGCGACCGGCACCACGTTCCCGACGCATGGTTCGACCGTGTCGTGCCGATCGCGCGTGCTGACGGTTCGCCCGACGAACCACAGGCTGAAACGCTCGTGGAAGCGCAACTGGCTGTCGAATGGGAGTGGGAGGACAGCCCCGAGGTGACCCTGTGCGTCGTCGAGGACGTCGACGAGGCCGTCGCGCTGTTCAACACCTACAGCCCGCACTTCATCCTGTCGCTGATCACCGGCGACGAGGACCAGCGGCGCGACGTCGAGCGCGACGTCGACGCACCGTTCGTCTGCAATGGCTACACCCGCTGGGTCGACGGGCAGTACGCGCTTGGCACGCCTGAGCTGGGTCTGTCGAACTGGGAGCTCGGCCGCCTGCTCGCGCGTTCCGGCATCCTGTCGGGTGAATCCATCCACACGATCCGCACCCGTGCGGTCCAGTCCGACCCCGACCTGCATCGTTGAGCGTGGCCGCGGGGGCCGACCGGCGGGCCGTGCACATGCCGTCACGCTCGTGGGGGGCGGTCCGATGAGCGGGCGGCCAGGCGCCTCCGCAGGCCTGCTCGGCCTGACCTTGGTGCTCACCGCGCTCAACCTGCGTGCGGCGGTCACCAGTGTTGGTGCGCTGCTGCGCGACATCCAGTTCGACCTCGGCATGTCCGACACCGTCGCAGGTGTGCTCACCACCCTGCCGGTCATCGCGTTCGGTGCCTTCGGGCTGCTCGCGGCCCGGCTCAGCCGGCGCATGGGGACGTCGCGGGCGCTGGTCGCCGCGCTCGGCATGGTCACCGTCGGGCTGGCCGTGCGGGCTGTTGCACCCGGCATCGGGACGCTGCTCGTCACGACGCTGCTCACGCTCATCGGGATCGCGGTCGGCAACGTGCTCGTACCCGTGGCCGTCAAGGCCTGGTTTCCCGACCGGGTGGGCCGCGTCACAGG
>JBJHAX010000086.1:0-5291 GCA_050480705.1 Nitriliruptoraceae bacterium
AATGGAGCGCCGAGGCGATCCGGGCCGCGTGGGACGTCGCGGACCGCTACGGCTGGCACAAGCCCGTCGTCGAACAGCCCCAGTACCACCTGCTGCACCGCGAACGGGTCGAGCAGGAGTACGCACCGCTCTACGACGAGATCGGCCTCGGAACGACGATCTGGTCGCCGTTGGCGTCGGGACTTCTCACCGGCAAGTACCTCGACGGCATCCCCGCCGGAAGCCGTGCGGCACTTCCCGGTTACGAATGGCTGCGAAGCCGCATGGACGACCCCGCCACGAACGCCAAGGTCCGCGAGTTCGTTGCGATTGCCGGGCAGCTCGAGGTGACCGCAGCGCAGCTTGCGATCGCGTGGTGCGCGGCGAACCCGAATGTGTCCAGCGTGATCACCGGTGCGTCACGGGTCGAGCAGGTGCACGAGAACCTCGGGGCACTCGACGCGCTCGACCGGTTGACTCCGCAGGTTCGTGACCGCGTCAGCGAGCTGTTCGCCTGAGACCAGGCTTCTGCGCGAGGTCGTTGGCAGCCGGTCGTGGCAACGAACGGCTCGAGCCGCGCGTCCGAGTGGGTGGGCGACGGCGTCCTGCATGCGCATCGCCGGTGTGTTGATGCGTATCATCCGCAGGTTGCTCCGTGACCCGGAACGTCGGGTCGAGCGCGGCGGGGAGGACCTGTGAGCGAGATCGACGCCCGCCTGGGGCGCGAGATGTCGCTCGTGTCGGCGTTCTTGTACGGGTCGGGGGCGACCCTCGTCGTCGCCACCATGCTCGTGCCCCACTGGGACGAGCTCGACATCGCCACGCTCGTCGTCGTGGTCGTCATCGCCTACCTCGGTGCGGCGTCCCACCTCGCAGCGGCACGCTGGTGGCGGCCTCCTCCGCTGTTGTGGTTCTCGCTCGCCGCAGCCGCCGGCACGATCCTCATCGGGTTCGTGGTCGTGGCTGCAGGCCCCTCAGGCGCCGGCACGTACGCGATCCTGTACGTCTACGTGGCGGCGTTCGCGTTCTACTACTTCCCGCTCTCACTTGCGTTCGGGCAGGTCGCCTTCGTCGCGGTCAGCTTCGGCGTCGCGCTCTCCGTGCTCGGCCATGACGCCGCACCGGCGGAATGGACCATCATCGTCGGAGCGTCCTCGGGAGCGGGCGGCATCATTGGTGGTCTCGGGCAGCGGGCACGCGACCGGTACACGAACGAACTGCGCGCCGCGGTCAGGCTGCGCGAGGTCGACGCGGTGAAGTCCCTGCTGCTGCAGGCGGCTTCGCACGAGCTGCGCACACCGCTCACCGCGGTCAAGGGCGGGGCCGAGATGCTCGTCCATCGCGATGCGCAGCTCCCAGACCACATGCGCGTCGAGCTCGCGGAGCGGATTCTCGCCAACGCGACGCGCCTGGAGCGGCTGGTGACCGACCTGCTCGATGCGGGCAACGACGATGCGGACGCCGCGCTCCTCGAGCGCGAACCGGTGCGGCTCGACGAACTCGTCCGGCGCGTCGTCGCAGGCCTCGATGGAGCCGACCGCATCCGGATCGAAACGGATGCGGTCGTCGCCCGCATCGAGGTCGGCAAGGTCGAGCGCATCGTCGAGAGTGTGGCCGGCAACGCCCTCAAGCACACCCCCGACGGCGCCGAGGTCACCGTGAGCGTGTCGCGCGTCGATGACACCGCCGTGCTCGTCGTGGACGACGAAGGCCCCGGTATCCCCGACCGTGAGAAGGCGCGCGCGCTCGAACCGCTCAACCTCGGCGCCCGCTCGGTCGGGCTCGCCCAGCCAGGGGTCGGTCTCGGGCTGGCGTTGACCGCGCGCTACGTCGAGCTGCACGGCGGCAGTGTCGCGCTCGAGGACCGTCCGGGCGGAGGCCTGCGGGTGCGTATCGAGCTGCCGGTGTCGGGCGTCGACGGGCACGCCTGACGGACGCCGGCCGGCGGGTCGGATTGGGGCTGGCGCTCACCGCCCGCTACGTCGAGTTTCATGATGGTTGCGTGGCACCGGAGGCACGCGCTGAGGCAGGTCTTCGTGTGCGAGTCGTCTTGCCCGTCGCTGATCGCCGGATGATCTGGCCGGCGGATCTGGCGCAAGGTTCAGCGATACATCGGCATCGGGCGCAACGTCGCGTCGCGAAATGCAGCGAATCATTGCATTGCGCCAACATCGACCGGATCTCCGCGAGCATGGCTGCCGAAAGGTGCTCGCGTCGAGGTCAGTGCTCGGGGGGTGGCGCTGTCGATGACCGGACGACGAGCGTCGGCTGCAGCAAGATATCGACGGCGTGTTCCGGCTCCCCTTCGATGAGGGCGACCGCAAGTTCCGCGGCCATCCGCCCAATCTGATACGTGGGAAGCCGCACTGTAGTTAGTGGGGGCGTGACGTATGCCGAGATGGTGAGGTCGTCGTATCCCACGATTGACACATCCTCGGGGCACCGCAGGTTTGCCGCTGCCAGTGCATCGAGGACGCCGAGTGCCAGTACGTCGTTGTGCGCGAAGATCGCTGTCGGCCGCTCGTCCTCAAGAAGGAGGTCCCGTGCAAGCTGGTGGGCCTCATCAATCGAGGCAGCCATGGTCGTCCTTCGGCGACTCGCGACAAGCTCAATGCCGTGATCGTTACAGGCATCACGGCAACCGGCTGACCGATCAGCGAAGGTCGACATGTCAGAAGGGCCTGCGATCTCAGCGATTCGGCGGTGCCCGAGTTCGGCCAGGTGCCCGACAGCAAGCCGCGCTCCCTGAGCATCGTCATGCGCTGCCGACGGGATCCCACTGCCGTGGAGCGTCCGGACGGCGAGCACGACGGGAGCCAACCCGGCGGCTCGCCGTAACGGTGGTTCGGCGCTCTGACGTGCCGCGCTCGTGATGATCGCGTCAACGTTGCGATTGATCAGGTTGCCGATGGTTCGTTCGAGACGTCGGCCGTCGTCTTGGGATTCGGCCACGATGGCAGCGAGTTTCCGTCCGTCCAGCGCGTTTTCGACGCCTCGGATGAAGCTGGCCTCGAAGGGGTTCTCAAGGTCTGCGACCAGAACACCGATCGTCTCGGACCTTCCAGTGTGGAGCGAACGCGCCTGCGAGCTGGGCACGTAGCCCAGTCGGTTGGCGACCTCCTGCACGTGGTCGCGCGTCTCGCTACTGATCAGAGCCGACTTGGTTGGGTCTAGCGCCCTCGAAACCGTCGCCGGGTGCACACGGGCAGCGCGAGCGACCTGTCGCATTGTGACGCGCGTTCGCCTGGGCGACACCGCGGGCCTTTGTGGGGGAACGTCTAGACGTGCTGGTTCGTCCGCGTGATCACCCTGTCTAGTATCGGGAGCCATCGTCGTCCTCGTGCTGTCGGCTGGAGGCACCGGCGTGCGCCGGATCGACGCAAGGTGGATCGTCGTTGCCGGGGTGTCCGCAGGAAGTCCTGTGTTGCCGGGATCGTAGACTCCCGACGGCGGACCGTTCGCCAGGTGGATGGTGACTTGATCGCCCTCCGTTCGCCTTCAACCTCCTTCTAGTTCAACCTCTAGTTCAACCTCTAGTTCAACCTTCTTCTAGCAACCGTTCGCATTCCACCCCGACGGTTCGAATAATCGCTTGACGAGCTTGCACGCTCCAGGTAGTTTGCACGGTGACGCAAAGCTATGCATAGAATCGCATAATGCAGCGGGTTTCGCAATTGGGAATCAGAGCAGGATATGAATCTGTATGCGAATGAATCGGGAAAGCATCTTGAATTTGTGGGAAATCAGTCGCGTTGATCATGTGATCGACCTGCAAACGTGTTGTATGCGATTCATGCGGGAGAGATGGCTGGACAGTGGAGCAGACGCCAAGGTGTGAGAAGAGGGCGATGCTCCATCCAGCGGTCACTGGAATGGCGTGGTAATCGCCGGCTGTCGAGATCGATTCGGAGGGACGTGCATGTCAGAGAGCGGCGTGGTGGGAACCCCGGCGACGAAAGTCAACCTTGAGAGCGTCGCTTTCGCGGAAGGCCTGCGAGAGGACGAGGGATGGATTGACATGCGGGTGCAGTTCGCGATCAGTCAGCTCAATGCCGGCGCCGAAGAAGTGGTATTCGGGCGCACAATCTTCGCGCCAGGTTCGCGTCACGAAGCCCATCGTCATGCCCACGCAGAAGAAGTGCAGTACCTCCTGTCGGGCGAAGGCGTTGTTCTGGACGGGGATGATCAGATCAGTGTCGGCCCAGGCGACATCGTGCACACGCCCAAGGGGCGCTGGCACGGATTCCGCAATACCTCGGAGAGTGAGGACGCGGTATTGATCTGGCTGTGGGCGGGGGCAGGGTCGCGGGAGGCCGCTGGATACGAGGCGCGCTCGGACGTCAACAAGAAGTAGCGGTCCATTGCAGGTGGTCTTCTTCCGGGTTCCTTTATCAGATCGATGCTTACTGCGTAGAGGCCTGTTGCGAGGCTGCAGTGTCGTGCGGACGGAGCGGGATTGGGGCTTTCCAATGGCGAGACATTAAGACGCCGGTTGAGACTACGGCGAGATCGGAGCGGGATCGCAGACATGAACTCTCAACGGGTGTCCATCGACAAGTTCGATCTCAACGAGCCAGCAAGACATGCCATATCACGATCAAGGGAGTGGGTGAAATGACCCGGACATTTCGATCAAACACGGCACTATTGACCCTTCTGGCGATGCTCGTCGTTGCATGCAGCAGCGATGATTCGCCGGGTGACCCGGCGCCGGAGAGTTCCGAATCTGACGCGTCGTCGGAGTCGCCAGCTGATGGCGATGGTGATGGTGACGCCGACCTCATGGGTAACGGGCAGGCGGTCGTGGCGTTCACCTGGGCGGGTACGAACAGTTACGTTGCCGAGTGGCAACGCGGCGCCCGAGAAGAAGCTGAGCGTCTCGACTTCGACCTGACCATCATCGAAAACAACTTCGATCAGAATGAACAGGACGTGCAGGTCCAGCAGGCGCTAGCAGGGGCTGAGCCGGCCGCATGGGTCTGGTGGCCGAATGACGATAGTGCTGGGATCTCCTCGCTCCGTGCTCTTGAGCAGAGCGGTGTCCCAGTCCTCCAAGCCAACGTACCTCCGAGTGAACAGTCCGCCGAGTACATCGAGCTCTACGCCGGGACGAACTTCTTCGACAACGGAGTGACAGCCGGCGAAGCCTTGCTCCAAGCGCGGGAGACCGCTCGCGAGGCTGGCATGGAGTTCCACAGCGATGAGGGCAATCTCATTGTGGTTGCGTGGCCACAGGGTCTGACCCTGACCGAAGACAAGGTCGACGGGCTCATGTCTGCCATTGAGAACGATCCCTTCAACCTCCTCACCGA
>JBJHAX010000087.1:0-5005 GCA_050480705.1 Nitriliruptoraceae bacterium
GCGGCCAGGGCGCCGCGTGCGCGCCCGATCGCGCGCATCTCGACCCAGTGGCCGAGAAGCATGATGGCGATGAGCAGCGTCAGTTCCCACCACACCTCCTGGTCGAACAAGCCCAAGGCGGTTGCTGACGAGGCGAGGTATGCCACGGTGATCGCCATGGAGATCAACAGCATCATGCCCGGTTGCCGGGCAGCCGCTTCCCGCACACCGCCGATCAGGAACGGCCAGCCTCCATAGAAGAAGACGACCGATCCCAGTACAGGACCGATCATGTGGGCACCCGGGACCGAAGGCGCGGTGTAGCCGAGCAGTTCCTGTACGTGGTGTGACCAGATGACGATCGGGACGGACAGGACGGCGGTCAACCAGAGTCGGTCACGGAACTGCGCCGCGTGGTCTGCGTGGTCTGCGTGGCTGCCATGGCTGTTGTGGTCTGCGTGGCCGCCAAAGCCGTCGTGGCCGGCGTGACTGCTGGGGAGATCGTGGGCGACGTCAGCCATCACTTCCTCGAAGGGCGCTGCGGGATGTGCGGGGGCAGTCGCGGACGTTCGCGTTGGTGGTGTGCGATGTCCCGCGAAGCCACGCGCGCTCCATAATACCCGTAGGGGGTATAGAGTCAACGTACGGACGCGAACCCGATGACGCGGACTCCGATGCCCTGCGGGTCGACTGTTCCCGTGCCCTGACGGTATGACAGACGTCGGTTGAGTTCGGGTCGATGGCCCCTGCCGGGCGAACCCAGGAAGGCGCATGGTCGGAAGCGTCACACGGCCGGGAACCAGCTCAGGGTGCACGGCCTCGGCGCTGGGGCGGTTGCGGACCGACTGCTGGGTGGAACAGGATCGGATCGAAGTGCGCGAAACCACAGGTCATGATCGTGGGATGCCGGAGTTCTCGCGGGTCACCAACCTCAGTGACGCGGTGTTCGCGATCGCCATGACCCTGCTCGTGCTCACCCTGGATGCACCGCGTTCGGGTGCGGGTGGGTTGGCGTCGGCCCTGGTTGAACAGCTACCCCAGCTTGTCGCCTTCGGCCTGGCATTTGCGCTGGTCGCCAACCTCTGGTGGCAGCACCATCAGCTGCTCGCATCGTTCGCGTTCGTCGAACCAGGCCTTGTCGGCATCAATCTGGTCCTGTTGGGCGCCGTCGCACTGGTGCCGTTCCCGACGAGCCTGATCGGCAGCGCCCCAGCCGACCGTGTTGCCGTGTTCGTGTTCATCGCGCTGTTCGTCGTGCTGTCGTTGCTGTTCCTGCTGCTCGTGCTTCGGGCGCACCGCCGCCGGGCATGGCTCGACCACATCGATGAACCTGACGTGTACTTGATGGTTGGTCGCTGGAGTTCGGGGATCGTGGTCCTGCTCGTTGCCGCGCTCGTGACGGTGTGGCTTCCTGCGGTGGGCATGTCGATCCTGGCGCTGAGCATCATCCTGGGTCCGGTCGCCGCACGGAGCACCTCGACGGCCGACCGGCTGTCCCGTCGCACGGCACGCGACCCGGGTCAGCACTGAATCGCTGCGGGCAGTCTGGCCGCAGAGGTCAGGACTGCAGTCCCTGCCCTGATGCATCGGGCTCGACTCCACTGTGGGGAGAACCGTTCGGATGGCAACGCATGGACGTGAACAGCGAGTTCGACAGCTCGGCGACGGCGTCGGCGTGGCCAATCACCGTTGCGATCGACGAGATCGCGTGCATGCTCAACTTCGAACTCGCCGACGACCCCGTCTACGAGGGTGGCGAACTTCAGTGGTTCGATGACCCCCGGCACGGCACGGGAATGCTGGTATTTCTGTCTCGGCGATCTGGCCGCAAGATCGACTACTACGTGCAGCCTGGCCTGCGACTCGACCGGGCCGGATACCGGATCGGCGGTGGGACGGGCAGCTGGAACGAGGTCGACTTCGATGACGCCCGACTCGATGTCTCCGCCGACGGTGTCGCCTCTTCCGTGAGGTTCACCGATGTGGACGGACGGTCGATCGAGATCCGCGTCGACGACCGGGACGGCCGGGTCCGAAACCCTGCCGGCCTGCTCGCCCCGGTCGGCGCTGCGATCGAGCACCCGGCCAGTTTGATGCTCGTGTGGATGCCCCGGTTCGATCTGGTGCGTGCCACTGGCACGCCGCCGGTGATCCGCATCGACGGACGTGACGTGACCATCGGCCGGCTGCCCGGGGCACGCCTGCACCGTCGCCACCTGATCAAGTATGCCGCGCCGGTGGTCGTCGTCCGGCTGAACGCCACCGACGACGGCCGCCCGGCCCCGCCGGCGGATGGCCAGCGACTGGAGCACGATCCGGCCGGCCAGCTGACGGGGACAATATGCGAGTGGGCCGGCCACAGGGCACGGGTGGTCATCGACCCGGGACTTCCGGCCATTGGCGACGTCGCTCATCGCGCGTTGGCGACTGGTCGCTGGCGCCTCGACGTCGACGATGTGCGTCTGACCGGCGGTTCCTGGCGGATGTCACCCCAAGGCGGGTCGGTCGCGCTGTCACTGGAGGTGGACGAACGCTGGAAACCGCGACATCTGCCGTGGCTGATGCGCGTCGTGACCACCGTCGTTCCCGTCTTCCGGCGCTGGCCAACGACCTACCGTTGGCGGGCGGTTGTCCCGCTGGCGCCGACCGCCACGGCCTCAGCGGCCTGGGAGCGCACCGAAGCCGACATGTCCGCTTCCTACCGCCGTGCCACCGGGTCCTGACGGGAGGGTTCGATCATGCTGCCACCGCTTCGCGGCAACGCGACCAGGACGGGCGGACCACCGTGACGGCCGCCACCTCGCGACCGACGCGTCGAACGGTCGCCGAGCACGCACTTCTGTGGCTCGAAGTGTTGCTGGCACTGGGCGCCTACGGTGGTGCGATCGGCCTGTTGACGGGTGCCATGGATTTCGGGCCTGCGACCGACGATCTGCCGTTCGGGTCGACGGTGCTCGCCGGTATTGCGCTCGCCGTGATCGTCGGCCTGCCACCGACGGTCGTGTTCGTGGCGGCTTTGCGCAACCAGCAGTGGGCGTCCGCGGGGCACTGGATCGTCGGAATTGCGCTCGTCGGGTGGATTCTGGTGCAGGTCGGGTTCCTCGGCTGGCCACCCCACTGGCTGCAGATCACCTATTTCATATACGGGCTGACGATCCTGTGGCTGGCACATCGGGTGGGCTCGTGGAGACGGACCGTGGCGGCCCTGCGCGATCGCCGGAGCGGGTGACGGGAATCGAACCCGCATAACCAGCTTGGAAGGCTGGGGCTCTAGCCATTGAGCTACACCCGCGCGAGCACGGCATGCTACCGGTGCGGTCCACGGGCCTTGCATGTCGCGGTAGCGTGGCGTTCCGCGCCGCAGACGTCGCGCGGCGCACCGCGGGTCCGCTCCGGTCCGTTTCCGAGGTGCGTTGCGTCCGCGACACGAACGCCTCTCCGGCGAGGAGACCACGTTGGCCAGTATCCAGGATCGGTTGCGGATCGTCCCCGAGTTCCGCAGTGACGAGCATGATCGGATCGTCGAGCTGCTATTCGGTCGCCTCGAGCGCCGACTGCAGCGCTGGGAGCCGGATCAGGTCGAGTTGGAGATCTCGGTCAAGGACCGCGACACTCCCAAGCAGCGAATGGTCCTCGAGTGCTGGATCACCGGCGTTCCACGCATGGTGGCAACTTCGACAGACCAGGACCTGTTCAAGGCCGTCGTCGAGGTTCGCGACGACCTGTGGCGCCAGATCGACCGTTTCGTCACCAAGAAGGAGACGGCGCGCAAGAAGTGACGTGTTCGGGCCGCGGGAATCTTGCGCCGCGGCCCGTAACCGTCGGGGTGGCCGGATTTGAACCGACGGCCCCCTGCTCCCAAAGCAGGTGCGCTACCAAGCTGCGCCACACCCCGGCGCGCCGGAGCGTATCCGTGCCCGCGGCGACACCTGTCGCGCAGCGTCGTGTCCCGCGCTGGGACGCGACGGTGTGGAGCATCTCGATAGACACCGCGCCGGCAAGCTGGAACCATCCGACCGACCATCATGCGGCCACCCGATGACGGTGGCCGTCCGCGATCAAGGATCCCGCGACGTGAAGACTTCCGTCGAAACGCTCGACGACGTCAAGATCAAGCTGACCGTCGAAGTCGAGGCCGAACGCGTCAAGCGTGCATTCGACCGCGCCGCCCGCGAGCTCGCCAAGGAGGTCAACCTGCCCGGGTTCCGTCCCGGCAAGGCCCCTCGCAAGGTGATCGAGCAACGGTTCGGCCAGGGTGCGATCGCCCAGGCGGCGCTCGAAGAGACCATTTCCGAGTATTACGTCGAGGCGCTGCGCCAGGAGCAGGTCGAGCCGGTCGCCCAGCCCGACGTGGAGGTCGAACGTTTCGACGAGGAGGCGGGCTGCGCCTTCACCGCAACGGTGGAGATCCGGCCCACCTTCGACCCGCCAGATCACACCGGCATCCGGGTGGAACATCCCGACTGGGAAGTCACCGACACCGAGGTGGACGAGCAACTCGAGGTGCTGCGCGACCGTTTCGCTGAACTCGACGAGGTCGAGCGACCGGCTCAGGCAGGTGACTACGTCACGTTGAGCCTCGACGTCGAACTTGACGGTGAGCTGCTCGAGGACGTCAGCGTGACCGACGCGATGTACGGGATTGGCACGGGTGGGGTCACGCCGAAGCTCGACGAGACGCTTGTCGGCGCCGCGGCTGGTGACAAGCTCTCCTACGAAGACGAGCTGCCGGACGGGTTCGGCGATCACAGCGGCAAGGAGGCCACATTCCGGATCCGTGTCGCCGATGTCCGCACCAAGAACCTGCCGGACCTCGATGACGACTTTGCGATGACCGCTTCCGGATTCGACACCCTCGACGAACTGCGCGACGACGTCCGCAAGTCGGTGCAGCGTCTGCGTATCCAGCAGGCGCGCCATGAGCTGCGAGGCCGGGTACTCGACGCCTACCTGGCGCGTGTCGAGGTTCCTCTTCCCCAGACCATGATCGACGGTGAGGTGGACGAGCGCGTGCACCGTCTGGAGC
>JBJHAX010000088.1:0-4950 GCA_050480705.1 Nitriliruptoraceae bacterium
TCGGGGTCGGATGCCAGCGCGGTCGCCGCCTTGGTGACCACGTTCGCTTTGATGTGGTCGGGGTGGCCGTATCCGCCGTGCTCGTCGTCGGAGACGATCACGTCGGGCCGTTCGGCCCGGATGATCGCCGCGAGCCGGAGCGCCGCGTCGTGCGTCGGCGCCTGATGGAAGCTCGCGGGATGGTCGTTGGAAGGCTCGCCTGCCATCCCGCTGTCGCGGTATCCGAGCTGATGGTGCGCGTCGACGCCCAGGATCTCCAGCGCGTCGGCGAGCTCACGCCGACGATGGGTCGTCAGGTCGTCCTCGCCGAGATCGATCCCGGCGAGGTTCTCGCCTTCTTCGCCAGCGGTGCAGGTGACCACCACGGTGCGAACCCCGGCCCGGGAGGCCTGCATCAGCAGACCTCCGCACGAGATCGACTCGTCGTCGGGGTGCGGGTGAACGCACATCAGCGTCAGCGGACCTTCGGGCACCGGTGGCTCCTGGCATCGTCGCTCGGCGCGCAGGGTGCCACGCCGATCATCCCCTGTCGGACGTCAAGGCCGATCACGGCCTTTCACGACACTACGCTCTAGCCGTCGTTGTCGTCCGGCGACCGACGGCATCAGGACACGAGGAGCGTCGTGACCAGCGCCCCATCCCGCCCGGCGATCGAGCTGGTCACCGAACCCACACGGCTCACCGCGGCGCTCGCGCGCATCGACGAACCGGTTGTCGGTGTCGACGTCGAACGTGCGGACTCCCTTCGCTATCACCGTCACGCCGCCCTCGTGCAGGTAGGAGCCGCTGGGCGGTGCGTGCTGATCGACGGCACCACGATCGACCGGCTCGACATCGTCGAGGAGTTCCTCACCGCGCCCGACCGCCTGGCGGTGCTCCATGCGGCCGTCAACGACCTCGAGCCGCTGCGCGTGCGGGGTGTCACGATCCCGCGGATGGCCGACACTGCGCTGGCCGCCTCCATGATCGGCCTGCCCACCGGGCTGGACGCGTTGCTGGAACAGCTGCTCGGTGTCACGCTTGCTGGAGACAAGGCGGCGATGCAGCGTGCCGACTGGGAACGCCGGCCTCTGTCCGACGACCTCGTCGAGTACGCCGCCGGTGACGTGGTCCACCTGCCGGCGCTGTGGTCACACCTGTCCGCGCGGCTGGACGAACTCGGACGCGCGGACTGGTACGACCAGGAGCTCGACGCGCTGCGCACCACCGCCACGACCAATGATCGTGACTGGCGGCGGGTCAAGGGCGCACGACGGTTGGACGCGCACCAACGGGCGGCGCTGGAGGCCGTGTGGCACCGGCGCGAAGAGCTCGCACGCGAGCACGACATCGCACCCAACGTCCTGCTGCGCGACGAGGTGCTGCTCGATATCGCCCGTACCCCGCCGGCGAACGCTGCGGCACTGATCTCACGCAGCCCGCGGCGCCGTGGCGTGCTCCGCCCTCATGCCGGCGCGCTGCTGGACGCCGTGCACCGAGCAGGTGACCGTCCGGTCGAGGACTTCTCCCCCGGTCGGCGGCGAGCCGACGACACCGAAGATTCCCGGCGACTCACCGCGATGCGACGCGCGCGCTCGGCCCTGGCGGACGAGCTGGGGCTCGACTCCGGCGTGCTGTGCCCTGCCCGGGCGCTCACCGCGGCGATCGGGGCCGATCCCGCCGATGCCGACGCGCTGATCGCCGATGCGGGCCTGACCGGATGGCGAGCGGAGCTGCTCCGCGACGTGTTGTGGCAGGCCTACTCCAGCGAGCCCGACTGATCGAACCGAGCGACGCGCCGTCACCGTGGTGGCACCCGCGGCGGCGGGATCGACGGCCCCACCCAAGCCGGCACACCGCCGTCACGACACCCGATCGGTGCTCTCCGCCAGCTTTCGCGCGAGGTTGGACGGCATCGCGAACTCGACATCCTCGTCGACGACGGTCACCGTTTCGACGTTGGTGACCCCGCGGTCGCGGCACCAGCCGATGACCTCCTCGACGAGCACTTCGGGTGCCGAGGCCCCGGAGGTCAACCCGATCACGTCCGCGTCATCGAGCCAGTCCGGGTCGACCTGGTCGGCCGCATCGATGAGGTAGGCGGCCACACCGCGGTCCTTGGCGACCTCGACGAGCCGCTTGGAGTTCGACGAGGTCTGCGAACCGACCACCAGGATGACGTCGCACCTCGACGCGAGCTGCTTGACGGCATCCTGGCGGTTCTGCGTCGCGTAGCAGATGTCGTCCTTCTTGGGCTGGTGCAACAACGGGAAGCGTTGCCGCAGCCGGTCGACGACCTGTGCGGTCTCGTCCATCGACAGCGTCGTCTGGGTGATGTAGGCCACCTGGGCGTCGTCACCGAGGTCGAGTTCGTCGACGTCGTCAGGCGTCTCGACCAGGCTGATCGACCGGGGCGCCTGCCCCATGGTGCCGATCACCTCTTGATGGCCTTCGTGGCCGACCAGCACGATGTCCAGTCCGTCTCGTGCGTAGCGGCGTGCTTCGTGGTGCACCTTGGTGACCAGTGGGCAGGTTGCGTCGATGAGCACGTGCTCGAGACGGCGGGAGTTCGCGAACGCTTCCGGTGGCGACCCGTGAGCGGAGAACACCACGACCGCTCCGGCGGGCACGTCGTTCTCGTCCTCGACGAACACCGCGCCCTTGCCTCGCAAGGTCTCGACGACATGGGTGTTGTGCACGATCTCGTGACGGACGTACACGGGCGCACCGTAGGCCTCGAGCGCCTTCTCGACGATCAGGACGGCACGGTCCACCCCGGCACAGAATCCACGGGGGGCGGCGAGCAACAACGTGTGTGCAGGCATGACTCCGAGCGTATCGACCACGCATGGACTTGCGTCGCGCCGGGTCGCCGACGACGGCCAGGCCACCTCCGACAGTTCGCCGTCGCCGGCCTGGCCCGTGGTCACCCGTGACCGGATCGTTCGTGCACCGGCTCGTTCCTACTGGACGGGCGCCAACCATGTGGCAGACTGGTCGCTGGCCCGGCACCCGCCGGGCCAGCGCATGCGACGATCGGCATGCACCGCGACCTGGGTGCTGGATGGCGCCCGGCCGCGCGACGAGGACGGCACGACGAGAGCCCTCGCGGCTCGGTGGAGTCACCGGTGCACATCATCGTCGGTGGTTGCGGGCGCTTGGGCGCCGAGATCGCCGAACAGCTGTCCAACGACGCCGACACCGACGTGGTCGTCATCGACGTGGACCCTCTGGCCTTCGACCGGCTCGGTGCCGGATTCAACGGTGAGGAGATCACCGGCGACTGCACCGACCGCGACGTGCTCGAACACGCGGGGATCAAGAACGCCGCAGGCGTGATCGCGGTGACCCGGTCCGACAACGCCAACCTGATGACCGTCGAGATCGCCACCCACCTCTACGACGTGCCGCGCACGATCGCCCGCCTGTTCAACCCCGAACGCGAAGAGGTCTACCGCAAGCTCGGGGTGCGCTACGTCTCGTCGACCAACATGATCGCGAAGCTGTTCTTGAACGAGTTCCGCGAGGACACCTTGCCGCTGCACGTCGCGTTCGCCGACTCCGACGTGGCCATCGTCGACCTCGAGTTGGACACCGAAGCCCACGGCACCACCGTCGCCGAGTTCGAGCAGGACGGTCTGCTTCGCGTGGCCGCCGTGCGCCGCGGCGCACGCGTGTTCGTTCCTGACGCCAGCGACCGGCTCGAGCGTGACGACATCGTCACCGCCGCCATGAAGCCCGCCGCCCGGCGTGGACTGACCGGTCTTGTCCGGGAGCCGTACGCACGCGAACGAGCGCGTGGCGGTGCGCCGCAAGGCGGCGCACCGGGTTCGGGGAGCTGAGCCATGTACGTCGTGATTGCCGGCGGGGGCCGGATCGGTCGACACATCGCCCGTGACATGGTCACGCGCGGCCACGAAGTCACCGTCATCGAGCGGCTGGCCGACCGCTGCGAGCAGCTGGTCGCCGAAACTCAGGTCCTGGTGATCGAAGGCGACGCCTGCGACGTGCGCTACCTCGACCAGGCACATGCTGAACGCGCCGACGTCTTCGTGGCGACGACGCACGAAGACGAGGAGAACCTCGTTTCCTGCCAGCTGGCCAAGATCGAATTCGGTGTCACCCGTGCGATCAGCCGGGTCAACACCCCGAAGAACGTCGAGATATTCGACGCGCTCGGTATCGAGCCGGTCTCGTCGACCCGCCTGATCTCCGAGCTGCTGGAGAACGAGTTCTCCGTCGGCGAACTGGTGCACCTGACGAGCCTGCGCGGCGGACGGGTGCGCCTGGTCGAGCTGCGCATGCCCGACGACCACCCCGGTCCTCCGCCACGGGTCGAGCAGCTGTCCATCCCTCACCAGGCGGTGCTGGTCGCGATCTTCCGGGGTGACGAGACGGTGATCCCCTCCGGCGACACCGAACTGCTCCCCGGCGACGAGATCGTGGCGCTGACCGCCCCCGAACACGAGGACGCGCTGACCCGTGCCCTGCTGGAGCGGCGCTGATGCCGAATACCACCCGCAGGAGCGACACCCACGGCATGTGGGGGGTCACGACGGTCGTCGTGCTGGGACTGGGGGTCTGCGTGGTGGGCCTGATCGTCGCCACCCTGATGACCTGGATCATGCGATGAACGGGCGGCGGGGACGATCGGGGGGCATCGACGACCCGAACGAGTCCGTGGCCGGTCGGGCGCGCAGTTGGGGTACGGACGGCCGCTCGTGACCGTCATCCTCCGTCCCGGCGCCGAGGATCTGAAGCTGATCGGCTTCTACCTCGGCAAGGTGCTGCTCGGGCTCGGCCTGGTGATGCTGATTCCCACCGTCGTCGCGCTGTTCTCGCGTGAATGGAACTCCGCGTCGGCGTTCGCCATCGGCGCGTCGCTGGCGATCCTGGTCGGTGCGCTCTCGGACGGGCTGCTCCACACGCGACGCCCGTTGACCTGGGCGCACGGCATGGTGATCGTCGCGC
>JBJHAX010000089.1:0-4847 GCA_050480705.1 Nitriliruptoraceae bacterium
CAATTGGCCCGCAAGGTCGTCGAGGACTTCCTTGGCGTCGCCGTAGAGCATGACGGTGTGTTCGCGTTCGAACAACTCGTTCTTGATGCCTGCGTATCCGGGTGAGAGACTGCGCTTGATCACGAAGACGCGACGCGCCTGCTCGACATCCAGGATCGGCATCCCCGCGATCGGGCTTCCCGGCTCGGTGCGTGCTGCCGGGTTGACCACGTCGTTGGCGCCGACGACGATCGCCACGTCGGTCTGTGCAAAGTCTTTGTTGATCTCGCTCATCTCGAACAGCAACTCGTAGGGAACTTCCGCCTCGGCCAGCACGACGTTCATGTGGCCCGGCATCCGACCTGCGACGGGGTGGATGGCGAAGCGGACGGCCACGCCCCGGTCGATCAGGGCGCGGGCCACGTCGTGCGCGGCGTTCTGCGCCCGTGCAGCCGCCAGCCCGTAGCCGGGGACGATGATGACCGACTGCGCCGCCTCGAGCACCATCGCGGCGGATTCGGCATCCGCAGACACGACCGTGCCGTACTCACCATGCTCGGTGGAGCCTGCGTCACCGAAGCCGCCGACCAGCACGTTGGCGAGCGAGCGGTTCATCGCAACACACATGATCTGGGTGAGGATCAGCCCGGCAGCGCCGACGATGGTTCCGGCGATGATGAGCAGGTGGTTCGACAGCGCGAAACCGGTCGCTGCGGCGGCCAGACCCGACAGCGAGTTCAGCAGGCTGATGACCACCGGCATATCGGCGCCACCGATGGGCAGGACCAGCACCAGGCCGATGACGAGGCTGACGCCGATCATCGCCAGCACGGCGACCGCGGCGGTTTGCCCGTCAGCCACGAGTACGCCGAAGAGTCCAGCGACCGCACCGCCCACGATCAGCAGTGACATGACGACGGTGCGCAGGGGCACGCGCGGCATCCCCTCGATCGTGCCGTGCAGCTTCAGTTCAGCGATGATCGATCCCGACAGCGTCGTCGCCCCGACGAGCACCGAGATGACGAGGGTGACCGCCGAGGTCGTGCCGAGTGCGGCAGCCGCCGTGACGCCGGGAGCACCCTCGAGCACGACCGCCCAGAACAGCGACAGCGCCACCAGGGCCGACGCGGCACCACCGAACCCGTTGAACCGTGCGACGATCTCAGGCATCTGCGTCGCACGTGCCCGGGCGACGATCGCGTAGCCGACACCAGCGCCGACGACGAGGCCGCCGGCGATCCAGCGGTAGTCGACCAGTCCGACCTCGAGCAGCGTGATGACGACCGCGAGCAGCATGCCGGCAGCCATGAGCGCATTGCCGCTTCGTGCGGTGCGGACCCGCGCGAGCCGCTTGAGGCCGAACACGAACAACGCGATGGAGCCCAGCGCGAGCAGGGAGGTGGCTTCGACGGGAATCACCGGCCACCCCCGAACTTCGCCAGCATCTTGTCGGTCACGAGGAATCCACCGACGACGTTGATCGTCGCGAGCACGAGCGCCACGACGCCGAACAACACGCTCGTGTGCGCCGTGGGGACGACGACGAGCGTCAACGCACCGATGATCGTGACCCCCGACATCGCGTTGGCCCCCGACATCAACGGGGTGTGCAGCATCGGCGGAACCTTGTTGATCAGCTCGAAGCCGAGGAATGCCGCGAGCACGAACACGTACGTGCTGACGAGAACCGGGCCCATCATCTGCCGTCTCCTTCGAGGATCGCAGCTGCACGTTCGTTGACGACCGCACCGTCACGGGTGAGCAGCGCACCCTGCACGACCTCGTCGTCGTCGTCGATGACCACGCCGTCGTCACCGATCAGCAGATCGAGGAACGCGCCGATGTTGCGGGCGTAGAGCGCGCTCGCCTCCGCCGGCATGTGGGAGGCGAAGTCGTGGCCGGGGATGATCTGGACACCATTGCGCTCGACCGTGCCCGAGACGTCGGTGAGTTCACAGTTCCCGCCGTCAGCGGCTGCGAGGTCGACCACCACCGAACCTGCAGGCATCGCATCCACCATCGCCGCCGTCAACAGTTCGGGTGCGGGACGCATCGGTATCTGCGCGGTGGTGATGACCGCATGTGCGCCGGCGACCGCGTCGGTCAGCGCCGCGCGCTGACGGGTGAGGAAGTCCTCGCCCACTTCCTTGGCGTAGCCGCCCTCGTCGGTGAGGTCCTCGGCATCGGGGACGTCGATGAACGACGCGCCGAGCGAGGCGACTTCGGCTTTGGCCGCCTCCCGGATATCGGAGACCTTGACCACGGCGCCGAGACGCTTGGCGGTCGCCACAGCCTGCAGTCCTGCCACACCGGCGCCGAGCACGACGACGGTCGCAGGCCGGATGGTGCCGGCGGCGGTCATGAACAGTGGGAAGTACTTGTCGAGCGCGTGCGCCGCGACGATCACCGCTCTGTAGCCGGCCAGGTTGGCCTGGCTGGACAAGGCGTCGATGGATTGCGCGCGGCTGATCCTGGGGACCAGCTCCATCGCAAGCGACGTGACCCGCGCCTTCGCGAGCGCTTCGACCGTCGCCGTGTTGCGATGGGGCGCAACGAACGACAGGAGGATGCAGTTCTCGGGCAGCGCAGCCGCCTCGTCGGGGCTCGGCGGTGCGACGCGCACGACGATGTCGGCGTCAGCGAGGTCTGGTGGACCGCCGATGCGTGCACCGGCGTCCTCGAAATCAGCGTCGGTGATGCGAGCTGCCTCGCCGGCGCCGCGCTCGACGACGACGTCGACGCCCTGGCCGACGAGTTTGGTCACCGACTCCGGGGTCGCCGCCACACGGCGCTCCCCCGCAGCCGACTCCCGAACAACGAAGATCCGTGTCACAGCGACCTCCTCGTCGCGGCACCGCGCACGCTGCGCTTGTCGCGTTGCGCCGGCACGGCACCACCGTAGTGGCAGCGGCCATCACGCACGGCATCGAACGCGGCCCGCGCGACCGCGCTGTCCGTGCGAGACCACGAACGCGCCGGACGACGCAGTAGGCTCGGCGACCGAAGGGGTCGTCCGGCACACGCGAACGGCCCCACCACGCCAGATGTCACCGTCGCACATCCTCGACGAGGAGCTCGTCATGGCCACCGTGTACTACGACCAGGACGCCGACGAGTCGCTGATCCGCGGCCGCAAGGTCGCCATCATCGGCTACGGCAGTCAGGGCCACGCCCACGCGCTCAACCTGCGCGATTCGGGTGTCGACGTCCGTGTCGGCCTGCGGCCGGGGTCGTCGTCGCGTGCGCGCGCCGAGGAAGAAGGGCTCAGGGTCCTCGACACCAACGATGCGGCCGACGAAGCCGACGTCATCGTCATCCTGGCTCCCGACACCCACCAGAAGTCGATGTGGGCCGACGGGCTCAGCGATGTCATCCGGCCGGGTGACGCACTCGTCTTCGGGCACGGCTTCAACGTCCACTTCGGTTTCGTCGAGCCGCCGGCCGGTGTCGATGTCTTCCTCGTCGCACCGAAGTCGCCGGGGCACATCGTGCGCCGGATGTACGAGCAGGGCGAGGGCGTCCCGGGCCTGGTCGCCGTACACCAGGACGCGTCAGGCAACGCGCTCGAACTCGGAAAGTCGTACGCGCGCGCCGTCGGACTGACGCGGGCGGGCGTTCTCGAGACCACCTTCGCCGAGGAGACCGAGACCGACCTGTTCGGGGAACAGGCGGTGTTGTGCGGCGGCGTGAGCCAGCTGGTGCAGGCGGGGTTCGAAACGCTCGTCGACGCCGGATATCAGCCCGAGGCCGCCTACTTCGAGTGTCTGCACGAACTCAAGCTGATCGTCGACATGATGTACGAGGGTGGCATCTCGTGGATGCGCTACTCGGTCTCCGACACCGCCGAATACGGCGATTACGTGTCCGGACCCCGCGTCATCAACGAGAGCTCGCGCGACGCGATGCGCGACATCCTCGCCGAGATCCGTGACGGATCCTTCGCCAACCGTTTCATGGCCGAGATCGAGTCGGGAGGCGAGACCTTCCAGCGCAAGCGCGCCGAGGGTCGCGCCCATCAGGTCGAGACGGTGGGCCGCGAACTGCGCCGGATGATGCCGTTCATCGACCCGCCCGAGGACTTCGACTGACCCCAAGGGGGCTCACCGGCTGCTGCGGCGATGCGACTGCAGCGGCTCCTCGAGCAGCCCCATCAGCTGCTCGGGGGTGTCGATGACGACGTCGGCTCCCGCCTGCTCGAGTTCGCGTCGGTCGCCGGCCCCCCACGTGACACCGACGGTGGCCGTCCCGACGGCCCGCCCCGCCTCGACGTCGTGGCGCCGGTCGCCGATCATCATGGTCTGGTCGGGAGCCAACCCCGGCAGGGTGGTCGCGAGCGCACGTGTGAGCGTCGTCGTCTTCGTCTCGCCGGCGCCGTCGAGTGACGGCCCGTGGACATCTGCGAACAGGTCGTGCAGACCGAGCGTACGTAGGATGGGAACGGCGAATCGGCGCGGCTTCGAGGTGACGACCACGAGCGTCGCCGCCGATGCGAGCGCGGCGACGACCTCGGGGATCCCGTGCGCTGGCTTCGTGAGTTCGAGTGACACCGGGGCGTAGTAGCGGCGGTAGGTGGCGATGAGTTTCTCAGCGAGGTCCCGTGGCGCACCTTCCTCGTCGAGCAAGGTCGCGACGGTGTCGGCCAGAGGCGGGCCGATGAACCGCACGAGATCCTCGACCGGGCGCGGGGAGCAGCCGAGTTCTGTCAACGCACGGTTGAGGCTGGTGGTGATCGCCGACGTCGAGTCCTGGATGGCCGAGCTGCACCCACGTCTCCACGGCGAGCCGTGGGAGCCGCTCGGCGGCGGCGTGTGGCCGTCGTACCCCGGGCGCGACGACATCCCCGGGTGCGGGCAGGCGAGCACCGACCC
>JBJHAX010000090.1:0-4682 GCA_050480705.1 Nitriliruptoraceae bacterium
GTGGGCCACGCTTTGGCTGACCATGCGCCGAACGGTTCGTTGGCCAGGCTGACGCAGGCCAGGCGGCGTGTCGGGTCGACCCAGAGGAACGAACCGGACTGTCCGAAGTGGCCGAAGGTCTCCGGTGGCAGGCGCTCGCCGGTCCAGTGGGGCTCCTTGTCACCCCGCAGTTCGAACCCGAGCCCCCAGTCGTTGGGCCGCTGACGTCCGAAGCCGGGCAGGATGCCGTCCAGCCCTGCGAACGCCACCGTGGTCGCTTCGGCATGCAGCTCCGGGTCGAGCAGCTGCGGGTCGAGCAGTTCGGCGGCGAAGCGCAGCAGGTCGTCGACGGTGCCCGCGCCGTCGCGGGCCGGTGAGCCTTCGACGTGGGTCGAGGTCATCCCGAGCGGGGACAGCACGGTCTGGCGGGCGATGTCGGCGAAGGCTTGACCCGACCGGTCGGCCACGAGCGACCCCAGAATGTCGTAGGCCCAGTTCGAGTACACGCGGCGCGTGCCGGGTGCGCTGGCCGGACCGTCCGGTTCTGGTGGGAGCCCGCCGGCATGGGCGAGCAGATGCCGCACCGTTACCCCGTCGAACCCGTCGACGTCCACCGGTTCGTCGAGGTGGAGAAGTCCGTCCTGGCTGGCCAGCAGCACGGTGTAGGCCGCGATGGGTTTGGTCACCGACGCGAACGGCAGCACCGCGTCTGTCGGGCCGTGGCCGACGGTCAGGCCGTCGGCATCGACGATGCCGATCGCGGTGGTGGCGGGTTCCCACTCCTCGACACCGGCGAGCACGCGATCCAGCGCCGTCATCGACTCACCTGCCAACGGCCGGTGACGACGTCGAGTTCGGCCAGGTCGTCCGGATCGATCGTCCAGCCGGCCGCGTCGACGTTCGCGTGCACCTGTTCCGGAGTGGTCGCCCCGGCGATGACGGATGCGACGGTGGGCTGGCATGCCAGCCACGACATCGCGAGTTCGAGCAGTGTGCGGCCGCGGTCCGTGGCGAAGTCCCGCAATCGTTCGACGGTCGCCAGGTGGGTGTCGGTGATCCGATCGCGCCGCTGTTCGGCCGGAAGCGCCCCGAGTCGCCAGCCGCGGTCGGGTTCCTGGCCGGCCCGGTACTTGCCGGTCAACAGCCCGGCAGCGAGCGGGAAGTACGGCAGCAGGCGGAGCCCGTACCTTTCGATGGCTGGCAGCACGTCGTGCTCGATGCCGCGTTCGAGCAGGCTCCACTGCTCCTGCGCGCACACGAATCGTGCGGTTCCCGCGTGCGTCGCGGCGTCGTCCGCCTCGGCGACACCGGCAGCGGTCATGTTGGAATGGCCGATCTCGCGCACCTTTCCGGCGGTGACGAGGTCGTGGAGTGCGCCGATCGTTTCGGCGATCGGCACCTCCGGATCTGGCTCGTGCATCTGGTAGAGGTCGATGCGGTCCGTACCGATGCGGCGCAGGCTCGCGTCGCAGGCGGCACGTACGTAGTCGGGGTGGGCGCCTCGACGTCGGTCGTCGAGCGGCATGCCGAACTTGGTCGCGATCACCACGTCGTCGCGCCGGTCGCCGAGGGCCGCGCCGAGCAGCTGCTCGGACCGGCCGTCGCCGCCGTAGACGTCGGCGGTGTCGAACAGGGTGATCCCGGCGTCCAGTGCGGCGCCGACGACCGCATCGGTTGCGGCCGCGTCGATGCGCTTGCCGAAGTTGTTGCAGCCGAGCCCGACGAGGCTCACCTCGAGCTGACCGATCATCCTGGTTTCCATCAGCGTTCATGCCAGCGGGCGAACCGGTCGTCCGTGCCGTGGTGACGGCGACGCTAACGGGCGCCGACCGCCACGGACAACGTCGGGAGGGCCGGCACGATGCCGGCCCTCCACGTGGGTGCCAATGGACGCCGTGCGGCGCCCTGTGCCGAATGTCAGCCCGCGCGCACCGCGGACACCTCGAACTCGAGGGTGACGTTCTCGCTGACGAGCACGCCACCGGCTTCGAGCGCCGCGTTCCAGGTCAGGTTCCAGTCCTTGCGGTTGACGGCGACCTCACCTTCGAAGCCGATGCGCTCGTTGCCGAAGGGGTCGGTTGCCGCACCGGTGAAGGTCAGGTCGAAGGTGACCTCACGGGTGACGTCCTTGATGGTGAGGTCGCCGGTGACGCGGTACGTCGTGGCGTCGACCGCGCTGATCGACGTCGAGGTGAATGTCAGCTTCGGGTGGTTGTCGACGTCGAAGAAGTCGCCGCTGCGCAGGTGCGCGTCACGGTCGGCGCTGCGGGTGTCGACGCTGCCGACGTGGGTGTGGGACGGGTCGACCGTGTATGTGCCGGTCAGCTGCGTCGTGGGGGTGTCGACTGCGGTGGTCATCGTCAGTGTTCCTTGGTCGGTTGTGCCTCATGGTGCGCCGGTCATCCGACGCAATTTGTTGAAGCATCAACATAGTAGCAATGATAGTTGACGCGTCAAGTTATTGTTCGGCTACGATCACCTCATGGATGAGTTCCGGTGGCTCGATGACGACGAGCAGCGCGCATGGCGTGCGCTCGCGGCAATGCTGTTGCGCCTTCCGGGTTCCCTCGAACAGCAACTCCAGCGAGACGCCGGGATCTCCCACTTCGAGTACTGGGTGCTGGCGCTGCTGAGCGAGAGCCCGGACCGGATGCTGCGCCTGAGCCAGCTCGCCGGACAGGCGAACGCTTCGTTGTCCCGCCTGTCGCACGTGGTCAGCCGGCTGGAAGACCGTGGGTGGGTGCGACGCGACCGTTGCC
Source organism: Nitriliruptoraceae bacterium (assembly GCA_050480705.1). GTDB lineage: Bacteria > Actinomycetota > Nitriliruptoria > Nitriliruptorales > Nitriliruptoraceae > JBJHAX01. The sequence continues at coordinate 2,739 of JBJHAX010000090.1, forward strand.
CCGACGACGCGCGCGCCAACCATGCGGTGCTCACCGACGCTGGCATGGCCAAGGTCATCGAGTCGGCACCCGGTCACGTCACGGCGGTGCGTTCACTCGTGTTCGACGCGCTGACGCCGGACGAGGTGGCCATGCTCGAGCGTGTCTGCACCACGATCGTGGAACGCGTCCAGGCGCCACAGGCGGCCGGGAGCGCCGAGCTGATCCTCGCCGAGTCCACCGACGGAGCTGGCTGAGCCCCGTGGCGGCATCCCGCTCGGATCTACCCGCTGCGGCCCGAAGCCAGTGTGGGCCCGTCCACCGGCATACGTGGCATCGGAGCAACGACCGCGAGCGCGGAGGTGGCGATCGGCAGGACCAGCAGCACATGCAACACCGGCACGTAGCTGCCCGTGAGGTCGTGGCCGATGGCGAGGGCCAGGGGGCCGAAGGCCGATGCGGCGACGGCCACCGCGGTCACCACTCCTCGTATCGAACCCAGGTGGCGGATGCCGAAGAGCTTGGGGAACGCGGCCGCCTCGAGCGTGCGCGCAGCTGCGCCTGCGGCCCCGACCGCAATGCCGTAGGCGACGGCCCGACCGCCTGACGTGACGTGCGGCACGGCGAGCATCGCGCCGGCGAGCAGTCCCATCGAGGCGAGCAGCACCCAACGGGGGGCGAAGCGGTCGACCATGGCCCTACAAGCAGGGTGGCGCCGAGCGCCGCCAGCATCTGTGGTACGAAGTTGGCTGCCGCCTCGATCGGCGTCAGTCCCTGCTCGCCGAGCAAGTCGATCTGATGGAACGCCAGCCCGGTCGCGATGAGCGCGGTGGTGGCGGCCGCGCTGGCGATGGCCCAGAACATGGATGTGCGCATTGCTTGGGCACGGGTGAATGCAGGTTCGGTGGCGCCCGACGCCCTGCGCCCGGTCGGGACCGCCTCCAACGGTTCGTGCGCGTGGGTTCCTCCCCGCCGTGAGGTGGGTGTGCGATGGCCATCGGCGATCTGACCGACGTGCACCGGATGATCGATCATGCCTCGCAGCGCCAACGGGAGCACGACGAGCCAGACGAGTGCCCCCATGGCCAACCACGCCACACGCCATCCCAGGCGGTCGATAACGAACGCCGCGACGAACGGTACGAGCGAGAACATCGCGGATCCCGCCGCTGTGGTCACCCCGACTGCGGTTCCGCGACGACGTTCGAACCACGGAGCCACCGACGTAGTTGCCACCAGCGTCAGGCCGCCCTGGCCGAGCATGCGGATGCCGGTGAAGCCGATGACGAGCGTGATCAGTCCGGTGACACCGGCCATCGCGGCCAGCACGACGCCGAACACCCCTCCGACGACGAGCATCGTCACGCGTGCGCCGAGATCGTCGATGAACCTGCCGATCCTCGGCTGGGCGACCGCGCCCGTCAGGGTGCCGACGAGGTAGGCGCCCGATACCTGTGAGCGGGTCAGCTCCAGCGTCTGGATCATCGGGTCGACGAACACGCTGACGCCGATGGTCTGCCCGGGTCCGCTCATGCCGAGCACGACAGAGGCGATCGCCACGATGCGCCACCCTGAGAACTCGGTCGAGGCGAACGGGCGCAGGGGCTCACGCAAGGTCACGAGGGGACACCTCTCGTCCAATGGATGGTGGCTTGGTTGGGCGGCAGCCCGCACCACGCCTGCGAAGACGTTTCGGCTGACGCTATCGCGCCGCACCCAGGGCAGGCGAGGCGTGATGGCGAAGGCCGGCGTCGCGCAACAACACAGCTGGAAAGGTTCCCGGTACCGTTGACAGCTCGTTCATTCGTTGTCTACGTTCCGTCGCGAGGCGGCGTCGCCGGCAATGTTGTGCGCAAGCTGGCACGGCGCACGCGATTCGACGGCCATCGCCAGCTCAGGACATTGCCGGATCGACGACGAGGATCCGACGTGACGATCGCCAAGGTCGAGGCCATTCCGGTCTCG
>JBJHAX010000091.1:0-4596 GCA_050480705.1 Nitriliruptoraceae bacterium
GTGCGCAACGAATCGAATCAACCCGTGGCTGGTGCGCAGGTTTCGGTGTTCACACATTCGCTCCAGCCCACGACGGATGAGACCACAGATCCGAAACCCTACGGCGAAGTCGCCACCACCGACGCCAACGGCGAACTCCGGTCCACCGAAGATGACCTGGCTGACACGATCGCCGCACTCCGGGAGATCGAAGATCCCCAGCTGCGCTCAGCCCGCGCCGCTGAGATCTTCGGCACTCGGATGGCGCGCGATCTCATGCCGGCGCTCGACGACACGTCGATGTCTCTCGAGGACGCCGCAGCGCGTGCGCACGAGCTCGGCCTGGTCATGTCGGAAGACGCCGTTCGTGCCGCTGAGGAGTTCACCGACCAGTGGGACGAGATCAAACGGACCGTCGGCGGGTTCCTGCGCGACGCCGGGATCCCGGTCATGCAGTTCCTCAGCGGCCGGCTCTTCCCGGCCATCCAGGAGCATGTGATCCCTGCGCTGCGCAGCTTCGGGGAGTGGATCGGCCCCAAGCTCACCGCCGCAGGGGAGCGGATGGCCGACTTCTTCGATCGCCGGGTCGTACCGGCGATCGACGCGGTCCGCACCTTCGTGACCGAACGGCTGATCCCCGGGCTGCGAGAACTGCGTGAGTGGTTCCGGATACGGATCGTGCCGCCGCTGATCGACGTGCGCAACTGGTTCGTCGAACTCGGCGACACGATCGGTCGATGGTGGAACGTCCAGGTGCGTCCGCGCATCCAGGCGTTCCGTGACGCGTGGGAGACTCACTCCGAGAAGGTCGACGAGCTCGGCCAGGCGCTGATGTCGATGTTCTCGTCGCTCGGCGAGCTGGTCGGCACGATCGTCAACTCGATTACTGGTGACACCGGCCGGATGAGCGACGATACTGGCGAAGACTTCGAGTCGATCGAGGACGCCGTCGGCTCCCTGATCGAGGGGCTGACCGAGCTCGCGGAGTTCGTGGAAGCCACCGCCAGGACCATCGATCGCAGCTGGACGGGCACGATGGCGATCGTCACCGGCGAGTCGCGGGCAACCGTCCGGTTCCTGGAGCAGATCTTTCAGGGCGGCTACATCCGGTTCCTCGAGAACACCGCGGAAACGATGCGCGGCTGGATGCAGGAATGGGCGATCGGCACCGCCAGCGTGATCGCCCACGTGCAACAGATTCCCGGCCGCATCGTCGCCGCGTTCGGCAACGCCCGAGACATCCTGAAACAGGTTGCGTTCGACATCATCGACGGCTTCATCGAATGGGTCGAGTCGCGCTTCGATCGGGTGCGCCAGACCTTCCGGGACCTGACCAGCATGCTGCCGTCATGGAAGGGACCGCGCAGCGTCGACCTGCAGCTGCTGCGCCAACCGGCCGAAGACATCATGTCCGGGTTCGCCGCAGACCTCGAGCGGCAGGCCGCACGTCACGTCAAGCCCGCGCTGGCCGATGTCACCCGCACGATCGACATCCCGGCCCGACCGGGCAGCGCATCCGGAACGCCTGCAGGCATCGACCCCTACCAGCTCGCCGACCTCCTTGAGGTCAACCGACGGCAGGCCGAACTCCTACGCGCACTCCTCGACGGCGACATGGAGGCGAACCGGCTGCGCACCCGCACCGTCCGCGCACTTGAGCAGCCCGATGCGGGCAGCCGCCCGCGACGACCCAGCCCGGTGCGTTGACCGTGCGCATCCTCTACCACCCGCCCGACAGCCGACCCACCATCGAATGGGCCGAAGACGACGGCCCGCTGTCGATCGACGAGGTGCGCGGCCTCGAGGGGATGCCCTCACGCCCGATACTGCGCAGAGCCCCCGGTCAGGTCGGTGCCAGCTCGCCGGACGTCGAGACCCGCGAGCGCACCGTCGAGCTGTCCTACGAACTCGTCGGCGCCGATGACGAACACGCAAACACACTCCGTGACCTGATCGAGCGGTCGCTCGCGACAATCCCCGGCGAATCCGCCGGCGTGCTCGAGGTGCGTCGCGATGACGGCCGCCCAGCGCTTCAGACGACGGCCACACCGATCGACTCTCCCGCCGATACCCGTCGGTTCACGTCCACCTACCAGACCGGCCGCGCAGACTTCATCTGCCCGTCGCCGCTGTGGACCGAAACGGCCGACCGGTCGCTGGTGCTCGAACTCGGCATCCCCAACCCATGGGTGTCGCCCTGGACATCCCCCTGGACATCGTCGGCACCGCGCAGCATCGGCGACATCGACAACCCCGGCCACGTCCCCGCAGGATTCCGCGCCCGGTTCTTCGGCCCGCAGTCAGGCGCCCGTCTCATCCACGGACCCACCGGCACGCAGCTGGCCATCACAGGCGAGATCGCGGCCGGCCAGATGGTCGAGGTAGACACCGACAGCCGAACTGTCAGCCTGGACGGCGCGCTCGCTATGGACCGCTGGGACTTCACCAACGGTGCATGGTGGCCGCTGAGCCGCGGGCACCAGACCATCCACGCGACCGCGACTTCAAGCGAAGCAGGCGCCGAAACCGTCATTCTCTGGCGCCCCTACTACGCCGGCACCGCGCTCTGATGGACATCATCATCAGAGATCCCACCGACCTCAGCCTGGTCGCCACCGTGCCCGCACACGCCGAGACCGGCTGGCTCGAAGCGACCGTCACTGAACGGCTGTGGCGTCCAGACGAGGTCGAGCTGCACCTGCCCGCCCAGCTGGCCAGAGACATCGGCGTACGAAAGAGGCAACTGGCCATCATCGACGGGCTGGTGATGCTCATCGAGCAGGTGCGCGTCAGCGCAGACGAGCGTTCCCGTGTCGCATCGCTGGCAACGGTGACCGGCTACGAGGCGAGCTCAGTGCCACGGCGGACGCTGCCGCCAAGTGCACAGTCACACGACGTGCAGTCCGACCAGCCCGGCGAGACTGCCCTCAAGCACTACATGGATGCCAACCTCGGCCCGTCCGCGTCCGCCACTCGCAGGTGGCCGCCGCTGATGATCGAGGCCGACCAGGGCCGCGGCACGTCGGGCACCTGGCGGGCGAGATACCAGCTCGTCACGGACTGGCTCGAGGTCATCGGCCAGCAGACAGGGGTCGGCTATCAGACCCGCTGGATCGCGGACGCCCCAACGTTCGTCTGTGTCGTCGGCGAACATCGCGACCGTCTGTTCGCAATCGGCGAGGGCACGGCCGCCGACGAGGATCTGCTCACCACCGACGTCGACCGCGAGACCTATGTGTACGTCGCCGGGCAGGGCGAAGGCGCTGACCGCACCATCGTGGAGCGCCACACCGGACCTGAACCCGAAGGCCTCGAACGCCGCGAAGGGTTCATCGATGCCCGCGACACCGACGACCCCGACACGCTGACATCTCGCGGCGACGCTCGGCTGGCAGAGACCGCCACAGGCGACGCCGCGGAGCTCGAGGTCGCCGAATCCGACCATTTCACCTACCGCACCCACTTCGCCCTCGGCGACACGATCGAGTGGAGCAGCGACTTCGCCGACCAGCGCACCGTCCGATTCGTCGAGGTGGTCAGCCGCTACGACGTATCACTGGTCGCCCCCACCCGGAACGTCGTGCTCGACCGGCCATGGCCAGGCGAGCACCGCCCCGACTCCGGCGGGGCACCGTTCATCTGAACCAGGAGACCCTCGTGGCCCAACGCAGCTTCCCGTGGGACGACGTAGAAGGCGACCGGCAGCTCGACACCCAGCAGTGGGCGCGACACACCCGGGCACTGACTACCGACGGGGTCGTGCGCGACGCCGGCGACGAGCTCAACGTCGTCGCCGACAGCCCAGAATCCGGCGCCGTCCTCGTCGAGGACGGCACCTACTGGATCCGGGGCCGACTTCACGAAGTCCACGACGGTGGCGAGCTCCTCGACGTGCTCGCTTCTCAAGCCGCTGATGCGACCAACCCGCGCATTGACCGGATCATCGTTCGCCGAGACATGGGAGAACGCGAAACCACAATCGCGGTCATCCACGGCGACCCAGCCGTCGACCCGGACCCGCCAGCGCTCACCCGTGACGACGACACGATCTGGGAAGACCCAATCCGTCAGGTGTACGTCCGCGCCAACGCCACGGTGATTCGCGAGACCGACCAGGACGACGGCCAGGGCTACATCTCGCTCGACGAGCGTGAGTACGCCGCGCCACCAAATGGCGATTCTCAGGAGGTCCGTCAGATTGTCGATGCGACCAAGACGGACACCCAAGTCTCGTCGGTTCCCCAGGGTGCGTCGGTGAAGGTTGCCGGGTTGTCGGTTGCGGTGACCCCGGCGTCGGAGGATGAACGGTTTCTGGTGCAGGCGTGGGTGCCGGGTGACGTGTCGGCCCGGGACGTGTCGTTGTTTGGCACGTTGTTGCGTGATGATGCGCCGCTGTTGCGGGGTGATGCTGCGGAGAGCCGTCAGCGGGTGCTCGGCTGGACCTATTCGGATGAGGGTGCCGTTGCAGAGATGAGGGTTGGCACGGTGGTGCTTGCCGAGATTGACACGCCGGGCACGACGAGTGAGGTGGTGTACGAGGTTGATCTGTCGCACGGCCGGGCCGGGACAGAAAACATTACGGTCGGCCGGGGGGCGACTGGCACGGATGCGTCGAAT
>JBJHAX010000092.1:0-4304 GCA_050480705.1 Nitriliruptoraceae bacterium
GCGTCGGGGGTGTGCCGGTCATCGAACTCGACGGGGCCCTGGTCGATGCCGAACTCGACGACGACGCGCTGCGCGAGCTGCTCGCGCTCACCGAGCCGCGGGGGCCCGCCTGACGTGCAGGGCGCGCGGCGTCGCAGGGCAGCGGCGGCGCGTAGACGCCGGCGGTGACTCAGTCGGGGGCAGGAGGCGGTGGCGCGGGCAGCTCCGTGCGGTCCTGGGGTGGGGCGAGCAGTGCCCCCACGTAGACCAGTTGCGCTGCCAGAGCCGCGAAACCGGTCAGGACCAGGCCCAGTGGCGCGGCGAGCGGGATCGATGTCGGCACGATCGCGCCGACGACGAACGCCAGCGAGAACACCGTCTCAGAGCGTGTGAACGCCGCACCGCGGCGCGCGGGCGCGACCGTGGCCTGGAGCAGACCGTCGAAGGCCAGCTTGGCGGTGCCCCACGCGAAACCGGCGATACCTGCCGCGGCGGCCGCCGCCGCGAGCCCGAACCACTGGCCAGCGGAGAAGGCTGCCGTGGCGGTCACCGACAGCGCCCCGACCACCATCGGCTCCTCGCGCACACGCCGCTCGAGGAGCGGCACGATCCGTGAGGCGACCGCGAACCCGGCGCCCGCCGCACCCAGAAGCGCCCCGAAGTCGAGCAGGCTCGCGTCGATCTCGCGCAGCGCGAACGCGAGCAGCAGCAGCAAGAACCCGTTGCAGGTGCGAACCCCGGCGGTTGCGAGCTGTGCGAGACGGACCCGACGGGGCAGGGTCAGGCGAGGGCGGGGTTGCCCACGCAGGCGACGAAGTTCACGTGCGTCGGGCTCGGGCAGCGAACGCCCGATCACGGCGGCGGCGATCGCCGCCGCGGCCGCGACGGCCAGCGGCCCTTCGACGTCGATGATCCATGCTGCGGTGACGCCGACACCGGCGGCCACCGCTCCCGACAGCATGCCGATCCATGCCAGGCGTGCGTTGGCGGTCACCAGTGCCCTGGGTTCGTCGAGTGCGAGCGGCAGCAGCGTGTTGCGGGTGATGCCGTGCACACGGGAGAGCACGAGCAGGCCGAACGCGGCCGGGAACAGCCACCAGGTATCGGACCGGCCGAGCAGGCTGATTGCGAACACCGCGCGTCCGGCGGCGGCGCCCACCAGCAGTGCTCGGGTCGCGACCGGGGCGCGGTCGAGAATGCGGCCCAGCGTCGGTCCGATCACCACGAACGGTGTGACCGTCAGCAGCAGATACAACGCGACGTTGCTGCGTGCCTCGGCGGAGGGCACGGAGAAGAACAGCGTGCCCGCCAGTCCGATCGCCACGAGCGTGTCAGCCGCCGTGCTGAACACCTGGGTGACCGCGAGGTTGCGAAACCCGCTGCCGCCGGTCTCGAACAGCGAACGGACACTGCCCGAGAGGCGTGCGACGCCGGCGCGTCCCGCCGAGCGCAGCTGTGCGCTCCGCCGTGGCCGCTGGCCTCCGGACGGAGGTTGGGCATCGCCCGGGTGCTGAGCGCTCATCCGGTGCGCTCTTTCGTTTGCGTCGCCGGCGTTTCGTTCGATGATGGCCGGCACGCTACCTGTCCCCGGTGCGAACCTGACCTGTCGGCGGTGCACCTACGTGGACGATTCCGTGGCGTATGGTGGGGGCATGACGAATCCAAACGAATCTTCCGAGGAACGCCTCGCGCTGTTCATCGACCACGAAAACGTGGCGATCGGTGCGCGCGACATCGGCTACCGCTTCGACCCGCAGCCACTGCTCCAGGCGTTGGCCGAACGGGGCCGGCTGATCACCCGGCGTGCGTACGCGGACTGGAACCTGTTCAAGGACGACCGGCGTGGCATGGTCGACGCGAACGTCGAGCTGATCGAGATTCCGCAGCGCTCCGACTCGGTGCGCAAGAACGCTGCCGACATCCAGATGGCCGTCGACGCCATGGAGCTCGCACTGACACGCGAATTCGTGTCCACCTTCGTGATCGTGTCCGGCGACTCGGACTTCACGCCGCTGGTGAGCAAGCTCCGGGAACTCAACAAGCGCGTGATCGGCGTCGGACTCAAGGGGTCGACGTCGGCGATGCTGCCGCCCGCCTGCGACGAGTTCGTGTTCTACGACCGTCTCGAGGGCATCCCGCTGCGCCAGTCGAAGGGTGGGACGGCGCAGGGACGCTCGAAGAAGTCCGGATCCGGCGCGTCCAAGAAGTCCACGAGTACCGGCGCCGCCAAGGACGCGTCAGCGTCCAGCGGGTCCTCGCAGAAGCAGGACCTGCGCAAGCTCGAGCGGCTCGTCACGCGCACGCTCAGCGGCCTGCAGTCCTCGGCGGCCGGCTCGGTGCAGGCCTCCAACCTCAAGCGCGCCCTGCTGCGCAAGGACCCGACCTTCTCCGAACAGGACTACGGCTTCCGTGGCTTCCGCGAACTCCTGCGGCACCTCGAGGAGAGCAAGGTCGTCACCCTGACCGACGGCAGCGCCCCCGGCGACCCAGAGGTCGACTTCCCCTCGGCCCCACGCGACGAGGACGCCGCCTTCGATCTGCTGCGCGACACCGTCAAGGAGTTGATGAAGGAACTCGGCGGCGACCCGCCGCTGTCGGGGCTCAAGGACCAGCTGCGCAAGCGCGACCCCGACTTCTCCGAGAAGGATCTCGGCTACTCCGGCTTCCTCCAGTTCTGCAAGGCAGCGGTCACCAAGGATGTGATCGAGATGGACTGGGAAGACGACGACGAGGAGTACTACCTCTACGTCCCCGAGTCCGACAAGGCGAACGCCTGACATACCTCGGCGCCGTCGAACGGGGCCGGCCGGCGAGGCAGCGCCTTGACGCGCTCGGGACGTCGAGAGGTCAGCCGCCGGCGAGGAAGCGACCGAGCCACGAGGTGACTGCCCCGTCGTCGGTCGGGATTGCGAACGAGGCCTCGGCGACGTCGATGACCTCGGCGGGGATGCGGCCCTGGCGCGACGCCATCAACGCCGAGGCGAACGCGGCGTCGAACTCAGGATGTCCCTGGAAGCCGATCGCGTTTCGCACCTGGAACGCAGCGACCGGTGCGTGACGGCTCGTGGCCAGCAGCTCGGCGCCGTCGGGAAGCGCGACGACCTGATCCTGGTGGCTGACGATCAGCCGGAAACGGTCGATCTCGGGCAGCATCCAGGGCTGCTGCGTGAGGACGCGGGCCTCGTGGACACCGACGCCCCAGCCGACACCGGCACGCTCGACGCGTCCTCCGAGTGTGTCGGCCAGCAACTGGTGCCCGAAGCAGATCCCGACGAGCGGCAGGCCCGATTCGTCGCAGCTGCGGACGAACGCTGCGAGCTGTTCGATCCACGGCTGTGGGTCATCGACGCTGTGGCGGGAGCCGGTGATGACCGCTGCGTCGTAGTCGCGGGGTGAGGGCAGTTCGTCGCCGCCGACGGCATCGATGCGTTCGAAGCGCACCCACGGCGCATGCTCGGCAAAACGGTGGACGAACATTGCGCCGTAGTCGTCACCGACAGCCCGCAGCGGCTCGGGCACGTGGTCGCATTCGAGCAGCGCCACCCGGACCTGACGTGTCGGCGGTGCCGTCAGATCGATCGTGGCGGAGTCGGGTGCGAGGTTCAGGTGCCACGTCCTGGTTCGACGATCTCATCGATCAGCCCGTAGTTGACGGCTTCGGCGGCCGTCATCCAGAAGTCCCGGTCGGTGTCCGTGCGAATCTTCTCGAGGGACTGACCGGTGCGTTCGGCGAGGATCTCGTTGATGCGCTCGCGCATCCACACGATGTTCTTCGCCTGGATCTCGATGTCCTTGGCGGTGCCCTGTGCGCCTCCCGCCGGCTGGTGAATCATGATCCGGGCGTTCTCGGTCGACGAGCGCACGCCGGTGCCGGTGCCGAGCAGGAACGCGCCGGCTGACGCTGCGAGCCCGACACAGCGGGTGTCGACCTTGCTCGAGAGCAGACGCATCGTGTCGTAGAGGGCGAACATTCCGGTGATGATGCCGCCCGGCGAGTTGATGTAGAGGGTGATGGCGTCGTCCGACTCGGCGTCGAGTGCGAGCATCTGGGCGATGATCGCATCCGCGACGTCGTCCTCGATGGGGCCCTTGAGGAACAGCACACGCTGCTCGAAGAGGCGGTCGTACGCGCGGCGGGATCCGCCGAAGATCTTCTCGAGCTCATCGGGCACCGGGGGGCCTCTCGTCGACGGTGCGGTGAAGTGGTGCGGCCGGGATGGTAGCGACGCGTGCCGGCGTGCCTTTGGGGTTGAGCCCGCCGCCATCAGACAGACAACCGCTTGACCGTGCGCAGATCGCGCAGCAAAATCGCATCGGCCGCGCAC
>JBJHAX010000093.1:0-4282 GCA_050480705.1 Nitriliruptoraceae bacterium
AGCCAGGACTGAGGCGCTGCAGCGCCAGGTGCTGACCCTGTTGATCCAAGCGAAGGTGATCGAAGGGGTGGTCCGGGACCGGGGCGTGGACATCGACCTGGACGAGGTCCACGCGGCGTTCGACGCCGAGGTCGAAGAAGCGGGCGGGCCGGACGAGTTCGCGCAGCTGTTGGTGGGCTCCGAGCTCACCATGACGCTCTTGCGTGACGTGCTGCTCCCGGCGCAGCGACGCGTGCAGGCGCTGCGTGAGCAGCTGCTGGAAGGGCACGGCGACCTGGAGGAGCGCACGACCCGGCACATCCTGGTCGAGACCGCCGAGGAGGCCGATGCGCTCGTCGCAGAGCTGAACGAAGGGGCGGACTTCGCCGAACTGGCACGCGAGCACTCGATCGACCCAGGTTCGGGCGCGGCCGGCGGCGACCTCGGCACGGCGGCACGTGGCGCCTATGTGCCCGAGTTCGAGGACGCGGTCTGGTCGGCGTCGATCGGGACGATCGTCGGGCCGATCGAGTCGGCGTTCGGATTCCACATCATCGAGGTCACCGCTGAGGAGACGACCTCGGTCGCCGACCTGGCCACCGAACAGGCCGATCAGCTGGTCGGTGCCGAGCTCGGTGCGCTCCTCGACGCGGCCTTCGCCGCCGCCGAGGTGGAGATCGCGGCCGGGCTGGGTGAGTGGGACCCGCTCGCCGGAGGTGTCGTCCCGGCGGCGCAGGTGGGATCCGGCGGCACGCCGTGACCGGGGCGGTCGACCACGAGCGACGGGTGTTGCTCGTCGAGACCGCTGACGCACTGCCCGGACTGCTGCCCTTCCATGCCTGGCAGGTGCTCCGTGACGCCGACGTCGTCCACGTCCGCCACGACGAGCGCCATCCCGCGGCACTGCACCTCGATGCCGCCGGGTTGCGCCTGGAGCCGATATCCCCGGCCCAGCTCGACCGCGGCGACCTGGACCTGTCCCGACCGGGCGCACCCGAAGACCGTCGCATCGCCAAGGCGCTGATCGCCCTCGCCGATGCCGACACGCCGCCGGTCTACCTGCTGGGCCCGGCCGACCGGGGCGTGGCCGCCGCACTCGCGGGGCTTGCACAATCCGCCGAGGTCGAGATCGAACTCGTGTTCTTCGCCCCCCAGCCGCCGGGTGTCGAACTGCTGGGTCTGGTCGAGGTGATGCGTCGGCTGCGTGCTCCCGACGGCGGATGTCCCTGGGACCTCGATCAGGACCACGACACGCTCGTGCCGCACCTGCTCGAGGAAGCCTATGAACTCGTCGAGGCCATTGAGGCTGGCGACGAGTACGCGCTGGTCGAGGAGCTCGGCGACGTGCTGCTCCAGGTGGTGTTCCACGCGCAGGTCGGCAGTGATCGGCGGGCGTTCTCGATCGACGACGTCGCGCGTGGCATCGTCGACAAGCTCGTCCATCGGCACCCGCACGTTTTCGCCGACGGGGACGCTGACTCGGCCGAGGCGGTGCAGGCCAACTGGGACGAGCTCAAGGACGTAGAGAAAGGCCGTGACGGGGTCTTCGACGGCGTGCCGACGGCCATGCCCGGCCTGCAGCTCATCGACAAGCTGCGCTCGCGGGCACGCCGACACGGATTCGATGACGAGGGTGACGCGGCGGAACTGCTGCGACAGCTCGCCACAACCCCCCAGGAGGACCCCGAAGCGTGGGTCGGTGCGCTTATCGAAGCCGTCGTGCTGCTCGCGCGGACGCACGGGGTCGACCCCGAGGCCGCAGCGCGACGGGTCGCTCGCCGCTACCGCGAGCAGATCGACGCTGCGCACGGCGTGCCTCCCGCCCGCTGACGAGCAGGCCAGTAGGCTGCCGCGGACCCGTCGGCTGGAGGAAGTGGTGCCCCCCAAGCAGTGCCCCGAGTGCGGTCGATTCCTCAAGAACGCGTTCGTCGAGGCGCTGACCGACTCCGGTGACCCCTGTCCCGGATGCGGGCAGGCCCTCACGCGATCGCAGTTCACCCACGACGGCGCCGCGGAAACCAGCGGTTCGGCCACTATCAGCCGGGCGGTCGACACCAGCGGGGCAGCCGACGATCCCGACGTGTTGGCCGGCTGGGATCCCCACGGCGTCGAGTCGTCCTGGCAGGACGACCGACCACCGCCACCGACGGATCTGGCGGCCGTGGCCGCAGGTGCAGCCGGGGGCGGGCTGCTCGGGTTGATCGTGACCAGCCGCCGCATTCGTGGGGCACTGATCGGTGCCGTTCTGGGGGCTGGCGTGGTCGCTGCGGTGCGGCGGGTGTGGGAACTCGATTCCTGAAACGACCCGACGCGGATACGCCCGAATCGGGCATGTGTCTTGTGTGACACCTGTTGCGAAACGTGACAGATGTATCGTACGGTGACCGAGTGATCGCGGTTCGTGGCGGCCGCTCGGTCCGTGATCATCGATGAGGTGACAGTTGTGAGCGTGACGGACATCGCGACCATCCGTGCCCGTGAGGTGCTGGACTCGCGAGGGAACCCGACCGTCGAGGTCGAGGTCCGCCTCGTCGACGGCAGCACCGGCCGGGCCGCGGTGCCCTCCGGGGCCTCCACCGGCGAGGCAGAGGCCGTCGAACTGCGCGACGGCGACGCCAGCCGCTACCTCGGCAAGGGCGTCACCCGAGCCGTGGCCAACGTGGACACGGTGATCGCCGAGACGCTCGTCGGCGTGGACGCCACCGGCCAGCGCGAGATCGACGCACATCTGCGTGCGCTGGACGGCACCGACAACAAGTCGAACCTCGGTGCCAACGCGATGCTCGGCACGTCGCTGGCGTGCGCCAAGGCGGCCGCCAGCGCCGTCGGACTCGACCTGTACGCCTACCTGGGCGGCGCCAACGCCCACGTGCTGCCTGTGCCGTGCATGAACGTGCTCAACGGCGGTAGTCACGCCGATTCCAACGTGGACTTCCAGGAGTTCATGATCGCACCGGTGGGTGCGCCGAGTTTTCGCGAAGCGCTTCGCATGGGCGTCGAGACCTACCACCATCTCGCTCGCGTGCTGCGGGACCGAGGGCTGTCGACCGGACTGGGCGACGAGGGTGGCTTCGCACCGAACCTCGACTCCAACGTGACCGCGCTCGACCTGCTCGTCGAAGCGATCGAGGCAGCCGGCTACACCCCAGGCGAGGATATCGCCATCGCCCTGGACCCGGCGGCCAGCGAGTTCTACACCGACGGCACCTACTCGCTCGCCGGCGAGGGGCGTGACCTCGACACCGACGGGATGATCGCGCTGTGGGCCGAACTGGTCGACCGCTACCCGATCCTGTCCATCGAGGACGGCCTCGACGAGTCCGACTGGGCCGGTTTCACGCGGATGACCGCAGCGCTCGGCGAGCGCATCCAGGTGGTCGGCGACGACCTGCTCGTCACCAATCCACGGTTCGTGCGCCGCGCCATCGATGAGCGCGCGGGCAACAGCGTGCTCGTCAAGGTCAACCAGATCGGCACGCTGACCGAGACGCTCGACGCGGTCAGCCTCGCCCATCGGGCGGGTTGGACCACGATGATCAGCCACCGGTCCGGCGAGACCGAGGACGTCACGATCGCCGACCTGGCCGTGGCGGTCAACGCCGGTCAGATCAAGACCGGCGCACCGGCCCGCTCCGACCGGGTCGCCAAGTACAACCAGCTGCTGCGTATCGAAGAGCAGCTGGGGGATGCCGCTCGCTATCCCGGCATCGACGCCTTCCGTCATCCAGGCCGGGCGGCGCCATGAGCACACGCGCCAGGCCCAAGCCCCGCACCGCCGGTCGTCGGCCGGCGCGGGTGGGACCAGCCCCGCTGCGGTGGCTGGTCCAAGGTGCGGCCAGCGTCGTCCGTGGCGACCGGCCCCTGGCGCTGGTCGTGCTGGCCTCGTTGTTGCTCAGCGTGTTCATGCTCACCGGACCGTTGCAGAGCTACCTCGACGCACGTGAGCGCGTGGAGGTGCTCGAACTCAAAGACGAGGTCCTCGCCGCCGAGATCGAACGTCTCGAACAGCGCGTGGACGACCTGCACGACCCTGACCGGATCGAGCTGATCGCACGTGAGCAGGGCTTCGTCCGGCCGGGCGAGGTCGCCTACGTGATCATCCCGCCCGACGACGACCGCCCGCGCATCACCCCGGTCCATCAGGTCAGCACACCCGATCCACGCTGGTACGAGCGCGTGTGGCACTGGCTCACGGTCTGGCGGGCCGACCGGAGCTGACGGCAGAACGTGCGGTGCGGTGTTGGCGGCCTGAACCGGCCTGACGTACCGTTACAGGGCCGGGGCGACATCCTCGCCCCGTCGC
>JBJHAX010000094.1:0-1325 GCA_050480705.1 Nitriliruptoraceae bacterium
GACCATCGGCATCGCCCTGATCACCGCCCTCGCGTCGGTGGTGGAGGACATCGCGGACGTGGACTCGGGAACCGCCGCGCTCGTCGTGATCGTGGTCGGCGTCGGCAACGGGATAGGCCGCCCCGGTCTCGCGGCACTCAGCGATCGCATCGGTCGGATGCCCACGTTCGGCGCAATGTTCGTGGCGCAGGCAGGTGCGTTCGCCCTGCTCCCACTCGCTGGCAACGTGGTGGTCTTCGCGGCACTCGCGTTCCTGGTCGGGTTGTGCTTCGGTGGCGGCTTCGGCGTTGCTCCGGCTGCCACCGTCGACTACTTCGGTACCGAGCACAACGGCGCCATCGTCGGGGCGACCATCGTGGCGTGGAGCGCCGCCGGGCTCGTCGGGCCCTTCACGATCGGCACCATCCGTGACGTGACCGACTCCTTCGACCCGGCCCTCTACACGTTTGCCGTGATCGCCGCCGCTGCGGCCGTGGTGCCGTGGTTCGTCAAGCCTCCCGCCGACCGACAACCGGAGAACGGAGGTTGACGTCGGTGGACGACGCATCGTTCGACCTCGCAGGCGTCGACCTGCTCGTGATGGCGATCTACGTGGTGGCCATCCTCGGGCTCGGCTTCTACATCGGCCGCAAGAAGCGCGACGCCGACGGTTTCTTCCTCGCCGGGCGGGGCATGGCGTGGCCGCTCGTCGGTTTCGGATTGATCGCCGCCAACTTCTCGGGAACCCTCTACATCGGGCTGGCGGGTGCGGGCTACGAGACCGGGATCGCCGTCTGGAACTACGAGTGGATCGCGACGCTGGTCCTCGTCGCCTTCTGCCTGATCCTGCTGCCCTTCTACCTGCAGACCCGCATCTCGACGGTCCCCGAGTTCCTCGAGAAACGGTACGACCGGAGGTCACGGCTCGCCTTCTCGGGGTTCACCGTCGGCACCGGGATGCTGATCGACAGCGCGGGTGCCATGTTCGCTGGTGCCCTCGTCCTGCAACTGCTGTTCCCCGGCACGCCCCTCATGGTGCACGTGACGGCGATCGCGTTGTTGGGCGGCCTGTACGTGATGCTCGGCGGCCTCCAGGCGGTGATGGTCACCGACACAGCGCAGGGACTCCTGCTCTTCGCTGCCGGAGGGGCGATCTTCGTGATCGTCTTCGCCGACTTCGGCTACGACTGGTCGGTGCTGCCAGAGCTCGCGCCCGAGAACGGGTGGACCGTGGCTCGACCGGCGGACGACGACTTCTTGCCGTGGCCGGGGATCTTCACCGGTGCGATCTGGCTCGGCTTCTACGTCTGGGTGACCAATCACATGGTCGTCCAGAAGGTGCTCGC
>JBJHAX010000094.1:1335-4267 GCA_050480705.1 Nitriliruptoraceae bacterium
ATGGGGCGCACTGTTTGCAGCGCTGATGCAGCTCCCACTGCTCGTGCTGCTCATCTTCCCCGGGATCCTGGCTCGCGGGGTGTTCGACGATCTCGACGACCCGGACATGGCGTGGCCGGCGCTGATCTTCGAGTACATGCCGATCGGACTGCGCGGCCTGATCGTGGCGGCCCTGATCGCCGCGCTCATGTCCACCCTCGACTCGGTGCTGAACGGTGCATCGAGCCTGGTCTTGAACGACTTCGTGAAGACGAGGTCACGCGACTTCACCGATCGACAGCTTCTGGTGCTCGGGCGGGTGCTCGTCGGTGTCTTCATGGTCGTCGCGGCGTTGTGGGCGCCGGTCATCACGACGTTCGACACGATCGTCGAGTACTTCCAGTCGTTCCTCGGATACGTGACCATGCCCGTGGTCGTCGTCCTTGTCGGTGGACTGTTCTGGCAGCGGGCATCGGCCACCGGAGCGTTCGCCACCATCGCCGGGGTCGTCCCCTTCGGCGTCGCCGGGTTCGCCATGGGTGAGCTGTGGGACCTGCACGGCGTGCACTTCCTGTACGCCACCGGCATCATGCTGGTGATCTCGATCGCCGTCTTCGTGATTGCGTCGCTGCTCACCGAGGCGCCGTCGGAGGAGTCGCTCGAAGGCCTCACGTGGAGCCGCGACACCTGGCGCGAGGAGACCAAGGAGCTGCAGGGCACCCCGTGGTACCGCAACTATCGCTACATGAGCCTCGCCCTCGTCATCTTGACGGTGGCGGTGGTCGTGCCGTTCGTCCGGTGACGCCCGAACTGTCTGCGTGGTGTCGCGGTTTCGGTCGGTTGGCGCAGTCAGAACGGTGGTACGCCACCGTGGTTTCGGATCTTCGCGATTTCTTGGTGTGTCGGGTTGACTCGGTTATCGAACGTATGTACGATGTGGGTTCTTCCCGTTCGAGTCGCATGGGAACCGTCACCTGCCGGTGGCGGAGTGGGTGACTCCCCTCGACAACCCAACACTGGCGTGGGCATCTCGTCTCGATCGTGCGTGTGATCGCATCCGTCGGGGCGGGGTGGCGGTCGGTGTGTGTTCGTGGAATGAGGGGTGATGGCGATGTTTGATCCGGGGATCGTGCCGGTGGTGCAGTCACTGGTCGATCTGGATGTGGAGTCTGCTGATCGTGGTGAGCTCGATCGTGCGGTCGAGCTGTCCGAACGAATCCGAGCGTGGCTGGATGCGTGCGACGTCGCGGTGGTCCGACGCTCGAAACAGCTGTCGCGAGCCGAGCCCGGGTCGTCGTCGACGCGGGCTGACGCGCGTGATGCGTTGTCGAACCGGGGACGTCGCGATGATCGTGACACCCGGGCTGCGATCACCCGCGGTGAGGTGTGTGAACAGATGCCCGGCTTCGAAGCCGGCCTCGTCGAGGGCACGATCACCGCCGGCCACGTCGACGCGTTGGCGTCAGCCACACGCGGACTGTCACCTGCGGAACGATCCGTGGTGACCACCCGCCAACGCGAGTTGCTCGACGCCGCCAAAGACACCCCGGTTGACCGGTTCCGTCAACGCGCCCGCGACATCGTCGCATCCTGCACCCGCCACGATGGCGATGACGGCGAGGAGCGGTTGGAGCGGCAACGCCGCCGGCGCAAGATGTCGCGGTGGACCGATCGTGACACCGGCATGTGGAAACTATTGGTCGAGCTCGACCCCGAAACCGGCGCCAAGGTGTCCACCGCCATCGACGCCAAGGTTGCCGCACTGTGTCACCGCGACCCCAACAGCGGCACACCGATCGAACACCTCGCCACCGACGCCGTCGTCGAGTTGCTCTGCTCAACTGGCACTGGTGGTGATCCGGATCTGCGCCGGGTCCCCGAAGTCTGCGTGCACGTCGATCTGCAGACCTTGATCAACGGGGCCCACGAACACGGGCTGTGCGAACTGGTCGACGGCACCCAACTGCCGACCTCGACGGTGATGCGGCTGTGCTGTGAAGCCGACATCGTGCCGATCGTGATCGCCCCCGACGGACAACCCGTCGACGCCGGCCGCACCCAACGCACCGCCAACCGCAAACAACGACGCCTGCTGCGAGCGATGTACCGCACGTGCGCACACCCGAACTGCACCGTCGGCTTCGACCACTGCGAGATCCACCACGTCACCCCGTGGACCCGACTCGGCCACACCGACATGGACGACCTCATCCCCATCTGCAAACCACATCACCACCTCGTCCACGAAGGCGGCTGGACACTCACCATGACCCCCGACCGACAGATCACCCTCCGACGACCCGACGGCACCATCCACTACCAAGGCGACACCACCGACCGACCACCCGGGGCCGATCCGGAGCGGCGTCAGGCCGAGAGGAGTGCGAGCAGCGAACCGGTCCAGGCGCGGACGACGTCGTCGTCGGTACGGCCGAGGTCGCTGATCAGTTGATCCCACGCCTCGAACGAGGTGACCGTCGCGATGACCCCGGCGCGGTCGGCGGCATCGCCCGCATCCAACCGGTCGAGCTCGGGTGCGAAGTGCGATCGTCCCTGTTCGAGCTGGCGCCGTCGGAGATCGCCGAGCGAGACCGCGAACGGCGGCTGGTCGAACGCGCGCGCTCGCGCCAGTCGAGCGATCGGGGCCACGGTCCGGTGCAGCTCGACCCGAGCGCGAGCGAACCGATCCGCCCGCTCGTCGAGCGTGCCCGTGCCGATCTCGGGGATCTCGAACCGGTCGGCGTATCGCTCGAAGAAGCGCTCGATGGCCTGGCGATGAAGATCTTCCAGGGTCTCGAAGTACCGGAACACCGACGACACCGACACGCCGGCACGCTGGGCGAGTTCGTCGACAGGCGGAGGCGCACCGCGCTCCACCACGAGGTCGAGCATCGCGTCCACCACGAGTTCTCGACCGCGCTCGCGTCGGGCGCGGCGGCCGTCGAGCGTGGAG
>JBJHAX010000095.1:0-4179 GCA_050480705.1 Nitriliruptoraceae bacterium
GTGCGCGCTCAGGCGCTGGCCCGCGACGGCAGCCTCGTCGACGACTTCCTGATCGAACGGCACGGTCCGCTGACGGTGCTGCGCAACGTGCCCTCACCGGCGGCGACGTCGTCACTTGCGATCGCCGAGCATGTCGTCGCCAGCTGGGACGAACGACCGGCCATGCGTTGACATGGCCGAGCCGTGCCGGTACGAACCGGGCCCGATCAACCAGTGGCTGCGGGCTTGCGCCCCGGGCTGTGGCCGCGGGCGGGCTCGGCGCCCACGCACGCGGGGGTGAAAATCCACCCCGCGCGCTGCTGGCCGCCGCGCACGTCGAGGATGACGTGAGACGCTGACCCGCTCGTGCAAGACAGCGATGGACGAGGAGCACCGGGTGCTCGCGGTCGACAACCTCGAGGTCGTCTACGAGGACGTTCTGCGTGTCGTCGACGGGGTGTCCCTGCGTGTGCCCGATGCGGCGATCGTGGCCCTGCTCGGCGCCAACGGGGCGGGCAAGACCACCGTGCTTCGAGCCATCACCGGCCTGCTCGGCGTGCATCGCGGCGAGATCACCAAGGGCACGATCACCCTGGACGGCACCGTTCTCAACGGGCTGGATGCACCGGCGACGGTCGTCGCGGGGCTGGGGCAGGTCATGGAGGGCCGGCGGATCCTCGCCACACTGACGGTCGAGGAGAACCTGCGGGTCGGCGCGCACACCGTTCCGCGCGCGGCGGTGGCCGAGCGGCTCGAGGCGGTCTACGAGCGGTTCGCGGTCCTGGCCGAACGGCGTCACGAAGTGGCCGGGTACCTGTCCGGCGGTGAGCAGCAGATGCTGGCGATCGGCCGTGCGCTGATGGCCGAGCCGAAGCTGCTCGTGCTCGACGAGCCCTCGCTCGGGCTCGCGCCGAAGCTCGTCGGCCGTATCCGGGATCTGATCGCCGAGATCAACGACGCTGGCACCGCGGTCCTGCTGGTCGAACAGAACGCGCGCATGGCGCTGTCGATCGCCGCACACGGGTATGTGATGGAGACCGGGCGGGTCGTGCTCGACAAGCCGGCCGACCAGCTGGCCGACGACGAGGACATCCGGGAGTTCTACCTCGGCCTGCGTGGCGACGATGCACGGTCGTACCGTGAGGTCAAGCACTACAAGCGACGCAAACGGTGGCTGTCGTGAGTGGCCGCGACGTTGGCAGCGGGGTCGGCCCAGATGACGAAGGCCGTGACGGCGAGGGCCGAAGCGGTGTCGCGTCGGCGGTCGGCCGGTCGCGTCCGTTGTTCGAGGCGCTGCCCGCAACTGCCGCCGACGCGCGCATCGCGTCCGGCGAGCGGGGCACGGCGGCCGATGCGAGTCTTGCGCCCCGTGCACGATCCGCGCACGCCGAGCCGGCGGCTGGGCCGGTGCTCACCGCCGAGGGGCTCGCGCTCGCCTTCGGCGGCACAACCGCCATCGACGACGTCGGTTTCGAGGTGCGCCGTGGCGAGCTTCTCGCGTTGATCGGGCCCAACGGGGCCGGCAAGACCTCGATCTTCAACTGCATCAGCGGCGTGTACAAGCCGGATCGCGGCAGTATCCGGTTCGGCGGGACCGAGCTCGTGGGCCGCCGCCCCGACCGCATCGCCGCGCTGGGTATCGCGCGGATGTTCCAGAACATCGAGCTGTTCGACCGGCTGACCGTCCTCGACAACCTGATGCTCGGCCGGCACCGTCACCTCGACTACGGGCTCATGGCTGGGATGCTCCGGACCGGCCGTGCACGTCGCGCCGAGCTCGCCGACCGCCGGGTCGTCGAGGACCTCATCGACTTCCTCGAGATCGCCGCCTACCGGCGCACGCCCGTCGGCATGCTGCCGTACGGCATCAAGAAGCGGGTCGAGCTCGGCCGGGCGCTTGCGACCGAGCCGAGGCTGCTGCTGCTCGACGAACCGGTCGCGGGGATGAACGTCGAGGAGACCGAGGACATCGCGCGCTTCGTCCTGGACATCCGTGCCGAGCTCGGGCTGACCATGATCATGGTCGAGCACGACATGGGGGTCGTGATGGATCTCGCTGATCGGGTGCTGGTGCTCGACTTCGGTCGCCAGATCGCGCTCGGAACTCCGGCCGAGGTCCAGGACGACCCCGCGGTGATCGAGGCCTACCTCGGCACCGGCGACGACACCGACGCGGGTGAGGCATGACGGTTCGCACGCTGGCGACGATGGTGCGCGACAACGCGGCGCGGTGGGGCGGCGACGTCGCGATGCGCCACAAGCGGTTCGGGCTGTGGCACGACGTCACCTGGGATGACTATGTCGCCGAGGTGCACGCGGTGGCGCACGGGCTGGCGTCACTCGGCGTGGAACCCGGAGATCGGGTCGCCATCCACGCCGAGAACCGGCCCGAATGGCTCGCCGTGGACGTCGCCACGGTCGCGGTGCGCGGCATCACCGTCGGGCTTTACCCGACCAATCCGCCCGACGAGGTCCGCCACATGCTCGTCGACTCGGGCGCGAAGGTGCTCGTCGCCGAGGACCAGGAGCAGCTCGACAAGGCGCTGGCGGTCGTCGACGACTGCCCGGGACTCGAGCGCATCGTCGTGATCGAACAGCGTGGCGTGCGTGACTACACCTGCGAGATGCTGATCAGCTACGACGAGCTGCTCGAGCTCGGTCGTGCCCATGCTGCCTCCGACCCTGCTCTCATCGAACGCCGTGCGGCCGAGGCGCGTGACGACGACGTGGTCACCCTGATCTACACCTCGGGTACGACCGGGCCGCCCAAGGGTGCGATGTTGACCAACCGCAACGTCGTGTTCGCCATGGACACCCTGATCGCGGCCGGCGGGATCTTCGATCCGCCGCCGCGTCGCGGGGACGTGCTGCTGTCGTACCTGCCGCTGTGCCATGTCGCCGAGCGTGCGGCGACCATCTGGAACAACGCCCAGTCGGGCACGATCGTTCACTTCGCCGAGTCGATCGACACCGTCCAGGCCAACCTGCGCGAGGTGCAGCCCACCCTGTTCTTCGCCGTGCCGAGGATCTGGGAGAAGATCCACGGCGGGATCCGCATCCGCATGGCCGCCGCATCCCCGGCGAAACGCCTCCTGTACGGCGCGTGCATGAAACTCGCCGGGGTGATCGCCCGGCAGCTCGTCGCACGCGAAGGGCGCCATTCGCCGTTGACCCGGACGCTGTACGCGATCGGCTACCCGCTGGTGTTTCGGGCGCTCAAAGACCGCGTCGGGCTGCGCCGGGTCCGTGCCGCTGCCTCCGGAGCCGCACCGATCGCGCCCGAGGTGCTGACCTTCTTCTTCGGCATCGACGTGATCGTCCACGAGGCATACGGGCTGACCGAGAACGCCGCGGTGGCCACGGCCAACCGCCGGGGGAGGGTCAAGCTCGGCACCGTCGGCGAGCCGCTGCCGGGGACCGAGCTCAAGCTCGACTGGGCATCCGGGGAGATCCTCACTCGGCACCCGGGAGTGTTCGCCGGCTACTGGAACCAGCCCGAGGCCACCGCCGCGGCGATCGACGCCGACGGCTGGCTGCACACCGGCGACGTCGGCGAGTGGGTCGACGGCACCCACGTGCGCATCGTCGACCGGTTGAAGGACATCATCATCACCGCTGGAGGCAAGAACGTCGCGCCCTCCGAGATGGAGAACGCGCTCAAGGCCTCCCCCTTCATCCGTGAAGCAGCCGTGGTCGGCGACCGGCGCGCCTACCTCACCGCGCTGATCGGCATCGAGCTCGACACCGTCGGTGCGTGGGCGCAGCGTCAGCGGCTGCCGTATACGACCTACCGTGACCTGACCGCCAAACCAGAGGTGCTGCGCCTGGTTCAGCAGACGGTCCGTGACGCCAACGAGCGCTTCGCGCGTGCCGAGCAGATCCGCAAGTTCCGGATGATCCCCAAGGAGCTCGACCACTCTGACGGCGAGCTGACGGCCACCCAGAAGGTGCGGCGTGCCTCGCTGGAGGCGGCCTTCGCCGAACTCATCGACGACATGTACGCCGATGGCACGGCATGGCCCGGCGGCGACCTCGCCGAGGTCCACACCGGTGAAGCCACCGAGGCCCCCACCGGCGAAGCCGTCGCAACGGTCGAAGGGGGGCGATGACGATGGAGGAGTTGATCGCCGTCGCCGTGCGCGGCATCGGCATCGGCAGCACCTACGCCCTGCTCGCCGTCGGGTTCGTGATCATCTACCG
>JBJHAX010000096.1:0-4157 GCA_050480705.1 Nitriliruptoraceae bacterium
GCCGGTGCTCGCCCTGGGCGGCCCGGTCGACCTGTCACCCCTGTCGCCTTCGGCGGATGCCGGGCCGGAATGCGCGGTAGACACGATCTACATCAAGCCATATCCGGCGTGCGCCGCGCTGCACGGCGCCATCAGCGCTGCCGAATCGGTGCGCGCGTCACATCCCGACCTCACCGCAGGACAGATCACGAGCGTGAACGTGTCGACCTCGCGGCGTGTGCTGGCCCAGAACGACGTGCGGGACGTCAACGATCCCATGTCGGCGCAGTACAGCATGCCGTACGCCATCGCGGCGACTCTCGTCGCCGGAGGCCGCGCACCGGCTCCCTACCTCGACCCCGATCACGCCGACAACGTCCAAGTCCATGCGCTCGCCGCGCGGGTCGCCCTCGAAGTCGACGACGAGGTCGAGGCCGCCTACCCCGACCGCAATCTCGGCCGGGTCGCGGTCACCCTCGCGGACGGGCGGACGCTCGAAGGCTCCGGTGAGAGCCATCCTTCGTTGAGCAGCGGATGGCACGCTGCCGTCGACAAGTTCACGCACCTGCTGCAGGCTGGCCACACCAGCGCAGTCGTCGACACGACCGTGCAAGCGGTCGCAACGATGTCCGACATGGATGACGTCACCGCGATCCTGGAAGCGATGGCCCCGTGACGCCCCGCGACGTTCAGTTCCGCGCCGCACCGGCCCGAAGTCGTCCGCGCCGCATCCAGCGCCGGCCGATCAGCGTCATCGTGGCGGCGACAAGCGCGACGCACGTCGCCACGAGCCATGCGGTGTCGAACGACGAACGGGCCACGACCAGCCCGAACAGCAGGGGGCCGACGGCCGCACCGGCCGACGCGCCGGCCTGGCCGATACCGGCGGCCGTCGCGGGCGCGTTCGGGTTCAGGTGGACCATCGCGAAGTGGAACAGCCCGGGCCAGCCCCAGCCGAGCGCGAACCCCACCAGCACCCCGGTGACGACGAGCGCCGGTGACCCGGTCGCGATCAGACCGAACCCGACACTCCCTGCGATCAGCATGTTCGCGACGACCAGCAGCGGACGCTTGACGATCCGGTCGGCAACCCAGCCGACGTACAGCCGGGACGCGATGCACCCGACGCTTCCGGCCATCAGCAGCCACCCGGCCGTCCCGACCGCGATCCCGGCGATCACCGCCGACTCCACGAAGAATGCAGGCAGTGCGGTCGCCGCTGCCGACCCAGTCCCGCCCGCGATCGCGACCAGGACCAACGGGCCCAGCGGCACGTCGCCCTCCCGGTCAGGCTTGCTGCGCACCACCGACGTCCCGGCGGGGAAGCGCGGCATCACCAGGCCGATCGTGGCGGCGCACGCTGCGCCGACGAGGAACGTCGACCGCCAGCCGAAGGTCAGACCGAGCAGCGGCACCGACGCACCGGCGATCAGCGAGCTCAGCGGGATCGACGACTGCTTGATCCCGAACAAAAGCCCGCGGCGCCGGGATGCCACGCGGGCGAGCGCAAGGTTGGTCGCGGGCTGCGCCGTCCCCTGGGCGAGCCCGCCGACCGCCATGACCGCGAGCACCAGCACCAGATCATCGACGAACGTTGCCATGCCGAACATGACGAACGCGGCGGCGAACGCCGAGATCCGAAGCGCTGGCCGCGGACCGTACCGATCGGCCAGGCGCCCGCCGGTTGTCGAGAACAACGACGACACCCCGAAGAACACCGAGATGGACAGTCCCACCTCGGACTCACTCAGGCCGATCTCTGCACGGAACAGCACCGCCGACGCCCCGAAGAACAGTGCGGGAAGGATCACCGCCACTGAGGCGATGGTCACCGCTACGCTCGTCAGGTCGCGCCCTGGAGGGGCTGGGTCGGCACCGCGATCGGGCCGCCGGTCAGCCGGCGTTGTCACGGAATGCACCTCCAGTTACCTGCAACGACGTCAACCCGCACCTCGCATGGGGACCTGTGCCTGATGGCCGGAATCGAACTCGGTGATATCGACGCGGCGCCGATCAGCCGCCGGACCCACGATGCGCTCGCACAGGCCATCGTGACGGGAAAGCTTCCGCCGAAGACCCCGTTGAGCGACCGGCGCCTGGCCGAACAGTTCGGGGTGAGCCGCACCCCGGTCCGTGATGCGCTCCACCTGTTGGAAGCCTCCGGACTGGTCGAACGACGTGGCCGGGTGGGTTGGGTCGTGACCCAATTCGGTGTCGAACAGGTCCGGGACCTCTACCAACTGCGAAGGATCATGGAGTCGGCAGGGCTCGAAGACCTGGCGACGTGGTCCGACGAGGAACTCGCGGCGTTCGACCGGTTTCGCGACCTCGAGGTGCCCAGCAGCCCTGATGACGACCTCACCGAGTACCTCGCCGCTGACCGGGAGATGCATCGCCAACTGGTCATGAGCAGCAAAAACGCGCTGCTGATGCAGTTCTACGAGGTCGTCGACCTGCAGATCGACCGCATCCGCCACTTCGTGCCGCGCCGGGACGAGTTCCGCATCCCACAGAGCTTCGAAGAGCACCTGCGCATCCTCGATGCGCTGCAGAAGCGGGACGCTGAGGCCGCGACCGCCGCGATCCATGCGCACATCTCGGCCGCTGAAGAAGCCATGGTGGTGCTGCTGTGACTTCCCCGCTGGTGGCGGACTGACCGGCGACGGCGCCGGCCGGAAACGACGTCCGTCAGGGGCGCTCACCCGCCGCGGGAGACGCGCATGATCTCGGCGTAGGGCTCCGCGTCGATTCGTACGTCGATCAGCTTCGGACCGTCGACCGGGACAGCCAGTGCGTCCTGCAGCTGCGCACCGGTCGTCGCGCGCCATGCGGGGACATCGCACCCTTCGGCGACTCTGGCGAAATCGATCTCGTCGTACCGGACTGCGGCCGGGCCACCGCCGGCGCCGGGAGGCTGTTTCAACGCGATCATCGTCAGCTGGTCGTCGTTGAAGACCACCACCGTGACCTTCGCACGCATGCGCCGCAGGGTCTCCAACTCGCTCATGACCATGCCCAGGCCGCCGTCGCCGACCAGGCAGATCACCTCGGCATCGTCGCCGGCCAGGGACGCGCCGAGCGCGGCCGGCAGCGCATACCCCATCGTTGCCAGGCCTCGCGAGATGAGGATCTCGTAGGGGCCGCGCGCCGTCCAGGTTCCCATTGCGACGAGGAGGTGGACACCCGAGTCCACGGTGAGCACCGCCGAACCGCCCGAATGGTCCTCGACGATTCGCAGGGCCTCCTGTGGACTCAGGCCCGATGCGGAGGCGGCCGATGCCATCAGGAGGTCGACGGCGGCCAGCCGGTGCCGCTGTCCCGCATCAGGCTCCCAGTCGGTGTCGCGGTCGCCTCGCTCGTCGAGCACCGCTTCGGCGAGGGTGTCCAGGCTGGTACCGAGGTCGCCGTCGACCCGCACGGTGACGGGCATGTAGCGGTTGTCGGCGGGCACGCGGTCCATGGCCACGACCGGAAGGTCGTAGGGCCAGCCGGTGGGCGGAAGCTCGTTGGCGTCGCCGATACCGACGGCCACAAGGATGTCGGCCCTGTCGACCAGGGGTCGTTCCAGCGCGCCATTGGTGAAGACGCCAGCGGCGTAGCCGGCGTCCTCGGGAACGCTGCCCTTGGCCTGATAGGTGGTGAGTACCGGCGCACCGATCGATTCGGCGGCCGCCCGCAACCGGTCTTCGGCGCCACGCACGCCGGGGCCGACGACGAACACCGGCCGACGTGCCGAGGCGATCAGCGCTGCTGCGGCCTCTACCGCCGCATCGTCGAGTGCCGGTGCTTGGTCCGGCACTGGCGGGCGATCCCCCTCCACCGTCGGGTCGAGGTCGAGGTGGACCGCTCCCGCGGGTGGCCCGGCCGCGACTCGCAGGGCAGCGGCCACGGTCGTGCCGGTGTCACGCGTGCCGACGGTGATGCTCGCCCGCGTGACCGGACGGGTGATCGCAAGCTGGTCCAGGCGCTGGTGGGTCACCCGCTCCGCGGCCGAGGCCGTCACCAGGTCGCTCAACAGGACCAGGGGCTGCCGATCGAGCGTGGCATGGGCAACGCCGTTGATCGCGGAGGCGAGCCCAGGCCCACGCGTGACCACCGCAGCGCCGACCGAACCACGCAACAGCCCGTAGGTGCTCGCCGCGATGCAGGCCGCCGTTTCACCGTGCATGAGCACGAAC
>JBJHAX010000097.1:0-4114 GCA_050480705.1 Nitriliruptoraceae bacterium
CGA
Source organism: Nitriliruptoraceae bacterium (assembly GCA_050480705.1). Classification (GTDB taxonomy): domain Bacteria; phylum Actinomycetota; class Nitriliruptoria; order Nitriliruptorales; family Nitriliruptoraceae; genus JBJHAX01. The sequence goes on from JBJHAX010000097.1 coordinate 4, forward strand.
TTTGACATGGGCATCGGCGGTCGCTCCAGCCTTGTCCATCCGGCAAACAGAGCATCGCCCATGCCCTGGCATAGTCGGCGAACCGTCGGGCTCAGCCGTCGAGCGCGGCCAAGACCTGCCGCGCGATCAGGGTCGAGACGCGGGCGTTGCTTTCCTCGGTGACGCCGGCGATGTGGGGGGTCAGGATCGTCCGGGGGGCGTCGTGGAGCGGGTCGTGGGGATCCTCGACGACGTCCAGCGCAGCCGCACCGAGGTGGCCTTCGTGAAGGAACTCGGCCAGTGCCAGCGCATCGACGACGTCGGGTCGCGCCGTGTTGATCACGATCGCACCCCGCGGCAGTGCCGCCAGTCGTCGGCGGTCGAGCACCGGAGGTCCACCGCCCGGACAGTGGAGGGAGACGACGTCGCACGTCGCGACCAGCTCGTCGAGCGGGCGCCACACGACGCCGGCCGCCGTTGCATCGTCGGGTTCCACCGCCGGGTCGTGGGCGGCCACGGTGACGCCGAGCGCGGTCAAGCGGCGGGCAACCGCACGTCCGACGCGGCCCAGACCGATCAGTCCGCATGTCAGCGAGGCGAGCTCGCGGCCGACGTAACGGCCGACGGAGCCTGAACGCAGATCGCGATCGGCCGCGACGAGCTGCCGGACGCAGGCCAGCAGCATCGCGACGGTGTGGTCGGCGACCGCCTCCGCGTTCGCTCCCGGGGTGTTGGTGACCACGATGTTGCGTTCGTGCGCGGCGGCGACGTCCACCGAGTCGACGCCGATGCCGTAACGGGCGACGATACGCAGGTCGGGTGCAGCCTCGAGGTGCACGGCGCCGATCGGGCCGGTTCCCGCGATCCACCCGGCGGCTCTGCGCAGCAGTGGGCCGATCACGTCCACGTCGTGGCGGTGGTCGCCACGGGCCACGCGCAGTCCGGCTTCGACAAGCAGCTCTTCAGGGTCGGCGTCGCCGGATCCGAAGGAACGGGTCGTGACCAGGATGGTCGGCCGCACGCGCTCGGTTGCCACGGTCACAACCGTGCGCCAAGGCCATGTTCCGTGGGTGTCACCGCACAGTCATCCACCGTAGTGCGGGTTGGGCCGGATCTCCGGACCATCGGCGCCGCGGCAGACCAGCACGGGGAAGCCCTCACGCTCGATCGTGCCGTAGTCGTGGCCGGCGTCGCCGACGTAGGCGGCGAAGAACACCAGGGGTTCGTCGCCGACGTTGACGCTCCGGTGCGCCCAACCTCCGGGGACGTAGTTCACGGTGCCTTCGCGGATCGGCTCGACGCGATGGTGGCCGTCCTCGGTGGCCAGGACCAGACGTCCCTCGCCGGCCAGGCCGACGTAGATCTCCGAGCGGTCCCGGACCGCGTGGAAGTGTCCACGCGTCATGTAGTACTCGTCACCGACCGTGCCGGGCTCCAGGATGGTGGTCGAGCACTGGATCTCCGAGTTCTCTTCGGGCACCGGCATCGGCAGGACCCGGTAGACCAGCGCATCCGAGTCGGACGGCTCGTCCTGGAAGAACCCCCGAAGGTGCGCCTGGGTGCGAACCTGCGTGTCGGCCCGTTCGGGATCGAGTGTCCCGGCGTCGAGGTCCATCATCGTCGTGAACGGGTCCAGCTTCGGCTCCATCCCACCTCTCCTCACATCCGATGTCCATGTGTCACGCGGCAACGGCTCTGCCGTGGCTCACGCCCTGCGATGCTCGTGCCCTCCGATGACCGACGAAGACCACAGCATCGGCATCCTGTACGTATAACATTACCGCATGTGTGCATGGAGTGAGCCGAACTTCGGCGGCTCGCCGACGGCTGAAGCCTCGCACCTCTGCCGCGAGTCGACGGGCGGTGTGCCGTGCGTGGCACCCGTCGTTGTGCCCGCTGACGCCACCGGCGTGTTGACAATCCACGTATCGGCAGGCATGATCATGTCATCATGATGAATCTGGTGGCTCATCCGCGGCTCGCCTCCCGGGAGGCGCACGCGTCGCTGCCGCTGTACGTACAGCTGCGTGAGGCGCTGCGCGCAGAGATCGACGGTCGAGGCCTGCGTCCCGGTGACCGGCTACCCACCGAGGCCGAGCTCGAGCGCAGCTACGGCGTGTCGCGGTCGACGATCCGCCAGGCCGTCGGTGAGCTCCAGGCCGAGGGTCTCGTCCATCGGGTGCAGGGCAAGGGCACCTTCGTGGCCGCCCCGAAGATCCAGCACGTCCCGGTGCTCACCTCGTTCAGCGAGCTGCTGCGCAGTCAGGGCTACCGTCCGTCGCACCGGGTCCTCGACTCGGTGATCGTCGAGGCTCCCGCGATGGTGCGTGAAGACCTGGGCGTCGACGAAGGCACGCGTTGCCGCTATCTCGAACGCCTGCTCGTCTCCGACGGCGACCCGATCGGGCTGTCCAAGACGTGGCTGCCGCTGCCGGTCCTGGGTCCCCACGACTGGCGTATCGCCCGCGGCACGCTCGAGGGCGGCTCGCTGTATGCGCTGCTGGCCGACGCCTCGCCCGATCTGGTCCCGCGGCAGGGCACCGAGACGATCCAGCCGGTGTTGGCCGGTGAGACCGAAGCCGAGCTGCTCGGCTGCGACGTCGGCACCGCACTGCTGCAGATTCGTCGATGCACGTGGACGCCCAGCGGCCAACCGCTGGAGTGGACCGAGCTCGCGTTCGTCCCCGGCCGCTACGAGTACCGGGTCGAGCTTGCCGGCCCGGCGCCCTCGGAGGCCGGCGATGACTGAGCCCACCTACACGACCGAGCAGGTGCGGGCCGCCGTCGCCGACGTCGTCGCGCGCGTCCTCGGCGAAGGTGCCGGCGCGCCGGCCGCATCGGGTGCGCCGGCCACGCCGGGCGCCTCGGGCGATGCGCCGAAGGGTGACGCGCCGCAGGGCGATGCGCCGCAGGGGGACTGGCCGCTGAAGGTGCTCGCCATCGGCGCCGACCACGGCGGCTTTCACTTGAAGGAACGCCTGGCCGCCGATCTGCGTGACCGGGGCCTGACCGTGCGCGACTGCGGGACCCGGAGCACCGAATCGGTCGACTACCCCGACATCGCCCACGAGGTCGCGCGCAAGGTCGCCACCGGTGAGTGCCAGGTCGGCATCGTCATCGACGGTGCGGGTATTGGCTCGGCGATCGCGGCGAACAAGGTTCCCGGTGTCCGTGCGGCGACCTGCTGGGACGTCTCCTCGGCGCGCAACAGCCGGGAGCACAACTACGCGAACGTGCTGGCACTCGGCGCCGGCCTGCTCGGCGAGAACCTCGCTCGTCAGATCGTCGACGCCTGGCTGGCCACCCCTCTGGGTGAGCCACGTCACGGGCGGCGTGTGGCGAAGATCAGCACGCTCGAAGGGCGTTACGGAACGAGACTCGCGTGAACACCGAACAGCTCATCGACACCATCACCCAGGAGGTCCTGCGGTCGCTTTCAGGTGCGCCCGCGGACACCGACGGCAGCTGCGCAGACTGCACGGGCGGCTGCGCCAGCAGCTGCTCCGACAAGGTCCGCCGCTTCGTCGGCACCGGCACCCAACGGATCGGCTACACCGGCGACGGCGCCGACGTGCCGGCCGACCTCGCGTCCACGATCGACCACACGCTGCTCAAGCCCGACGCGACCGCCGACGACATCGACCGGCTGTGCAGCGAGGCGCGTGCGTTCGGGTTCGCCTCGGTCTGCGTCAACTCCTACTGGGTCCGGCGTGCCGCGACGAACCTGCGTGGCAGTCAGGTCAAGGTCGCCTCGGTGATCGGCTTCCCGTTCGGCGCCGCACCGGCCGAGATCAAGGCGATGGAGGCACGCCGCGCGATCCGCGACGGCGCCAGCGAGCTCGACATGGTGATCAACATCGGGGCGCTGAAGTCTGGTGACCTCGAGGTGGTCCGAACCGACGTGACGAAGGTGTCCGAGGCGTGCCGTGAATCGGGTGTCGCCCTGAAGGTCATCATCGAGACGGCCTACCTCACCGACGAGGAGAAGGTCATCGCGTCGCACCTCGCGCGCCAGGCCAAGGCGAGCTTCGTCAAGACCTCTACGGGCTACGGGCCCGGTGGCGCGACCGTGCACGACGTGCTGCTGATGCGCGAAACGGTCGGGCCGACGATGGGGATCAAGGCTTCGGGG
>JBJHAX010000098.1:0-4058 GCA_050480705.1 Nitriliruptoraceae bacterium
ACCCCGACCATCTTCGCGGTCTCGGGCGCGAGCCCGATGAACGTCCCCGAGCCTGACCCCGGCTCCAACACCGTGCCGGCCTCGAAGCCCAACTCGGAGAGCGTCTGCCACATCCGCCGAGCGATCAGCGGGTCGGTGTAGTGCGCGTTGATCGTGGTGCGCTGCGCCTGCTGCCACTCCTGCTCGTCCAGCAGCTCGCGAAGTTCGGCACGCTCGGACGCCCATCCCTCCTTCGTGTCATCGAACACGTCCGGGATCGCGCCCCACGACGACCACCGCGCCAGCACCTGCTGCTCGCCTACATCCGCCGCCCGGCCCGCATCGGCCAACTCGCGGGCCAGGCGGATCGCGGCGACGTTCGCCCGGAACCGGGCCTTCGCGCCCGACGGCGCCAGCTGCTCCTGCGAGGACGGGACGAACCGTGGGGTCAGGTCTGTGCGCGCAGGAACCGGATGTTGGCCGCCTCCGCCAGCTCCCCCGACCGTTCCGCCAGAAACTGGCTCGGAATCGGCGACGCCAGCAGCCCGAAGAAGAACTCCGGGGTCAGCGCCCACTCGTCCGCGAGCTGCTCGACCTCGACGGTCGCCGGTTCCGTCTCCGGGCTCTCCTGGATGCGCTCCGCCCACCGGACCAAAGAGCTGTCGCTGGGTCGGTTCGCCTCCCACTCCTGCCGGGCCTCGACCAACGACCGCTCCGGCGCCTCGACCCAGACCAGCTCGCCCAGCACGATCTCCTCTGCCTGCATCCGCGCGTTCATCAGGCGCCCCACCGTCGCCGGGTACGTCTCCCCGACCGGCGGCGACCCCGCCAGACGGTCCGCCAGCGCCGCGACCTGCGTCTCCACCTGGACTCCGAGGTCCGTGAAGAACCCTTCCCGATCGCTCATTGCGGCCACCCGACTCGGGGCGTACCGCTCCCAATGACGCATCGCCAGCGCGCCGTACACGTTCATCTGCGATCTCCTCGGCCCACAACTCCAACTGAAGTTGACCATCCCCCTGCGACATGCGCGGCCCACGGCCCCTGCCGCGAGCACCATCCCGGCCCGACACGCCTGGTGAGGGCACCGCAAACCTGCTCCTTCCCGACCGCGGCCATGCCGACCATCACGACATGCCCGGCCACCAGGCAGGTGCGCCCCGTCATCCCGGCTGCGTCCATCTACCCGTTCGCGTTGATGAGGCCGCAGGTACACTTCCTGGCATGAGCACACTCGAAGTGCAGGTGCGAGACGACGGCACCGTGCTGATCCCCGCCGAGCAGGTCGCCACGTCCGGCGCTGGTCCTGGTCAGCGTGTCGCTGTCGAGCTACGGCCCCGACCGGCCGCACACAAGCCCAGCCGGGGACTGCTCAAGGGCGTGCTCCCATCGCTCGACCCCGCAGCGTTCGCTGCTGACCGCGCGGACCGGCTGGAAGCGTTCGAGCGTCGCCGCGACCTGTGAGCGCGGTCGTCGCTGACACGGTGACCATCGTCTGGTGGCTCAACGGCGACCCGCATCTCTCTGACCGGGCAGCCAGCCTTCTTCAGAGCGCCGACGACGGCGAAGGCATCTACGTCTCCGCGATCACGCTGGTCGACCTGTGGTATGCGACTCACAAGCGCACCGATGCCATCAGCACAGACCAGCTCGCCGCGCTCGACACCGTGCTCACCGATACGGACATCACCATCCACGCCGTGCCGGTGACCGAGGAGATCGCCCGCCTCGCCAGACAACCGAGCCGAGACGACCTGCCCGACCCATTCGACCGGCTAATCCTGGCGACCGCGAGAGCCCACGACATGCCCCTCGTGTCACCAGACCGTTCGCTCCGCAAGTTTGCGGCTCATGCAGTCGAGTGGTGAGCACCATCGTCATCGCGAAGCACAGCACCATCTGATCCTGGCGAGCACGCACCCAGTAGCGACGTCCGGGCAGACCGGCCGACGGCACCCACGATGACCAATCGAGTGGGCGCAAAATGGGCGCGAACCCCCTCCACCACGACCCGCGGAGACCCAAACCGAACGAGGCCGTGGCAACGCCGAGGCAGCACCTAGACCTGCGATCCTTGGCCGTAGAGCGCCGTTCCGAGCGGTTCTCGGCAGTGTGGTAGCGTCCGCCCCTCACTCGGGCCAGTGGCGCAGTCTGGCAGCGCACTTCCATGGCATGGAGGGGGTCGTGGGTTCAAATCCCATCCGGTCCACATCGCCGCAGCTTCGTCACCACGGTCATGCGGTATCGATCCGCCCGCGCGCGCTGACCGGGATGATCTCGACCACTTCACCGTCACGGTGGGCGACCAACCGGTCGTGCAGCACGATCGCCGCGTCGCTGTAGCCCGGAACCAGCGTGACGCGGTCGCCTACCCGCAGTCGCGGAGCGTCGGACGAACGTCGAAGAAGGCCGTGTTCGGCGTGGAGATCCACCACGTAGAGACCGGGAACGTCAGCAGTGACCGGCAACGGCATCCCAGGGAGCTTTCCGATCGCCTTGAAACCGGCATCGATGACCACCAGTTCCGCGGTCGGGGCGCTGACGACCGTCGCCACGACCGTCAGTGCCTGCGCCAGATCGACACCGCAGCGTTCCCGGTAGTACCGGTCCATCAGGCAGCCGCCACCGGCCTGCGATTCGGTGATCCTGCCAACCCGGCCCGCCTGCATCAACGTTCCCGTGCCTCCACCGCTGACGATGTCCACCTGGTGGCCCGCACCTTCGAGACCGGCCACGATCTCGACGAGCACGTCGAGCGATGCCTCGTAGGACGTTTCTTTGTCCGGACCCGGGGCCATCGCGGTGACCTGGCCTTCATAACCCATCACGCCGCCCAGTCGAAGCCGGTCGCTGTCGTCCAGTGCTTCGGCGAGCCGAAGTGCTGCGGCGAGGTCTCGCACGCCGGCACGGCCGACCCCGACGTCCACCTCGATGAGCACCGGCACCCTCGCTCCGTCGGGTACGCCGGATTCAGCATGCTCGAGATGCTCAGGGTCGTCGACGCAGACGATCACCTCGGCACGGTCCTGCAGGCGAGCGACCCGGCTCCACGATGCGGGGGATCCCAGTTCGTTCGCCACGAGAATCCGCGGGATACCGGCAGCGGCGAACGTCGCTGCCTCGGCCAGCGTCGCGCAGGTGACACCGATCGCGCCAAGGTCGAGCTGCCGTGCCGCCAACACCGGCGACTTGTGCCCTTTGGCGTGCGGCCGCCAGTCCAGTCCCGCTTCGGACAGGACCGCCGCCATCGTCCGGGCGTTCGCATCGAACAGGTCGAGGTCGACCAGCAGCGCCGGCGTTGCCACCTCGTCGAGGGCGGCTCCAACCGCAACCGGCGCACCAGAGTCGCTCAGCGGGCCTCTCCCCTCATGCTCGTCGTTCAAACCGGATGCAGTCGGCAGGCCGGATTCAGTGGCCGACAGGTGGCGCCACGGTCGCCGGCGCACGTTGTGGCGGCCCGGCCCCCCGGAGTTCCACCGGCAGGTAAGCGGTCTCGTTCCAACGGTCGAGCCACACCGCTGCGTCGATCGAGCCGAACTGGGTGATGGCGACGTTGGCGATACCACCGAGCGTGGGTCGGTCCAGATCGAGCAACGCATGGGTCCCGTGCCAGATCGGCCCGCCGTGGGTGACCGCAACGGTCACCCCGTCGTCCGGCGAGTCCTCCAGCAGCTCACGCAGCACCGGAGAAACCCGAGCAACGAGTTGCTGGCCGGACTCGCCACCGATCTCGGCAATGACGTCCTCCCCACCACACCATCGTGACCACGTGTCGGCGTCATCCGAGGCGACCTCGTCACGCAGGCGCTGTTCCCACCGACCGAAGCTTCGCTCACGCAGGCGCACGTCGACCGTCGGGGCGACACCGAGCGCGTCGGTGATCGGTTCGGTGGTCTGGACCGCCCGCATCAGGTCGGAGGTCACCAGGCGAACCTCGCCGTCCAGACGTCGTACGAGTTCGTCGGCCGCGGCACGCGCCTGTGCATGGCCCCGCTCGGACAGGCCAGCGCAATGCTGGCCCTGGATACGGCCCTCGGCGTTCCAATGCGACTCGCCGTGGCGAAGCAGGATCAGGCGTT
>JBJHAX010000099.1:0-3996 GCA_050480705.1 Nitriliruptoraceae bacterium
CCGAGATCGATCATCGGGCGGGAGCGCACGGCATCGGCCGCATCGACATGATCGAAGACCGTCTCGTCGGCATCAAGAGCCGCGAGATCTACGAGTGCCCCGGGGCGGTCACGCTGCTGACCGCACACCGCGATCTCGAGGATCTGTGTCTCGAGCAGGAACTCGCGGAGCACAAGCGCGCCCAGGAGGGCCGCTACGCGCAGCTCATCTACAACGGCCTGTGGTGGGGGCCGTTGAAGTCGGCACTCGACGCGTTCATGGATGAAGCCAACCAGTACGTCAACGGCGAAGTGCGTCTAAAGCTCTTCAAGGGCGGCGCGAGCGTCGTTGGTCGACGCAGTGCGACCTCGGGCCTCTACAGTCTTCAGATGGCGACCTACGACGAGGGCGATCAGTTCGACCAGACCCTCGCCGAAGGGTTCGTCAAGCTGTGGGGGCTGCCGCTGAAGACGTGGGCGGCTCGTAACCGTGACGGCTGAGCGGAACGGTGCCGGATGTCGCTGACGCTGCGTATCGTCCAGGTCGACGTCACCTCACGTGACGTCGACCGCGTGACGACGTTCTGGGCCGAGGCACTCTCGGCCCGGCCGGTCGCGGCTGACGGCGTGTTCACCCATCTGGTCGGCGCCACCTCTGCGATCGAGGTGCACGTCCAGCAGATCAGGTCGGGGACGCCGCGCTACCACCTCGACCTCGAGGCCGACGACCGCGCTGCGGAGGTCGAGCGCGCAATGTCGCTCGGTGCGCGACACGTTGCCGATCACGTCGACGGCTACACCGTCCTCAGCTGCCCTGCCGGGCTGGAGTTGTGCATCGTCGATGCCGACGCGGCGACGCCCACGGCTGTTCGACCGCCTCTGGGTGGTCGTGGCTACCTCGACGCGCTGTTCGTCGACGTGCCGACACGCGCCCACGACGCCGCCGTGGCGTTCTGGTCGGCAGTGCTCGATACTCCCGTCACGGGACGAGACGGCGCCTACACGACGCTGGCGCCGGTCCGTACGACCAGTGGAGCCGAGGTCGCCGTCGAGGTGCAGAGCATCGGCGGACGTGCGCGCCACCACCTCGATCTGTCGTCCCCGTCCGTGGAGCTCGAAGTGGCGCGGCTCGAACAGATCGGGGCGACGCGGGTGGGAACCCACGATGACTGGGTCACGCTCGCCGATCCTGTCGGCAACCTGCTGTGTGTCGTGCCTCGCGCACCCAATGGACCCACCGGCGATCCTGCCACGGCTGACAACGAGGATGAGGAGGCACGGTGACGAGCACCGGGGACACGACTGCTCGAGGCGCGTCGTCTGGCCGCCTGTGGGGTGGACGTTTCGACGAAGCGCCCGACGATGCCGCGTGGCGGCTGGGTGTGTCGACGTCGTTCGACCAACGCCTGTGGCGCCAGGATCTCGACGGTTCGCGTGCGCATGCACGCGAACTGCGTCGCGTGGGAGTGCTCGCAGATGGCGAACTCGACGCGACGCTCAGCGCACTCGAGCGCTGCTGGGAGCTCTTCGAGGCCGATGCGTTCCCGTTCCTCGACACCGACGAAGACGTGCACGGCGCCATCGAACGCTGGCTCGTCGAACAGCTCGGCGATCTCGGCGGCAAGCTGCGTGCCGGGCGTTCACGCAACGACCAGATCGCCCAGGATCTTCGGCGCTGGTGCCGGGACGCATGCGACGACCTGGTCGGCCACGTCGGCCGGCTCCAGCTCGCACTCGTCGAGCAGGCCGATCGCCACATGGGTTGGGTCGCGCCCGGTTACACGCATCTACAGCGTGGCCAGCCTGTCCTGCTGTCGCACCACCTGCTGGCCTACGTGTGGATGCTCGAGCGTGACGCCGGTCGGCTGCGCGACGCTCGCGCACGACTCGACGAGTCGGTGCTCGGTTCCGGTGCGCTCGCGGGACAGACGCTCGGCCTCGACCCCGAGGCGTATGCGCGCGATGGCGGGTTCGCGCGGGTCGCTCCCAACACGATGGACGCGGTCGCGAGCAGGGACTTCGCCCTCGAGGTGCTCGCCGCCTGCGCGATTCTCGGGGTCACGTGCTCGCGCCTGGCCGAGGAGATCGTGCTGTGGTCGAGCGAGGAGTTCGGGTTCGCGCGTGTGGGCGACGCGTTCGCTACCGGCTCCTCGATCATGCCGCAGAAACGCAACCCCGACGTCGCAGAACTCACCCGCGGCAAGACCGGGCGGATCGTCGGCGATCTGGTGGGGCTGCTCACCACGGTCAAAGGTCTCCCACTGACCTACAACCGTGACCTGCAGGAGGACAAAGAGCCGGTGTTCGACGCCGTCGACACCCTCTCGCTGACCCTGCCTGCGATGGCCGGAACGGTTGCGTCGCTCGAGTTCGATCAAGCTCGTCTCACCGAGGCGGCGACCGGTGGATTCTCGCTTGCAACCGATCTCGCCGAGGAACTGGTCCGGCGCGATGTGCCGTTCCGCGAAGCGCATGAGGCGATCGGCCGGCTGGTTCGCGTCGCCGAGGAACGTGGGGTCACCCTCCAGGAGCTGAGCGAAGACGAACTCGCGGCGATCCATCCGGGACTCGACGGCGACGCCGCTTCACTCCTCGATGTCGCCACGGCACTCGACCGCCGTGACGCCGCGAACGCGACGGCCCCGCGCGCGGTGCGCGAGCAACTCCAGGCGGCACGGTCATGCGCACGCGCGAACGTCGATGCCCGCTCGTGAGCAAACGTGGGCTCTGAGCGTGCCGATACATCACAGCTGGCGCTCCTGCTACGTCGAGATGCGCCCGACGCTGCACGCCTGCTGCTGGGCATGAGCATCGCGCGGCGCACGCCGACCTCGATGGTTCGAGCCCGCATCGTGGAAGTCGAGGCCTACCGCGAGGACGACCCGGCAAGCCACAGCTACCGGGGCCAGACCGAACGCAACGCCTCGATGTTCGCACGGCCCGCGACGGCATACGTGTATCGCGCCTACGGCGTGCACTGGTGCCTCAACATCGCCGTGGAGGAGCAAGGGCGCGGCGCCGCCGTGCTGGTGCGGGCAGCCGAGGTGCTGGAGGGCATCGCTGACGTTCGGGCGCTTCGTCCCCGCGTGGTGAACACGAGCGATCTGTTGCGAGGGCCTGGTTGCCTCACCGCCGGCCTCGACATCGACGGGACGCGGCACGACGGTGTGGACCTGCTGCATGACGACGATCTGTGGCTCGAAGCCAACGACGACTGGCCGCTGCCGGAAAGGTTGTGCCGTGCGGGACCCAGGGTCGGCGTGTCGCGCGCTGTCGAGGCGCCGTGGCGCCTGTGGATCGATGGCGCTGCCGCCGTCAGCCGCTATCGGCGTTCAGCACGGGCGTCAGTCTGAGCAGCCTTGTCGCAGGCGCCGCCGAGGTGGTGTTCCGCGCTGATCGCCGACCCGCCATGTCGCCGTCATCGAACACCGTCGCCACTTGCAGATTCTGATGGTCTGTCGTATGCTTATCGAAGCCCCGAAGCGGCGGTCAGACTGTGACCGCGACCACGCCGGCGCCAACCGGCGTGGGTTTTGTGCGCTAACGGGCCGCCGATTTGGGTCAGCAGACCACAACTGGTACCGTTCCGCGGCCAGTCCGGGTCATCGCAGACCCGAGCGACGAGGCGTGACGCAGGAAGCCGATCCCGCCGGCCACGAGCCGGGTCCGTGGAAGGAACTCTGCGCCGCTGACGACCGCTCCTTGAGAACTGCACAGGGTGCCAAAAGCCAGTGACGTCGCACGTCACCGTTCGCGGTGGGATGCGACGACACGACCCCGTCGATCCCGACACCTTTGGCGTCGGGATCACGAGTGAGTGTCAAAAGTAGTACCCCTTAGAACGATGAAGGGATCAGCGGGCGTCATTGACGCCCGACGAACCTTCGTTGTCCAGATCATGGCCACTTTGTGGCCACGATCTTTCAACGGAGAGTTTGATCCTGGCTCAGGACGAACGCTGGCGGCGGGTCTAACACATGCAAGTCGAGGGACGAACCGAGGTGCTTGCACTTCGGGG
>JBJHAX010000100.1:0-3864 GCA_050480705.1 Nitriliruptoraceae bacterium
CGGTCAGACAGGCGGATGCTCCGCCCGACGTCTGAGCCCTGTCCACGCACCGCGAGACGCTCCGTATGATCCGGTCACCCCGGACGGTACACCCGAGCTGCGCTCCGTGTCGAGCGGCCGCGTTCGCAACAGCGACGGCGACGCTCAGTCCTCGAGGCGAAAACCCACATCGAGCGTGACCTGCGTGTGCTGCGGCTCACCGTCCTGGATCCAACCACGGATCTCCTTGACCTCGAACCAGTCGAGGTTGCGCAGCGTCTCGCTGGCCTTCTCGATCGCACGCCTGATCGCATCGTCGACACCCTCACGGCTGCTGCCGACGAGTTCGACCTTCTTGTAGACGTTGGACACGGCGACCTCCGTTGGTTCGACGAGCTGTCGCCGGGCGACCGTATCCGCGATCAGAACTCCCCGGCGGTCCACGGAGCGGGAGTCGTCGAGAACAACAGGTCGGCACGTTCGAGCACGCGTGTGTCCCGCGCGTCGAGACGCCCTGCGCGCGCGAGCGTGCTCGGGCGCACACCTCCGAGAGCGAACGTGGCGAGTACGTCGGCATCGCAGGTCAGGTCCGGCGGACGCGACGTGCGCTCGCACACCCCGCCACCGCCGCCCGCCTCGATGGCGAAACACCCCTGCTCGTCGGGCAACGACGCATCGACGACTTCGACAACCAGCGTGTCGTCGACACCGTAGTGGCGCGCCGAAAGGACCTCGGCGACGTCGAGCAGCCGCACGAACAGCGCCGCACCGGCGCGCACACGGGCCCGCGGGGCATCGTCGAGCAGCAATGGAAGAACCTCGTCGACCGGACGACCGGACGCCTCCAGCGTGTCGGCGAGATCCGTCGCGAGCAGGAACGCCCACAGCGCCTGCTCCGCCTCGGCATCGACGGCGACCATCTCCTCGACGACGACGGTCCCCTGCGCGAGCGGTCCCTGCCACGACGGGCGCAACCGGTAGAGCGCATAACCGCGCCCGTCGATGAGCGCGAGCTCGCGGGGTCCCGCGCCAGCTCGCTCACCCGCCGGGTCGAACACCGCGACGCGCCGCCACGTCGCATCGTCGCGCGACAGCATGCCGGCGCGCACATCACGCGCCGCCTCGTAGATGCCCGCACACAACCGAGCGGCGTGCTGCGTGCCGTGCAGCCGCACGTCGCCGAGCAGTGCCGGATCACGCCGCAGACGCGCATGGGGCAGCGAGACGTCGAGATCGACCAGAGGCACGCCGGGCCCGAACCCGAAACGTCCGTAGATCGACGCTTCAGAGGCCCACAGGGCCGCGAGCGGCTCGCCACGCGAACGCGCGTCGTCGAGCAGTCGGCGCATCAATGCGCGAAGGAGCCCCCGCCGGCGATGGTCCTGTCGGACACTCACCGCGGTGATCCCCGCGCAACCCAGGCGCTGCCCACCGGGCAGCGCCATGTCGAACGTCATCGCTCCTGCGGTCGCGACGATGGTGTCCGTCGCGTCCACGGCGGCGAGCATGCGTTCGTAGTCGACCAGCGCGCGCCACATCGCGATGGTGTCGGCCGAAGGCTCCTCGCCGAAGGAGCGCTCCCCGACGCGTGCGTAGTCCTCGAACTCGTCGGCGTGCGTCGGCCGGATCGTCGCACCTGACGCGTGCGCGTCGCTGCCCATCTCAGGGTTCCACGAACTCGAGCCAGTCCTTGTAGCGGTCGAGGCGACCACGGACCGCGTCGATGAAGGTCGCCTGGATCGCTTCGGTGACGGGGCCTCGCGCACCGAGTTCGCGTCCGTCGACCTCGCGGACCGGCGTGAGTTCCGCCGCGGTACCCGTCAGGAAGATCTCGTCGGCGAGATACAGGTCGCTTCGCTGCAGGCTGCGCTCGACGACGAGGTAGCCGAGGTCACGCGCGATGGTCATCACACTCTGGCGGGTGATGCCCCCCAGCGGGCCGTCGGACAACGGCGGCGTAGAGACAACACCATCGTGGACGACGAAGAGGTTCTCGCCCGTTCCTTCGGCGACGAATCCCTCTTCCGAGAGCATGATCGCCTCGTCGTAGCCGGCGCGCAGCGCATCTACTTTCGCAAGCGACGAGTTCAGATACTGACCGTTGGCCTTTCCCGCGGGCGGGATGGTGTTCTTGCCGATGCGCCGGTACGAACTGATCATCACGCGCACACCATTTACCAGCGAATCCTCACCGAGGTAGGCGCCCCACTCCCACGTCGCAATGATCGTCTGGGGACGCGAGGGCAGCGGGTTGAGCCCGATCTCGCCGTACGAGAGGATGATCGTCGGCCGGATGTAGCAGCCCTCGTCGTGGGCGTTGACCCGGATCAACTCGAGGATCGCGTCGCACAACGCGTCGGCGGTGTACTCGATCGTGTCGAGCGGAGGATAGAGACGCGCGGAGCGCAGAAGACGGTCGACGTGCGGCCGCAACTGGAACACCGCGGGCCCTTCGTCGGTGGGATAGGCGCGGATGCCCTCGAAGACCCCGTAGCCGTAGTGCAGCGTCGGCGTGAGGACGTGCACGGTCGCGTCGTCCCAGTCGACGAGCACGCCGTCCATCCAGATCTTGTCGGATTTGGGGAAGGGCATCGTGTACCTCCGCCGCGTCGCTGCCCCGCGGGGGCAGCGCACATCGTCTCAGCTGGCATCGCCCGCGACCAGTTCGCGAAACCGGTCGCCGACATCGCTGGTCGAGTATTCCACCCCGTCAGGCACCCGGCCGGCGCGTTCCGACAACAGCTGCGCCACCGCACGGTCGACACGCGCCGCGGCAGCGTGTTCGCCGAGGAAATCGAGCATCATCCCCAGGCTCATCACCGCGGCGACCGGGTCCGCACGTCCGGTTCCGACGATGTCGGGTGCGGATCCGTGCACCGGTTCGAACATCGACGGCGACCGCCGGGTCGGATCGAGATTGCCTGACGCCGCGAGCCCGATCCCGCCCTGGATGGCCGCACCGAGGTCGGTGATGATGTCACCGAACAGGTTCTCGGTCACGATCACGTCGAAGCGTTCCGGCTGGGTCACGAAATACAGGCAGGCTGCGTCGACGTGGACGTAGTCGAGTTCGACACCGGGAAAGTCCGCGTCACGCACCTGCTCGGCGGTTCGCATCCACAGATCGCCTGCGTAGGTGAGCACGTTGGTCTTGTGAACCACCGTCAGGCGCCCGGCACGGCCAGCCGCCAGCTCGAAGGCGTAGCGCACGACCCGTTCGACACCGTGGCGGGTGCTGATGCCCTCCTGGGTGGCGACCTCGGCCGGCGTGTCGCGGTAGACGACACCACCCGCCCCCGTGTAGGGGCCCTCGGTGTTCTCGCGCACGACGACGAACTCGCAACGCTCGGGAACCAGACCCGCGACAGGCGAAGCGACGCCCGGATACAGCTTCACCGGCCGCAGGTTCACGTACTGGTCGAACGCGAACCGCAGTTTGAGCAGCAAGCCCCGCTCGAGCACCCCAGGCGCCACGTCGGGTGTGCCGATCGCACCGAGGAAGATCGCATCGAAGGATCGCAGCTCTTCGAGGGTGTCGTCCGGCAGGATCTCGCCGGTTGCCAGGTAGCGCCGACCACCAAGGTCGTAGTCGACACGCTCGGTGGTGAATCCCTCGAGTTCCTCGAGCCGGTCGAGGACCCGGCAGGCCTCGGCGACGACTTCGGTGCCGATGCCGTCACCGCCGAGCAGGGCAATCCGATGGGAGCGGGTCACGGGGCCTCCGGGGTCGTTGTGGCAGCAACGCGGGGATCCTAGGACTTCCGCGCCACGGGTTGAGGTGACAGACGAACCCTTCCGGGTGTGCGTGTCAGGTTAGGCCGCGGCGCGGTCGCGGTGGGTGGTCAGGACCTGTAGGGGCGTGCGGCCCCGCATGTACTCCGATCG
>JBJHAX010000101.1:0-3812 GCA_050480705.1 Nitriliruptoraceae bacterium
CATGACGCTGCCCCGCCCCCCGAAGACGCTCGTGCCCCCGACGATGATCGCCGCCAGTGCCCGGAAGTCGAACCCGGTCGACATCGCCGACACCGCGGTGTTGGAGAACGCCGCGAGCACGAACCCACCGATGGTGGCGGCGAACGCGGTCACGGTGAACGCGCCGATGATCACCCAGGCGGTGTTGACGCCGGCGAGCCGGGTCGCGGCCCGGTTCGACCCGTATGAGCGGACCATGAATCCGAAGGTGGTGCGAGTCAGCACGAACGACAGCACAAGGGTGATGACGACGAAGGCGACCATCGCCAGTGGGAACGGGCCGATCCTGGTGGAGCCGAACGCGCGGATGGGGCCGTCGGACGGGCCGAAGTAGATGCTGCCGCCGGTCAGCCATCGCAGCATCCCGAGCCCGATGAAGGTCGTCGACAGCGTCACGATCACCGCGTTGGCTTTGAACACGCCGACCGCGACGCCATTGACGATCCCGTAGACGAGCGCGATGGCGAAGGCGACCAGCATGGCCGTCGGGACGTTGGTTGCGTTGCTGACGGCGATCAGCACGACCCCGGCGGTGGCGACCTGGGCGACCACGGACAGGTCGAGGTAGTTGCCGCTGATCACCACGAAGGTCATACCGGCGGCCACGATCCCGATGGGCGCCGCCCGGTTGAACACGTCGGTGATGTTGGGCAGTGATGCGAACCCATCGATGAACACCGCGGCGAACAGCACGATCAACGCGGTGAACAGGAAGATGCCCTGCTGCGCCATCCATCCGGAGAACTTGAACGCGGCCTCGCTGACGTCCGCCTCGAGGTGCGCGGGCGCGTCCGCGGCCTTGGTGACGGTCTGTTCGCTCATGCCGCACCCACTTCCGACTCGCCGGACGCCAACGACATGACGCTGCGCTCGTCGGCCTCGTCGCCAGCGAGGGTCCCGGCGATCACCCCGTCGCGGACGACGTGGATGACGTCGGACAGCTGCAGCAGCTCAGGCAGATCGGAGCTGACGACCAGCACGGCCGCGCCGTCGTCAGCGAGTTCACGGATCAGGCGGTGGATCTCCGCCTTGGCCCCGACGTCGACCCCGCGGGTCGGCTCGTCCAGCACGATCACCCTCGGTCGCCTTCCGAGCCACTTCGCGAAGACGACCTTCTGCTGATTGCCGCCGCTGAACTGGCCGACGTCACGACGGATCTCCGGTGGCCGCAACCCCACCGCGTCCGCCAACCGCTTGGCGAACTCGGCGATCTTGGGTGGGATCAGGACACTGGCTTTGGACAGCTCGCCGCGGTTGGGCAGGGTGATGTTGTCGGCAACCGACATCGTCAGCGCCAGCCCGTCGGTCCGACGTTCCTCGGGGACGTAGGCCAGCCCGCCCGCCACGGCTGCGCGATAGCTGGTGATCGGACGAGCGGAACCATTGACGCGAATGGCCGCCTCTCCGGCGGTTCGGATGTCGGCGCCGATCATGGCCCGTACGAGCTCGGTGCGGCCCGCGCCGACGAGGCCACCGAGCCCGACGATCTCACCGGCACGCACCTCGAGGTCGATCCCGTTGACGCCGGGGGCGCGTATGCCGCGTGCGGACAGAATCACCTCGCCGGCCTTGACGTGGCGCTTCTCCGTCGTGAGCTCGAGTTCGTGCTCACGACCGACCATCTTGGCAACGACGTCCTTCGGTGTGGTCTCCCCGATCGCGACGGTGCTGATCAGCGCCCCGTCACGCAGTACGGCGACCCGGTCGCAGATGCGGAAGATCTCGGGGATGCGATGCGAGATGTAGATGATCGCCAGGCCACTCACCGCAAGCCGCTGCAGCATGTCGAGCAGGTAGTCGGTCTCGGCCGGGGTCAGCGTCGCCGTGGGCTCGTCCAGGATCAGCACACGGGGCTTGCGCGCAACCGCCCGGGCGATCTCGACGAACTGGCGCATCGCGACCGACAACCGGGCGATCGGCTCGTCGAGGTCGACGCTCACCCCGATCTCTTCGAGCGCGTCGGCGGCGTCCTGCTTGAGCTCTCGCCGGTCGATGAAGCCCGCACGGCTCGGAGTGGAGCCCAGCAGGATGTTCTCGGCGACGGTCATTTCGGGAACGAGGCTCAGCTCCTGGTGGACGAGCGACACGCCCGCGTCGATCGCGCCCTTGGTGTCGCCGGCCTCCATCGGATGTCCGTCAACCAGCACCGATCCTTCGTTGGGTACGACGATGCCGGCCAGCACCCGCATGAGGGTCGATTTTCCGGCCCCGTTCTCGCCGACCAGCCCGAACACTTCGCCGGGCGACACCGCGATGCTGACGTCGTCGACGGCGAGTTCGCCACCGAACCGCTTGGTGATGTTCCGCGCCTCGATGACCGGACCTGTTTCAGGACCGTTGCCGCGCTCGGGCCCACCCGATTCGTTCACTGCGCTCCACCCATCGACGCCCCTCCCACGAGAGCGTTCCCGATCCCCCGCAACGACATCCCCACCGTTGGCCGGCCATCCCGACCGCAGCACGCGCGAAATTGCCGCAATCGTTTGCTGTTTGTTGCAACCTACGTCCGCGATAGTCGCGTGTCAAGACATCCTCGTACCCCGAGTTCGCCTCAGTCACCGCCACGTTCCCCCACCGTTCTGCCCATTTCTGCGCGCTACCGCGTTCTACGCCGGTTGGGGCCGATCCACCGAGCGGCACGGCGTGGCTGCATTCGTGCGGCTATCGTTTGCTCAACATTGCGGTCGGGACGTCGTGCCGAAAGTCACGTTGAAGGAAGTCGCCGAGATGGCGGGTGTCCACCCGTCGACCGTGTCCCGCGCGCTCGACCGGGACCGCAGCGCCCTGGTCAGTGAGGAAACCCGTGTCCGGGTGCGCGCCGTCGCCGAGGAACTCGGCTACCGCGGCGACGCGGTTGCCAGCGGGCTGCGCCGCGGCCGGACCAACACCTTCGGGGTGGTGGTTGCCGACCTCGGCAACCCGTTCTTCGCCCCGGTGCTCCGCGGGATCGAGAACCATCTCGAAGGCCGCAGTCTGATGGCGCTCGTGGCCGAGACCCGCGACGACCACGCGCGCATGAGCCGGGTCATCGACAACCTGCTCGCCCGACGGATCGACGCCATCATCGTCACCGGCGCACGCCACGGCGACGAACGCGTGCTTCGCCGTGCCCAGGAGCAGGTGCCGGTCGTGCTCGCCGTTCGCCACCTGCCAGGGGCGGGCATCCCCGCGGTGACCCACGACGACGAGCGCGGCGGCCGGCTGGCCGCCGAGCACTTGCTACAACTCGGCCACCGGCGAATCGCCCAGCTGTCAGGGCCAAGCGACGTGTCGTCGTTCGTCGAGCGTGGCACGGGTTTCCGGGACCGGCTGGACGGCAGCGGAGCGGTGCTGATCGAACCCGACGACACCGCCGCACACCCCGTACTCGCTGAGGGCCGCCGGTTGATGGAGCTGCTGCTGGCCGAGCCGACCCAGATGCCCACGGCGATCTTCGCGCACAACGACCTGATGGCTTTCGGCGCCCTCGAGGCGCTGGGCAAGCAGGGCCTGTCGTGCCCCAAAGACGTCGCCGTCGTCGGCTACAACGATACGCCGATGACCGCCTTCACCAACCCGCCGATCACCACGATCCGTCTTCCCGGCTACGAGCTCGGACGGATGGCGGCCGACACGGCCGTGCTGCTCATGGAAGGCCGCGAACTGTCAGGGACCTCACTGTCCCTGCCGCCGGTGCTCGTCCCGCGGGACTCCACGCTCGGGTGGCGGGGCTCCCCCTGAGCGACGCAGATGCACCGCGACATCGGCCATGTCGTGCTCGCCCAGGCCGGCCT
>JBJHAX010000102.1:0-3786 GCA_050480705.1 Nitriliruptoraceae bacterium
GGTTCGAAGTCCCCCACGTGCATATCCACGTGCTCGCGGTACGCGACATGGCCGACATGGACTTCGGTCGTGCACAGGCCGACCCCGATCCCGACGAGCTCGACGACGCAGCGGACCGAATCCGCCATGCTCTTCGGCAGCTCGGCCACGACGACCAGGTCGCGTGAGGCGGCCGTACCCGCACCGGAGGCTTCCGCCGGTGCCAGCTGCCGTTACTCGCTGGTCCGGCCCCTCGTCCCGTTGAGGCTGTCGGCGATCGTCTCCGCCCACGCGCCGACCTGGTCCCAGTCACGATCGTCGCTGTCGCGCACCCGCATCAGTCGCAGGATGGTTCGTTCCGCACGATTGAGGCGAACCCGTTCGACTCGGCCGCCGAACAGTGCCAGGTCGTGCGCACCGATCGCAGCCGCGAGTTCGATCGCGTCGATCGGCTGGTCGACGTCGACCCGGTCACCAACGGGGCCGCTGGAGAAGACCCAGACGTCACGTTCGATGAGGGCCTCCACGAACTGTTCGCCGAAGCGCCGGGCCTCCTCGAGCCAGCGTCCCGCATAGACGGCGCTGCCGAGCACGACCGCGTCGAATCCGGTGAGGTCGCTCACATCGTCCGGAGGGCGCGTCGTGACATCGAGCCCTCGTGATTCGAGCGTCCGTGCGATCGCACGAGCCAGCTCGGCGGTTGCCTCGTAGCGGCTCGCAGCGGTGACGAGCACATGCACAACGATCCCTGTTCGTCGCGATGAGACCAAGGTCCACGCACCGGGCGTCAGCGCGAGGCGGTCTGTCGGTCATCCCCATCGCGCCCCGTCCAAACGCGACTGCCCGTCCATGGGCTGGTCAGCCGATGGCAGGTCGGTCATCGACGCGATGGCGGAACGCTCAGGGCTCGATGGAAGTGTCGACGTCGTCACACCGTGTGAGCAGTGCCACAGTTCCCGTCGTCATCGGGCCTATCGGCACCCGGCGGCATGGCACCGGATGGACGCCTGACCGTGCGAGGATCGCTGGACCACTTCGACGAGGAAGGTGGATTCAGCCCGATGCGTCGGTGGCACGCGTCAGCAACAGCTCAACCGGATGTCGTGGCGGTGTCGGATGGGCACTGTTGCGACGCTCGTCGATCCGTTCCAGCACCGTCGCGACCGCTTCCGGTGCGTGCACGGCGTGCCGGCTCACCAGTCCGCGTACCGGGTGATCTCGGTCGGGTTCGTCCGAACCGTTCGCGGAGGCGAGTCTCGTGGCGGCCTGGTCGAGCACCACGCGACCAGGTGTGTCGCCGTCGCCATCGGATTGGCTTGTCGCAGCTCCGTTGCTCGCGGGGCCGCCGGCCGGAGGGTCGGTCGATGCCTGCACGTCCGACTCGGCCTCCGTTGGTCCGTCGGTAGCCGGAGGTGGTTCAGGCTCTGGCACGGGCGTCGATCCCGACTGGCGGAAGTTCTGGGTGATCCACGCGTTGTCGCCGACGATGACGACGCCAACGCCAACCTCGCGAAAATTCGCACCGAGAATGTTCGCCCGATGGGTGCTGGAGGCCATCAACTCGGCATGCACGTCGCGCATCGCCCGGTTCAGGTTCGGCCAGTCGCTGACCGGTCCAGCCCAGGCGACGTTCTCCGCGACCGTGACCCAGCAGCAGATCTGGCTCCCGAACGCGGGGTTATGGGCGAGTTGTCCGGTCCGGGACATCGACACCGACCACTGGTGGGCGACACCGGCGACGTCGCTGGCGACCGACAGGCGAGGAAGTCCGTTCCGGCTGCGCTCCGCGTTGATCATCTGGACGAGCTGGTGTTCGGCCGAGGGAACCCGGTCGGCCCATGCGGGCAGTGCGCTGGCGGTCATCCAGGCGACGACAGTGAGCAGTGCGGCGACGCGCACGCGCCAACGTCTGTGATGGCGCGGCCCCGTAGCTGCGGACGTTCTCATCGTGTGCTCTTCACCCATCGCGCACACCTCGGGACGCGATAGCGTCGGCCGAAGGTTGCCGTGAAAACGTACGTGGTGAAAAATAGCTCGGCGCGATCGGTGTTCAACGCTGTCGGGGGAGATCGGGAGTCCGCGGGGTGTCCGAGGCACGCCAGAACCTCTGGGTCACCCTCGCGATTCTCGCGGTTGTGGTGATCGTCGCGACGATCACCGAGACCTTGCCGCCGACTTCGACCGCCGTGGTGGCCGAGGTATCCCGCCCGCCGCTGGCGGCGGACGAGACTGCGGTCGCGGCGCGCCAGGAGACACAGGCACCCGATCTCGATGCGCAGGTCGCCCGGTTCTGCGCCGTGCATCGCGACGCACTCGCGCGCGCTGAACAGCTCGACCTGGAACCTGCTGACGACACCGATGCGGTGGTGCGTGCGGCGCTGCAGCAGCTCGTCGCGGTCACCGAGGTCGTCGTCGCCGAACTCGATCCGGACACGTTCGACGCGGAGGTGCACGGCGACCGCCTGCATGAGCAGCTCGTCCCGCTGCGTGACACGGTCCATATGGTCGGCAGTACGGCCACGCGACTTCTCGACGACTCCGCCGATGCCGCGGTGCGCGAAGCCTTCCTGCTCGCCCAATTCGATGACGCCAGTTATCTGGAACCGCTCAACGTCGATCCGGAGCTGGCCGTCGCTGTCGTCGCATCATCTGAATGTGCGGACCTGCCCTGGCAGCCGCGCCGTTGACGGGGATCGACCCGAACGTTCGTCAGTCCGCGTCGAGGTCCGGCGGCGTGTCCCAGACGCGACCGTGCCCGGTAACCGGTCAACGCACCGTGATGACCAGTTCCATGCCGGCCTGCCGGTGGCCGGGTACAGCGCAGTAGGCCACGTAGGTGCCGGAACGGGTGAACGTGACGCCGCCCGTGGCCTCGTCACCGGCTTCGGCCACGATGTGAAATCCGATCTCGTCGATCGTCAGGTCGTGGAGGATGTCGACCGATCGCAAGGTCAGATTGCGCTCCTCGCCGACGGCGAGCTCGAGCGTGGCAGGCTCGAACGCCATGGCGGTCGCGACGATGCGTGTTACGGGCGCTCCCTCGATCGGTGGTGTGTCTATCCCCGCTGGGCGCCCGTCGTCGCGCATGTGCTGGTCGTAGTGGCCATGGCCGTCCGACATCCCGTGACCTTGCGCGTGATCCCAGGGCACTTCGCTCCCCGGATGGTCCGTCGGGAGGACATCCTGCCGGGCGGTGCAGCCCACGAGCACAACGGCCACCGAGGCCATGGCGGACACCAGTAGACGTGTCGTCATTGCGCATCGTCCTCTTAGGTCTTGGATGCCGCCCTGGCGTGGCCACGGGGCCGGTCGACGTCGATGGTGAGCCGAACGCGGCGAAGCAACTGGGCGTTGAGGGCGACCACGAGCGTCGAGGTGCTCATGAGCACCGCACCGACGGTCATGGGCAGCACGAACCCGAACGGGGCGAGAACCCCGGCGGCCAGTGGGATGGCGACGAGGTTGTATCCGGCAGCCCACCACAGGTTCTGCATCATCTTGCGGTATGTCGCGGCCGAAAGCCGTCGTACCGAATCGACGCCGCGTGGGTCGTCGGAGGCGAGCACGATTCCCGCCGATTCGATCGCGACGTCGGTGCCGGCACCGATCGCGATGCCGACATCGGCGCGTGCCAGGGCCGGTGCGTCGTTGACGCCGTCGCCGACCATTGCGACGGACAGGCCGCGTTCCTGCAGCTGCGTGACGATCACTTCCTTGTCTTCGGGCAGCACCTCGGCGAAGACCTCGTCGATGGTAAGTTGGTCTGCGACCGCGTGCGCGACCTGTTCGGCATCGCCGGTGATCATG
>JBJHAX010000103.1:0-3764 GCA_050480705.1 Nitriliruptoraceae bacterium
AGGAGCCCGGAGGCCTTCGCCGCTCCGGCTTGCGCCGCATGTTCACCCGCCTCCTTGAGCTGCTTGCGCAGTGCCTCCAGGTGCCGCCCGGCATCCTCGCGCAGCTGCCGTTCGATCCCACGTCGCGCATCGTGCTGAGCGTGCACTATGCGTTGGCGTGACCGCTGAATCTCGTCGAGCCGAAGCCGCAGCTCTTCGGTGAGCCGCATGTTGCGCAGCATCAGCGAGAGCCCGGACGCGACCCGTCCGGCGAGCACCTCGTCCTGGTCGCTTGCCGCTTCGTTGTGGGCACGTGCGATCGACACGGCACCGAGCAGCTCGTCGTCGTGGCGGACCGCAACCGCGAACGTGGCATCGATCTCGGGCAGGTCCTGATCGCCGGTCAGTCGCACCGGGGAGGGCAGTTCCCCGTCGCCGCTGGCCGCCGCCGGCCGCAATTGCTCACCGACACGCAGCCACACGATCGCAGGTCGCGCACCGGTGCCTGCTGCGAGCAGATCCGCGACACGCTGCAGGGTCGAGTCGTCGCCGACGTTGGCCGCTTCCCGGGAGAACCCGGCCAACACCTCGTAGGGGGTTGCGCGCCGGCCCAGCACCGCACGGTCTGCGAACCGTCGCATGCGTTGACGCACCGGTTGGAAGGCGACCGCGACGATCCCTGTTGCCACGACCTGCAGGCCCAGTCGCGACCCGTCAGCCGCACCGATGAGATGCCCTACGCCCACCACGACCGTGATGTACACGCTGGCGATGAACACCGCGAGCACCGCCACGACCAGTGATCGGGAGATCACCACGTCGATGCCGTACAGCCGATAGCGCAGGATCGCCACGGCGTACGACGCCATCAGCGCGGGGAAGGTCACCAGCGACGCGTACCAGAACATCCGCTCGACCAGAACGACGTCGACCACCGCCCAGGCCCAGACCGACATCGACAGCGCGAACATCGCTCCACCGGCGGCAATCCAGCGGATCTGACGGCGCTGGAGCCCCGACGACCGTCGATACCGGACCGCCAGGGAGGCGACCGACAGCACCACCGCAAGCGCGATCGCCACGCCGCCCACGACGAACCAGGCGACGACACCCCCCGCATCGACCGGTGTGGCCAACGCGGCGACGGCCGTATCAGGCTGTGGCCGCGCGGCCAGGGCGAACGCGACCGATGAGGCCACGATCCCGATACCGGCCAGTACGGCGACCGGAAGCCACCTGCGCGACGGCAACCGCCCGTCCGGAAACAGCAACAGGGAGAACGTCACCAACGGCATGACCGCGGGAATCCAAGTGAAGGCGTCAGCGACATGCACCCACACCACCCAGTCGGGCAGTGTGGCCAGCGCGTATGGAGCACCGGACCGCACCGCGTCGATGCCCAGCGCGGCGGCGACACCTTGGGTGAGCAACCCGATCACGAGCACCTGCCCGAAGGCCATCAGCACCATCGACCAGCCCAGCGTCCACACCGCACCGTTGTGCGGCTGGCGACGGACCATCGCCCAGAAGGCGACCGCGAGCGCGAGGCTTCCGACCAGGTTCTGGGGCATCCACGACCCCAGCAGCCGGCCGCCGGCGGTGATGAACAGCACCAGTCCGACCAGCGTCGCGAGCACGGACAGGACGGCGAGCGCATGGCCGACGCGTCGGGCACGCACCGGGTCGTCGAACAAGCTCATGCTCGCCTCGGGGGGAATCGATGGGCGATCACCGGTGCCTGTCGGCCCTTGACGCGCGCCGGGGCAAGCGTCTCCACGTCGACCTTCGTTGTCAGCGCACGCATCGTCGCATCGCTCATCACGGTCTCGCCGGGATCGGCCCACTGTTGCAGCCGCTGCGTGAGGTTGACCGTGTCGCCGACCACCGAGTACTCGAGCCGCTCGTCGGATCCGAGTATCGCCGCGGCGACCTGGCCGGTGGACAATCCGATTCCCAGCCCGAACGCGTCCCGGCCCTGGTCACGCCAGGCGAGGTTTACCTCGTCCTGGGCGGCATGCATCGCGACCGCCGCCGCCACTGAACGCTCGGCGTGGTCGTCCACGGCGACGGGTGCGCCGAACACGGCCATGACTGCGTCGCCGACGAACTGCATCACCGTGCCTCCGTTGGCGACCACCGCTGCGTTCATCGCCGCGCGATGCTCGTGCAGCTGGCGTGCCAACACGCTCGGGTCGGTGCGTTCGGCGATGGTGGCGTACCCGCGAATGTCCGACATCAGCACGGTCACCTCCAGCTCTTCGGTCTCGCCGACCCGCCGCCCTTGGTCACGCATCAGATCGATCACGCCGCCCGGCAGCAGTCGTGACAGCGACTCGCCCTGTTCCTCACGTGCCACGATCGCCTGATGGAGGCTGCGCAGCCGGGTAAGGCTGCCGGCGTCGCCCGCCGACAGCCCTTCAGCAAGGGTGACGAACAGCCGCTCGATGCGCGCGGACACCGCGGCGGGAGTGGTCTGCTGCGCCGCGGCGATCACCTTGATCGGACGACCTTGCGCGACCTGGGTCAGCAGCGCCTCGTCCTGGGCCGACAACCGGCCGGCGTCGGTCACCGGATTGGTCAGCGCCTCGACGATCGTTGGGTCGAGTACCGACCGTCCGCCGGCAACCTCCCTGATCGCGCGGGCCAGCTGGTCACCTTCGCCGATGCGGTCCTTGAGCAGGTACGCGTATCCCTCGGCGCCTTCGGCCAGCAGCGTCACCGCGTACTCGGGGTCGTCGTACTGCGACAGGATCACCACACCCGTCCCCGGATGCCTCATGCGCACCTGCTGGGCCGCGTCGATGCCTTCGCGGGTGAACGTCGGCGGCATGCGGATGTCGGTCACCACGACGTTGGGCGCGGTCGCGCCCGCACCGGAGAGCAGCCCGTCGTAGTCCTCAGCGACACCGACAACCGTCAGGTCGTCCTCGAGCTCGAGCAGCGCCTTGACGCCTTCGCGCACGATGACGTTGTCGTCGGCAAGAAACACCGAAAGTCGTACGACATCATCCATGACTCGTGCGGCCTCCCACGGCT
This sequence comes from Nitriliruptoraceae bacterium, assembly GCA_050480705.1. GTDB lineage: Bacteria > Actinomycetota > Nitriliruptoria > Nitriliruptorales > Nitriliruptoraceae > JBJHAX01. The sequence goes on from JBJHAX010000103.1 coordinate 3,016, forward strand.
CGATGTGTCCGGCCGACGACAGCTCTCCCTGCCGATCGCGGCGCGGCGACCTCCACGCACACCTTCGCGGGTAGCCGTTTGCGATGCCACCCGGCGGCCAAGTGGATACCCGGTGGTGCTGGCACCACCGGAGCACGCCCGCTCCCACCCTCGACGCGTGCCCGCAGCGACGGGATCATCGAACACGACGCGAGGGTGGGAGGTTCGGCATGCGCATCACGTCCGTGGTCACCTCGGTGTCCTGGATCCCTTCAGAGGCGATCACCGGGCCGGTTCGGCTTCCGATGGACGTCGGCATCGGCCACTACGACGATCCTCCGCCCGAACGACTCGACGACGTCGCCTCCTACGTGGCAGCGGACCGCTGCCGGTTCGCAAACGAGCTGCGTGCCTGGATCGAAGTAGACGGCGATGGTCGTGTCGTCGACGCCGGCTACGAGGGCGCCGGGCACGTCGGGGGCACCACCATGCGCATGGCCGGCGCGGAGCTGACCGTGCCCGGTGTCGCCTACCCCCTGTTGCAGGATCCGCCCAAGTTCGAAGCGGACCGGGCACGCTTCGTCCAGACCGCCGGCGGCAGGACCGGCGCACCGATGCCTCGCCCGGTGCGCCGCCCGCCGTTCGTGCGCTTCACCGCACCGACCGCATGGTCGACCTTGGCACTGACGATCCATGCCGACGGACAGGTCGAACACGAGGTGGTCAGCGCCAGCCCGTTCCCGCGCCACTGGATCTACGGACCCGATGGT
>JBJHAX010000104.1:0-3745 GCA_050480705.1 Nitriliruptoraceae bacterium
CAGGCGGTGCTGTGCTCGCGGTCGGCGTGAGCATCTTCATCGCGAGCAGGTTTCGTCACATCGTCGATCCGGACGATCGCGTGCTCGGCGCGCTCATCGTCGTCGGGTTCGCCAGTTGGCTCGTGGGGACATGGACCCTGCGCCGACGGTTCGCGCCGTCGAGTGCGCAGGTGGGCCGTGCCGGGCTGGTCACGATCTTCGTCGGCGTGGCGTCGATCGCCGTCGGACATCTCGCGTCGTTCGTGCTCGTCCTGCCCGGCCCGTGGTTCATGCCAATGGTGGCGGGAACGCTCATCACGGTCATCGGGCTGCTGCTGTTCGGCATCGGGACGTTGCGCGGTGACGTCCTGCCGCGCTGGCGCCTGGTTCCCCTGATCACGGGACTGGTCGGCCTCGCCTGGATCCTGTTCGCGTTCGATTCACGTCCGGTGGAAGGAAATCCCGAGGCGTTCCTGATGATGCGCACCCTGTTCGGCCTCAGCTGGCTGCCGCTCGCCTACCTGCTGATCCGCGACGGTCGACGCAACGCTGACCTCTGACTGCACCTCCACCGGAAGACGACACCGGTGTCCGACAACGATTACGAGTTGTCGGGCACGCATGCGCTGAGCGAGACCACCCCCCAGCATCCGTCTTCGTCCTGGGTGGTGCTCCAGACCGCGTAGTGGTCATCGCCGTCGCGGAACACGAACTCGATATCGCCGTCCGATCGTTCGACACGCTCGTACGCGTCCGGGCTTGAAGGCATCGGACCCAGCGACGCATCGGTCTCGAGGGCGTCGGCGACGGCGTCTTCGGGACGCTCGAAGGTCGGCTCGAGCGCGTAGTCGGCAAGGAAGCACTCGACCAGGCCCGCCTCCGGGGGAGCCTCGGACGGACCATCCGTCGCGTCCGGGCCACAGCCCGCAGCCACGGCGACCAGCAGCACGGCGCCGATCCCCGCGATCGTGATGCGCATACCAGATCCTTTCGTGCCGTCGACGGTCAGACGTAGCGGACAGCCGCGTGGTTGCGAAGGCCTTGTCGCAGCGTTGCGCTGGCGGCAGCTGCGTCTTCGGGCAGCAGCCGCGTCACAGAGGCAGTCTGCGCGGAAACGCCTTTGCCCGCCTCGGCCGGTCGGCCTGCCACCGTGGGGCCGGAGGCCACTTGTCGAGTCCCGCCGGAGCTGCGAGTCTCCGCAGCCGATCGCCACACAGGTCGCCCCCACGGCGACAGGCACACGAAGGGATCGGTGCGTGACCGGACTGGACGACCGCGCCTCAGCCGGCTCCGCGGCCGGCACGATCGAGCTGCGCGGCGTGACCCGCACGTTCGGCGAGGTTCGTGCGCTGGATGGGGTGACGCTTACGGTCGCACCAGGTGAGGTCGTCGGTCTGCTCGGCCACAACGGGGCGGGCAAGACCACCACGGTCCGGTTGCTCACCGGCATCCTCGCCGCGGACGACGGGCAGGTGCGGGTTCACGGCCTCGATCCGTTGACCGACGGGACGACGGTTCGGCGAGCAACCGGGGTGGTGTCTGCGACACCGGCGGTCGACGATCGCCTGACCGCCTGGCAGAACCTGCGCTTCGTCGGCGAGGTGTTCGGTGTCGACCGTTCCGTGGCCGCCGAGCGGGCGAGCGGGCTGCTGGAGCGATTCGGCCTGCAGGACCGGGCCGACGAGCGGGTCGCCGGCTACAGCACCGGGATGCGTCAGCGGTTGGCGCTGGCCCGCGCGTTGCTGCCCGACCCGCCGCTGCTGGTGCTCGACGAGCCGACCGCGGCACTCGACCCGGTCGCCAGCCGTGACGTGCGCGATCTGCTTGCCCACCTGGCGCGCGAAGAGGCCCGCAGCGTGCTGCTGTGCAGCCACAACCTCGTCGAGGCCCAGCGGCTGTGCGACCGGGTGGTCGTGCTCGAACACGGACGGGTCATCGCCGACGGCACCCCGGCGGGACTCGCAGCTGAACTCGGCATCGGCCGGCTGCGGTTCGACGTAGACCCGGCCGACCGCGACCGTGCGGAACGCCAGCTCGCCGCCAGCGGCCTGTCCTGCCAGCCTGACGGCAGCGGGTTGATCGTCACGAAGGTCGCCGGAATGGACGTACCGAAAGTGATCGCCGACCTGGTCCGCGCCGAGGTGCGCATCCACGCGGTGGTGCCCGAGGAGGCATCCCTGGAGGACGTCTACTTCGCGCTGCACGACCGGCGGCCGTCATGAGCCAGACCGGCAGGCACCGGACCGAATGGCGCGGGATCGCCGCGGTCGTCGCCCGCGATCTTCGGATCGTTCGGACCAGCAAACCGGTGATGATCCCGATGCTGATCGTGCCCGCCCTGCTGCTCGTTGCGCTGCCGTTGGGCATCGCGGTCGGGGCCAGACTCGGCGGCGCGGCGATCGACCTGTCCGACCTCGATGCGCTGCTCGGGGTGCTGCCGGCCGACATCGCGGGGCGGGTCGCGGCCGACCCGGCCGCCGGGATCATCGAGGTGTCGCTCGTCTATCTGCTGTCGCCGATCCTGCTGATCGTCCCGCTGATGACCGCGAGCGTGATCGCCGCGGACGCCATCGCCGGCGAACGGGAACGAAAGACCCTGGAAGGTCTGCTGCTCACCCCGCTGACCGACCGTGAGCTGTTCACCGCGAAGCTGCTGGGCGCGTGGGTTCCTGCGGTGACGGTCGGCGTCGTCGGTGGGGCGGTCTATGCGCTGGTGGCCGACCTGGGCGCGGCCGGGGCGGTCGACGGGCTCATGTTCCCCAACCTGGTGTGGGCGGCACTGGTGTTCTGGGTCGGGCCGGCGCTGGCCGCGATCAGCCTCGGCGTTACCGTGCTCGTTTCGGCCCGGGTCAAGACCGTGCAGGAGGCCTTCCAGATCGCCGGCATCGTCGTCCTGCCGGTCGTCGCCCTGATCGTCGTGCAGGCCGTCGGCCTGCTGGTGGTCTCTCCGCTGCTGCTGTTCGCGGCCGGGGCGGCCTGCTGGCTCGTGGCGGTCGTGGTGCTGCGGGCGGGCACCAGGGCGGTGCGACGGACCCGGCTCGGTGAGCGCCTGTAGCAGCCACGCATCAAACGGGCGCTGAACGGACACGCTGGACGGCCACAGCGGCTCGGGCCGTTCGGCCCTCCACGGGACCGCGCCGCCCAGCGACGATTGTCCGAGCGCTGCAACGCGCACGAGCGTCACGCAAACGAGGGGATCGCCATGTACGCACGCGCCCGAATCCGCGCGTATCCGGAGGCACCGGGCGACACCCGTTCCAGCGTGACTGCAGGCCGCGGTCGCTGGCGGCCGGCCACCGGGCGCATCGTCGCGGTGCTCCTCGTGCTGACGGGCCTCATCGGACTCGGCGCCGCGCCGGGCGGGTCCGCGCCGGCTCGTGCCGCAGATGGCAGCCCCGGGCCTGCTGAGGCACGCGACCTCGACGCGCTCGCCGCGTTCATGGACGCCGACATCGGCCAGGTGATGGCACGCCACGACATCCCCGGCGGGGTGCTCGTGGTGGTCGGCGACGGGCGCATCGTGCATGCGCAGGGCTACGGGCACACCGACCTGGAACAACACACCGCCGTCGACGCCACCTCCACCCGGTTCGATATCGGGTCGGTGAGCAAGCTGGTCACCGCCACCGCGGTCATGCAGCAGGTCGAGCAGGGCGCCCTCGACCTGGACGCCGACGTCAACACCTACCTCGCCGACATCACCATCCCCGACACCTTCGATGCGCCGGTCACCGCCGCGCATCTGCTGACCCACACGGCCGGGTTC
>JBJHAX010000105.1:0-3521 GCA_050480705.1 Nitriliruptoraceae bacterium
GCCGTGTCGCTGCCGGCCGCCCGCACACGGTGCCGGTGGTAGTAGTTGATGCCGAGGACATCGAGCGGCTGGCTGATCAGTTCGAGGTCACCGTCGCGCACCGCTGAGGCGACCCCGAAGGAGCGATGCAGTTCGCACAGCTCCTCCGGATAGCGGCCTAGCAGCAGGGCATCGAGCCAGCTGCGATTCTGCAGCAGGTCGACCATCCCGCTGGCTCGCGCATCGTCCGGCTCGTCGGATGCGGCCCGGACCGGCACCAGATTGGGCACGATGCCGAATCGGTGATCGCCTGAGGCCTTCGAGCGCATGGCGGCCACCGCTTCACCGTGGGCGAGCAGCAGGTGATGCGCGGCGGTGAACGCCGCCCCCGGATCGGTCAGGCCGGGCGCGTGCACGCCGCTGGCGTGGCCGAGGAACGCCGCACACCACGGCTCGTTGATCGTCGTCCACACCTCGACTGCGTCGCCGAGCGCGTCCTGGACGATCGTCGCGTACCGCACGAAGGCGTCCACGGTCGCGCGGCTCTGCCAGCCCCCACGATCCTGCAACGCCTGTGGCAGGTCCCAGTGGTAGAGGGTCACCACCGGGGTGATGCCTTGGGCCACGAGCGCGTCGACCAGCCGACGGTAGAAGGCCAGACCGCGCGCTTCGACCGGACCGTCGCCGTCGGGCAAGACACGTGGCCAGGCCACCGAGAAGCGGTACGCGTGCATGCCGAGTGCGGCCATCAGCGCGAGGTCTTCGCGCCACCGGGTGTAGTGGTCCACGGCGACCTCGCCGCTGGAGGCGTCCGCGATGCGGCCTTCCTGGGCGCAGAAGGTGTCCCAGATGCTGCGGCCGCGACCGTCGGCGCGAGCACCACCTTCGATCTGGTACGCCGAGGTGGCCGTACCCAGCAAGAACCCGACCGGCAGCCGTGCGGCCAGCTCAGCGATGTCCGGCGTGTTCCCAGGTCCCATCAGTCGTTCTGGCATCAGCGCGTCGGCATCAGGGCGTCGGCATCAGCGCGCCGGCTAGCTCGCGCGCATATTTGGCGTCGGCGGCCGCAGCGGTCACCGCGGACACCGCGCGGTGGTCGACACCGGCGACGAGCGGCAGCATCGGTTCCCCGCGCAGCGTGACGACGGCGCCACCAGCTTCCTCGACGAGCAAGGTCCCGGCGGCGACGTCCCACACGTGCGGGACGAGCGCGAGCGAACCGACCGCACCGCCGTCGGCCACCAGTGCGAGATCCAGCGCGGTCGAGCCCATGACCCGCACGTTCAGGCGGACACCGGCCGCACGCGCGCGACGGGCGGAGGCGGTGGTGAGCATCACGGCGATGTGGCGGTTGGCCGGATCGCGCCAGTCAACCCCGGGCCGAACCCGGATCGGTGTGCCGTTTCGTCGCGCACCCTGGCCTCGGACGGCGGCATAGCGGCGGGACAGCACCGGAGCGTCGACGATCCCCATGACGGGGGCGCCCCGATGGGCCAGGGCGACCGACACGCACCAGTACGGGACGTCGGTGGTGTAGTTCGAGGTGCCGTCGATCGGGTCGATGACCCAGGTCCACTCGGTATCGGGTGTGACGGTCGTGCTCTCCTCGGTGAGCATGCCGTGGTCCGGGAAGCGTGCGACGATGCGTTCGCGCAGCAGCCGGTCCACCTCTAGGTCGACGTCGGTGACCGGCGTGCCGTCCGCCTTCGCCGTCACCCGGTTGGATCCGCTGCGTGCCACCAACCCGGCCGCGATCTCGTCGAGCGCGCAGTGGAGGACCTGTTCGGCAATGCGGACGACGCGGGGATCGGAGGTGGATTCGACGGGCACGGCGGCGGCCTTGACGGTCCGGGGAGTTTCGGCTGCACGAGAAGCAAAGTTACGCTACCGTAAAGTTACTGTTCCGTAGGTTGGGCGGTGGTTGCCTGCCGCCCGGTCGAGAACCACGAGGTCGCCCATGTCGCAGCTCACCCAGGCCCCGTCCCTTTACGACGAGACGCCGACGTTGCGGGGCATCACCATCGCCTCGCCGAGGGCGGTGTTCTGGCAGCGGGTTGCGATGTTGATCATCACGATCGTGCCGTTGGCGGGGGTCGTGTACGCGATCCAGCGGCTTTGGGGCACCGGCATCAGCCCGGTCGACGCCGGACTTCTCGTCGGGTTCTACGCGTTCTCCGGGCTCGGGGTCACCGTAGGATTCCACCGGCTGTTCACCCATCGCAGCTTCCGTGCTTCGCCAGGGTTGCGTCGACTACTCGCCGTGGCGGGGTCGTTCGCCATCGAGGGTTCGGTGATCGACTGGGTCGCCGCGCACCGACGGCACCACGCCTACTCGGACTCCGCCGGCGACCCCCACTCCCCGCACGTCGACATGCAGGGCGGATCGGTTGGGATGATCCGCGGGTTGTGGTACGCCCACCTGGGCTGGATGTTCTCGTCCGAGGCGACGGTCAAGGAGGAGTGGGCGCCCGACCTGATCGACGACCCGGTCGTGCGTCGCATCTCCGACAACTTCGGTTGGTTCGTGCTCGCGAGCTTCACCGCTCCGGCAATCCTGGGCGGGCTCATCACATGGTCGTGGGCAGGTGCGTTCACCGGGTTCGTCTGGGGCGCGCTGGTACGCATCTTCGTGCTCCATCACGTGACCTGGTCGATCAACTCGATCTGCCACGTGTTCGGCACACGCCCGTTCGACTCCCACGACGAGGCGCGCAACAACGTGGCGATGGCGCTGATCGGGTTCGGCGAGGGCTGGCACAACGCCCACCACGCGTTCCCCGCCTCGGCGCGACACGGTCTGCGCTGGTGGGAGTTCGACCTCTCCTACATCGTGATCCGCGGGCTGGCGCTCGTACGGCTCGCCGGTGACATCAAGGTCCCGTCGCCGGCGCAGATCGCCCGCAAGCTACGTGTCAACCGGTTGGGGGCCGTCGCCTGAACTCGCCGCCGGAAAGCCACGACCGGTCACGCAAGGCAGCCCCACGTCGCGTGCGCATGACCGCACAGCAGCGTCGCGAGCAGCTGGTCGGCGTCGCCACCTCGCTGTTCGCCGAGAAGGGATTCGAGGCGAGCTCGATCGAGGAGATCGCCGAGCGCGCCGGCGTGTCGAAGCCGGTGGTCTACCAGCACTTTGGCGGCAAGCAGGGCGTGTATGCGGTCGTGGTCGACCGCGAGGTCCGTGAGCTGACCGCCTCCATCACCCGGGCGTTCGATGCGGGCCATCCACGCGAGGTCGCCGAGCGTGCCGCCGACGCTTTCCTGACCTACATCGAAACGCGCGAAGAGGGGTTCCGGGTGCTGGTGCGCGACGCGCCGATCGGGATGACCGGCGGGTCGTTCGCCTCGGTCATCGCCGACGTGGCCACCCGTGCGGAACAGCTGCTCGTCGCCGAGTTCTCCAGCCGTGGCTTCGACGAGGCTGCCGCACCCATGTACGCGCTCATGCTCGTCGGTGCGGTGGCGTTGATCGGCGAGTGGTGGCTCGACCATCGAACGCTCGCTCGCGAAGAGGTCGCCGCGCACGTCGTCAACCTGCTGTGGAA
>JBJHAX010000106.1:0-3482 GCA_050480705.1 Nitriliruptoraceae bacterium
GGGCACGCTCGACAAGCGCGGGGTCGGCGTCGGTGCTTTCGCCGTACTGCTCGAGGCCCTCCGCCGGTTCGTCGGTGGGTTCTTCGGCCGGTTCCTCAGCCGCCGGCTCCTCGGCCGGCGCGTCCTCGACCACCGGATCGGGATCACCGTTGCCGCAAGCGGCGACGATGAGCGCGATGGCGGTGGCGAGACCGATGATTCGGATGCGTCTCATGTCCCTCTCCCATGTTGTTGCGCTTCAGGGTCGTGGTTGGTCATGGCTTCGTTGTTTCGTCGTTTCAGTCGTTCGATTCGTGCGGGTGGCCGGTCGGTCGGACCGGTGGCGCACACAGTCAGCCACCCGCGTCGTTCACGCCACCAGCCACTTGTTGGTCGAGTTGTCGAGGTCGTCGCTCGCGCATGACACGTTCGACAGCACGGATGATCCGGTCCCCCGAAACCACCATCCCTCCGATGATGACCATGCCGAACACGACGAACTGCAGTGCGGTCGGAAGCCCCATCACGCGCATCATCTGGTTGAGCGCAGCGAGGAACATCGCAGCGACCCAGGTCGACACCGGGCTCGCGAGGCCGCCGGTGAGCGATGCGCCGCCGATGACGACGGCAGCGATCGGACCCAGCAGGTAGGGCGCTCCGTAGGTCGCGCTGGGGTTGCGCAGGAAGGTCGCGAGCAGGATGCCGGCGATCGCGTAGAGGAGCGCGGCGGCCATGTAGACCGCGACTCGGTAGATGCTCACGCGCAGGCCGGCGACCGATGATGCGACCGGATTGGCGCCAACGGCCTGGAAGCGTCGCCCCACCGCCGTGTAGCGGAAGGCCAGGACGGTGCCCAACGTGAGCGTCACACCGGTCCAGAACGTGAACGACAGGCCGAGAAAACGCGACGCCGTCCACTGGTGGAGCAGCGGCGGCACCGAGGACTGCACGGCGATCGAGGTGTAGTAGCGGTTCATGAAGCCGGTCACGACCTGGCCGACCGCGAGGGTCACGATCAGGGGGTTGAGATGGAGCCCGCCGATGAGCAGGCCGTTGACCAGTCCGATGAGGGCCGCGACGGCGAGCGCCGTCGCGATCGCAATCGGGAGTCGCGCATTGTTCGCCTGGCCGACACCGACGACGAGGAAGCCCGCCAGAGCGAACGTTCCGGGCACGCTCAGGTCGATGCCCCCGGTCATGATCACGAGCATTTGACCGAGTGCTGCGATCGCGAGAAACGTGCCGAAGGGGACGATGGCCCCGATCGACGACGGACTGAGCGTCGCCGGTGCCCAGATCATCGCGACGACGACAAGCAGCAGCGTCGCGATGTAGACCGGCAGATAGCGCGAGGCGACGATGAAGGTCGTCATCGCCGATCCGGAACGGCGCACCGACGTCATCGGCCACCTCCGCCGGCCGCACCGACCAGGGGACCGACGGCATGCTCGAGTCGGGCGACGGCGGCGTCGACACGCGCGCGCACGTCCGCCGCATCCGCGATGAGTTCTCCGTCCCGCACCACAGGCCGACCGTCGGCGATCACGGTGTCGACATTGGCCGGATCCATGCCCCACACCACGGCGCCGATCGGGTCGTTCACCGGCGCGATGTTGACCAGGTCGGCGCGAAGGACGATCAGGTCCGCGGGCCGTCCGACCTCGATCGACCCGGCGACGTCGGCCATGCCGACCGCCCGCGCTCCCGCCGAGGTCGCGTACCGGATCACATCGCGGGTGGTCATCATGTCAGGAAGACCCGCCTTGCCGGCGAGTTTCAGGTCGAAGACCCGGGCGTGCTGCAGCGACTGTGCGGCCCGCATCGGTGCGAACCCGTCGCCGGGAGCGATCGTCGCGTCGTCGGTGCCGAGGCCAGGACGGATCCTTCGATCCAGCAAGTGCTGCAGCGGTGGGCTGCCGAGCGACTGCGCCATCTCGCTCGATGGCGTGATCGCCACGCCCACGTCGTGACGCGCCAGTGCGTCGAAATCGTCGTCGCCGAGCGCGCAGCAGTGCGCAAGCGTCACGTCGTCACCGAGCAGGCCGGCAGCGCCCAGCCGTGCGACCACTCCCCGATCGGCCTCATCGAGGCCTGCGTGGGCGTGGATGCGAAGCCCGAGTTCGCGCGCGCGAGGCCATGCGTCCTCGGGTCGCGTCACCGCGTCGAGCGTCGTGCCGGGATGCCCGTAGGCGAGCCGCACCCGTGCCGGCAAGGACGCGTCCGGCCGCGCGAGTTGCTCCAGTGACGCGGTGGCACCCCCCTGGTCGTGCCAGGTCGGCGCGGTGTGCACGAGGACGGTGCGAACGCCCGCATCCGTGTGTGCCTGCAGCGTCGCCTCGGCGAAGGTGTGGTCGACCTGGACATCGGCGACGTCGACGACGGTGGTGATCCCGAAGTGGGCTGCGTTGAGCAGGCTCAGAAGCGTGGCCGCATAGACGTCATCGGGGGTGAGCCGTGGCCCGACCTCACCAACGAGCTCCTGGGCGCGTGCAGGGTCGTTGCCACCTGCCTGTCGGAGCAGGGTGCGCCACGCGTGACGGTGGGCGTCCACGAATCCAGGCATGACCACAGCTGCGCCCGCGTCGACGACATCGGCGTCTCGGGCACGGATCGTGCGGGCGATGTCGACGACGAGGCCGTCCTCGATGAGGATGTCGGCCTCGTCATGGTTCGGCGTCCGCTCCCCCAAGGTGAGCACGGCGCCGCCCCGAATGAGCAGCTTCAACGTTCTGACTCCGGCGCATGCCTGGTCGACCATGGTCGCGGGAGAGACACGCGGTGCCGGCTGTGCCGGACGCCCGCGCTGGTCGTCACGGACCCCCCCGATCGCCCATGTTCGATCCTCTCCCACACGGGTTCCGGCGGCTTGTGTGCACCGAACCCGCGTTCAGCCTCGATGAACGTGCACGTTAGTACAGCTTCACCCGGGCCGTCCACATCGCTGGGCTGTCGACGTGCCACCGGCCGCGCGAACGCGCCCGTCCAACGGCGCCTCGCACGTCTGGACGCACCCATCGGCACCCGAAAACACTTGATGCTTCAATTAAAAGCGTGTACGTTTGTTCCACGAACACAAGGACCGCACGGTGAACGAGGACAGCACGGTGAACGACGCGACGAGCACCGCCATGCCGGCGCTGTATCTCAGCCACGGCGCACCACCCCTCGTGGACGATCGTCGCTGGACCGACGAACTTCGCGATTGGGCCGAGGCGCTCCCCCGGCCGCGCGCGATCCTGATCGTGTCGGCGCACTGGGAATCGGCGCCGCTGATGCTCGGCGCAACCGAACCGGTGCCCCTCGTCTACGACTTCGCGGGGTTCGCCCCTCGCTACTACCAGGTTCGCTATCCGGCACCCGGTGCGCCCGATCTCGCTGAGCGCATCGAGAAACTGATGCCCGACACCGAACCCGTCGCGCGCGAACCGCGTCGTGGCCTCGACCACGGCGCCTACGTTCCGCTGACAGTCATGTACCCCGACGCCGACGTCCCGGTGCTGCAG
>JBJHAX010000107.1:0-3261 GCA_050480705.1 Nitriliruptoraceae bacterium
GCACGATGGATCGTCGAGCTGGCACGCCTGCCGGAGGACTGCAGCGTCGGATTCGTCACCGGCGGGCAGATGGCGACGTTCACGTGCCTGGCTGCAGCGCGTGACCACGTGCTGCGTGAGGTCGGATGGGACGTCGAGGCCGACGGGTTGATGCAGGCGCCGCGCGTGCACGTGATCACCAAGTCGGGGCGTCACGCGACGGTCCCGCGGGCGCTGCGGTTCCTCGGGCTCGGTGAACGCATGTGCACCGAGGTCGACTGTGACGACGAGGACCGCATGCTTCCTGGCGCGCTCGCCGAGGCGCTCGAGCGCGTGGACGGGCCGACGATCGTGTGTCTCGAGGCCGGGAACGTGAACACCGGCTCGTTCGACCGCTTCGTCGAGATCGCTGACCTCGTCGACGCGCACCGCGAGCGCGGCAACCCGACGTGGGTGCACGTCGACGGCGCGGTCGGGCTGCTCGCGCGCTCCTCGGCGGCGCACGACGATCTGACCGACGGGCTCGACCGGATGGATTCGTGGTCGACCGACGCGCACAAGATGCTCAACGTCGCGTATGACTGCGGCATCGCGATCTGCCGGCACGCCGCGGCGCACCGCGCCGCGATGAGCGTGCGCGCCAGCTACCTCATCCAGGACCAGGGGGAAGTCCGCGAGCCGATGGACTTCAACCCGGAGTTCTCGCGGCGTGCGCGGGGGCTCGGTGTGTACGCGACGCTGCGTTCGCTCGGACGGCGGGGCGTCGCGGACATCGTGGCCTCGACGTCGGCGATGGCCGCCCGCTTCGCCGAACTGCTCGCCGCGACCGGCCGCGTGCGCATCGTCAACGAGGTCGTGCTCAACCAGGTGCTCGTGCACTGGCTGGCGCCCGACGGCACCGACGCGGATGCGTTCAACGACGACGTCGTCCGCGGTGTCCAGCTCGACGGCACCGCGTTCGTCAGTGGCACGACGTGGCGGGGACAGCGCATGATGCGCATCTCGGTGTCGAACTGGACGACCGACGCCGACGACGTCGACGCCACCGTCGAGGCAATGGTGCGCGCCGCCGACGGGGCGCTCAGCGGGGCGGCAACGGGGTGAGCAGCTGGTCGACGGGTGCGTGATCGTCGACCAGGACCCGGGATCCCGCGGTGAAACCTGCCAGCTCATCGCCTGCGAGCAGCGCGTCGAGTTCGGCGCGGCGGCGGTTCGCGCTCACGACCTCCTCCAGTGGCAGCGGCGCGTCGGACGCCAGCACCACGTGGTTGCCGCCCTGGCCGCCCTCGGCGAACGAACCCGGGTGGCCGATCACGGCGACGTGGCTGAAGACGGCACCCACGGTGGCGACCTGGGCGCGCAGGAACCGGCGGGGCCCGTGGTCGAGCACGTTCATCACGTAGATGCCGCCCGGGCGCAGGCGGTCGTGGATCTGCTCGGTGAACTCGCGTGTCGCCAGATGCCACGGCACTGCCACGCCGCCGAACGCGTCACCGATCACGAGGTCGTAGGCGCCGAGTTCGACCTCGGCGATGGCGTTGCGTGCGTCGCCGGTGAGGATCGTGACGTCCTCTCCATGGGTGAACCCGAACTCGTCGACGGCGAGCCTGACGAGCAGCGGATCGAGCTCGAGCACCGTCGACGTCGACCCGGCATGTTCGTGACGCAGATAGCCGGGCATCGTCATCGCACCGCCGCCGATGTGCAGCACATCGAGCGGTTCGCCTTCCGGCGCAGTCGCGGTGATCACGTCACCGAACCAGCCGGTGTAGGCGAACTCGAGGTAGGAGGGGTCGTCGAGGTCGACGTAGCTGTGGCGCAACGTGTCGAGCCAGAGCACCCGTCCGCTGTCGCGCCCAGGATCGTGCTGGACCCAGGCGCAGTAGTAGGCCGACTCGTACTGGCACGGGTGCGACGCAGCGAAGCTGAGACCGCCCGCCGCCATGATCGCGATCAGCGTCATCGGCGTGAGCGTGCGCAGGCGTGTCAGCCAGAACCCGACCGCGATTCCGAGCACGATCAGCGCCACACCGACCAGGCGGATCACTGGCCGCGTCGGCAGCGCCGCCACGAGCACGAAACCGGTCAGGAACGTGCCCACGATCGCGCCGGCGGTGCCGATGGCCGACAGGCGGCCAACCACACGACCGGTCTCGTCCAACGACTCGAGCTGCAGCTTGATGATCGCGGGCGTGACCGCGGTGAGCACGGCGGCCGGAGCGAAGAAGCCCGCGAACGTGATCACGACGGTCGCGAGCGGCCCCGCGCCGCGCAGGCCTGCACCGAGCGCGTCCACCAGTGGGATCGTGACGAGCGCGAGGACGCCGCCGGCGACGATCAACGCACCGATGGTGCGTCGCGGATCGATCCGGTCGGCCATGCGCCCGCCCCACCACGAACCGAACGCGATGCCTGCGAGGATCACACCGATGATTGCCGTGTACACCTCGAGGGTCACGCCGACATAGGGCGCGAGTAGTCGGGCCGCGAGGATCTCGAGGACCAGGACGGCGGCCGACGACACGAACACGAGTGCGGCTGCGGCGAATCGAGGCATGGGCGCGGAGCCTACAGCCGGCCGTTCTGGCGCCACACCGTCGTCGATACGCTCGAAGGTGGCCGGAGGCACCGGCGCGTTGCGCCATCTGCCCGGCCACGCTGAGCGCCACGAGGAGCCACGATGCCCGTGACGATGCCCTACCGCCGTCTGGGCCACAGCGGGCTGAAGGTCAGCGTGCTCAGTTTCGGTTCCTGGGTCACGTTCAACGATCAGCTCGACGCCGGCGCCGCCGCCGAATGCATGGCCGCCGCCTACGAGGGCGGCATGAACTTCTTCGACAACGCCGAGCAGTACGCAGGTGGCGCGTCCGAGCGGATCATGGGTGAGGCGCTTGGCCGCCTGGACTGGCCCCGGCACAGCTACATCGTGTCGAGCAAGTACTACTGGGGGATCCACGACGGCCCCAACACGCGCAACACCCTGAACCGTAAGTACCTCATCGAGGCGGTCGAAGCGTCCCTGGAGCGCATGGCCATCGATCGGCTCGACCTCGTCTACTGCCATCGCCCTGACGCCGACACGCCGGTCGAGGAGACCGCCCGTGCGATGTCGGACGTGATCGAGCGCGGCTACGCCCACTACTGGGGGACCTCGGAATGGAGCGCCGAGGCGATCCGGGCCGCGTGGGACGTCGCGGACCGCTACGGCTGGCACAAGCCCGTCGTCGAACAGCCCCAGTACCACCTGCTGCACCGCGAACGGGTCGAGCAGGAGTACGCACC
>JBJHAX010000108.1:0-3248 GCA_050480705.1 Nitriliruptoraceae bacterium
ACATGGTGTTCCGCGTTCCGTACTTGATTTGGTACCTCAGCCAGTTCATGGTCCTTGAACCTGGGGATGTGATCAACACGGGAACTCCGGCAGGTGTCGGGCTCGGATTCTCGCCACCACGTTTTCTGCACGAGGGCGACGTCATGGAACTGTCGATTGATGGTCTTGGGACGCAGCGTCAGGTATGCCGGCGCGCAACCCCGTGACTGGTCGGCGGCGTCGCAACCTGTCGGCGCGGAACCATGACTCTGCCTTGACGGACCATGATCTGGTCGCCGCGCTGCGCGAAGCGGTGCCGGACGGGGTGAGAGATGGCGCCGTTGATCGGTATGCGTATGCGACGGATGCGTCGCACTACCGGCTGGTGCCGCAGGTAATTGTGTCTCCCGCGAGCGCTGAGAAGTTGGCTGCTGCGGTCAGCGTCGCTGCTCGATTCGAGGCGCCGGTCACGTTCCGTTCGGGCGGCACAAGCTTGAGTGGTCAGGCTCTGGGCGAGGGAGTGGTGCTTGACACGCGCCGGCACTTTCGTGCGGTCGAGGTGTTGGACGCTGGCCGGCGTGTTCGGGTGCAGCCTGGTGCCACATTGCAGCAGGTCAATCGACGCCTCGCCCCTCACGGCGCGAAGTTGGGGCCGGATCCGGCGAGTGAGGTGGCATGCACGATCGGCGGTGTTGTCGCCAACAATTCGAGTGGGATGACGTGTGGGACAGAGTCGAACGCGTATCGAACGCTGGACAGTCTCGTCCTGGTGCTGCCGAGCGGGACGGTGGTGGATACTGGAGCGGAAGACGCGGATGAACATCTGCGTGTGAGCGAGCCGGCGCTATTCGAAGGGCTGGTTCGTCTCCGCGAGCGGGTGCGTGGCAACCCAGACTCAATGCTCCGGATCGAGCAACAGTACGCGCTCAAGAACACGATGGGGTATTCGCTCAACGCGTTCGTCGACCGTGACAGCCCAGCGCGGATCCTCGAGGGATTGGTCGTGGGCAGTGAGGGAACGCTCGCGTTCATCGCCGAGGCGACGTTTCGGACACTGCCGCTTCGCCCCCACCTAGCAACCTCGCTTCTCGTGTTTGATGACTTAGCCCATGCCAACGATGCGCTGCCGAGCCTGATCTCCGCACACCTGGCTGCTATCGAGCTGCTGGACGCGACCGCCTTGCGGGTCGCCCAACAGTCTGCGTCGGCCCCGCAGTTGTTGCAGGCGCTTGCTGTGGATCAACAGGCAGCCTTGTTGGTGGAGCATCAGGAACACTCTGCGGAAGCGTTGGAGGATCGGGTCCGCAAGACCAGTGGGTTGCTTGATGAGCTGTTGACGAACTCCGCGCGCCTGACCACGAATCCGTCAATTCGAAGTTCCTTGTGGGGCATTCGGAAGGGTTTGTACGCGGCGGTTGCGGAAGCGCGTCCCGCAGGTACGAGCGCTCTCCTCGAGGACATCGCGGTCCAGCCGAGCGATCTCGCCGAGGTGTGTTCCGAGCTTCAAAGGTTGTTTGCACGTCATGGGTACGACGACAGCGTCATCTTCGGTCACGCCCGAGACGGCAACATCCATTTCATGCTGACCGAGCGGTTCGACGACCCAGGCCGCACCGCCACCTATGAGGCGTTCACCGAAGACATGGTCGCGTTGGTGCTTGGCCACGGGGGCACCCTGAAGGCAGAGCATGGGACCGGGCGGATGATGGCACCATTCGTCCGCCGTCAGTTCGGCGATGAACTCTTCGAGGTGATGGTGGAGCTCAAGGCGCTCTGCGACCCGAAGGAGGTGCTCAATCCTGGGGTCATCCTGAACGATGACCCGCGCATCCATGTGCAGGACATCAAGCCGTTGGTAGCCGTCGAGGAGGAGGTGGATCGGTGCGTAGCATGCGGGTTCTGCGAACCGGTCTGCCCGAGCCTGGACCTGACATTGACCCCGCGTCAGCGGATCACGCTGCGTCGCGAGCTGGTGCTGGCCGAGGCCGCGGATGAGGATCAGCTTGTTGCCGATCTGCGCGCGGGTTACGCCCACGACGGCATCCAGACCTGCGCCGTCGATGGGATGTGTCAGACGACCTGTCCGGTTGGCATCAACACCGGTGACCTGATCCGCCGACTGCGTGCAGAGCAAGCTGGACGTTTCACCTCGCGGGTTTGGGAATTCGCGGCCGGCCACTGGGCAGCAGCAACTCGGCTGCTGGCCGGCGGTCTCACGGTCGGGGCCCGGTTACCGACGGTCTTGCCTCGCGCGGCTTCGTCGGCCGGTCGAGCATTGCTTGGCGACGAGGTAGTCCCAGCGTGGGACGAACAGTTGCCGGCCGGCGGGCCGCGTCGTCGATCGCGGCCCAACCCGCAGGCCGAGGCGCTTTTCCTGCCCTCATGTACAGGGGAGCTGTTCGGCCCATCAGCCGGTGGGTCAGGTGCGAGCGCGGCCTTCCTTCGGTTGTGCGATCACGCCGGTATCGCCGTCAAGGTGCCTGAAGAGATCGCGTCGCTGTGCTGCGGGATGCCATGGAAGTCCAAAGGCCAACTAACCGGATACGAGAGAATGAGGCACCGTGTCCGCGAATCGCTCGAGACGGCAAGCGAGGGATGGGACGCGAAGGTCGTTGTGGACGCGACCTCCTGTACGGAGGGCTATCGCGAGTTGCTCGCGGACAGCACTATCGGTTCGACGTCGATCATGGACGCGGTGACCTTCGTTCGGCAAAGAGTGGTCGACCGCATCACCATCGCCAAACGCCCGGGGACCCTGGCTCTGCACCCAACCTGTTCGGCCATTCGGCTTGACATGACGGATGATCTCATGGCGATCGCTGGCTTGTGCAGCGAGCACGTTGCGGTGTCTGGTGACTGGTCCTGTTGCGCATTCGCGGGCGACCGGGGACTACTTCACCCCGAATTGACCGAGTCGGCGACCGCCATCTACGCAGCCGATGTGCAGGCGAGTGACGCCGTCCTGTTCGCCTCAGCCAACCGAACATGCGAGATCGGCATGTCCCGCGCTGTCGGCCAGCCCTATCAGCACCTACTCGAGATCCTCGATGCCTCTTGCATCACACCGTCGACGGCTGCCATTTCGTCGGACGAGCAGCCAGGATGAGTAACCGATCGGTCGGGACCTCATCCTCAATAACATGGGGAGACCAGGATTCGGGCGACGTCCGCCACCTCCGCGCACGGTTGGCCAGAATCACGCGGAACGCAGCGTCGCAACCGCATCGATTTCCAACGCGAACCGCGTGAGCGCGACCGGGACACAGGTG
>JBJHAX010000109.1:0-2940 GCA_050480705.1 Nitriliruptoraceae bacterium
CGTAGTCATCGGTGGCGGCCACAACGGTCTGGTCGCCGCAGCACTGCTGGCACGCGCCGGTCGCGAGGTCACCGTGCTCGAGGCCGGCAACGAACCCGGCGGCTGCATCTGGACCGAGACCACCGACGCCGGCCACCGGCTGGAACGTGGTGCGGTGGAGCACGGTGGGATCGTCGGGCTCGCCGAGGAACTGGACCTCGCGCGGTTCGGGTTGACCTTCGCACGCGGCAGCTCGATCGGTGGCGCCGCGTTCGGCGACGGTGAGGTGGTGCGATTCGAGATCTCCGCGGAAGCCACCGCCGAAGCGTTCGGTGACGACCGCGGCGCCTACGTCGAGTTCGCGACGTTGGCTGACCGCCTGTTCGCCATGATCGACGCGTTCCCGGTCCCGCCGACACCGTCCGCGCTCGCCGCTCAGCTCGGCGGGATCGCCGGCGGCGAGGATCTGTTCCGGCTCATCGTGTCGTCCTGCGAAGCGGTGCTCGAACGACGGTTCGCCGACCGCCATCTGCGCAGTGCGCTCGCGATGCATGGTGCGCACGGCCAGATGCCGCCGTGGGCGCCCGGGACCGGCATGTTCTCGATGCTCGTCCCGTCCGGTCACGGAAGCGCTCCCGCACGTCCGGTCGGGGGCTCACGTGCACTGATCGACGCACTTGCAGCCGCGCTCGCCGACGCCGGAGGGCGCCTGGTCACCGGCGCGAAGGTCCGTGCGATCACCCAGGACGGCCGAGGCGCACGTGTGCGGTTCGGCGACGACGGAGACCTCCACGCCGACGTGGTCGTCTCCACCCTCGACGTGCGCCGCACGGTCGGCCTACTCGACGACGCGCCCGCCGAGCTGGCCGAGGCCGCCCGTGGGATGGCATCCGGCCGGCTGAACGTCGGGGAACTCAAGGTCGACCTGGCCCTGGACCACGCGCCCGATCTCGGCCCGCTCGGCGACCGGGGCGGCGCGTTGTGGATGCTGCAGGACGCGCCTGATTCGCTGCGGCGCGCGTTCGGCGACATCGTCGCCGGCCGCCTGCCCGACGAGCTGCCGGTGATGTTCACGCTGCCGTCGCTGGCCGACCCGACCGCCGCGCCGCAAGGCCAGTCGAGCGTGTGGGTGTCGGCGTTCGTCCCCTTGCGTCCCCGGCAGCCCTGGGAGTCGTCGCTGGCCGACGAGGCGGCCGAACGTGCCCTGGCGACGGTCGCACGGGTGACCGGCGCCGATCTCACCCGGGGAGTCGTGGCGCAGGCGGTCACCCCGCCGACCGGGTGGGCGCAACGCATCCACTCGGCCGACGGCAACCCGAACCACCTCGACCTGTCGCTGGATCAGCTGCTGGGATGGCGTCCGCCGGCGATGGCCGGGTGCGCGACGCCGCTGCCGTGGCTCTACCTGTCCGGTGCCGGCACCCACCCCGGCGGCGGGCTGACCGGCTCACCGGGCCGCGCCGCAGCCTCGGCGGTGCTCGCCGGCCAGCGCGGGAGCACCAGGCGTGTGTCGGAGCTCAAGTCGCTGCTAGCCGGATGGCGTCTGTATCGATCGATGCGACGAGGAGTGTGAGGTGGTACGCGACTTCTTCGAACTGATGGACGTCATCACCGGCTACCAACGGGCCGCCGTGGTCACCGCCGCCTACCGGATCGGACTCTTCGCCGAACTGGGAAGCGAGCCGCGCACACTCGACGAGCTCGGCTCGGCGCTGGAGGTGGCAGGCACCGGGTCGTTGAGTGCGCTGCTGGAGTCGCTCGCCGGCATGGGGCTCGTAGCGCACGGCCCGGATGGGTACGTGGTGGCCAGCGACGTCGTGGCGGAGCTCGCCGCCGGCGACGGGGTCGGTCCGGTGATCGAGAAGGAGGCGACCTTCGCGCGGTTCTGGCTCGACCTCGACCAGGTCGTGCGTGACGATGCGCCTGTGCTGGCGCCGTGGTCGGAGCGCCTGGACAGCGAACCGGAGCGTTGCCGGGCCTTCCTCGATGCGCTCGACGTGCTGGCGCGGCGTACCGGCCCGGCGTTCGACCGGATGCCGTGCCTCGCACCCGGTCGCGACGTGGCGGACGTCGGCGGCGGTCTCGGCTCCTACACGCGGGTGCTGACCGAGGCCGGTTCCCGGGTGACCCTCGTTGAGCTGCCCACCGTCGCCGGCTGGGCCCGTGAGGAGCTCGCCGACCTCGGCGACCGTTGGTCGCTCGTCGAAGCCGATGTCACCGAGCACGCGTCGTGCGGGCTGGAGGCGTCCAGCCAGGATGCGGTCCTGTTGTCCCACATGCTCCACGAGTTCGACGACGAGGTGGCCGCGAAGGTCCTGGCGGGTGCGGCAGCGGCGCTGCGCCCTGGCGGCAGCCTCGTGGTCAGCGAGTTCGCCGGCGACGGCGGTCCGGGTGACTTCGGGCCGCTGTTCGACGTGATGATGCGCGTCGAGACCGGATCGTCGGCGCGGCCGTTCGCCGCGTTCGCCGAGCTGATGGCCGCTGCGGGCTTCAACAACATCGAACGTGCGCCGTTCGACGAGCCGTTGATGGTGATCACGGCCACGACATGAGGACGATGGACATGCAACCGGAAGAACTTCGTATCGCGGTGGCGCAACCCCGCATCCGCACCGAGGGTGATCCAGCCGCCAAGGTCGATCAGGCGTTGGCGCTCGTCGACGAGGCATGTGGCCGAGGCGCGCAGGTCGTCGTGTTCCCCGAGGGCTACCCGGGACCGTTGCGCGTCGGGGAGTCCTACGACGCCGCCCCGGCGCTGGCCGACGCCGCGCGCCGCCACGGGTGTGCGATCTATTGGAGCCGGATCGAGCTCGCCGATCACGGCGCCTACGAGACGGTGGGTTACGTCATCGGCGAGGACGGCACCGAACAGGTGCGCTATCCACGCAGCCATCCAGCGACCGGGGACGTGCATCCGATTCTCAACGGCGCACCGATGGCGCCCGGCCAGCAGATCGTGAC
>JBJHAX010000110.1:0-2939 GCA_050480705.1 Nitriliruptoraceae bacterium
GTCGTACTCCGCGCAGATCCCGACGTGCAGCGGACCGGAGCCGGCGCGTGCGACGACGGCGGTGTCGAGGTCGCATGCGCCGGTCTCGACCTCGAACCCGGCCGCTTCGGCCGCCTGTGCGACACGTGACGACGAGACGACTTCCTCGTAGGCGATCTCTGCGTCGGCGTGGATCGCGTGGGACAGTCCGGTCAGTTCATCACGCCGGGTATCGATGTGGGTCGTCACGTGCGTGCGTGGATCCACGTCCGCTCCTCGTCACAGCGCATCGTGTGGACGCCCGGCGCGTGCGTGGGTCAGCCCGGGTACCGTCGACGACGCTAGCGGAGGATGGGAACGAGGCCCGTGCGCATCGTCGGTCGCACATCGATCGCGCTCAGCGCCCTGGTGGTGCTGGCGGCCTGCGGTGGCGCGCCCGACGCGCCGACCACGGTCGACGAGGTCGAACCGACCGAGACCGACGATGCCGGTGATGCCGACGCGCGCGAGCCGCCGGGCAGCGACGGCGCCGTCGATGAGCCCGCTGCCGACGCGATCCCCGACGCACTGACGGTGTCGGGCCGGCGCCTCGACGGCGGATCGTACGATCTGGGTCAGCTGTCGGGCTCCGCAGTGGCGATCTGGATGTGGGCGCCGTGGTGACCGACGTGTCGTCGTGAGGCCCCCGCGGTCGCGGAGGCGCTGGAGGATCATCCGCAGGTGACGTTCGTCGGCATCGCCGCCCACGACACCGACGAGGCCATGCACGCATTCGTGGCCGAGCACGGACTCGAGGCGATGGTGACGCTGGTGGACGACGACGAGACGCTGTGGGCGCACTACGGGATCCGGTATCAGCCCGCCTGGGTGTTCGTCGCAGCTGACGGTGGCGCCGAAATCGTCGCGGGTGCGCTGTTCGGCGACGGTCTGACCACGCGCCTGGACGAATTGGCTGCGCGTGGGTGACGTCGCCCACGTCCGCGCCGTCGCGTTCGACCTGATGGACACGGTGCTCACCGACCCGTTCCGCGACGCGCTGGAAGCTGCCAGCGGTCGCCCTGTCGCCGAACTCTTCGCGCTGCGTGATCCCGACGTGTATCCGGCGTTCGAACGCGGCGAGATCGACGAAGAGACCTACTGGGACCACTACCGCACGCGCGGCGTGCACATCGACGCGGATCGCTTCCATCGTGTGCGTCGGCGCGGGCTGGACTACGTCGAAGGGATGGGGCAGCTCCTCGACGAACTCGACGGTGTCGTCGTACGCGCCACCGCGTCGAACTACCCGGTGTGGATCACCGAGCTCGAGGACTCGCTGTTGCACGGGCGCTTCGAACGGGTCGTCTCCTCGTGGCATCTCGGGGTCCGCAAACCCGAGGAGGCGTTCTACGAGGCGCTTCTGGGGCAGCTGGAGCTGTCCGCGAGTGCCGTCGCCTTCGTCGATGACCGCGAACCCAACGTCGAGTCGGCACGCAGGCTCGGCATGCCTGCGCACCTGTTCCGCGATGTCACGGCGTTGCGGAACTGGTTGGCAGGGCTCGGATTGCCCGTCGGCGCGTAATGCGCCGGCCGGCTCAGTCCAGGTAGCGAGCCAGGGGTGCAGGGAGCGCGGCCATGTGCGGGCGCATGTCGGGTCGTACAGCCTCGACGCTGCGAATCTCTCCCGTCGCGATCCACCACAGGATGACGGTCGGCGCCCATTCATCGGGCAGTGACCGCGCCCAGGCGCGCGCGTCGGCACCTGTCTGCTGATGCCCTTCGCACCACCCGTCGTCGCCTATCACGTGAGCGCAGGGTGCGCACAGCGAGCCCGGGGTGTCCGGGCCGCACGTCGGCAGCAGGCGCGGCAATGCGGTGCAGCGGTCGCACATGCCTGCGTCGACCGACTGCGGGCCGACGTCGACCTCGGCGAGCCACGGAGCGTGGGCGAGCATTTCCCGGCGCAGCTCGGCGCGTTCGGCAGGATCGATGGTCACCGGCATCTCAGCGTTCGGCTGGTCGTGGCGTCGGGTCGGCCGATTCGGCCGTTAGCAAGTGCAGACCCTCAGGTCGGCGGAAGCGAAACGGAGCGGGCCCCGGGGCAGTGTCCCGGGGCCCGCGATGAAGCGACTGGCGTCGGCTCGGCTCAGCCGATCTTGATGACGCTCGTACCACCAGCGAACTGGTCGTGCCAGCCGGTGTTGGTCGCGCTGTTGTTGATCGTCACCGCGATGACGATGGCGACGACCAGCTGCGCGAGCCCACCGATGAAGGGGACGATGGAGAGTGCCATCCAGATGTTGCGCTTGATGGCGACTTCCATGCTGGGCTTGTTGCCGTCGGGGCCGCGCACCTCGAGCTTGAGCAGCATCTTTCCGACGGTCTGGCCCTTGCTCGACTCCATGAAGGCGAAGTAGCCGACGTAGATCACCGCTGTGACCACGCTGGCGATCAGGCCTCCGATGCTGAAGCCGCCGAAAGGCATGAACCCGCCGCCACGACCCATTCCGGCGCTCACCAACACGCCGAAGATGAGCGTGGTGACGATGATGAAGTTCACGATCATCAGCAGGATGAAGTCGATGAGCTTCGCGAGGAACCGGTTCAGCAGGTCGGCCGGCTGGCCGACGCCCGAAGCTGCTTGGTCGCCGCTCGGCGGTGGCGGTGCTGGCGGTGGTGGCTGGGACACGGTGCCCTCCTGAGGATTGGCGTTCCGGCGACACGTTGTCGCCGTGGTCCTGGTCTCGTCCGGTCCGCGGGTGCGTCCCGTGGAGGGCGCGACCCAGCGTGACCGGATCAGTACAAGACGAACGCTACGCCGTCTGACGCGCTTCTGCACGCACCTGTCGCGGCAAATCCTCCTAGGACAAGGAGTTCACGGGTAGAGGTGACAGGTCCGTGACATAGGTGGTCACGGGGAGAATCCTTCTTGGTGTCGAAAGCCTCGAAGGAGACGATCCCCGTGACCGTTGATGACGTTA
>JBJHAX010000111.1:0-2883 GCA_050480705.1 Nitriliruptoraceae bacterium
TGCAGCCACAGCGACCACGAGATACAGCCCGAACCGTGGCCTCAGCCGCTCCCCGAGCAACAGACGGGCACCGATGATGGCCACGAGCGGTTGAAGCTTCTGGAGCAGCAGCGGCGTGTTCGGATCGCCGTAGCGGAACGCCGCCGTGAACATCCCGGTGGCGAGCGCGGAGGCTCCTGCGCCGATCAGGATGAGCGCGACAACCTCGCTGGGCTTGAGGCGCCGCCACGGCACCTTCACCAGGATCGGGAGCATGATCAATGTCAGGATGAGGTGCTCGTACACCACCACGGTCGTCGCAGGGAGCTCGAGCGCGAGCCCGCGACGGAAGAGTGCATCGGTGCCCCAAAGGGCCGATGCGAGCATCACCAACGGAAATCCCGAGGCCGTCGTCCGGTCGATGCCGATGCGCGGAGTCGTCGAAGACATCTTCGATCCTTGTTTCGTCAGTCACGACGCACGAGGCGCCGCAAACGTCCGGCGGGCCGTTCGCCCGCGTCGCCGCCAGATCGGTCTGCAGCGGTCCGATCGGACAGTAAACGGTTTCTATCACGCAGGTCAGCCGGTGTCGAGTAATTGTCGACAGTTGACACTACATCCTCGGAGGGCGAATCGGAAGCCCCGTGCGAAAGACCTGCCCTGTCGGCCCGCCGACCGACCAAGCATGCCGCATTCCCGATCGGGCCGACCGTGAGGTGGGACGTGTCCGGTCAGCCGAGCCCATCGACCTCCAGGTTTCCCAACCCGCCGCCGTACCGGGCCACGAAACGTCGCCCCCGGTCGACAGGCACGGGCGGGACGACCGCGCCGATGAGAACGTACTCCCCTCCACGTAGCACCTCGCCGTAGTGCGCAAGCCGGTTCGCGAGCCAGGCAACCGCACGGGCCGGGTTGCCCATGACGACCCCCGCCGACCCGGAACCTGCCGGTCGACCATCGATCTCCAGCACCACGCCGGTGCCCACCAGGTCGAGCTCGACCGGCGAAACCAGCGCCGAACCGACCACGACACCGACGCCGGAACAGTTGTCGGCGACCATGTCCGGCACCTGAGCGTTCGCCGGCAGGCGATCCTCGATGATCTCGAATGCGGGGGCGATACCGGCCGTAGCACGCAGCACGTGCGCGCCGGTGACATCCGGGCCTTCGAGATCGTGCGCCAACAGGAAGGCGAGTTCGCACTCCAGCTTGGCATGAGCACCGGCGATCCGGGCAAGTTGGCCGCGCTCGGCCACCTGGCCACTGGCGAACAACCGGCCACCGATTGGTTCGTCGACGCCCAGTGCCTCCTGAGCCGCAGGGTCGACCAGGCCAACTTTGCGGCCGACAAGCCGGTCTCCTCCCTCGATCCGCCTCTCAGCGATGAGCCGCTGCACCACGTAGGCATCGTCGATACTGAAGCCCTGATGCGCCGCGGTAGGCAGGGCGAGTGTCGACGGATCGGTGCGGGGCGCATCGAGCTCAGCTACGACCTGGTCGAGTGCAGCCTCGTCCATTCTCACTCCTGACGTTGTGCATCTTGCTGTGACGCCCGCTGACTTCCGGCACTCCACGGGCCAGTGCTCGCTCACACGGGCCTGCGGATCAGACCCTCGACGCCGCCTGCAGATGCGCGGTCGCATCGGCGAGACCTCGGAGGCGGTCGGCGGACAGTGCTCGACGTCCGCGCGGAGGCCCGGTCGACTCGCGCTCGACGATGTGGGTGGCGACCTGGCGAGACCGCTGCTCGCGGCCTTCGAGACCGTCCAGCAACACCTCGAAGACCTGTGCTGCCTGCTCTCGAATGGGCACGTGGACGGTGGTCAGCGACGGCGAGACGTACTGGCAGATCTTGACGTCGTTGAACCCGGCGACGGACAGCTCGTCGGGAACAACGATGCCCGCTTCGGCGAGCGGACGCAGGGAACCGAACGCCATGACGTCGTTGGCGGCGAACAGCGCGGTCATGTCGGGCGAGCGGCGAAGCAGGGTCGCGACACCCAGCGCACCACTGTCGGAGGTGAACGAACCTTCGACGACGAGCGCGTCGTCGAAGGCGATTCCGGCCGCTTCTAGCGCGGCGCGATAGCCCTCCGTTCGATGCACTGCGGCACGCAGCTTGCGTGGCCCGGCGATCATGCCGATGCGCCGGTGCCCCAGCCCGATCAGGTAGTCGACCATCGCCGCCGACGCCGCACGCTGGTTCACCGTCACGCCCCGGATGCTGGACAGGTGGCTGGCGAACCGGACGACGGAGCGGCCCTCCTCGCGGAACCGATCGAGGATTCGTCGCAGCTCTGCTTGGTATGCACGGTCCTCCATCACGCTGCTGGCAAAGATCACCCCGTCCACGCGGTACGACAGGAGGATCTCCAGCCATTCGAGCTCCCGGTCGGGGTCGCGGTCCGAACTCGACGCCAACAGTTGATATCCGTGGTGGGTCGCGACGTCGCCCAAGGCACGGACCACCTCGGCGAAGTACGGGTCCGACAGGTCGTGAACGATCGCGGCGACGATATGCGTCCGGGAGGTGACCAGTCCACGCGCCAACTGGTTGGGTCGGAAGCCGAGTTCTTTGGCCGCGTCGAGCACTCGCGCGCGCGTCGCGTCGCGCACCGGATACGTCGAGCCGGACAGCACGCGCGATACCGTTGCTGACGAAACGCCCGCGAGTCTGGCGACGTCATTGATCGATGCCATGGGGGCAAGCTCCTGCGACGATGCGCGCGCGTGACCGCCCGGCGGAGAGTAATCGTTTACACCGGGATGTTGGGGCATTCTGTGCGGTGATTCGCATGGCGGTCCCAAGCCATCGGAAACCTGCTGGCTCGCCGATGCTTGCAGCGCGTGCCACCGGTGGCTAGACACGTCGTTCGGTCGGGCGACCATCCAGCCCGACGGCGT
>JBJHAX010000112.1:0-2612 GCA_050480705.1 Nitriliruptoraceae bacterium
ATGTGCGAGTCGGGTGCGGCACCGTGGTAGTGCTCGACGCCCGGTTCGACCCAGATCGTGTCGCCCTCGCTGATGACGTGCTCTTCTTCGCCGCGGGACCGGATGACACCCTTGCCCGCGGTCACGTGGAGGATCTGACCGTCGCCGTGGCTGTGCCAGTAGGTGCGTGAGTTGGGTCCGAACACGACCCGGTTGTAGGTCAGGTTCGGAACATCGGTGAGGACCGGCTGCCCGAACACGTCCCCGGTGAAGGTGTCCGTGCGACGTGCGGTCTCGGGCTTGCCGTCGCGTGGCGAGTGGATCTCCATCGGTGCGGTCTCCTCGATCGTTTCCTGGTCGTGGTGGTCGACACCGACCGGGCGTACGCCCCCTCGGCGGACGCGGCCGGCTTCCGGTGCGACGGTATGGTGTATACCACTTCTCTGTCGGCGTGAGGGCATCGGCATGACGGTCACATCAGCGAGTCAGAGTGGGCCGTGTGTCCATCGCCCGGTGCGGGTGCACACCACCGAGGGGTCAGCCGTGCGGATGGTCACCCACCTCGCCATGCCGGTGTCCTGATGGTTGCCCAGCGCCGCATCCCGGCCGTGATCATGCGTGGCGGTTCGAGCCGTGGGGTGTTCTTTCACGAGCGGGACCTGCCCACGGATGCTGCGGACCGTGACGCGGTGTTCCAGGAGGTCATGGGCTGTCCCGACCCACTCCAGGTCGACGGATTGGGTGGCACGTACTCGAGCAACAGCAAGGTCATGACCGTCGGCCCGGGTGACGCGGATGCGGACATCTCGTATGCGTTCGGTCAGGTCGCGGTCGGTAGAACGTTCGTTGACCACCGTGGCAACTGCGGCAACCTGACCGCCGCGGTCGGGGCGTTCGCGGTCGACGAAGGTCTCGTCCCCGTCGTGGAGCCGGCGACAGAGCTGACAGCCCGCAATCGGAATACGGGTGTGCTGGTTCGCATGCGTGTTCCGGTGATCGACGGGTTGGCGGCGGTCGACGGGGGAAAGCGGGACTCCGACGTGGTCGCCCCCGGCGCACCGATTCTGACCACTTACCTCGACCCGGGTGGCTCGGTCCTCGACGGCACACTTCCCACCGGGAGCCCGACCGACCGGATCGCGGTCGACGGCCTGGGCACGATCGAGGTGTCGATCGTCGACGTCACCTCGCCGGTGGTATTCGTCGCGGCAGCCGACCTGGGTCTTCGTGGTGACGAGGATCCCCATCGGATCAACGCTGACCCGGAAGCACTCGCACGCGTCGAGCTGGTGCGAGGGGCCCTCGCCCGGCATGTCGGGTTGGCCGGTGTCGGCGACGATCCGGCTGAGGTCAGTCCATCGCAGCCCAAGCTCGCGGTGTGTGCCTCCGGGGACGACGGCGCGCTGCTCGCGCGGATCTTCTCGATGGGGCGCATGCACCACGCCTTCACGATGACCGGCGTGATGTGCGCGGCCGCAGCATGTGCGCTGGAGGGGACGATCCCGCGCCGGACGTCACCGGCCCCGGCCGACGGCGTCGTGCGGGTGCGCCATCCGCGTGGTGTCGCCCAGGCGCGGATCGAACTCGACCCGGACGATCCGACGGAGGTGGCCAGCGTCGGCGTCGAGCGCACGGCACGACGGATCATGGCCGGAGAGGTCTATCTGCGAAAGGGACGAACCACATGACCGTCGCGCAGCAGCTCGCCGGCTTCGTCACCGAAGCCTCCTGGGATCGCGTACCCGTATCGTCGCGGCGCGAGCTGAAGATCCGCGTGCTCGATTCTCTGGGCTGCGCCATCGGCGCGCTCGGGCCGTTCGGGACGCAGGGGCCGCTTCCCCGGTTGCGTGAGGCGGTAGACGAGCTCGGCGGCGCCCCGCATTCGACGCTTATCGGCGGTGGCCGCAGTGCCCCCGACCTGGCCGCGCTCACCAACGGGGCGGCCGTGCGCTACCTCGACTTCAATGACACGTTCATGAGTCCGGGCGAGTCGTGCCACCCGAGTGACAACCTCGGGGCGGTGCTGGCGGCCGCCGAGCACGCACGAGCTGCAGGCACCACGGTGCTGACCGCGCTGGCCGTCGCCTATCAGGTCCAGTGCGCGCTGAGCGCGGATGCGCCGGTGCGTGCGCGCGGATTCGACCACACCACCCAAGGGGCGTTCGCGGTGGCCGCGGGGGTCGCCCATGCACTGGGGCTCGATCACGACCGCACGACCGAGGCGATCTGCATCGCCGGCACCCCGTCCCAGGCCTTGCGCGTGACGCGCACGGGCCGCTTGTCGCACTGGAAGGGACTGGCCTATCCCATGGCTGCCGCGACGGCGACGCGCGCCGTCTACCTGGCACGACACGGGATCACCGGCCCGCCCGAAGTCTTCGAAGGCACCAAGGGTTTCATGGAGTCGGTCGCCGGCGAGTTCGCCATCGACTGGCACCGCCAGGGTCTCGATGCGGTCGAGCAGGTCATGATCAAGCGGTACAACGCCGAGGCGCACGGCCAGTCAGCGATCGCCGCCATCCTGGCGATGCGCGACGAAGGCCTTCGGGCCACCGATGTCGAACGCATCGACGTCGAGGCGTTCGACGCGTGCTTCAACATCATCGGTGGTGGCGCGGAAGGGGACAAGCACG
>JBJHAX010000113.1:0-2522 GCA_050480705.1 Nitriliruptoraceae bacterium
CTGCGCACCGCGGAGTTCGGGCACCTGGTCGGCGCGGCCGCCGCCTCGGCAAGTGACACGGGCATCGTCGCAGTCGCCTTGGCCCCTCACGACCTCGAACAGGGCCGCTTCCGTGAGGGACTCGTCGCCGCGCTCGCGGGCGTCGAGGTGACCGAGATCACGTCGGACGATGATGCGGCGGTGATGGTCGCCGAGGCCGTCGCCGAGGGCGCCGACGTCGTCGTCGTCGGCGGTGGGCCTCGATCGGTCGAGATCGCCGAGGCGGCGATCGCCGGTGGCGCCCGTCTGATCACGCCCTCGGCGATCGCGGCGGCGTTGGACCCGGATGCGGTGGTGGCCACGTGGCGTATCCAGTGGCACCGGGTCGTCCGGGGACCCGTGGATCGTCTGCTCGAACGTGAGCCGCCGGCGTCGATGAACCTCGGACTGGCGGAGGGCACCCTCGTCCTGCGGGTGCGTCCGTTGGCTCCCGCGGCGGTCAACACCGTCGTCGGGGAGACGACACGACGCATCATCGAGGGTGAACTGGACCCGATCGCGCCGTCGAACGGCGCGGTCGTGGTCCCGTCGGCCGGCTGACCGGCACCGGATGCGTCTGCATACGGGGGTGTGGCGCGTACGATGCCGCGAGCCACGCACCGACCGTTTGCCGATCGCTCGCCGAGGATGACCGTGCGCCGCGCCAAGATTGTTGCCACGCTGGGCCCGGCGTTGGAGGACCCCGACCGGCTCCGTGCGGCCCTGGCGGCCGGCATCGACGTGGTCCGGCTGAATTTCTCCCACGGCACGCCAGCCGAGCACGCACAGCGGCTGGCACAGGTGCACGAGATCGCCGCCGACCTCGGACGCAACATCGGAAGCCTCGGTGACCTCCAGGGGCCGAAGATTCGGCTGGGTGGACTTCCTGACGAGGGGGTGATGCTCGCCGACGGTGGCGAGGTCGTCCTGGTCAGCGGCATCGAGGAGCTCGATGCCGACGAGGTGTCCGGCGCCGGTGAGGTGCCTGCACTGCCGGTGGTGTACGAGCACCTGGCCAAGGACGTCGAGCCGGGGGCGCTGATCCTCATCGACGACGGCATGCTGCGCCTGGTCGTGTCAGACATCGACGGTGACCGCGTGTACGCACGTGTGGTCGCCGGCGGCCGGGCCACCTCGCGCAAAGGCGTCAACCTCCCGGGCGTGCAGGTGTCGGCGACCAGCCTGACCGACAAGGACCGGGCGGACGTCGAGGCAATGGTCGACATGGGGGTCGACTGGATCGCGTTGTCGTTCGTCAGGCGGGCCGAGGACGTCGTCGAGGTGCGCGAGATGGTCCGCGCGCTGGGCGGAGTACAGCCGATCGTCAGCAAGCTCGAACGGCCGGAGGCGGTGGAGAACCTCGAGGCCATCATCGCGGTCACCGATGCGGTGATGGTCGCGCGTGGTGACCTGGGTGTCGAGATCGGCCCCGAGCGTGTGCCGGCGATCCAGAAGGAGATGATCGACCTGGCCAACCGTGAGAGCCGCCCGGTGATCACCGCCACCGAGATGCTCGAATCGATGGTCCGCAACCCACGGCCGACCCGGGCCGAGGCATCCGACGTGGCCAACGCCATATTCGATGGATCGGATGCGGTGATGCTGTCTGGCGAGACCGCGGCGGGCCGCTACCCGGTCGAGGCCGTGCGCACCATGGCACGCATCATCGAGGTCGCCGAGACCTCGATTCACCGGGTCCATCCGATGGAGCCGGTCACCGGCAAGGTCACCGGACGGGTCGTGGCCAAGGCGGCCAAGCAGATCGCCGACGACGTCGAGGCCACCGCGATCCTGGTGTTCAGCCTCTCGGGCTCGTCGGTCCAGCTGGTATCGAAGTTCCGTCCGCGCCAGCCGGTCATCGGGCTGACCACCGACGAGCGGTCGCTTCGACGGTTCGCCCTTATGTGGGGAACAGATGGTCGCATGGTCCCGATGAAGGACCATTCTCAGGACCTGATCCTCGCCGCCGAGGAAGCCTGCTATGTGCACGGGTACGGCGAACGTGGCGACACCGTCGTGATCGTGTCGGGCATCCCGGGTGGGCGAGGAGGCACCAATCGGGTCCTCGTTCATCGGCTTGGCGACCTATCCGACCCGGACTGAGCCGCTGCAGGCCGCTGAACCTCGGGCCGTGGCCGCGCCCGTGTCGCCTCTCGGCGCCGGTGTCACCCGTCGACCGTCCAGGGCTCGTCGGGCGGGCCGTCGCGCGCGACGGTGTCGACGACCTCGGCGAGGCTGGCCGGACCCAGCCGTTCGTCGGTGTCACGCAGGCGTTCAGCTGACCACCACTCGGCGCGGTCGACATCGGCGTCGTCGAGTGGCGCATCGCTGGCCTCGAACGCGACCGTATGTGCGAGGTACCACCGTTCGTGCTGTTCCAGCCAGATGCCGCGGAAGACGAACGTCGCCTGGCGTTCGATCACCTGCGCGCCGAGCTCGACCTCGACACCGGTCTCCTCGACGAGCTCGCGGTGAGCCGCCTGGCGGTGCGACTCGCCGGGACG